>NZ_CP088245.1:643214-1248928 GCF_021117275.1 Metabacillus sp. B2-18
TGCAATGGTCATTGCTCAGGATACGGATTACGTCCTGCTTGATGAGCCTCTAAATAATTTAGATATGAAGCATTCCGTTCAAATTATGAAAATTTTACGCAGATTAGTGGATGAACTTGGAAAAACAGTTGTTATTGTTTTGCATGACATTAACTTTGCATCTGTTTATTCAGATCGTATCGTTGCATTGAAAAATGGTAGGCTGATGAAAAACGGGCTGACTCATGAAATCATAAATTCTGATGCTCTACGTGAAATTTATGATATGGATATTCCTGTTCAAGAGCAGAATGGATGCAGGATTTGTGTTTATTTCAATTCACATACGTAAGACATACAATTAATAATACGCTACCTAGAGAAATCAATTAGATTTCTTTGGGTATTACTTCGGGATTTTTGCTATATTATTGAAATTTTAGAAAAAAATCCAAAATAAATCATGAAAAGTAGTTGACTTAAAAGAATTAATAGATCATAATGATAATCGTTATCAGTGATAATGATTATCATTAACAATATAAATTATAAGAGGGAGAGATATACAAATGAAAAAGACAAATTTATTCATCGCATTGTTAGCAGCTATGGTATTAATGTTAGCTGCATGTGGTTCTAACGAAGAAGCTTCAACAGAACCAGCGAAAAAAGAATCAACTGAAACAGCTGCGGCTGATGATCAAGCAGAAGAAACTACAACTGGGGAAGAAGGTACTACTTATCCATTGACTGTATCTCCAACAGTTGCATCAGTTGAAGGTGAAGAGTCAGGTTCAATTAACTTTGAAGATGTAGAATTTGAAAGTATGCCTGAAAAAATTGCTGTATTCGATTATGGTTTCTTAGATACGTTAGATGCATTAGGTGTTGAAGGAATTGTTGGGGTTGCGAAAGATTCTACCCTACCGGCTCACCTTGAAAAATATGCTTCTGATGAATATAAAAGTGTTGGTGGTTTAAAAGAGCCTTTACTTGAAGATATCGCTGAAATGGCTCCTGATGTTATCTTTATCTCAGGCCGTCAGTCAGCTTATTATGAAGAACTAAAAGAAATTGCTCCAGTTGTATTTGTCGGTACTTCTCAGGATGACTACTGGAACACATTCTTATCATCAGTTGATTTAGCAGCAAAAATGTTTGGTAAGGAAGCAGAAGCTGAAGAATACCTTGCAAAATTTGATTCAGCTTTAGAAGAAATAAAAGCTTTAGCCGGAAACTATGAAACTTCACTAGTAACGATGTATAACGAAGGTAAATTAGCTGGATTCGCAACAAACTCACGTTATGGTTACATTTATGACATTTATGGATTTAAACCAGTAACAGAGGATATCGAATCTTCTTCTCATGGTTCTAATTTCGGATTTGAGGCAATCTTAGAATTCAATCCACAAGTATTATTTGTTATTGACCGTACAGCAGCTGTTGGAGGAGAGTCTAATATTGATGCTGATATGGAAAATGATATTGTAAAGAAAACAGAAGCTTATAAAAATGAAAAAATTGTTTACTTAGATGGTCCACTATGGTACCTGAGTGGTGGAGGCTTACAATCTGAGCTTGCAAAAATTGATGAAGTGTTAGCTGAATTAAAATAATAATTGATAATGAAAAGGATTGTCTTAAATGGTAGTGAAAGCTACCTATAGACAGTCCTTTTTAGTTTTTCCTAAATTAATTAAACGTTTGTTTAATATATCCTTGGTAATATCATACTAGTAGAAAATACAATGGAGGCTTCAATGAAAACACTTATTATTTTAGCACACCCTAGTAAGAATAGTTTTAATGCTTCCATTTCTTATGAGGTGGAAATGCACTTAACCAATAAAGGTCATGAGGTAAGAGTTCGTGATCTATATGCATTAAAGTTTAATCCTGTTTTAGAGGAAGATAACCACACTAATTTTTCACAAAATAAAATAACAGAAGAAATGATAGAAGAACAAAAGAAAATTTTGTGGGCAGAAAACCTTGTGTTTATTTATCCAACGTGGTGGTGTGGTATGCCAGCAATATTAAAGGGATATTTCGATCGAGTGTTTACAAATGGATTTGCATTCAGATATGAGCATTTAAAGGGTGCTGAAGGTTTACTCAAAGAAAAAAAATGTGTTGTGTTTCAAACAACAAGTCAGACGGAGGATTTTATGAAGCCAAACCAGCTTATCTCATCAATGGAAACTTCTATGGATGTGGGAATTCTAGATTATTGTGGAATAAATGTTATTACACACAAATTTTTTTATTCTGTTCCAAATGTAGACAAGGAAGCAAGAGAAAAAATGCTTAAGGAAGTAAAAAGTATTGTAGATATTTTATAATTTATTAATTTTATCCAATCTACTAAGTCGCTTATTATAGCTATGCTTAACTATGTTATAATTTTTATAACATTAAAGGAAAGCGTGGTAGTAATCGTGAAAAAGCTATCATATCTATTAATCGTTATAGGATTAGGAATCGTAGGCTATGCAGGATGGGAGATTTTTGATACTAAAATGCAAACATCGAACTCATTAGCTGAAGCGAAGTCTATTGTAGAATCACCGCCTGACAAAGAAATATATAAAGAAGAAGATGGTACCTTTAAACCGCCAATAGGTGAGGCGATTGGAATCCTGCATATCCCAAGATTAAATGCAGATTTACCTATCGTAGAAGGAACAGATCCTGATGATCTCGAAAAAGGCGTCGGCCATTATAAGGGAAGCTATTATCCTGATGAAAATGGACAAATTGTTTTGTCTGGACATAGAGATACCGTGTTTCGTAAAGCCGGTGAGTTAGAAGTTGGCGATACATTTGAAGTTATAGTACCATATGGAAACTTTGAGTACGAAATTACCGAAACAAAAATCGTTGAAGCCGACGATTTAAGTATTATTACTCTTCAAAATGAGTATGAAGAGCTTTTAGTGACGACTTGCTATCCTTTTAGCTATGTTGGGAATGCTCCACAACGTTATATTATTTATGCAAAAAAGAAAGAAGTATAAGAAGAAACGATTTAGTATGTCATGCTGACTGTGCTAAATCGTTTTTTTATTGTAGGTGTTTTATGGTGCCAATTGCTCTGATTCAAGGATTAGTTTTTTTCGGTACACTATTTTTGATAATGTAACACTAAATTCATATAGAAGAACTAACGGTACAATAACCAGAATATCTGAAATGAAGTCTGGGGGGGTAATAAGTACCGAAACAACAATTAAGAAAAAATAAGAGATTTTTCTTGATTTTGCAAGCCTCTGTGGATTAATGATCCCAAGTCTCGTTAAAAACATAATAATAGCAGGCATTTCAAATAAAAAGCCAAAAGGGACGGTTAGATTAATCATGAATCTAAAATATTTATCCACTGTGAAAAAGGTTTCGAACTGATCTCCTGCAAGTGATTGGAGAAAGGATAAGACAATTGGAAACAGCAGAAAATACCCAAATGCAATTCCTGAAATAAACAAAATGAAGATACCAGGTATAAAAGCTAATGTTACTTTTTGCTCTTCTTTTCTAAGACCTGGCTTAACAAAAAGCCAAATTTGAAATGCAGCAATAGGAATTGTAAATGTAATTGCACTGATTCCTGCAATAGCCATGTAGATCCATAAAATATCACCAGGACCTAAGATTGCTAGTTTATCATTTAGATCTTTTACTAAGAAATGATGAATATCTTGAACGAATAAGAAAGAGATGATGAGAAAAAGAAGAAATGAAGCTAAAGTAATAATTACCCTTTTTCTTAATTCACTTAAATGATCAACAACGTTCATTTCAGTAAGATCCACTTTTTACAACCTCCTTCAGAAGCCTGTATTTAACGAATGATAAAGAAGTAAGCAGGTATGTGACCTGCCTTACTTCTACTGTTTATTAACTACCGGTTTTACTATTAGGTCGCTCAACAGCTTGTAGCTTTGAGTTTTCATCCGCTTTATCATCTTCTTTGTTATCGCCATTAACTAGATCATTTGTGGCTTTTTTAAATTCCTTAAGAGTTGAACCAAAAGCTCGTCCAATTTCAGGAAGCTTTGAAGGCCCAAAAATAATTAGTGCAATGACTAGAATAAGAATTAATCCGGGAATACCAATATTTTGTAGCATCTATCTTCCTCCAATTATCATTAGCTCAATTTTATTCCGTGGCGTTCAAATGCTGCTGCTTCTAGAACAGACATACCTTGTGCCTCGGCAGCCTTGGCAATTGTTTCTGAAAGCTTCGGTGCAAGGTTCGCAGGAGCAGCATAGGACATTTCTCTTGCGCGTGCTGCGTTTCTGCGTTGGAATGGTCCCCAAATAGCAAAGGTCATACCAGGATCTTGAATATTGACAAAAAGTGTGTTTCCATCTGGTGAGAAGATTGGTCCGGCAAATTCAGCATCATTGAAACGGTTTGCTGCAAAAGGATAAACCTTGCCTTCTGGAGTAATTCCCATAATGCGATCTTGTCCACTTCCATCTTCTACGAACCAAAGATCACCCCAAGGAGTACAGCAGATATTATCTGGATATTCCATTTTTTGTGCATCATTTCCTTCATAGAAAAGCTCCAATGTATTAGTATGAGGAACGTAACGGTAAACACGTCCAAGTTTCTTATCACCAGCAGAGGTATCATCAAACCAGAAAACACCCTCTTGGAAGAAAGCACCCTCAAGTCTACTGAATTCGATGCAGTTTTGTTCCTTAGCTTCCTCGCGGCACCAATGAGGATCTACTTCCTTCCATACAAGCTTAAATGTTTGTCCTGTTTTAAAGCTGCTTGCTGATGGATCAGTTACAGCTTCAATTGCTGCTGCATATAGGGTACCGCCTTTTTGTAATGATCCTGGTTTTTGGCTTAAGTCATTAGGTATAAAACGATAGAGGTAGCTTGGGCTTGCATCTTCGGTTAAGTAAACATATCCTGTTGAAGGGTCGATCGCACAAGCTTCGTGAGAAAAGCGACCCATTTCCTTGATTGGCGTTTTGGATAAGTCGTTTTCTGGTTGAAGTGGGTCAACCTCAAATACATATCCGTGGCCTTCGGAACGGTTTTCTTCACATGTTAACCAAGTGCCCCAAGGCGTCGCTCCTCCTGCACAGTTTCGGATTGTTCCTGAAGATGTAACATATTCCTTCCTAACTTCGCGATTTGGACCTACAACGAGAGCTGATGTCCCACCTTGAGCGATAGGGTCATAAGGATTTTTCCCAAATGCTGGACCTCCCGATAACTCATGATTTCGAACAAGAATTGTTGTATTGTTCGGACCTTCAAATGCAGCCATTCCATCGAATTTTCCAGGAATAACTGTTCCGTCTGTCATTAACTCGCCTTGTCTGGAAATAATTTTGTAATGAAAACCTCTTGGTAAATCAAGAATTCCATTTGGATCTGGAAGTAAATCTCCATAACCACCAAATCCGGATGTAGGGTTTCCTTTTCCTTTTCCTTTAGCTTGGGTTGTTGTAGCACCTACAGATAGTAACCCAGTAGTTCCTAGAGACAATGCAACTGTACTCATTCCTCCAACCTTTAGAAAATCGCGACGATTCATACTTTTAAATTCTTTGTTTTCGGTCATCTGAGATTCCCTCCCCATAATTTTGGAGTCAGTTCATTGTTGTGTGTCTATGTACAAACTATCAGTCTTACGTAAACGGAATGTGAAAATTATGTAAATAATTGATGAATTCTGAAAAATGGTAAAAAAGAACCGTATCTATACAAGTGTGTTAATAGTCATAGATACGGCGGCCTATTTATTTAGGTAATAAAGAGAGGATATCTTGTGGAAACGTAGCTTCTACTTTAATAGATTTGTGTGAGATAGGATGAGTTAAAGATATCATTGCAGCATGCAAAGCCTGTCGTTGTAAGAGTTTTTTGTCTCCACCATAAAGGGTATCTCCAATGATTGGATGACCTATTGAACTTAAATGAACGCGGATTTGATGAGTTCTTCCAGTTTCAAGTTGCAGTGATACAACGGACAAGTTTTTCTTTTGGTCATAATGTTCTGTGTGATAGTGTGTTACAGCACTTTGTCCCTTTGGTGAAACTCTTCTTCGAGTAGGATGATGGCGATCCTTGCCAATAGGCTTTTTGATCACACCATTTGGTGGAGATAATCTCCCATTTACAATAGAAATATATGTGCGTTTAATCTTTTTAGTCTGAAGCTCTTGATCTAATAGAGAATGGGCTAAGTCATTCTTAGCAAATACAACTGCACCAGAGGTATCTCTGTCAAGACGATGAATATGTCTTACTCTTATTTTGAGTCCACATGTTTGATAATAGTAAGCTACCCCATTCGCCAAAGTGCCCCTTTGATTTGCCTCATTGGGATGTGTATCAATTCCAGCGGGTTTATTAACAATCAGTAGGTGATCATCTTCATAAAGAACCTTTATTGCATGATCCTCTGGTATGACCCCGTAATCTTCTTCCTTAAATATATGTAAGCATAATTGATCATCTTGGATGAGTTGATGATTCACATCTGCTTTATGATTATTTTTCATAATAGCTGATGTGTTGTTCCACTTTTGAATCAGAGCTTTTGAAGCACCAAGCTTTTGCGTTAATATGTGGAAAACAGTATTGTTTGCCCAGTCTACTGGGATGTTTATTTCGAGCCATTCACCGACACGTTTCATGAAGGTCACCATTCCTTTATTGCATGTTTTGTGTAAAGAAAAGTATACAGAACAATGAATGGATGTACAATCTAGTTCCGGTAACACTTACCTCTAAAATGTTGTTATAGACTATGGTATGCTTATTACAGCTAATAAAAGGTTAATAGGAGAAAAAGGGTGATATAAGTGAAGGTTGTTGTGGCGTCAACGGACGAGCAAGAAAACCACATAGCGGAGTTAGTTGAACAACTGTATACCGAAATTTTTCCGAGGTTCTTTCCAGATGATGAAATTTTCGAGTTAAAAAAACTAAAAGTGCTTCAGCCGCAAGCATCTGATCAGGTATACAATGGGACATTAAAGGATGCATTTCAAATTATTTCAAGCCTTCAAGCATTGATTGCCGTTCTTGACTTAATTAATGATTGTAAAGATGAAAAAGAATATGAAGAAATGTTTGAGCGGAATAGCCAGAACTTAAATGAATATGGTTATTTCTTTCCTTTGTCCTTTTCTCAATTTAAACATGCTGAGAGTAGGGAAGGGAAATTTAGTCAATTCATTAAGCCGGCTAATCACTTCATGATTTAGTTAGTTCTAGTCTAGTTGAAAAAAAGCACGGAATCACATTTGATGTGTGATTTCGTGCTTTTTTTATTACTCAGCTTTCCAATCATTTAATAATGAACGAAATGCTTCTTCTGTATTTGATCCTTCTGAACGTGCTACTTCTTTACCATCTTGATAATGAACAAGAGTAGGTGTTCCAGTTATATTGTATTGTTGCCATGCGTCTTCAAATTCTAATAAATTCAGTTGGTTGATCTCGACACCAACTTCGTCTGCAACTGGCATTAATACAGGGGTTGTTGCTTTACAATGTTCACATAATGGGCTGAAAAAGTAGACAACTGTATCTTCTTTGTTTTCTAACTTCTTTTCCAATTCATCTGGAAGAATTATGTTTTGATAATTAGGGTCATCAAGCTGATCAATTGTTGCTGGATCAAGATCACTCTTTCCATACACATTTCCTTCAGCTTTTTGATTGTTTTGATATGTTGTTACAAAGGCTAGTCCACCAAAAAGAATTAAAATTACTGCACCAAAAATAAGAATCTTTTTCATCTTATCTACCTGCTTTCTTTAGAATTAATAAGCTTGTTATAAAAACGATTGAAAATCCAAATAGCGCTAAAAGAGGAATGGTAATAAAACCTAACCAATTGATGTACTCGCCAGTACAAGGGACTATACCGCATGATACAGAATTTTCTCCTAAAAATGAAACCTTTTGGACTCCGTAATGATAAAGAGAAATACACCCTCCAATTGCAGATAATATAAGTGTATAAAGAGCAATACCTGCATCCTTCTTATAAACACCGATTCCAAGAATAATGACTAAAGGATACATGAAAATTCGTTGATACCAACAAAGCTCACATGGAGTGTATTTTAATATTTCAGAGAAGTAAAGACTTCCTAATGTAGCAATAAATGATGCCATCCATGCTATTGATAATAAATTTTCTACTTGTTTTTTAGTAGAGCTCGACATATCATCCCTCATTCACTAATTTATGTACCATTAAATTATAAATGCTTAGGTAATAGACTGTAAAAGATTACAATAGAAAAAATGGAAGTAACAGGTTAATTTTGAAATTTCTTTGAATTCGAGGTATTTTTGTACTATTTTTTGATCTTTTTCAGATAGGTATTCACTAAAAAAACTTCTAATTATAATTCCTCTTATCTAATCCATACTAACTTTGAAAGGGAGGGATAAGCCTTGAATACAATTCAAGAGTGTATGACAACCAGTGTTGCAACTGTTTCTTCTAATCAAACGATTAAAGAAGCAGCAGAGTTAATGAGTCAAAATAATGTTGGTTCTATTCCTGTGGTTGATAATGGTCAATTAAGAGGAATAATTACTGACCGTGATATTACTCTTCGCTCAACTGCTGAGGGACTTGATAGCAATACATTAGTATCTCAAGTTATGTCAACAAACCTTGTATCAGGTCACACGAGCATGTCAACTGAAGAAGCAGCAAAGGTAATGGCTCAACATCAAATTCGTCGACTTCCAATTGTTGAAAACAATCAATTAGTTGGGATTGTGGCATTAGGTGATTTGGCAACAAATCAAATGTCCGACGAAGCAGCTGGACATGCCTTAACGAATATCTCTGAACAGAATAAAACAAATTAAGACAAAAAGGCCGACTTTGTTGGCCTTTTTTTAATAAGTTTATGAAAAAGGTCATCATATTTTGAATGAAGTATAAAATATTAAACATAAGCTAAGGGAATTAATTATGTTTTTAGAAAGAAAATAAAGGGTAATAGCTAATATTAGGTATGTTCATGCAAATATGAAAAAGGAGTAACAATATGTCCGAAAAGTTAGATTTATCCAAATTCGAAAAAAAGATGATAATACGAAATATTGAGGAAAGTGACATTGATGCGATTATTAAGCTTCAATCGAAGTGCTTTCCTGGAATGGAGCCTTGGAAAAGAGAACATTTAGAAAGTCATCTTGATCATTTTCCGGAAGGGCAATTTTGTGCTGAATTTGAAGGGAAAATCATTGGCTCTTGCTCGAGTTTATTATTGAATTTTGATGAATATGATGACCGACATACATGGGATGACATAACTGATAATGGTTATATTACGAACCATGATCCTGACGGCTATAATATGTATGGAATTGAAGTAATGGTACATCCTGATTACCGACGTATGAAAATTGGTCACCGTTTATATGAGGCAAGAAAAGATCTTGCAAGGAGATTAAATTTAAAAAGTATTATTATTGGCGGTAGAATTCCTAATTATTATAAATATGCTGACGAACTTTCGCCGAGGGAATATGTTCAGCAGGTTTCTTTACATAAAATTTACGATCCTGTTTTGTCTTTTCAATTATTAAATGAATTTACACTTATGAGGATTAACCCAAATTACTTATCAGATGATTTGGCTTCCTATCAATATGCAACTTTAATGGAATGGAATAATGTTGATTATCAACCAAATACAAAACGTTTTTATAAAACGTCAAATCCTGTTCGTATCTGTGTTGTTCAATATATGATGAAGCAAATTAATTCTTTTGAAGAATTCGCTAAGCAAGTAGAATATTACACAGATGTAGCATCAGATGCTGGCTCAGATTTTGCTGTGTTCCCTGAAATTTTTACTACTCAGCTTATGTCTTTCTTAAATGAACGATCACCTAGTAAAGCGATTCAACGGTTAACTGAATTTACAGAAGAGTATATTGAATTGTTCACAGAACTGGCTGTAAGGTACAATATAAACATTATTGGTGGATCACATGTAGTTGAAGAAGAAGGGCAGATTTATAATATAGCTTATCTTTTTAGACGAGATGGAACAATTGAAAAGCAATATAAGCTTCATATTACCCCTAATGAAAGAAAATGGTGGGGTATTAGTCGGGGTGATCAGGTAAAAGTTTTCAACACAGATTGTGGAAAAATTGCCATACAAATTTGTTATGATATTGAATTCCCAGAGTTAGCGAGAATTGCCACAGACAAAGGGGCGAAAATTATATTTACCCCTTTCTGTACAGAAGATCGTCAAGGCTACTTACGAGTTCGATACTGTGCTCAAGCACGTGCAGTAGAAAATCAAATTTATACCGTGATTGCAGGTACAGTAGGAAATCTTCCGCAAACTGAGAACATGGATATTCAATATGCACAATCTGCCATCTTCGCACCTTCTGATTTTGAATTTGCTCGTGATGGAATTGTTGGTGAATGTAACCCGAATATTGAAATGGTTATCATCGGTGACGTAGATCTTGAGATTTTAAGACGCCAACGCCAATCAGGGACAGTTAATCAATTAAAAGATAGAAGGAAAGATATTTATTCAATTAATTATAAGAAGTAATTTAGGAAAAGCCAACTCACTTGGGTTGGCTTTTTGGTATAGGCTTACTTAAATATTATTAGACAAGATCTGTCACAATAGAGGTATCGTAACAAAATAATAAATATGATAATCCTTAAAGTTTGTTAATTCTGACTCAATTGAAAAGTGTTTTAATATAACTCTTAAAGAAACTTTAAAGGAAATCCTCGGAATTTGTAGAAATTCAATTATAACTAACGTATTTTTATATGCTAAAATATAATTGATTTTTACTAAATTTTGAAAAAAACTCCTAGGAGGTAAAAATGAGCTGGGAACAGAACTATCAACGTTGGAATAATAAACAAGACTTAGATTCAGAGCTGAAAAATCTTTTAATTAGTATGGAAGGTAATGAAAAGGCTTTAGAAGATTGCTTTTATAAAGATTTAGAGTTTGGAACAGGCGGTATGCGTGGTGAAATTGGACCAGGTACAAACCGTATGAACATATATACAGTGCGTAAAGCATCCGAAGGTTTAGCAACTTACATAGAAACATTTGGTGAAGATGCAAAAAAAAGAGGTGTTGCGATTGCATACGACTCTCGTCATAAATCTCCTGAGTTTGCAATGGAAGCTGCAAAAACATTATCTTCTCATGGTATTCAAACCTATGTATTTGAAGAGTTGCGCCCAACTCCTGAGCTTTCATTTGCAGTTCGCCATTTAAATGCTTTTTCTGGAATCGTTGTTACAGCTAGCCATAACCCTCCAGAGTATAACGGATATAAAGTGTATGGAGAAGATGGGGGACAATTGCCGCCTGCTGCAGCTGATACGGTTATTTCATATGTTAATAAAGTGAAAGATGAGTTATTAATAAATGTAAAAGATGAAGCTGAATTAAAAGCACAGGGTTTGATCAAAATGCTTGGTGAAGAGATTGATCAAGCTTATACAGAAAAATTAACGACTATTTCTGTAAATCCACAACTTTCAAAAGAAGTAGATGTGAAGGTTGTTTTCACACCTTTACATGGAACTGCAAATAAGCCAGTT
Organism: Metabacillus sp. B2-18; assembly: GCF_021117275.1. Taxonomy (NCBI): domain Bacteria; kingdom Bacillati; phylum Bacillota; class Bacilli; order Caryophanales; family Bacillaceae; genus Metabacillus; species Metabacillus sp. B2-18. The sequence goes on from NZ_CP088245.1 coordinate 654,809, forward strand.
AGAAGAGGCTTGGAAGCACTAGGGTATCAAAATGTGACAGTCGTAAAAGAACAAGAATTACCTGATCCAAATTTCTCGACTGTAAAATCTCCGAATCCAGAGGAGCATGATGCCTTTATTTTAGCAATAAGAGACGGAGAAGCCATTAATGCTGATGTTTTAATTGGGACAGACCCGGATGCTGACCGCCTTGGTGTTGCTGTGAAAAATAATGATGGAGAATATGTTGTGCTTACTGGAAATCAAACAGGTGCATTGCTTCTTCATTATTTACTCTCTCAGAAAAAAGGCAATGGAACACTTCCGAGTAATGGGGTTGTGTTAAAAACAATTGTAACTTCAGAAATTGGTCGTGATATCGCGACATCTTTCGGTCTTGACACAATTGATACATTGACTGGTTTCAAATTCATTGGGGAAAAAATCAATGAATATGAACGAACAGGTCAATATGAATTTCAATTCGGATATGAAGAAAGCTATGGCTATTTAATTGGGGATTTTGCACGTGATAAAGATGCAGTACAGGCAGCATTATTATCGGTTGAAGTAGCTGCTTTCTATAAGAAAAAAGGTCTCACTTTGTATCAAGGTCTACTAGAAATCTTCAAGGAGTATGGCTATTACAAAGAAGGCTTACAATCACTTACATTAAAAGGAAAAGAAGGAGCAGAGCAGATTCAAAGTATCCTTCAATCGTTTAGATCAAATCCTCCAACTGAAGTTGCTGGTAAGAAAATTGTTACCATTGAGGATTATAAATCAAGTGAACGTCAAAATGTTACTGCTAATGCAACCGAAAAAATTAATTTACCAGGCTCAAATGTATTAAAGTACATTCTTGATGATAATTCATGGTTCTGTGTTCGACCATCTGGTACTGAGCCAAAAGCTAAATTCTACTTTGGGGTTAAGTGTGAAACACTTGAGCAAAGTGAACAGCAATTAGCCGCTTTAGAAGCTGGTGTAATGGAAAAAGTAAATGATTTAATTGCTACTCTAAGTAAATAGTCAGCAGGCGGACAACATTAGTTGTCCGCTTTCTTTCGTTTTTTATACTCCGAAGGTCGTAGAAAAATTCATACAGATAGAGAAGGTCGTAGCAGCTAAGATGTTGCTATAATAAAATTAAGAAAAGGATTACGGGAGAAGAGATATGAGGGGAAAAGATAATCGAATCCATGAGTTAAATACATTAAAAACAATAGCTGAGAAACTAAACGAAGCAACAGATGTTGAGGAAATGTTGAGCGACGTGTTAAGAGAGTTACTCGATGTGACAGAGCTACCGACTGGGTGGATATTTTTAATAGATGAAAAAGGTCATTATGAATTAGCAGCTGATTATGCTTTACCTGCTGCATTGATGAGGGAGCAAAAGAGACCGATGTGTCAGGGAGGCTGCTGGTGTCTTGATCAGTATCAGGATGGAAGGTTGAAGAAAGCTGTTAATATCATCTCATGTAAACGTATTGAAGAAGCAATCGAACACAAATGGGGAAATACAATGGGAATTACACATCATGCAACAGTGCCTTTACGGGCAGGAAACGAAAAATTTGGTGTTCTAAATGTAGCCTCTCCTCATAAAAAGAAGTTTACAGAAGAAGAGTTGGCGTTGTTGGAGTCAGTTGCTTTTCAAATTGGGACAGCGATGAAGCGGATACAGCTTGTTGAGAAAGAAAGATCTCATGCATTAACTGAGGAGAGAAATAGACTTGCTCAAGATTTACATGATTCAGTTAATCAACTATTATTTTCGATTATGTTAACAGCACGCGGAACAAAGGAGATGACGGAGCAAGAAGATGTGAAAGAAATGTTGACCTATATGCAGGAGCTCTCTCAAGAAGCTTTAACTGAAATGAAAGGCCTCATCTGGCAACTTAGGCCACAGGGGTTAGAAAATGGTATTACGGCTGCATTATGCAATTATGCAAATGTATTAGGATTAAAGCTTGAATGCAATATTGAAGGTGTATGTACACTTCCAAATCATATAGAAGAAGAGTTATGGAAGATCGGGCAAGAGGCATTAAATAACTGTAAAAAGCATGCTGAAACAAATGAAATCAGCTTTGAGCTAAGTAAAACAGAATCTACTGTGATGATGGTAGTTGAGGATAACGGAAGAGGTTTTCATTACGATGAGAGCACTTCAATTCCCTCTTTAGGGCTAAAAGGGATGAGAGAAAGAGTAACAAAATTAAAAGGGCGATTCTCATTACAAAGCACACTAGGCATTGGCACGAAGATTGAAATTAACATTCCGTTAAAATGAGAGGTTTAGAAAATGACGAAAATAAAAGTGGTTATTGCAGATGATCATCATATGGTACGAAGAGGATTGCTCTTTTTTCTTAAAACGCAACAAGATATAGAGGTAATAGGTGAGGCGAAAAATGGTCAGGAAGCGGTGGAAATGGTTTCAAAGCTAAATCCTGATGTTGTATTAATGGATCTATCGATGCCGGTTATGGATGGAGTGATGGCAACAAAAGCAATAAGAGAAGCCGGTCATGCAGTTAAAATTATCATCCTAACTAGCTATGCAGATCAAGATCATGTCATTCCCGCAATTCGTGCTGGAGCATCTGGTTATCAATTAAAAGATATTGAGCCGGATGAACTTGTCCAAACAATACGAGATGTATTAAAGGGAGAAAGTAAGTTGCATCAAAAGGTAACGTCACATGTCATAACACATCTCTCCGGGTTAAATTCAAGTCAACAAACAAAGCTGGATGAATTAACAAGACGAGAGAAGGAAGTTTTGAACGAGCTCGCAAAAGGGAAAAGCAATAAAGAAATAGCAAGTGCATTGTATATTACCGAAAAAACAGTTAAAACGCATATATCAAATATTCTCTCAAAATTACAGCTTTCTGATCGGACTCAAGCAGCTATTTATGCTGTGAAAAATGGATACTTAGAAAAAGATTAAAGGAGTAGATTAACATGGATTTGTTAGTGTTGAATGGTGGGCCAAGAAAAACTGGAAGAACGAAAATGGCCGCATCTTTTATAGAGAAAACATACAATGCCAATACGTTTGATTTAAGTGAAAAAGAACTGCCACTATTTAATGGAGACGAATCTCGTGCTCAGCTTCAAGTGATTCAGGAATTAAAAAAAGCTGTCTCTGACGCAGATGCTGTTGTTCTACTATCACCAGAGTATCATAACGGAATGAGCGGAGCTTTAAAGAATGCCCTAGATTTTTTAAGTAGTGAACAGTTTTCCAATAAGCCTGTTGCAATCATATCAGTAGCAGGTGGTGGCAAGGGAGGAATCAACGCTTTAAATAACATGAGAACAGTCATGAGAGGTGTATATGCACATGTGATTCCAAAACAAGTGGTCCTCGATCCTCATTGTTTTAATTATGATCAAAAAGGCTTGGTCGAGGAATCAGCTACACTTGTTCACTCATTAATAAAAGAATTAATGTTATACACAGAAGCATTTCAAAAAATTAGTTAATAAAAAAGACTGACTAAGGATTGTATAGACGATACTATCCTAGTCAGTCTTTTTTTACTGTAAAAATTCTAATTCAGGTTCTTCCTCGACAGCGTGATCGATATATCTTAACAATGAATAAAGCTGTTTTTCAACTTCTGTATAGTCATGTTCAAAATTATAGGCATGTAGAAAATGCTCAATTTTTTTTGACAAAAAATCATCTTTAGTACGGACCATAAGAATAAGCAAGTTATCCCATTGTGAACGATGTGTGTAATATAATGCTTTATCATAATCTACACTGTTCATTTTTTATAATCCCTCCTTCTTAAGGAGATAAGATTATTGTATGTGATAAGAGCTTTTTTTTACTGTGTAAAACTTGGTGTTGTTGTCATAGAGCCTATGGAAGTCATTACCCTTATAAAAAGAAATTAAAGAGGAAACCTAAGGCGAAAAAGGGGGTAAAAATGGTAAAGAAAGTAATAGTCTTTTTGGTTATTTTCCTCTTCGTACAGAATGTGAAAGCCGAAGAGACTGAAATGTATACATATAAATCAATGAAAACTGAGATGTTAGAACTTTCTAAACGATATGGGCTAGAAGTAAAAGAATTTGGACATTCAGAATTTGGGCGAGACCTCCTTGCTATAAAAGTTGGTAAAGGAAAGAGGTCTATCTTAATAACAGGAAGTCATCATGGTCGAGAGTGGCTCTCAACACATATCATTATGGCAATGATTAAGGAATATGCAATTGCTTATAAGCAAAAGCAAACATTTCTTGGGCATAATCTGAATATATTAGATGATGTATCGATATGGTTTGTCCCGATGGTTAATCCAGATGGAGTGACCATACAGCAGCAGGGGATTGATCACTTTCCGTTTCTTCTTCAGGAAATATTCGTTGATATGAACGAAGGTGAAAGAAATTTTTTAAGATGGAAAGCCAACGCACTTGGAGTGGACTTAAATAGACAATATCCTGCTGGGTGGGAGAATATTAAAGGTGATACAGGTTATGCTTCTTATTCTCACTACAAAGGGAAAAAAACTTTTGAAGCAAAAGAGACTAGGGCGCTAGTGGATTTTACCGAGGAAATCCAGCCTCTTACATCAGCTGCATATCATACTTCAGGACGTGAGCTTTATTGGTACTATTATAATGAGTTAAGCAATCTTCAAAGAGATCATGAATTAGTTGATAAAATTGCAAAAAAAACAGGATATGAAGTTTCTTACCCACCTTTTAATGCAATCGGGGGTGGGTATACAGATTGGTTTATTCAAACATATCAAAGACCTGCACTCACGATTGAGCTCAGTTATCTAGTTAAAGAAACAAACCCTCCATTATCAGTGTTTTTAGAGGAATGGAAGAGAAACAAAGAAGTTGCATTAATTATGTGTGAGTTTGCAAAAGAAGAATTAGTCGAAAAATAATAACCTGCGAATATGAAAAGTGAAAAAGGGGACATTAATAAAAAATGTTCTATGGAGGAAAAAATGAAGAAAAATTCTCTGTCTAAACTCTTAATTACATTTGTAGCATTATTTATAGTACTAACAGCAGGAATGAAAGCATATGGAGAACCAAATCCGGATGAAACTGACTACAAAAAATGGAGTCAAATTGCAGTTTCCTCTGTAAAAGAAAAATACCCCGATGCTGAACTAACTGATTATAAATATGTGGGGCGTAAGGAAGTTAACGAAAATGAAACAAGGGATACATTTCATATTAAATGTACTCAAAAAAACAGATCATTTATTGTAAAAGCTGATGTTGTGTTCAATCCAACAAACGGAAAGCTTATTACTGTTAATATAGAAGAACTTAGAGAAGGTGGACTTTAATCGTCACCTTCTCCTTATTTATTTAATGAAAAGTAACTTAACAGAGCAGACTGATTTTTGGAAACATCTGCTAAAGTATATTGATCTAAGACTTCCAAGTATGCTTGAAGTGCCTTATTTAAAACATGTTTAAGTCCGCATGCCGGTGAAATAACACATTGATTATTTTCCTTATCAAAGCATTCAACAAGATGAAAGTCTTCCTCAGTTTTGCGTACAATTTCACCTATATTTATTTCCTCAGGTAATTTTGCTAATCGAATTCCACCATTTCTACCGCGGATCGTTTCAATTACATTCATTTTTCCAAGCTCATATGTTACCTTCATTAAATGGTTTTTAGAAATATTATAAATCTCTGCAATTTCTTTGATGTTAGAGAGTTCTTCCTTTGGTTTTGTTGCTAAATATACTAGGACTCTTAATGAGTAATCTGTATAAAGAGTTAAGCGCATTTATATAACCTCACAGTTTTTAATGTAGAACCAAGTTATGTTGATTATATTGCTATATTATCACAACTTTATTTCTGCGCACGAAATATGTTCGAAAATGTGACAGCTTTTTAAAAGATGCATCTAAAATATTGCTTTAAGAGAGGGAGGTAACCTATGATAAAGATGTATTTAAAATACTACTTTAGAGGTGGATAAAATGTTATCCAATAAAACAATTGAAATTGTCAAATCAACAGCAACTGTTCTAGCTGATCGAGGAACAGAGATTACAACTCATTTTTATAACAGTTTATTTAATGATTACCCAGAGCTATTAAATATTTTTAACCACGCAAATCAAAAGCAAGGAAGACAACAAGCAGCTCTTGCAAACACAGTTTATGCAGCAGCTACATATATCGATCAATTAGAAGTACTTTTACCAGCTGTAAAGCAAATTGCTCATAAACATAGAAGCTTAAATGTAAAGAAGGAACATTATCCAATCGTAGGAGAATATTTATTAAAGGCAATCAAAGAGGTGTTAGGAGATGTGGCTACACCAGAAATCATTGAGGCATGGGGAGAAGCTTATCATGTGATTGCTCAAGTATTTATTGATGTGGAGCAGGAAATGTATGTTCAAGCAAAAGAAGAAGCATGGGATGAATTCAGACCATTCCGTGTAGTAAATAAAGTAAAAGAAAGCTCACTTATTACCTCTTTTTATTTAGAGCCGGTTGATGGTTCAAAAGTTCCGAATTTTATTCCAGGACAATTTGTGACAGTCCGCCTTGCTATCCCAGGTGAAAAATATCTTTTTAACAGACAATACAGCTTATCTGATGCACCTGGTAAAAATAGATTCAGAATCTCTGTTAAAAGAGAAAGAGACCATGTCAAAGAAGATGGAACGGTATCTAACTATTTGCATGATTTCATAAACATAAATGACGAAATTGAATTAACAGCTCCAGCCGGTGATTTTGTACTAGAAGATCAAAAGAATCAAACAGTTTATTTAATAAGTGGTGGTGTTGGGGTTACACCAATGATGAGTATGCTAAACTATTTGGCTGATTCTCAATCTGAAAGAGAAGTAACATTTATACATGCAGCAAAAGATGGAGAAGTTCATGCTTTCGCCGAGGAAACACAAAAAAGCATTCAGTCTTTAGCAAATGCGAAGGAATATATAATATACGAAACGCCGAATGAGCAAGATCTTAAGAATCAAAACTTTGTAGCAAAAGGGTATATTAATGCAGAGCTTCTGAATAAATTAATAGATAAAAAGGGAGCTTTTTATATCTGTGGTCCGGTAGCTTTCATGAAAAATGTGATTGGATATCTAGAAAATATTGGCGTTGAAACAGAAAATATTCATTATGAATTTTTTGGTCCATCGGTTAGTTTGAAGGATTATCAGAATGTTTGAAATGTGAAATAAAACAAACCTTTTCATGTTTTCCCTCTTAAGTACATACATTTAAGATAACAAAAGCTTAGGGGGGAGACTATGAAAGAAACTGATCAAAAGGCCCTGGAATATGCAATTTCAGAAATTACCGAGGTTGCTAAAGGCTTTGGACTTGATTTTTATCCAATGAGATATGAGATTTGCCCTGCTGATATTATTTATACATTCGGTGCTTATGGTATGCCAACAAGATTTTCACACTGGAGCTTTGGGAAGCAATTTCATAAAATGAAGCTTCAATATGATTTAGGTTTAAGTAAAATTTATGAACTTGTCATAAACTCAGACCCATGCTATGCCTTCCTATTAGATACGAACTCCCTTATTCAGAACAAATTAATTGTTGCCCACGTTTTAGCTCATTGTGACTTCTTTAAAAATAATTCTCGATTCAGCAATACAAAAAGGGAAATGGTTGAGAGTATGTCAGCCACTGCAGAACGAATTAAGCATTATGAAATCCTATACGGTAGACATGAAGTTGAGACATTCTTGGATGCAGTCCTTTCCATTCAAGAGCATATTGATCCATCACTTGTTCGACCAAAACTTTCTTGGTCCATTGATGATATTGAATTTGATGAGACTGAAGAGGAAAAAGCAGCAACACCTTATGATGACTTATGGAATCTTGATAAAAAGCAAGAAAAAAAGATTGTCTCCAAAAAGAAAAGAAAGAAGCTTCCGCCATCTCCCGAAAAAGACATTCTTTTATTCATTGAAGAATATAGCCGGGAGTTAGAAGATTGGCAGCGTGATATTTTAACAATGATGCGTGAAGAAATGCTTTATTTTTGGCCTCAATTAGAAACGAAGATCATGAACGAAGGCTGGGCTTCGTATTGGCATCAACGTATTATCCGAGAGCTGGATCTTACTTCTGATGAAGCAGTAGAGTTCGCAAAGCTGAATGCTGGTGTTGTACAGCCATCAAAAACGAGTATTAATCCATATTATCTTGGCTTGAAAATCTTTGAAGATATAGAAGAACGCTATAATAATCCAACAGAAGAAATGAAAATGTTTGGAGCGAAGCCAGGATCCGGTCGAGAAAAAATGTTTGAGGTTCGTGAAGTAGAATCAGATATCTCATTTATCCGCAATTATTTAACAAAGGATCTCGTGTTAAGAGAAGATATGTATCTTTTCCAAAAGCAAGGACGCGATTATAAAATTGTTGATAAAGAGTGGGAAGGGGTTCGTGATCAACTGGTTAGTATGCGGGTGAACGGTGGATTCCCTTATATTACAGTTAACGATGGAGATTACTTAAAAAACAACGAACTTTACCTAAAGCATTGGTTTGAGGATATTGAGCTTGATTTAAAGTATTTAGAGAAAGTTCTTCCATACGTGTATCAGCTTTGGGGGAGACCAGTGCACATGGAGAGTGTTTTAGAAGGAAAAGCTGTATTGTTTTCTTATGATGGGAAGAGTGTGTCGAGGAAGTATTTATAGTATAAAGAGCCACTGGTGAAGTGGCTCTTTATTTTTTGAAAAATAAATTGTCGCCTTTGACAATTTAAGCTTATTAATTGTACGAGAATTACTTTACTGTTTAAAAGATATTTTATAAGTTGACATTATACCCCTAGTGGTATAAGATTTAATTTGTAAGTAATAGTTACTAACGAGGTAGCTTACCAGAATGTATCTTTGATTTATATAAAAGAAATTTAGGTAAAGGAGGTATTGAGATGGAATATAATGATCAAATGAAAAATAGAGTAAAGCGAATTGAAGGTCAACTTAGAGGTATTTTACGTATGATGGAAGAAGGAAAAGATTGTAAGGAAGTTATTACGCAGTTGTCTGCAACAAGAACAGCGATTGATCGAACAATCGGGGTTGTTGTTAGTTCAAACTTAGTTGAATGTGTTCGTCATGCTGAAGAAACTGGAGAACACAGTACAGAAGAATTAGTGAAAGAAGCTGTAAATTTACTTGTAAAAAGTCGCTAAATAATAGGTTGACACTCTTTTTTATTTATACTATTATATACCCGTAGGGGTAAAGGTAATTAAAATTTAGGAGGATTACTCAATGAATATAGATAAAGTTTTAGATGCAAAAGGTTTAGCTTGTCCAATGCCAATCGTAAAAACAAAAAAGGCTATGAATGAATTAGAATCTGGTCAAGTATTAGAGATTCATGTAACAGATAAAGGAGCAAAAAATGATTTAACTGCTTGGGCTAAGTCTGGTGGTCATGAGTTTTTAAAGCATGTGGAAGAGGATCAAGTATTGAAATTTTGGATTAAAAAAGGATAAAAAATTTTAAAGAATTATATACCCTTAGGGGTAGAGGGGGAACGACTGTGACAGAAAAGAAAAAAACAACGATTGTATTATTCAGTGGTGATTATGACAAAGCAATGGCCGCCTATATTATTGCGAACGGTGCGGCTGCCTATGATCATGAAGTAACAATCTTTCATACATTTTGGGGATTAAATGCTTTACGTAAAGATGAAAATATACAAGTGAAGAAAAGTCTTATGGAAAAGATGTTTGGCAAGATGATGCCTAGAGGCGCAGAAAAAATGGGATTGTCTAAAATGAACTTTGCTGGCTTCGGTCCAAAAATGATCAAAGATGTGATGAAGAAGCACAATGCAATGCCTCTTTCAAATTTAATTGAAATGGCACAAGAACAAGAGGTGAACCTAGTAGCTTGCACGATGACTATGGATTTACTAGGCCTTAAAGAAGAAGAACTGTTAGACAATATTGATTATGCTGGTGTTGCAGCATACTTAGCAGATGCAGAAGAAGGAAATGTGAATTTATTTATCTAATTAATATAGGGGATACTCCCCTAAGTATGTAGGGAGGAAAATAAGGTGGAATACATCAACTATATCGTCATTGCCCTTTTCGTACTTTTTATCTTGAACAGGATTATCCCTGCTAAAGGAGTAAAACATATCTCGACAGTTGAATTGAAAAATGAATTAAAAGATAAAAATAAGCAGTTTGTTGATGTGAGAACACGTGGTGAATTTTCTGGGAATCGCATTAAAGAATTTAAAAATATCCCTCTTCATGAACTCAGTCAAAAAGCCAGGAATGAATTATCTAAAGACAAAGAAGTTATTGTGATCTGTCAAAGTGGTATGCGAAGTCAAAAGGCTAGTAAAATGTTGAAAAAATTAGGATTCACCAATGTAACAAATGTAAAAGGCGGTATGAGCGCTTGGAGATAAAAGGAGGCTATTAAAATGAAACAATTTAAGGCAAAAGAAGTAGAAAATATGTTAACTCAAGGTCAAAGTGTAAACATCATTGACGTGAGAGAAGTGGAAGAGGTGGAAGCTGGGAAAATTCCTGGTTCTATTCATATTCCATTAGGGTTATTAGAATTTCGTATGAATGAACTGGATAAGTCAAAAGAATATATATTGGTTTGTCGATCAGGCGGTAGAAGTGGTCGTGCATATCAGTTCTTAGAAAACCAAGGATTTAATGTGACTAATATGACCGGTGGAATGCTTGACTGGGAAGGCGAGACAAACTAATTTTTTTCGCAAAAAAATACCCTGTTGGGTAAAGGGAGGATCTTTATTTATGAACTCGTTAAAAACAGATTTCTTAGTAGATGCAAAAGGGTTAGCGTGTCCAATGCCAATAGTAAGAACAAAAAAAGCAATGAATGAAATCGAAGCAGGGCAGGTCTTAGAGGTTCAAGCTACAGATAAAGGATCAAAGGCTGATATCCAAGCATGGGCAAAAAGCTCCGGTCATCAATATCTTGGTACTCTTGTAGAAGGGGATGTTCTAAAACATTACCTACGGAAATCTTCAAATGACGATACGATTGAAAAAAAACATCCACATGTAACAAGTAATGAAGAACTAGAGAAAAAGCTAGAAGCAAGAGAAAACATTGTAGTGTTAGATGTAAGAGAATCAGCTGAATATGCATTTAACCATATTCCTAACGCAATTTCTATTCCGTTAGGTGAATTGGAAAAGCGTGTAAGCGAGTTGAATCAAGATGATGAAATCTATGTTGTGTGTCGTACTGGAAGTCGCAGTGATCTCGCATCTCAAAAATTAGCTGAAAAAGGTTTCGCTAAGGTTAATAATGTAGTGCCTGGTATGAATGAATGGTCTGGAATTACTTCCAACTTAACTAAGTAAAAAGAATAATTAATTTATTATGTTATTGAGTTAATTTCATAATTATGACTCTTTAATCAAAAAACGAACATTTTCCTTCACCTTGAACATGTTAATAATCAACAACACGGATAAAAACATTAATATATGTGAAATTCATACGTTTTTTGGTAACAAATGATACATTATGAAATTGATTCTATTAAAAGAATATAAGATAAATTTTTTTGAACTATAACATACCTATGGGGGTAATTTGGATGGCGGTTAAAGCGATGACTTCAAAAGAAGTAACAAAAAAGGTTTTTAATAAAGAGGCATTATTTATTCTTGACGTTCGTAATAAAGGTGATTTTCAAGATTGGAAGATTGAAGGAGAAAACTTTGATTATCTTAACATTCCATATTTCGATTTACTAGATGGTGTAGAAGAAATTTTAGAAAGTATTCCTTCAGATAAAGATGTAATAGTTGTGTGTGCGAAAGAAGGATCTTCGATTATGGTAGCAGAAATGCTTTCCGAAGAAGGTCTAGATGCTTCTTACTTGGCTGGCGGTATGAAAGCTTGGAGCGAACACTTAGAGCCTGTGAAAATAGGAGAGTTAAAAGATGGCGGCGAAATTTATCAGTTTGTTCGTATTGGAAAAGGATGTTTATCATATATGGTTGTTTCAGATGGAGAAGCGGCAATAATTGATGCGACTCGTATGACTTCTACCTATCTGAACTTTGCAAAAGAAATTAATGCAACGATTACTCATGTATTTGACACTCATCTTCACGCGGATCACATTTCAGGTGGTCGAGTAATCGCGGAGAATACTGGTGCAACATACTGGTTGCCACCAAAGGATGCGACAGATGTAACATTCGAGTATAGCCCATTACATGGCGGCAATACAGTGACAATCGGAAATACTGCCATTGATATTCATGCCTTATATTCTCCAGGCCACACAATTGGCTCAACATCATTCGTTGTGGATTCATCCTACTTGTTATCAGGAGATATTCTTTTTATTGATTCAATTGGCAGACCAGATTTAGCAGGAATGGCTGAAGATTGGGTGGCAGATTTAAGAGAAAGCTTATATTCTCGCTATCGTGAACTTTCAGAGGATTTAATTGTATTACCTGCGCATTTCATGATCATCGACGAACTAAATGATGATGGAAGTGTGACAGAAAAATTAGGAACTTTATTTGCGCAAAACCATGGTTTAAATATTGAAGATGAAAATGAGTTTAGGAGGCTAGTAACTGAGAACTTACCGCCACAACCGAATGCGTATCAAGAAATACGCGAAATAAATATGGGGAAAATCACTCCAGATGAACAAACACAACGTGAAATGGAAATTGGACCTAATCGTTGTGCGGTTCGTTAAAGACCTAAGCACATAAAGGGAACCTTTAAGGAAGGTTCCCTTTTCTAAATGGGAGGTAACAAGCATGGATATCGCTTTTATTATAACGATCTTTTTAATCGGTTTTGTAGGTTCTTATATTTCAGGTATGCTAGGAATTGGTGGTTCTATTATTAAATATCCAATGCTATTATACATTCCACCTTTATTCGGTTTGGCAGCTTTTAGCGCTCATGAAGTCTCGGGTATTAGTGCTGTTCAAGTATTTTTTGCGACCATTGGTGGTGTTTGGGCATACCGTAAAGGTGGATATTTAAACAAAACACTCATTATTTATATGGGAACAAGTATTTTAGTAGGTAGTTTTATAGGTGGATATGGGTCAAAACTAATGTCAGAAGGTGGCATTAATCTTATATACGGTATTCTAGCTTTAATCGCAGCAGTGATGATGTTGATTCCTAAAAAGGGGATTGACGACACTCCGTTGAAACAGGTGAAATTTAACAAGTGGCTTGCAGCAATCCTAGCCTTAATCGTTGGTGTTGGAGCAGGGATTGTTGGTGCAGCTGGAGCATTTTTATTAGTACCAATCATGTTAGTTGTCCTAAAAATTCCAACTAGAATGACGATCGCCTCTTCCCTTGCTATTACTTTTATATCATCTATTGGAGTAACTGTAGGAAAAGTTACCACTGGGCAAGTAGATTACGGTCCAGCTGCTATTATGGTAATTGCAAGCTTAATTTCATCACCATTAGGAGCTATGGCAGGGAAAAAGGTAAACACAAAAGTTCTCCAAGTTATTTTGGCTTTATTAATCTTTGCAACGGCTATTAAAATTTGGATAGACATTATTTAGAAAAAGTAAACCCGACGGTACGGTTCAAAACGAATTTGAACCGTATTTTTATGGGCTATTATGTAAACATAAAATGACTTAGTAGGGAACGAGTTCTTTTTGTTGATTATATAAGTAAATTATTATATATTAATATGCGGATAAAGTTTAGGGGGGAATGGTTGTTGGAAACTACAATTGAATTAGAGAAAACAGCATCAATTCTGAAACTATTAGGTGATAAAACACGACTAACAATGGTAAAAATGTTAGATTCAAATGACTGCTGTGTTTGTGAATTTGTTGCTATTTTTAAAACTAGTCAGCCGGCTATTAGTCAACATCTACGAAAATTAAAAGATGTTAGCATTGTGAAAGAGTTGAGAAGAGGTCAGTGGATTATCTATTCTCTGAATAAAGATAGTGACTATTATCCAGTCGTTCAAAGCCTGCTTCAACACCTTCCGAATCAAGATTACCGTATTAAAGAATTAGAAGATCAAGGACTACGCATCACATGTGAATGAATGGAGGATGACGAATGACATCAGTATTTCTCGCATCCATTATCTTTTTAATCACACTTACCCTAGTTATATGGCAGCCTAAAGGACTATCTATTGGTTGGTCTGCATGCGGTGGTGCTGTTTTAGCACTACTTGTGGGTGTTGTAGATTTTAAAGATGTGTTGGATGTAACATCTATTGTCTGGAACGCAACTTTAGCTTTTATTGCTATTATCATTATTTCTCTTATATTAGATGAAATTGGTTTCTTTGAGTGGTCAGCTTTACATATGGCAAGGGCGGCTCGTGGAAACGGGGTAAAGATGTTTATTTATGTAAGTATTTTAGGTGCAATTGTTGCAGCATTTTTTGCAAACGATGGAGCTGCCTTAATTTTGACACCAATTGTTCTAGCTATGGTCAGAAATTTAAATTTTAGTGAAAAAATGGTCTTTCCATTTATCATTGCTAGTGGCTTTATTGCTGATACAACATCGCTTCCATTAGTCGTTAGTAATTTAGTAAACATTGTATCAGCTGACTTTTTCGGAATTGGATTTGTTGAATTTGCATCTCGAATGATTATTCCTAACTTTTTCTCATTAGGTGCAAGTATTTTAGTATTATTTCTATTCTTCCGGAACAGTATTCCGAGAGACTATGACCTATCACAATTGAAAAAGCCTGTAGATGCCATTAGAGATGAACAAATGTTCAAGTTATCTTGGCTTGTTTTGGGAATATTACTTGTTGGGTATTTTGCAAGTGAATTTATTGGAATTCCTGTATCTATTATTGCTGGTATAATAGCGATTTTCTTTTTAATTATGGCTAAAAAAAGTCCTGCAGTTAACACAAAAAACGTTATCAAAGGTGCCCCTTGGGCAATTGTATTCTTCTCAATTGGTATGTATGTAGTTGTTTACAGCTTACGAAATGTTGGATTAACAGATGTTTTAGCAGACTTAATTCAAGCTACAGCCGACCAAGGATTATTTGCTGCAACAATAGGCATGGGATTTATTGCGGCAATCTTATCTTCTATTATGAATAACATGCCTACTGTTATGATTGATGCCTTAGCTATTTCAGATACGAATACATCAGGTGTCATAAGAGAAGCACTTATCTATGCCAATGTCATTGGTTCTGACTTAGGTCCTAAGATTACGCCAATTGGATCACTTGCTACTTTATTATGGTTGCATGTTTTATCATTAAAAGGTGTAAAAATCTCTTGGGGGACATACTTCAAAACAGGAATACTCTTAACCATTCCAACATTGTTTATTACACTTGTTGGCTTATATATCTGGTTACTTATCATTCATTAATCTACTTAAAAAGGAGCAACTATCATGTCTAAAAAAACAATTTACTTCTTATGTACTGGAAACTCTTGCAGAAGCCAAATGGCAGAAGGATGGGCAAAAAAACACTTAGGTGATGAGTGGGAAGTGAAAAGTGCAGGTTTAGAAGCACATGGCCTAAACCCCAACGCAGTGAAAGCAATGAATGAGGCAGGAATTGATATTTCAACTCAAACATCTGATGTAATTGATCCTGAAATTTTAAATAATGCTGATTTAGTTGTTACATTATGTGGTCATGCGGCAGATAATTGCCCTGTAACTCCTCCGCATATTAAACGTGTACACTGGGGATTTGATGACCCAGCAAAAGCCGAGGGGACAGATGAGGAGAAGTGGGCATTTTTCCAGCGTGTTCGAGATGAAATTAGTGAAAGAATTGAGAGGTTTGCAAAAACAGGAGAATAATTGTTCATTCTAATAAAGAAAAAGCCGTGAGAAATTCTCGGCTTTTTCTTTAATATATTAACCACAACAAGTATGAACGGTGTCTACTTCAGTGTCTTCTTTCGTTAAGAAAAATTCCCATTCGTGTCCATCGGGATCAGTGATCCAAAATTTATCCTGCCTTGCATAACAACAAGTTGTATTGTTTTCACTACGTGAGAAGAATCCTTCCTTTTCTAATCTTTCTTTATGTTGATTTAACTCATCTGTACTGTATATTTGGAAACCAAAGTGATTTATATGATTACCCTCAATACGATCTACTTGTCGTAACGTAAAGTTTAGGCCTGGATCTTCCAATAAAAACTTCACATAATCTTGTTTTACCTTTACAGGTTTTGTACCAAAGATCTTAGAATAAAAGACAAGGGAAGCGTCTAAATTTGTTACATTTAAACCAATATGAATTTTCATTATTAAACCTCCTGTAACAAAATAATTTGATTAATTTATCAAAAAAAATTGATTTATAGTACAAAAAATTTTTATCAGCAAGTAGGTCTAAATAGGCAACAGAGCTCTGCTGATAAAAGGTGGTTTACTTCTTCTAGATTAAGTTTGTAAAAGTTAAATGTACCTCTTGTTTCTTTTAAGATGAGGTTGGCATCTAAAAGTATTTTTAAATGGTATGACAGCTTTGATTGTGTCATGTTTACCATTGGTGCAAGATCATTAACGTTAATTTCACCTTTTTGTGTAAGAAGGTTCATGATTTGTAGTCTCTTTTTATCAGCAATTGCTTTAAATTTTCCCTCGTACATTTCAAAGGTTTTTTCTAAAGAAACTTGTAAGTTTATTTCTTCTTTCATGGAAACACCTTTTCTTAATCAATTTTTTTTGATGGTTTAATCATATATCCAAAAATTACAACTGTCAATATAATTCATCAAAAAAAATTGATGTTTAAGAAATAAGAGAGATATCTTTGTGTGTAATATATTTCTTATTTAAGGAAACAAATAATAAAAAAAGTCGAGGTTGAAGATGCAAAAGGATTATTTAAAAAACAAATCAAAGCGCCATGTCATGACCTATATTGATTCATTTACTATTAATTTTCTACACCCCCGGAATCCATGGGTAAATGCTTGGTGGACTGCTGCATTTCCGGGCTTGGGACATCTTATGTTATGTAAATATCTTGTGGGCTTTAATTTGTTATTTTGGGAAGTATTTATTAATAATAAAGCAAAAATTAATACAGCTATTTATTATTCCATGATTGGTGAATTTAACACGGCCTCAGCCGTTCTTAATCAAAAATGGTTTTTAATGTACATCACTGTCTATGTGTTTACTATTTGGGACAGCTACACAAGAACGGTCCAGTTAAACAAAAGGTATACCCTTGGCATGAGGAAGGATTATGATTTAGTGGCAACAAATATCTCGGGACTCGAGCTGAACATTTTGGTTAAAAGGCAACCAATACATGCTTATGTTTGGTCATTTTTAGCACCAGGATTCGGGCATCTCTATATTAATCGTATAGTAACATCTATCATTTTTATTGTAGGTTTTGTCATTATTACCTATTTTTCTAATTTACTACCGGCGATTCAAAACACGATGATATTCGATTTTGAAGCTGCAAAGAAATGCTTGGATGTTCAATGGTTTTTATATATTCCTTCATTGTATGCTTTTGTGTCTTACGACGCCTATGTGAATACAATTGAATATAATAAAATCTATGAGCGGGAGCAGGCAGGTTATTTTAAGAGTGATTATCAAAGCAAGCGCTTTAAGTTTCCAATTTAATTTGAGGTGGAATAAAGTATGTATGTTGTAGCTTCGTTTGAGTTTTCTGATGGTTTGGAAATAGCTGTTGCTGATCTAGAAAATGAAGGAATCAAAAAAGAAGAAATATTAGTTATACCATTAGATAAAAGAACTGAAAATACGAGGCTATTTGATTCTATTTACAGCTCTGATGGGAAGAGTTTAGTTGATTTTGCGGCTATCTTGGGAGCGATATTTATGCTAATAGGCGGGATTTACGGGTTTGTATTACCGATAGGGCCAATTTTTTGTGCACTTATAGGTTTAGTAGGAGGCTTATTAATCGGTTTTCTATTTGATTTGTTATATACAAGGCACAAGACGAAAAATGTTTTAACAAAAACGAATCTTACCGAAGTTTTTGTTATGGTTCATTGTCAGGACGCTCAAGTTGATAAAGTTAAAAAGGTGTTATGGGATCAATTTGCATTAGGAATTGCTACGTTAGATAGAGAAGAGAACATAGAATGATTTCCTCAAGTTACCTACAAAATTTTTTATCCGCTTTGTCTCTGATTATAAAAATCATGTTAAAATTAGCTTGGCAAAGACAATATTCGGAGGCAAATGATATGAATAGATATAACAAGATATTAATGATAATGTTAATAGGTAGTCTTATAACAGGCTGTGCAAACACTGATCTTGAAGAAAATCATGAAGATCATGAACAACACGGCACAATATCTGATATTCGTGAGGAAACGGCAAGTATTGATGTTTTACCAGCCTTTTTAGCCGATAAGTCTGAAGATATGCAGACAATCTATAAAGCATCAGCAGCACATCGAGAATTACTTGAAAACATTCCTTGTTACTGTGGATGTGGTGAAACAGCAAATCATAAAAATAACTATGATTGTTTTGTGTTTGAAAATAAGGAAGACGGTGCAGTTGTTTGGGATGATCATGGAACAAAGTGCGGAGTATGTTTAGAAATAGCTGCTCAATCCATTGTTGACTATCAAAATGGAAATACAGTAAAAGAGATACGAGCAAAAATAGATAATATGTATAAAGAAGGTTACGCAAAGCCAACTCCTACACCTGAAGTATGATCATAAGATAATAATCAAAAGAGCTAACAAGTAGTTAAATTTGTTAGCTCTTTTGTATGATTAAGCTTCAAGTACAAATTTTTTGATAGCATGGGCAACACCATTTTCATTGTTCGTAAGTGTTACAACATCAGCCATTTCTTTAACAGTTGGATCGCCGTTCCCCATAGCAATTGATAAGCCTGCTGTTTCAAGCATAGGAACATCGTTGAAGTTATCTCCAATTGCCACTGTGTTTTCGATTGGGATGTTAAAGTATTCAGCCATTACTCGTATTCCGTTCCCTTTATGTCCGTTTGTATCCATAATTTCAATGTTAAACGGACCAGACGTTGTAATCGAAATTCCTTCAAACTTTTCTAATGAAGAAATGAGCTCTTCTTTCCCAGAGATGGTTGGGATAAAGAATTTTTGAATAGTAAGATCCTCAATCGCTAACACCGGTTCTAACTCATCAAATATTTTAATACTATCCGTTTCCTTTGGTTGCTCCGTCATAAGCTTATATTCTTTAGGTGTTAAATGATTTAAGATTTCTTGATTTTTTTCAAGGAATGAAAGCATTCGTTCAGACCATGTAGAAGCAACAAAAATCCCTTTATTACTATAAATTTTAAATGGATATTCTTTTTGGTTAAGGACTTCTGCTACATTTTTGACAATATCTTTGTTTATTGAGATTTGACTTAATAGTTTTCCGTCCGCGATAACCATTGTGCCATTACTTCCGGCAACAGGGCATTGTAGTGGAGTTTTATCAATTACCGTCTTAATATCTTCTGGTGCTCGACCTGAACAAATCATAACAATGTGACCTTCTTGTTGAGCAGTTTGAATGGCTTGAATGTTTTCAGCTGAAATATCAATATTAGACGATAATAATGTCCCATCTAGATCAATTGCGATTAATTTTTTCATCTCGTTTCTCCTTTGCTTTATATTCAATATGTATGTAGGATCTAGTATTCACTCAATTATTTATTATGACATATTTTCATTGAAATCATTAGAAAAACGTTTGAAAAGATAATAAAATTTAAAATATCTATTGATTTCTTTTTCTTTTTATTGAAAAAAAGATATACTTGCACTTAGAAGAAAGTACATGGTAGTGTCAAAAGATTTATGAAAACTACCTAAAGGGTTAGCTTCTCTCCTATTTACTGGATGGAGATGCGCCGCAATCTCTCTTGACAAACACGCCAATGGTTTGTGGATTGTTTAACAAGGGCGAAGGGAACAAAAGAAGGCATACCAAATAAGCCCTTGGTTGTTTCCATTTTAAACCATTGGCAAGTTCGGTTTGTCAAGAGTTCGCTCCGCCGATTGCTGAATTAGCTTAAGGGCTCAGCTAAACAAAAAGTTAGGCTTGTCTTTGTTCTACTATCCATTGTTGTGCTAATCCAATGAGCTTTGTCCAACGTGCTGGCATTGTTGGAAGCCCCTTGAGTTCTGGATTCACTACGGGCACTTTTCCTTCTAAGGCGGCATGCGGACGCAAAAAGTTAAAGTAGGCCGTAAATAAGGTGACGTATGAAATGGAACCATGTTCAGAGCCGAATCCATGAGTGGAGCGATAATTGCCCTTAAAGGTGCGGTTAAGTCTCTCAATTATTTGTTTCATTGGTCTATATTCGGTTGAAACAGGGTCCTCATTGGTTAATCCAATGACCTGCTTCACATCGAATAAAATCTCATGTTGAGCGAAGAAATGTTGGGCTAAAAGATAGATTGGATTCCCGTCTACCACAAAGGTCAGATTTTCTGGAATCTCTTTCATCTTGATTAAGACCTCATCAATTGCTCGAATGGCTGTTGCTGTGTCTCGATTAGGCGACACCGGATACGAAAGAATAATCTTTTTCACGGCGTCAAAAAAGAAAAATAAATAATGCCATCGACCGTTTACTCTGATATACGTTTCATCACCGCAGAATTGGTCTGAAAGTTCATAGGGATAGTGATCCACATAAGGTTTAAGTAATAAAGCTACGCTATTTTCGTAGTTCAATACAGTCTGATGTGAAATCATCACTCCGTGTACGTCCTGCATAATCGCAGCTGTTTTACGGGCCGAAAGGCCATAGTTTACATGATAGGTTAGGATCAATCCTAATGTATGTGGGGATGCATAAATCTTTGATAAGTCCACGGCCGGCAGTTCTGGTGATTCCTTAGATAACGGCTGGAAATCGATATAAAACTGACGGAAAATGTATCTCAATTTAAATGCTTGAGGGTCCTTTTTGAACCTTTTCTTTTCTTTTGAAGTCATCCCATTGAGCTTCTTTTGATAATAAGAACAGTCATTGTTCTTGCACTTAAACACGTGAAAATCTTTTCTTTCTTTTATTTTCTCGAGAGTCTTGGAACAATGAGGACACTTCAGGATGGCCTCCTTAGAGTAACGGTTCTTTTCACTGAAAAGTTCTGTACACACCTTGCATTGATACTGACCTTTATCTCCATTGTTGGCATAAAGATAATCCGATGGAGCACCACACTTTGGACAGTTCATGGCTTTAGGTACGGAAACTTTTGCATTCTTACGCCTTTGAACAGGTTTGAGAGCTTTCCCGTTCTTCTCTAGATATTCACTAAGAAGAACTCGATAATCAAGCTGTTCTAGAACTTCAATGACCGGAAGGTCATCCACTTGAAGTTTTCGATAAGGTTTATTTACGGGCTGTTCAGTAGGTTTATCGAACATGCTTTTACCAATCAATAAAGTAAGCAATGTTCGAATGAGTTGTTCTTGATAGTTTATAAAAGTTAATAAATAGGTTATAATTTGAGGGTACAAATTGTCACTTCCATTCTTGGTTGTTGGGTGTGTGGTAACCTCAATTATCCAAAGAATTTAGGGGGTGGCAATTTTTTTGCCTATAAAGCCCTCTATGGAGATATTTTATAACCTATTTCTTATAGAAGTTTTGACAATACGAAGTACATATTGGAGGGGTAAGTATGGTTCGATTCGGTATTATCGGAACAAATTGGATTACAGAAAGTTTTATCCAAGCTGCAAAAAAAGTAGAAGGTTTTTCTTTAACAGCTGTATACTCAAGAACAACTGAAAAAGCAAGGGAGTTTGCAGACAAACACCTTGCTGAGCATATATATACAGAATTAGAGGAATTCGCAAGCAGCGATAAATTTGATGCGGTGTACATTGCAAGTCCAAACTCATTGCATGCTTCTCAAGCGATTCTTTGTATGGAAAAAGGTAAGCATGTATTGTGTGAAAAACCTATAGCTTCTAATGAAAATGAAGTAAGTGAAATGATTAAGGCTGCAAATAAGTATAATGTTGTCTTAATGGAAGCATTAAAAACGACTCTATTACCAAATTTCTTAGCTATAAAAGAAAAC
The DNA here is from genome assembly GCF_021117275.1 of Metabacillus sp. B2-18. Lineage (NCBI taxonomy): Bacteria > Bacillati > Bacillota > Bacilli > Caryophanales > Bacillaceae > Metabacillus > Metabacillus sp. B2-18. Next base: position 676,915 of record NZ_CP088245.1, read on the forward strand.
TTACATAAGATTGGAAAAGTAAGACGTTATTTTGCAAGCTACTGCCAATATTCTTCACGCTATGACAAATATAAAGAAGGTACTGTATTAAATGCCTTTAAGCCGGAGTTTTCAAATGGCTCTGTAATGGATATCGGAATTTATTGTATATATCCTGCAATTACTTTATTCGGAGAACCAAAGGAAGTCAAATCCTCAAGCTATATGCTTGAGTCAGGTGTTGATGGAGAAGGAAGTATCCTACTCACATATGATGAGATGGATGCGGTTATCATGTATTCAAAAATTACGAATTCATATGTTCCTTCGGAAATACAAGGTGAAAATGGTAGTATCATTATTGATAAAATACATACACCTGAGAGTGTGAAGATTCAATATAAAGATGGAACAGTAGAGGATCTGACGCAGTCTCAGGATACTGAAAGCATGTATTATGAAGCTAAAGAATTTATTGAACTTGTTACTCAAGGTAAGCATCAATCAGAAATAAATTCTCATCAAAACTCTTTAATAACAGCTACAGTAATTGAAGCTGCTCGTAAGCAAATTGGCTTAGTTTATCCAGCTGATAAATAAGAAATGGGCCGGTTCCCAACAGAGGGAACTGACCCATTTTTTCATTTAGTCTTAATAAGGATCTGCTTCGTGACTTTTCTTTACAGCGTCTTTTGTAGCTTCATTTGCAGCTAATGAACCTAGTCCACCTTGGCCATATTTTGACGTGCCTGATTCACGACCTGGGACTTCACCCATACTCATTTCTTTCATTTCTTTTATTTTCATTTCAATGCCTTCCTTCACACGACGCCCATAATCTTCATCAGCTTGTGTAAAGTGTTCAATCATCGCATCTTGAATTTTTTTATTACATGCTGCAAGTGCTTCAGAAAGGTTTTTTATTAATTCATCGCGCTCCCATTCTTCAAAACTGCGGTATGTGTCACCAGCTTGACCGTAGTTGTTAGGTCGATCAATTGGTGCACTCATTGCTGCAGCATTATATGTTGGCTGATGTGGTGCACGACCTTCTCTACTTGCTTCCTTAAAACCGCCGAGCATTGATGGCTCATAGTTAATATGAGGATTATCTCCGGACTCTTTCGGGTCACGCACATCCATTTGTCCACGTTGCTGATTTGTGCGAACAGGTGCTTTAGGTGCGTTCACAGGTAATTTCAGATAGTTTGCTCCAACACGATAGCGTTGTGTATCTGAGTATGAGAAGGTACGACCTTGTAACATTTTATCATCTGAAAAGTCCATACCATCAACAAGAACTCCTGTACCAAAAGCTGCTTGTTCAATTTCAGCATGAAAATCCACTGGATTACGATCTAACACCATACGTCCTACAGGTAGCCATGGGAACTTATCCTCTGGCCAAAGTTTCGTATCATCAAGAGGATCAAAATCGAGTTCAGAATGGTAATCATCCTCCATGATCTGAACAAAAAGCTCCCATTCAGGATAATCTCCGCTCTCAATGGCCTCATATAAATCTTGTGTTGCATGCCCAACATTTTTTGCTTGAATTGAGTCAGCTTCTTCTTGAGTTAAATTTCGAATACCTTGCTTAGGCTCCCAGTGATATTTCACCAACACTGCCTTGCCCTCTGCATTAACCCATTTATATGTATTTACACCAGATCCCTGCATATGGCGGTATGTAGCTGGAATGCCCCATGGTGAGAAAAGGAATGTGATCATATGTGTTGCCTCAGGTGTACGGGAAACAAAATCAAACATACGCTCTGGATTTGGAACGTTTGAAGCTGGATCTGCTTTAAAAGCATGAATCATATCAGGAAACTTCATTGCATCACGAATAAAGAAAATTTTAAGGTTGTTCCCAACAAGATCCCAGTTTCCTTCTTCAGTGTACATTTTAACCGCAAAGCCGCGTGGGTCACGTGCTGTTTCAGGAGAATCCTTAGCTCCTGCTACTGTAGAGAAACGAACCATTAATGGTGTTTTCTTCCCAGCTCCAGAAAATACTTTTGCGCGCGTATACTTTTCTACAGGCTCATCGCCAACTTTTCCATAGGTTTCAAAATATCCAAATGCACCAGATCCTCGTGCATGTACAACACGCTCTGGTACCTCTTCACGATCAAAATGTGAAATTTTTTCAATGAAGTGATAATTTTCAAGTGTGGCAGGACCACGGTCACCGATCGTACGGATATTTTGATTATCCATAACAGGATGCCCTTGGCGGGTTGTTAATGTATCATCTTGCTCATTTCCAGATTTACTATTATCTAATGATTCATCATTAGAAGCTCCAAACTCTTCATTATATGAATGATCCTTTTTCAATGGTCAGCCTCCTATATAGTAAATAAATCAACATAATCATTTATTTGCTAAAGGTACCAAAAATATACAAGAGTTATTAAAATTTGTATGATCTAAATCAATAGAGTAATCGTTCTCTTATTAAGATCATAAAAGCACAATATCTATTAAGCTAATCTGATAATATGCTATTCTTAGAAAAACAACATAAAGGAGATTCATATGATCGAGAAGGATGATGCATCGTTATATGCTAAAGCTGCCAATAAAGATCGCATTGCTTTTGAACAGTTATATGATCGTTACGAAAAACTTGTTTATTCTTTTGCTTATCGAATAACGAAGGATACGACCTTGTCAGAGGAGATTATCCAGGATGTTTTTATGAAGCTGTGGAATGGAACAAATCTTTATGATGAGAAAAAAGGGAAATTCTCTTCATGGCTTCTAACGATCACAAGAAATAAAGCAATTGACGAAATTAGAAAACGCCAGAGACATACGCATGAAAAAGTAATTGAGAAAGACTCATTAGTTGTAGATGAAGCTTCTACAGAGCAAAAGATAGAACAGAAAGAACAACGAGAAAAAATTCAACAGGCCATGTTAAATCTTAAAATAGAACAGCAGCAAATTATTGAATTATTTTACTTTAAAGGATTAAGTCAGCAAAAGATAGCGGATCAGTGTGAGATTCCGCTTGGAACTGTTAAGGGCAGGATTTGGATTGCATTAAAACACTTAAAAAACATGCTAGGTAAGGAAGGGAGGGACATCACATGACAAATGAACAGTGTATCTCTTTAATTGATTATTACAATCGAACATTATCAGATGAAGAATTAGAGGAATTTGAATCCCATTTAGAAAGTTGTTCGACTTGTAAGCAAGAGTTGGAAGAGTTAATGAGTTTAACGGAAGAATTACCTTACCTTTCTGAACAAATTGATGTTCCAAAAGGAATGAAAGCAAGAGTTCTTGAGAATATATATGCCGAAAGTACGGTAATTGAAGATAGTCATGAAAAAGTTTCAGAACTTCAAGTAGTAGAACTGAAAAAGAAAAGCGGAAGATCGAGATTTTTAATTCCAACATTTGCTGCTGCTTTATTATTATCACTAGCCACAAATGTTTATTTATATAGGGAAGTGACCCAAAATTCCAAAAGTGAGGAGTTCTTGCCAACATCTCAGGTAACGTTACTACCTCCAGATGGTCAAGGGGATGGCATCGCAATTGCCTCTCTTTTATCAGCAGCTGGTCAGAAGTCGATTCTCCTACAAGCATCTAACTTACCAAAGCTCCAGGATGATGAAGTTTATCAACTATGGGTTCTTGAAGGAGGGCAGCCATATCCTGCCGGGGCCTTTCAAACGAACGATTCCGGTCAAGGTACATTAACATATTCATTAGAGGGACTTGAAGGAGACTGGGATACAATAGCCATTACAGTGGAACAAGAGCCAGATTTACCAACCCCACAAGGAGAGATTGTTTTAGCTGGCGGTATTTAGGTAGATGAATTCTCTTTTTACTAAAGGTATCTTTTCTCATTTTTTAGCAAACAATAATTGTTGAAAAATGCTTTGTAAAGGGGGATTTTAGAATGGCTAAAAGAGACAGTCATAAAAATCAGCAAGAGAAAATGAAAAAAGCAAGTGATGCGATTAACACCGATAAAGACTTTGGAAATGATCTGGCTGAAAGAAATCACAACGAAAAAAGATCTAAATAATGAAGAAGGAGACTGTCCCGGATATATAGGGACAGTCTTTTTATAGGGAGTGTCTCTGAAGAGAATATTGTCTCAATACAGGGGGAATCGGGACAGAAAAGGTCCTGGAGAGGTGGGTGTGTCTCGATACAGGGAGGGATTGGGACATAAGAGGTGTTCCGGCAGAAAGATGTGTCTCGATACAGGGGGAATCGGGACAGAAAAGGTCTTCAGCAGGAAAATGTGTCTCGATACAGAGAGAATCGGGACAGAAAAGGTCTTCCGGCAGAAAGATGTGTCTCGATACAGGTAGGGATTGGGACATAAGAGGTGTTCCGGCAGAAAGATGTGTCTCGATACAGGGGGAATCGGGACAGAAAAGGTCTTCAGCAGGAAAATGTGTCTCGATACAGAGAGAATCGAGACAGAAAAGGTCCTTCAGCAGGAAGATGTGTCTCGATACAGGCAGAATCGAGACAGAAAAGATCCTCCGGCAGAAAGATGTGTCTCGATACAGGGGGAATCGAGACAGAAAAGGTCTTCCGGCAGAAAGATGTGTCTCGATACAGGCAGAATCGAGACAGAAAAGATCCTCCGGCAGAAAGATGTGTCTCGATACAGGCAGAATCGGGACAGAAAAGGTCTTCCGGCAGAAAGATGTGTCTCGATACAGGGGGAATCGGGACAGAAAAGGTCCTCCGGCAGAAAGATGTGTCTCGATACAGGGGGAATCGAGACAGAAAAGGTCTTCCCGCAGAAAGTTGTGTCTCGATAAAGGCAGAATCGGGACAGAAAAGGTCTTCCGGCAGAAAGTTGTGTCTCGATACAGGGGGAATCGGGACAGAAAAGGTCCTCCGGCAGAAAGATGTGTCTCGATACAGGGGGAATCGGGACAGAAAAGGTCCTTCAGCAGGAAAATGTGTCTCGATACAGAGAGAATCGAGACAGAAAAGGTCCTTCAGCAGGAAGATGTGTCTCGATACGGAGAGAATCGGGACAGAAAAGGTCCTCCAAAGAAAGATGTATCCCAATACAGAGAAAATCAGGACAGAAAAGGTCTCCACAAGAAAAACCTCATCATACACATGTCATAATTGAGAATCAAAACCTTAAATGATCTATAAATTCTGCCCTTTACCAAAAAACTTAAAACTTTTTTTAAAAAAAGTGATCCATTTCAAATTCCCTTTCGTTAGCTTAATAGAAAACCAGAAAGGGGAAATTTAAAAATGAATCTTAAAAAAACACTTCTATCAGTACCATTAAGTTTATCATTATTAGTACCAGTTCAAGGAGCTTTTGCGCAGGATCATTCTAATCATTCCGCAATGACAGCTCCATCAGTAGAAACTCCAGCAGTGGAACTAAGAACAACCTTGGGCCACTTGCTTAGTGAGCATGCATATCTCGCGGTAGAGGTAATGAGAAATGGTGCCTTAGGAACAAAGGACTTTGAAGCATCAGTCGGGGCATTAAATGCAAATACTGAGGATTTATCGAAAGCAATTACATCTGTGTATGGAGATGAAGCAGGTCAGCAGTTTAAACAAATGTGGGAAGAACATATCGGCTTCTTTGTTGATTATGTAACAGCTACTGGAGAAAATGATGAAGCGAAAAAAGAAGAAGCTTTAAAGAATTTAGATACTTACCGTGAAAAATTCTCTCAATTTCTTGAAACAGCAACCGGTGAACGACTAGAGGCAGGTAGTTTGGCAGATGGATTACAAATGCATGTTAATCAGCTTGTAGGTGCATTTGATCGTTACTTAGCAAAAGATTATGAGAAAGCTTATGAATATGAAAGAGAAGCAATTAATCATATGCATATGGTTGCAAAAGGTCTATCAAATGCCATAGCAGATCAATATCCAGATAAATTTGAGGAAACAAAGGCAGTAACACCTGCAGCAGATCTTAGAGCATCTTTAAATCATCTATTAACGGAGCATGCAGGATTGGCTGTCGTCGCTATGCAACAAGGAGCAGACGGTGCTGATGATTTTGAAGCAGCTGCAAATGCCTTAAATGCAAATACAGAAGATTTAACCGCAGCTATCTCATCTGTTTATGGAGCTGAAGCAGGAGAACAGTTCAAGAAAATGTGGTCAGATCATATCGGCTTCTTTGTTGAATATGTAAAAGCAACAGGTGCTGGTGATGAGGAAGCGAAAGCACAGGCTTTGGAAAAACTAGATGGTTATAGAGGGGAATTTTCAAAATTCTTAGAAACAGCAACCGAAGGACGTTTACAATCTGACGCTCTTGCAGATGGATTACAAATGCATGTTAATCAGCTTATTGCTGCATTTGATTCATATGTAGCTGGAGATTATGAGAAAGCATATGAAGATGTTCGCTGGGCATATGCACATATGCTAAATCCTGCAAAAGGTTTATCGGCTGCATTTGTTGATCAATTCCCTGATAAATTTAAGTCCATGATGCCTGAAGAAATGCCTAAAACAGGTATGGGTGGAACAGCAAACAGCATGAACGCCGCAGACTTTGCTGCATATGGGCTAGTGCTTGCTGTTATAGTTAGTCTTGGTCTTGTTATTCGAAAAAGATTTGCGAAGAATTAAAAGGAAATTTACACGGTTTCACAATTTGCGAAACCGTAATTTTTTTAAAAAATTGAGGTGTATGCAATGAAACGCATTTACCTATTTGCCTTCCTCAGTATATTCATTGTTGGCTGCCAAGGAGCTCAGAGTGTTAATGAAGAAATGGGATCACACATTGAAACGATACAGACAACTGCAGAATCAGAACAGAAAATAACCCATCAGTACCAAAACGACGAGATTGATAGTCCAATTATTAAAGACAATAGAGAAGGAATCGTACCATTCAAAGTTAGTATACCTTCTATTGATGTGAGTGCCGACATTGAAAAGGTAGGCTTACTTGAAAATGGACAAATGGGTGTTCCAGAAAAATTTGAACAGGTTGGATGGTATAAAGAAGGCATATTACCAGGTGAGCAAGGTAATGCCGTTTTAGCAGGTCATGTGGATAGTAAAACAGGTCCGGCCATTTTTTATCATCTTCATAAACTAGAAGTTGGAGATGAAGTTCATGTCATGAATGAAGATGGAGAGAAATTTACTTTTATTGTTTACGATAAGAAGAGTTTTGACACTGAATCTGCACCTGTAGATAAAATATTTGGTTTTTCTTACCGAAGTAATTTAAATCTAATTACATGTACAGGTGATTTTAATCGGGAAAAAGGGACACATGAGGAAAGGTTAGTCGTATATACGGAATTAGTTGAAGTAGATTAGGAATAATAAACGGCATAGGGTAACATAAAAAGATCTAACCAAAATGGTTAGATCTTTATTTATAAGAATTCTAATTGGTGTCTGAGCTTAAATCCTCTTCTATCTAATTTACACAATAAACGTTTTAATAGCTTCATGTAGATCTTTCATATACGAAGTACCTGCTTTAATACCTAATTGATTAATTAATCTTGCATGTGAAGGGGATAAACCAATCATGTAAGAATCTGTTCCCATTAATTTTAACTCAGTTACTAGTGTTTTGAATGTTTGAATACCCTCTTTCTTTATCTCCCCGATTCCATGAAAATCGAATAAAACACGTTCTACTTGATTTTGGGAAACCTCGGATAACAAACGATAATGATTTAATCTAATCATATTCTCATTTAATTCGCCAAACAACGGTACAAGAACAAGCCCTTTTGTTAGACATATAAAAGGTGCCGATAATTCGACGATTTTTGTAAGAGATTGTTCAAGCTGCTCTTTCTTTTCTAGCAATTCGAAGTTCGTTTCAGAAAGTCGCCTTCGATGAAGTTCAACGGTGTCTATAAGAGTTTGAATTCGATTGTCTTGTTCTATACAAATTAAATGACCTTGATTGTATTCCCAGTTCACCTTAATTTGAAAAAGAGCATAAGGTGATTCTTGAGTTTTCATAACAATCTCTGTTGTGAGGACCTTCTCTGAAAGTAAAGATTGGGCTTTTCTCTTGCTTTCAATATCAACAATATCTAAGAAGTTTAATGCCTCACCAAAGATATCGCAAGCAAAGTCAGAGGCTTCAAGTATATTAAACTCTTGATCAATAGTGAAATAAGGAAGCGGGATGTGTTTGATTGTAAGCATGAAAGTTACACTCCTTGTATTGAATGTTGCGCGAGCCATCCTTGAAGTTCTGTTAGAGATGGAAATAATTTTGTTTTGCTAGAGCAGTGCGAGGTAAAGTCATATGTTGATAATAGACGACCTCCAACGATAACAGTAGGCTTATGTGGAAGGTCCTCTAAAACTTTTATATAAGTTTTAAGAATTTCTGCATGATACCAAATCGAAAAAGAAAGTCCAATCACACTTGGTTGCCATTTGTCAGCTGCCTTTACGGCATACTCTAAAGGTAAATTTGCACCAAGTAATTTTGTTTTCCAGCCATATTCTTCAAACAGTTGTGCGACCATTTTGAGTCCAATATCATGTTGTTCGTTTTCTAGGCATAAAAACATTGCTTTCTTTGGTTTCAAGTGCAAAAATTGATTGTTTTTTGTATAGTAGTTAAACCTTGCGAGTATGTATTCACAAGTCGATGTAGCAAGATGTTCATCAGCGACAGTTATTTGATTTGATTCCCAAAGATCACCAATATATTGCATAGCTTTTGTAATGAGTTCCTCAAATACTTCTTTACGAGTGTTCTCCTCATTAACTTCGTGAATCAAGATTTCCCATGCTGCATCTTGATTTCCTTCAAGAAGGAAACGGGCAAATTCATGAACCCTCCATGCCATGATCTCACCTCATTTTTGAAAGGGTCTGATAAAGCTTTCATTCATTAGATAGGTAAATTTTTGCTTCGTTATTATCTTATCATATTTTTCCTATAGCTTTCAGACATGATGTTTATTAAACTAGGATTCTTGGATATCAGGACATGAACAATACGATTCAATAATAGAAGAGGAGCGTATTAATCCACTTATACCCTATTCTAGGGTATAATATAGAGATATGATAAGAAGTCAAAAACATTTATATAAAATTACAATGTACAAGTAATAAAGGGGGAATTTGATGGCAGAAATACCGATGGAAGTCCAGAAACAAATGAAAAAGCATCAAGGTTTGTCTAAATCCAAAATTATTAAAAGAGCACTTTTTATATTTATAGGTGCTGTTTTAATGGCAGTCGGCTTGGAAATCTTTCTAGTGCCTAATAAGGTTATTGATGGTGGTATAGTAGGGATTTCGATTATATTATCGCATTTGCTTGGTATGAAGCTTGGACTATTTATTTTCCTTTTAAATATACCTTTTTTCTTTATAGGATATAAACAAATAGGGAAAACTTTTGCCCTTTCTACAGTATTTGGCATATCTGTTTTATCAGTAGCAACGGCTTTATTGCACCCTGTTCCTGCTTTTACAGAGGATGTTCTTCTAGCAACAGTATTTGGTGGAATCATTCTTGGTATAGGAGTAGGAATTGTTCTAAGGTACGGTGGATCTCTGGATGGTACGGAAATATTGGCTGTTCTTTTCAATAAAAAACTACCATTTTCAGTTGGAGAAATTATTATGTTCTTCAATATTTTTATTCTTGGTAGTGCTGGATTTGTGTTCGGATGGAACAGAGCAATGTATTCTTTAATCGCCTATTTTATAGCGTTTAAAACGATTGATATCGTACTTGAAGGTTTGGATGAATCAAAATCAGCATGGATCATTAGTGATAATTATCAAGAAATTGGTGATGCAATACTAGCTCGTTTAGGTCGTGGTGTTACATTTTTAAACGGTGAAGGTGCATACACTGGTGATAACAAAAAAGTGATTTTCTGTGTGATTACGCGGTTGGAGGAAGCCAAATTAAAATCAATCGTTGAAGATTTAGACGAGTCCGCCTTTTTGGCTGTCGCAAATATTGCTGAAGTAAGAGGTGGCCGATTTAAAAAGAAAGATATTCATTAAATATAGAAACTCTATAGTTGCTGACTATAGAGTTTTTGTTTTGAGCAAAATTTTCATTTCAAATTAGACTATTTCATTACTTCCTTTCATACCCATAATTAATGGACAAGAATAGGTAAGGGTGGGAGAGAATGGAGGATTTAATTCTTAATGTATTGGACTGGCTTACAAGTTTTGGATATTTAGGCATTGCAATTGGTCTTATGCTTGAGGTTATTCCTAGTGAGATTGTACTTGGTTATGGTGGGTACATGATCGTGCTGGGAAAAATTGGCTTCATTGGAGCTATTGTAGCTGGAGTGGTGGGAGGAACGATTGCTCAACTTTTCTTATATTGGCTTGGTAGCTTAGGTGGGAGGCCTTTTCTTGAAAAGTATGGGAAATACTTACTGATTAATAAACACCATTTAGAATTATCAGAAGAATGGTTTGAAAAATACGGTTCAGGTGTTATTTTTGGAGCTAGGTTTATTCCAGTTGTGAGACATGCAATTAGTATTCCAGCGGGAATATCAAAGATGTCATTATGGAAGTTTACATTTTACACAGTAGCAGCTATGATTCCTTGGACAATTTTCTTTCTATATTTAGGTGTGAAATTAGGAAATAACTGGATGTATATTAAAGAAACAGCAAAACCATATTTTCTTCCACTTACATGCTTCGTTATATTAATGGCGGTTGTATATTTCCTTGTGAAAAAGTTTAAAAATCCTCATACAAATTAAAAGTTATCCAACTGGATAGCTTTTTTAGTTGCTAAAGTATTGCTTTTTTAAAAATAGCGGAATATAATAATTCATGCAATCAGTTAAATATTATTCAAGTTAAGTATTATGTAGTGATAAGAGTAATCACTGCTTTTTATTTTCTTAAATACTTAATCTAGTTAAATATTAATTAAATATAATAAATTGAGGTGTAAATATGGAGCACTTAAGTCATAAGGAAAAAGTTACAATTATGATCGCCATTATTGGTGCAATGTTCTTTGCTGCAGTTAACCAAACGATAGTGGGAAATGCGCTGCCGAAGATTATTGCTGATTTAGGTGGATTGGATTACTATAGTTGGGTGTTTACCATTTATATGCTAACTTCAGCGATTACGACGATTTTAGTTGGGAAATTATCCGACATATATGGACGCAAGCCGTTTATTTTAACTGGTATTTTTATTTTTATGATTGGTGCCTTCTTATCAGGATTATCTAAGGATATCATTCAGTTGATTATTTATCGAGGAATCCAAGGATTTGGTGCAGGTATGATTATGTCAACAGCCTTTACAGCTGTAGGAGACTTGTTTGCACCCCGTGAAAGAGGTCGCTGGCAGGGGGCAATGGGTGCTGTATTCGGAATTTCAAGTGTATTCGGTCCGACTTTAGGTGGCTACATTGTTGATAATCTTGAGTGGAAATGGGTTTTCTGGGTGTTCCTACCATTAGGGATTGTAGCGGCTATTCTTATCTGGAGGTTGTTTCCTAAAATGGAGAAAAAGGAAGGGGAGTCTGTTGATTATCTTGGTTCAATTTTTCTAACTGGGACAATTGTTCCCGCCTTATTGGCTTTCTCTTGGGCAGGAACAAGATATGATTGGAATTCCTCACAAATTATTGGTTTATTTGCAGGAGCAATTGTGTCTTTCGTTATCTTTGTTTTAGTGGAGAAAAAAGCAAAAAGTCCAATTTTACCTTTATATTTGTTTAAAAACAGTATTTTTACGATTTCAAATGTGATTGGATTTGCAATTGGTGTTGCCATGTTTGGAGGTGTTATGTATATCCCATACTTTGTGCAGGGGGTATTAGGATTTACTGCAACTCACTCAAGCTTTATAACAATGACCATGACGTTAGGTTTAGTGTTTGCAAGTAGTGTTGGAGGACAAATCATTTCTAAGACAGGGAAATACAAACTTCAAGCAATTATTGGCCTAATTGTAACAACTGTAGGGATGTTCTTGTTCACAACAATGGACGCTGAAACATCACAATGGACGTTAATCTCTTATCTTGTTTTAGTAGGAATAGGTATTGGAGTAGGAATGACAGTATTTACGCTAACTGTTCAAAATGCAGTTGAGCAAAAATTTTTAGGAGTTGCAACAGCAACATCACAATTATTCCGTTCAATTGGTGGTACTGTTGGGGTTGCTTTGATGGGAACAGTTTTAAATCAACGTATGAGCGATAATATGGCTGAATCATTAAAAGGGGTTCAACAGCAAGCTGCTTCTGTTCCTCCGGAGATGCAGGAAAACTTACAAGCATTGCAAAATCCACAGTTACTATTAGATCATGAAAAGCTATCACAAATTCAGCAAAGTATGCCGGCTGAAATGGTAAGTTTATTTGAGAAGTTCGTTACTATGCTTCAAGACTCATTAAGCTTTGCTCTGTCGGGCGTATTCATGACGGCAACAATAGTCATGATTGCTGCAGTAGTTCTTACTTTCTTCTTAAAAGAAATCCCTTTAAGAAGCTCAAGTACACCAAAAACAGAGCAGCAAAAAGAAATTCAAGCAAAACAATCATTAACAAAGCAACCTGTATAAAGAGAGGATAACCTCTCTTTTTTGTTACATAAAGAAAAGTATTAGTGGAAGAATGGTAGTGATTGAAAGAATGGAGGTGAATACGAATGGATCAAAAAGAACAAGAATTTTATGATAATGAAGTATTTGCTCAAGCTCAAGTTGTTCAGCATCCTAAGGAAAAAAATCATACGGCTTTAGTTCTAGATCAATCATTTCACCTGCTGTCGGGTAGTGATTTAACATCTGATGATTCTGTGAATGAATAAAAAACCAAAGGCTCAAATGAGATGATCATTTGAGCCTTTATTTTAGTTCAAGTGGTATAATTTTACACTATAGAGAGAATTCACTTTGGGAGAGGATCGTATGATAAGAGCTGTATTGTTTGACTTAGATGGTACATTGTTAAACCGTAATTTATCGCTTCGAAAGTTTATTGAGGATCAGCACATACGCCTAAATTTAAAGCATATACCAATCGACCAATACATTAGTCGTTTTATAAAACTAGATCAACACGGATATGTATGGAAAGATAAAGTGTATGCTAAATTAATTGAAGAGTTGAAAATAAAGGATCTAACAGCCTCTCAATTACTTAAGGATTACCTTTCGTTTTTCCCAAGGCATTGTACTCCATTTGATAATCTAGAAAAAATGTTAGTCACAATAAAGCAACAAAATATTAAACTTGGTATGATTTCAAATGGATTTAGTCAATTTCAGATGGACAATATTAAAGCGTTAAAAATTGATCATTATTTTGATACTATACTGATCTCTGAATACGAGGGAATAAAAAAGCCTGATCGCGAGATTTTTATGAGAGGGTTATCTAAGTTGGGAGTATCTCCAAAGGAAAGTATCTTCGTAGGGGATCATCCAGTAAATGATATTGAAGCTGCAAAAAAAGCGGGGATGAAAACTATCTGGAAGAAAAATACCCATTTTAGCCATGCTCCTGCTGCTGATTATTGTGTTACGGATTTATTTGAGATCATTGATATCATTGAGAGAGAGAAAGGTAAAGAAGTATAAAGTTTGTTGCAACCTTCCTCAAGTTCCATCATCAAAAAAAAGTATCGACAAAACAGGCTGTCCCATTGAATGGGGCAGCCTATGAATATTAATTAATTTTTTTAAATTGTTTTTTTAGGATATTTGGCTTGTTAAGTCCTCTTTCGGTAATCTCTTTTTCTAGCAGCTTAATAAAATCTGGACTTAAATGTAATTCACTAGCTTCTTGAAAACTATTTAATAAAGTTTTATCTGATAGTTTTGAAAACCTCATAGTATCATCCTTTACTTTATCGCTCTCTATTTATTTACCACATAGAGTATACTGTTAAACGACTTTATGTAAAAAGATGTAGAAATTTTGTTTAAGGTTTTTATAAGATATGTGATAAGTAAAGCTGTAATGAGGTAGATAACAGTTAAATAAACGTTTGTTTAAACTTTATACCTTGGTCATTACAGGTCATCAAAGCCGTTATCAGCATGATTTACCTTCGTATATTGTCGTGATTTTTGTTCGAAGAAATCTGATTTACCAAGATCTACTTCTTCATATGCTTTGATCCACTTTAAAGGGTTTGAGCGATATCCCTCAAATGGGCGTTCATATCCCAACTGATTGCAACGGACATTTGCATAAAATTTAATATAGTCCTCAACATCTTGAATATTAATTCCATCCATTTTGTTGCCTATAATAAAACGTCCCCATTCAATTTCTAGCTCAGCAGCAGTAATGAACGTTTCTTTGACAAACGACGCAAGCTCTTCGTTATCATACTCAGGATATTGTTTTAATACTTCTTTAAAAATTTGAACAAATAAATCAACATGAATTTGCTCATCACGGTTTATGTAGTTAATCATAGTGCTAGTTGCTACCATTTTTTGATTGCGTGCTAAATTATAGAAGAAGGCAAAACCCGAGTAGAAGAAAAGACCTTCTAATATCACATCATAAACAATTGATTTTAGAAGGTGCTCAACAGTTGGCTGTTCAGCAAATGATTGATATCCGTTTGTGACAAACTCATTACGCTTTCTTAATATTGGTTCATTTCGCCAGTATTCAAAAACTTCATCTTGCTTTTGTTTTGATACTAAGCTAGATAATACATAAGAATACGAGTGATTATGAATAACTTCCTGTTGTGCTAGCATGATCATTAATGCGTTAATACTTGAATCAGTAATGTAATCTGATACTTTTCCCGCATAATCAGTTTGAATACTATCTAAAAGGGCAAGAAGACCAATAATTTTTAAAAATGCATCCTGCTCATCATTTGTTAAGCTTGGATATTGTTTAATATCTTGAGCCATATTGATCTCAAATGGCGTCCAGAAGTTTGCAAGCATTTTTTTATAACGAGGATATGCCCAAGGAAACGCAACGTCATCCCAGTTTAAAACGTTTGAGCTTTCTCCATTAATAATAGCTGTTGAGCGATTGGGAGCATTTGCATCCATAATTTTGCGTTTCGATAATGTGGTGTTCTGCATACTTATTACTCCTTTATTTGAAAAAAGTTTATAGAGCGTCTCAAAACTAAAGACGCTCTCTTGTTAACTAGCGCATGAGTCACATTCTTCAATTGTGCTGGAAGTTGAACGTAAGTAATACGTAGTTTTTAATCCTTCTCTCCATGCTGTTATGTGTAAATCAAGTAAATCCTTAGCTTTAATCGTGTTTTGCACATATATATTAAATGAAATGGATTGATCAATATGATGCTGTCTAGCAGCATTTTGTTTGATGCTCCATTTTTGGTCAATAAAATAGGCCGATTTATAATACCAAGTTGTTTCAGGATTCAAATCAGGAACAGTAACCGGAATCTTATAATCTTTCTTTTCTTCTGAGTAAACCTTTTGGAATATTGGGTCAATACTAGCCGTGCTGCCTGCAATAATTGAAGTTGATGCATTAGGCGCAACTGCCATTAAATAACTGTTACGAATTCCATGACTTTGAACATCTTTCTTGAGAGAATCCCAATCAATATCACTTTCGTTTGAGGAATAACCTCTTTTTTCGAAGTAGGAGCCTGTTTCCCAGTCAGAGCCTTTAAATACAGGATAAGCACCTTTTTCTTTTGAAAGCTCCATGCTAGCTTGAATTGTTAGATAAGAAATTCTTTCATATAGCTTGTCCGCGTAGGTAACAGCTTCCTCGTTTTCCCATTTTAATTGCTTCAGGGCAAGAAGGTGATGCCATCCGAATGTTCCTAAACCGATTGCTCTATATTTTTCATTTGTTAATCTAGCTTGAAGAACAGGAATTGTATTAAGGTCAATAACATTGTCCAGCATTCTTACCTGGATAGGAATAAGTGTTTCTAAAACATCATCTGTAACAGCTTTTGCAAGGTTAATAGAGGAAAGGTTACATACAACAAAATCACCTGGTGTTTTTACTGTAATGATTTTTCCATCCTCAGTGAATTGCTCTTCAACTGTTGTCGGACTTTGATTTTGTGTGATTTCTGTGCACAAATTGCTGCAATAAATCATTCCTTGGTGTGAGTTGGCATTATTGCGGTTTACCTCATCTCGATAGAACATATATGGAGTACCAGCTTCTAACTGACTGATCATAATTCGTTTCATAATATCAATCGCAGGGACTTTTTCCTTAGATAACTGTTCATTTTGAACACAGTCCCAATAGCGCTCTCTGAAGCTTCCTTGACCTTTTTGTTCATCATAATAATCTTCGATGCTAAAGCCCATTACTTTACGAACTTCATGTGGATCAAATAAGTACCAATCACCACGTGCTTCAACCTGCTCCATAAATACATCAGGAATACACACACCGGTAAATAAGTCATGTGTCCGCATTCTTTCATCACCATTGTTCAACTTCGAATCAAGAAATGAAAAGATATCTTTATGCCACACATCTAAGTAAACAGCGATGGCTCCTTTACGTTGACCTAATTGATCAACGCTTACAGCAGTGTTGTTAAGCTGCTTCATCCATGGAATAACACCAGAAGACACCCCTTTGAATCCACGGATATCACTACCACGGCTTCGAATTTTCCCAAGATATGCACCAACACCTCCACCAGATTTTGAAAGATTGGCAATATCAGTGTTACTATCAAAAATTCCTTGTAAACTATCATCGATTGTATCAATAAAACAACTCGATAATTGACCAACAGGTTTTCCTGCATTTGATAAAGTAGGTGTTGCAACGGTCATATAAAGGTTGCTCATTGCCCAATACGCTTGTTTTACAAGCTCAAGACGATGATCTTTGTTTTCATTTGCCATTAATGTCATTGCAATAATGACAAAACGCTCTTGAGGCAGTTCATATGTTTGTTTACTAAAGTCACGTGTTAAATAACGGTCTGCTAATGTTCTTAGTCCAATATATGTAAAGAGGTTGTCATTTTCCGGCTTAATAAAGGAACCAATTTGTGAAAGTTCACTTTGAGAATATTGGTCAAGAAGCTTTGAGCTGTAAAGTCCCTTTGAGACGAGAGTGTTTACTAAATCATAAAAATCTCCATATTTTTGCTTTTTGTCATAACCTCTGTTTTCTGCAGCTTCTTTATACAATTTTGATAAGTAGATTTGCGCACAAAAATATGTCCATTCCGGCTCTTGTTCATTTATATTTGATAATCCTTCTAGAATGAGTAAATTAGTAAGTTGATCCGTAGTATAAGACTCTCTTTGTACGATCGTGTTTTGGATTCGTGTTAAGTAGTCATCTATATGTAGAGAAGGGAAGTTTTGATGAATGCTTTCAATGTATGAAGTTAATTTAGATATGTCAAATGCTTCCTGGTTGTTTTTGTTGTTATAAATAATAGGGGATGTTGCGATGCTCATAAATATTCCTCCATCTGTTGAATTAGTAACTCAGGGGGAGAGATAAAACGACAGAGGAGAGTTCAAGGCAAAAAAAGCTTGAATGATCAGCTATCGTCTCACCTTCTCAGTCCCCGAAGAAATTGAAACTTCCACAAGATGCAGGTAGGTCTCCTGACTTATGCTCGTCCTACTATGAGTCCTTCCCATACCTAATATGTACAGTGGATTTCTCAATTCGTCACATTTACAGTTGCGGGGACAGTTCTGGAATTGCACCAGATTCCCTTTTCAGCCTTAATTGGCACCTGAATCTCGTAAAATACAATATATAGTTTTTTGTTTTGGTTAATAAATCAATATATAGTTATAATTAGATATATTTCCATGATATAGCACATATACAAAATAATCAACCAATTGTTTTCGTTTGTCGAAAATTATCTAGATTGATAGAAACTTGTAAAGGAAAGAGGGCTGTCAAAATAAATGACAGCCCCTTTCTTTATACACGTTTACTTAAAAATCCATATATAACTGTGAATATTGGTGATAGGTATAAAAAGAACGCAAATGGTAAAAACGCTAAAACGGGTACACCAAGTGTTTGAGCGAAGAAAGCTCCGCTAACTCCCCATGGAATTAAGGGATTAAGTAATGTTCCGGCATCTTCAAGTGTTCGTGATAAATATTTGCGATCTAGCTTGATTTTATCGTAAAGACCTTTAAACGTTTGACCTGGGATAAGAATTGATAAGTATTGTTCACCGGTTAATAGGTTTACGCCAAACGATGAAGCGGCAGTTGATAGTATAAGCTGTCCCTTTGACTGTATACGTTCAATTAATCCATTTAATAGTGTAGGGATAATGCTTAATGTATTAAGTAATCCACCAAAGGCAAAGGCAATTAAGATAAGTGAGATGGACCACATCATTGATTGTAGGCCGCCACGGTTTAGCATATTACTAACCTGTTCATTTTCTATAGAATAAGAAGTTCCATTTTGTAAAACTGTTAGAAATTCATTCAGCATTAACCCTTGAAAAACGATGGCTGTTATTCCTGCTGTTATAATACCAATCACTAAAGATGGGATAACCGCGACTCTTTTTATAGCCAGAATAATAACTATAAGAGGTGAAAACAATGTGATAAAGCTAATGTTAACTTGAGATTCAATAATAGAAATCATGTTTTTCATGTCATCGATTGACGTAAAGTCAATAGGAGTAATTCGACCTAAAATAAAAAAGATCAGGGCTGCAATTAAAATGCTTGGTAAAGTAGTGAATGTCATATGTTTAATATGAGTAAACAAATCTACAGATGAAACACCAGAAGCGAAGTTTGTTGTATCGGACATTGGAGACATTTTATCACCAAAGCATGCGCCTGAAATAATTGCCCCAGCAACCCATTCAATTGGTAAGCCTGCTGCCATACCTGCTCCCATTAAAGCAACACCAATTGTGCTAACTGTTGTAAAGGAGCTTCCTACTAAACTTGAAATGACCATACATGAAAAAAGGGAAGTCATTAATAAGTATTCTGGATTAATAACAGTTAAAGCATAAACCATAACTGTCGGAATTGTCCCGCTACTCATCCAAGCACCAATTAATACACCTATAAGTGCCAATATAATAATAGGTTGAATTCCATTTTGAATTCCTTGGACAATACCTGTTTCTAATGCTTTCCATTTGAATTTATTAAGTAAGCCAATGATTGAGATTAGAACTAAACAAATAAGTAAGGCAATATGTGGTTCTGTTTTTAATACAAATAAACTGGCAAATATCGTTGCTAATACCAGTAACAAGATTAGTAACGATTGTTGAAAAGTAAAGTTTTTTATTTGATCATTCATGGTATACTCCTTTATAGCTTGAACGCTTTTGTGCTTTTTCGTACAAAAGTATTATACCAATCTAGTTTTTTCTGTCAATCGAAAATAGAAAATGATTAATATATAAAGATATTATGTGTTTTGTTTTATTGATATACTATTCTTTTTTGAAATTGAAGTGCATAAAAAAGACCAATGAAATTCCATTGGTCTTAAACAAAACTCTATATTGTTCTAGCCATTACTTTTAGATTTTCGGAAGTTTCAGCAATTGATTTTACGTTATTTGAAACATCGTTAATAACATTTGTAAAGTTCATTAAATCTGTTTTAGATTGTTCGCTTTGCTGTTTGTTTTTATTCATGATTTCAAGAATGTTATCAAAGAATGAGTTCATGTCATTCATTTGGTCAGTTCCTTTAGTTGTTAGCTCAGCAACATGATTAATAGAACCGGAAATACTATCAATTTGGTTATGAATATTTGTAATTAAGCTTGATACACCTTGGACTGAATTTTTTGTTTCTTCAGCAAGCTTACGAACTTCACTCGCAACAACGGCGAAACCTTTACCATATTCACCTGCACGTGCTGATTCAATAGCAGCATTTAGAGCCAGCAAATTCGTTTGTTCTGCAATAGCGGTTACAATTGAAACGACTTGATTAATTTTTTCAGACGTTTGTTCTAGCGACTTCATTTGTTGTAGAATTTCAACTGTACTTTTCTCGATAGAAGACATAAGGTCATTTTGTTTTTCTAGGTCATTTTTTCCGTTGTGTGCTTGTCCTTCTGCAGTTGAAGCTGCTTCATAGCGGTCTGCTGAATAAGAAGCAATTTCTTGCGATTGAGCAAGAATTTCCTGAATAAATGCATTTGTATTTTCACTTGCTTCAGCAAGCTGGGTTGCAAGTTGGTTTACTTCGGCACGTATTTGCTCCTTGGCAGCTTCTGCTTCATCGCGAACTTTAGCATATTCATTATCATATGCTTCTAAAACAATTTGCTGTTCCAAATTAAAGAGTTTGCTAATACTTTGAACAACGGTAATGATTTCTTTCTTTGTATTAAAATGTGGCTCCACTGTATCAATGATTGAATTAAGTAGTTGCTGAAAAGCAGCCATATACCACTTTGCTTCAAGACCGATCTTTACGTGAATATGAGCAATTTTTCTCATTCGTTTTACATCTTCATCATCAAGATTACCGTTAAACATTTTCATAATATGTGTTTTTAAGGTTTGCTGTAAACGATCTACTGAGCTATGTTCATTAATAATGCCCATAAGACCACTATCTGCTTCAAATGAAGAGTAAAATGCGCGAACAATTTCCTCAATATTTTCTTCAATATATGGTTGTATTGATAAAGCAGTTACCAAATCATCTTTTGTTAAATCGATCATTCCAATCTGCTTTTTTACTTCAACTTCTGATATATTTAAAACAACTGCAGAAACGTGTTGATTCCTAATGCTGTCACTTAGTGCCGATGTTGTTGTTTTTTTCTCTTTTTTAAACAAAATTCCCATCAATCCATTCCCCATTTCAAAATTTATACTTATTAGGTATATCGGCATGTTTAAGGTAAATATGAAGTGATTTGACAGAAATTTAAAAATTAAAATAGTGGAAGAGTATCTCTTCCACCAATGTGTATGATTATTTAGCTATTAATACTGGGATGGAAGCACGTTGTGATACTTTTTCACTAACGCTTCCAAAGATTAATTTTTTTAGGCCGCTCATGTCTCGACTACCAACGACAATTAAATCTCCATTGTTTTCTTTTGCATAAGTAACAATTCCTTCAGAAGGTTCACCATATGAAACGGCAACGTCTGCTTGTACATGATGACGATCTAAAATTTGCTTGGCTTCATTTTCTAATGCCATTATATGCTGACTATTTTTTTTGTTTACAACCGTTTCTCTATCGCTACTGTGTTCCTTAGGTATTGGGACAACAGGAATATTTCCTACTCCGCCAACAGGGTACGAGTGTACAGGCGATAACAATGGAGTGCTAGCTTGATCAACACCTTCTGTAAACAAGTTCTCTTTATGAATATAAATAACAGAAAGGTTGGAGTCCATTTTCTTACTCATACGAATTCCTAATTCTAGTGCTTCTTTACTATCATCTGTTCCATCAAAAGCAACAACTACATGTTTTAATGAATTCAACTCAATCATCCTTTCTTATTTGTTCTTTACCCTATTTGTATATATCTAATCAAGCTTTATCTGTTAAAAAATTAAATTAAGTAAAAAGCCAATAACGACAATGGCTCCAACAATCATAAACAAAGTTCTGATCATAGTGACATCCTCCATTCCATAAAATTAAAGTTTCACTTTCATCGCTGGTTGAATGATACGCTGCCTTTTCTGTGCAGTATTTGTAGAACATATTTCTTTAAAGTCATTTACTTTTAAGTGAGGATAAGGTCCATCAATCGCTATATTTATTTCTTGTCCATTTTTAATCATTAATAAATAAGTGAGTAAAGCTGGAAGATTTGCTGTATTGATTACATGTTTGTTTTTAGTAACTAAGTAGATTTTTCCTTCATATGATTTCGCCAGTTGAGTGATCTTCATAACCTGATCAATACGAATTTGTTCTTCGACTTTTAAGCTAAAAGTAATTAATTTATTCATATGAATTCCTCCATAGAAAGAATGTGTTGGTTATTTTACGGATACATACCTCCATAATTAAATTTAGAAACCTAACAACATAAAAATCCTACTATAGTCCTTATTGGAATACGCTGTTGCTAAGATGGTAAAAAAACAATTAAAAAAGCCATGGAAAACATTCATCTTTATTAGGAAAAACGGTATATTATAGGTAGTGGAAGAGAAAGGAAGTTGGGGATGGAAAAAGTAAAATACATAAGCATGCTTTCTGCAGTCTTCACACAGATCGCGGGTATTATCTTTTTATTTATAAACATAACGATCGCAGTTGGACTATTTTTAGCTTATTTTATTTCATTGATTGTTTTAGTCGTTGCGTTTATAAAAATAAGACTAGATGAAAAAAAGGAGGATGACAAAAATGATTATCGTGACTACTGAAACTGTACCAGGTAAGGAAACAAAGGAATATAAGGGCTTTGTAAGGGGAAGTACTGTTCAATCTAAGCACATTGGAAAAGATTTAATGGCGGGACTAAAAACCATTGTCGGTGGAGAACTCAAGGAGTACACAGAAATGATGGAAGAAGCCCGACAAAAAGCAATCGGTCGTATGGTTGATGATGCAAAAGCAAAAGGAGCTAACGCGATTGTTTGTATGAGGTTAGAATCCTCAGCTGTTATGCAAAATGCTTCAGAAATAATTGCATATGGTACAGCTGTAACAGTAGAAGAGTAGAGCGATGATCATGGATAATAACCCCAGTTGCATAGTGACTGGGGTTTATTGTATTTGTTTAGGATTATAGCGTATTTATGTTAACTCGCTGGTAGTAAGTTGTGTAGAGTTTTGTGATAGTAAGAGAATCGGGACAGATGAAGGTGTGTGGATTGCGAATGTGTCCCGATAGAGGGAGAATCGGGACAGAGAAAGATGAGTGAGTAACGGTTGTGTCCTGATAGAGGGGGAATCGGTACAGAGAAAGGTGTGTGCATAGCGTTTGTGTCCCGATAGTGGGGGAATCGGTACAGAGGAAGGTGTGTGCATAGCGTTTGTGTCCCGATAGAGGGAGAATCGGTACAGAGAAAGGTGTATGCATAGCGTTTGTGTCCCGATAGTGGGGGAATCGAGACAGAGAAAGGCGTGTGAGGATTAAGTCCGTATAATTGTGTAAAAAGAAAAAGGGTTCATTTTATTCACTCTTGGCTACAATGTTTTCAGCTACGATAAACATGAAAAGAGGAATAAGATGACCCAGTTACAGTTTAACCTAGATTTGGAAGTTTTAAAAGATTCTGTATTAAATTCTGATATTGATGCAGTAGTTAAATCAGCAATTGTTTTGGTCTTAAATGAGTTTATGGAAAAAGAGAGAGATGATTATCTACATGCTGCTTCTTATGAACGCTCTGCAGCCCGTCGTGACTATCGCAACGGCTACTATGAACGTGAATTAATTATGAGTATCGGCAAGATACAACTCAAGGTGCCGAGAACTCGTGATGGTGAGTTTTCGACTACAGTTTTTGAAAAATATGCTAGATGTGATCAAGCTTTAGTGATCTCCATGTTGGAAATGGTTATTAATGGGGTCTCAACACGCAAGGTAACACAAATAGTTGAACAGCTATGTGGTAAATCTGTCTCAAAATCGTTTGTTTCTTCATTGACCTTGAAATTAGATCCAATCGTAAATGATTGGGCAAAGCGTCCTTTAAACGTCAAATATTATCCCTATCTTTTTGTAGATGCCATGTATATCAAAGTGAGAGAACACCATAAGGTGGTCTCAAAGGCTGTTTATATTGCCACAGCTATTACAGATAAGGGCCAGCGTGAAATACTTGGTCTAAGTATTGATCATGCAGAGAATTACGAGAGTTGGAGTCGCTTCCTTCAACAGCTAAAATCACGAGGACTTCAGTCTCCGAAACTAGTGATATCAGATGCTCACCAAGGCTTACAAAAAGCCATACAACGTGAATTTTTAGGTACTAGCTGGCAAAGGTGTAATGTTCATTTTAAAAGGAACATTATTGAAAAGTTGCCCAAAAAGGATTCAGCTGATATTCGTATGATGATCAAGCGTGTGTTTGAGGCAATCACTGTTGAAGATATCAGAACCTTTAAGAATGAACTGATGACTCAATTTGGAAATAATCCAAAGTACGAAAAGGCTCTTACTATTTTCGATGAAGGGTTCGAAGATACCATTCAATATATGAATCATCCAGTGAATATGCGCCCTCATATACGAAGTACGAACTCTCTTGAACGATTAAATCAAGAAGTACGAAGAAGAGAAAGAGTTATTCGTATCTTCCCAAACACACAATCTGCTTTTCGTTTAGTAGGAGCTGTTTTAATGGAATACCAAGAATCTGTTTACTCTACAAAATCTATAAGAAGATGCTAATTTTTTCGTAGCTTCCATTATGGAATGATCACATATCCAGGAAAGACTGTCAAAGTGAGGAACCTTTGACAGCCTTCCCTGGATATGTAAGTGAAAGCCCATGGAATTTACGCAAAAAAAAATGTAGGGGATAATACACATATCCAAATGTAGTAGTTGAAAACATTGTATTAAATTTACACAATATTCTGGACTTGACTTGTGTGAGTAACGGTTGTGTCCCGATAGAGGGAGAATCGAGACAGAGAAAGGTGTGTGAGTAACGGTTGTGTCCCGATAGAGGGAGAATCGGTACAGAGAAAGGTGTATGCATAGCGTTTGTGTCCCGATAGTGGGGGAATCGAGACAAAGAAAGGTGTGTGAGTAACGTTTGTGTCCCGATAGTGGGGCAATCGAGACAAAGAAAGGTGTATGAGTAACGGTTGTGTCCTGATAGTGGGGGAATCGAGACAGAGAAAGGCGTGTGAGTAACGGTTGTGTCCCGATAGAGGGAGAATCGGGACAAAGAAAGGTGTGTGAGTAACGGTTGTGTCCCGATTGTGGGAGAATCGAGACAGAGAAAGGTGGTTTGTGTCCCGATAGTGGGGGAATCGGTACAGAGGAAGGTGTGTGCATAGCGGTTGTGTCCCGAGCAAAAAAAGAGATCATGCCTCAATAAAACAAAAAAGCCAGTTTCAGCCATTACCTTCACAAATCCTCGCATCCCCGTAAATTCTCCCCAATAACCTTAATTGCTTTGTCTAAACACCCTATTAAATTACAACAATCTTTCCGAAAAAGCTTATCTTAATCACTAATAACAAATGCCTACCCGTTTATAAACAAACTCTTCTTTAAATAGTTGATCATATGTAAAATGAGCAGTATCTTCAACAGAAATTTCTTTTCCGTCTAGTGGTAAAAAATCAGTGGAGTAACGATATTGTTTTGTTAATTTTCCATCAGGAAGGTAAGTTGGACAGATGATTGTCCATTTTAAAGGGCTGCTTTTCAACATATTAAATGCTGCTAAATGCTCTTCTGCTGCTCTTGTAGTTCTGCGACGTGATTCAGTTGATTGAAAACGAAAAAGCTCCGTTTGTAGACTTGATTGCAAGATTCCTGCAGTACCAATTGTGATGATTCGTGTAATGTTTTTAGCTACCATTGCTTCAATCATATTTGGGGTGGCAAGAGAAAGAGTTTGTTGAGCATCAGTGTTCAATGCGCTCACAACTGCGTCACTGTCGCTTATAGCCAGCTCTACATCTTTAAAGTTCGTTGCATCACCTTTTATGATCCTTAAATTAGGGGAGGTGATTATTTTTTCAGGAGATCGGACAAGAGCTGTTACAGAATAACCATCTGATAAAAGAAAATTCAATATTTCCTTTCCAACACGGCCAGTTGCTCCAAATAAGGTAATCTTCTTCATATTTTCACCCCTTTCCATTTGTTCGTATTGTCAAAACTTCTATAAGAAATAGGTTATAAAATATCTCCATAGAGGGCTTTATAGGCAAAAAAATTGCCACCCCCTAAATTCTTTGGATAATTGAGGTTACCACACACCCAACAACCAAGAATGGAAGTGACAATTTGTACCCTCAAATTATAACCTATTTATTAACTTTTATAAACTATCAAGAACAACTCATTCGAACATTGCTTACTTTATTGATTGGTAAAAGCATGTTCGATAAACCTACTGAACAGCCCGTAAATAAACCTTATCGAAAACTTCAAGTGGATGACCTTCCGGTCATTGAAGTTCTAGAACAGCTTGATTATCGAGTTCTTCTTAGTGAATATCTAGAGAAGAACGGGAAAGCTCTCAAACCTGTTCAAAGGCGTAAGAATGCAAAAGTTTCCGTACCTAAAGCCATGAACTGTCCAAAGTGTGGTGCTCCATCGGATTATCTTTATGCCAACAATGGAGATAAAGGTCAGTATCAATGCAAGGTGTGTACAGAACTTTTCAGTGAAAAGAACCGTTACTCTAAGGAGGCCATCCTGAAGTGTCCTCATTGTTCCAAGACTCTCGAGAAAATAAAAGAAAGAAAAGATTTTCACGTGTTTAAGTGCAAGAACAATGACTGTTCTTATTATCAAAAGAAGCTCAATGGGATGACTTCAAAAGAAAAGAAAAGGTTCAAAAAGGACCCTCAAGCATTTAAATTGAGATACATTTTCCGTCAGTTTTATATCGATTTCCAGCCGTTATCTAAGGAATCACCAGAACTGCCGGCCGTGGACTTATCAAAGATTTATGCATCCCCACATACATTAGGATTGATCCTAACCTATCATGTAAACTATGGCCTTTCGGCCCGTAAAACAGCTGCGATTATGCAGGACGTACACGGAGTGATGATTTCACATCAGACTGTATTGAACTACGAAAATAGCGTAGCTTTATTACTTAAACCTTATGTGGATCACTATCCCTATGAACTTTCAGACCAATTCTGCGGTGATGAAACGTATATCAGAGTAAACGGTCGATGGCATTATTTATTTTTCTTTTTTGACGCCGTGAAAAAGATTATTCTTTCGTATCCGGTGTCGCCTAATCGAGACACAGCAACAGCCATTCGAGCAATTGATGAGGTCTTAATCAAGATGAAAGAGATTCCAGAAAATCTGACCTTTGTGGTAGACGGGAATCCAATCTATCTTTTAGCCCAACATTTCTTCGCTCAACATGAGATTTTATTCGATGTGAAGCAGGTCATTGGATTAACCAATGAGGACCCTGTTTCAACCGAATATAGACCAATGAAACAAATAATTGAGAGACTTAACCGCACCTTTAAGGGCAATTATCGCTCCACTCATGGATTCGGCTCTGAACATGGTTCCATTTCATACGTCACCTTATTTACGGCCTACTTTAACTTTTTGCGTCCGCATGCCGCCTTAGAAGGAAAAGTGCCCGTAGTGAATCCAGAACTCAAGGGGCTTCCAACAATGCCAGCACGTTGGACAAAGCTCATTGGATTAGCACAACAATGGATAGTAGAACAAAGACAAGCCTAACTTTTTGTTTAGCTGAGCCCTTAAGCTAATTCAGCAATCGGCGGAGCGAACTCTTGACAAACCGAACTTGCCAATGGTTTAAAATGGAAACAACCAAGGGCTTATTTGGTATGCCTTCTTTTGTTCCCTTCGCCCTTGTTAAACAATCCACAAACCATTGGCGTGTTTGTCAAGAGAGATTGCGGCGCATCTCCATCCAGTAAATAGGAGAGAAGCTAACCCTTTAGGTAGTTTTCATAAATCTTTTGACACTACCCATTTGTTAATACTATACCGAACTTTTTATATTTAGGAAAATATCCTGTATACATTAAAAAGCTGACATACTAAATGTCAGCTGATTAAAGCTTCTTTTTTGCTTGTTCCCAATAGTGAATTTGGGGAAATCGTATATGAACAATATATTCATGAAATAAAGTGTATCCAACAAATCCAACTTGTTTCCAATCAATCGCATCAAACATGGATCTTCAACTCCTTTTTGTATATTTCAGGAGAGTTTAATGTGTGAAAAATCTGCGTATAAAGATGATGTTTATATA
This sequence comes from Metabacillus sp. B2-18, assembly GCF_021117275.1. Lineage (NCBI taxonomy): Bacteria > Bacillati > Bacillota > Bacilli > Caryophanales > Bacillaceae > Metabacillus > Metabacillus sp. B2-18. The sequence goes on from NZ_CP088245.1 coordinate 704,772, forward strand.
CTATATGGTTTTAATGACTTGTTTGATACATACAAAAGAAAGAGGCCGGCACGATTGTGCCGACCTCTTAGCCAATTATATGAAATTGTTATTGTTGAGTATAACCGCTCATAGATTGTTGAGCCATTGATACTAAACGCTTAGTGATTTCTCCACCTACAGAACCGTTAGCACGTGAAGTAGTTTCTCCACCAAGGTTAACTCCGAATTCAGAAGCGATCTCATACTTCATTTGATCGATAGCTTGAGAAGCTCCAGGTACTAAAAGTTGATTTGACGAATTGCTGTTGTTTGAGTTTTGTGACATTTCTATTCATCTCCTCATAGGTTTTTTTGGTTGGGTTAGTTGGAGTTGCACCAACGTATGAAGAAAGCTTGTCCTTCATAGCCTTGCTCGGCGTAACCCATTAATTTAAGTTGATGTGTTGTTTGTGTTTGTTTGTTGTTACTAAGTATTATGGATCTTTTTTTTTATTATATACATTTTTTTTTTTGAGAAATTTTCAGTTGCTGCTTTTGCTAAATAATTTGAACTGAAATTTTCTTGGTTGATTGTTTAGTATTATGAGCGGCTTTCTTTGAAAGTATGCAAAAATATAAAAAAGAATTTTAAAAAGTTATAAACTTAACTGAAAGAAGCTACATAAAAGCTTCTTTGTTGAGAGATTCTAGACATATGAGATTGATAAAGGGGCTGAAATGATGCATTTGTGTCCTTTATGTAATGGACTTGAGGAAAGGATCATTCAATGTCCAAATTGTAAAACAGTTATGGAAGACAAGGGGAAGGTAACGGATTATTTTGATGATTATAGCGCATATATGGATATTGATATGATGAAGATGTATGACGGGCAATTAACATCTCTAGAAGATCATTTGTGTTTGCATTACTTTTATTGTCCTAGTTGTCAGCATCAAGAAACAAATATTATTCAGGAATAGAAAACGGGGCTGACCCAAAAGTCTAGATTTTAGACCTTTGGGTTAGCCTTTTTTTAAAAGTGTTTTTAATAAAGTTAAATATAAAAACTGGTTCGTTACATTGCGCTCCAGACACTTGCTTTCCGCGGGGAGGAAGCTGAGCCTCCTCGCCTTCGCCTGCGGGGTCTCAGCCTTTCCTCTACCTCCCGCAGGAGTCAAGTGTCTTCCGCTCCATTCCACTATCCATTTAAAATAATATTTATCTGCATCAATCTACGAAAACAGCTTTTTAAAAGACAAAATTAAAACAAAAAAATCGTCCAATTTTGTATAATGAAGTTACCACACCACCTTATACAAGAAAGGAACGATTTTTTTATGAAATATGATCATATCTCTTTCGTTAATTATAACATGAATCAGTTAGTTCTTCCATTAGACCTTGAAATTCTCATCCCTCAAAATCATTTATCTATCATTGTTCACGAAGCTGTAGAAAAGCTAGACGATACTTTGTTGGTTCAACCCTACAAAGGTGGTGGACGCCCATCCTATCACCCAAAAATGTTACTTAAAGTCATCATATATGCTTATACACAAAAAGTTTATTCAGGAAGACAAATGGAAAAGTTACTAACCGAAAATATCTACTTTATGTGGTTAAGCGGTAGTCAAACTCCTGATTTTCGTACGATCAATCGGTTTCGATCAGAGCGAATGAAAGACATTATCTATCAAGTCTTCTTCTCAATTGTAGAGTTACTACGTGAAAAAGGATTAGTCAAGCTGGAGCACTATTTTGTAGATGGGACTAAGATTGAAGCAAATGCAAATCAGTATACTTTTGTTTGGCGGAAAGCGACAGAGAAATATGAAAAAAGTTTAGATGATAAATATCGTCAACTCGCTTTACAAATTGAGCACATCCTTGAAAATGAGGAAAAGACGGCCCCTTCCATGGGGCTAGAAGAAAAGCTGAAAGAAACTCCTATTACTTCAGAACAGATTGAAGAAAGTATTAAAAAGTTAGAAAAGCATTTAGAGACAGAACCTAAAAATAAAGAGGCAAAAAAAGCTGTTCGATTATTAAAGAAAGACTATCTTCCTCGAAAAATGAAATATGAAGAACAAAATCAACTTTTCAATGGAAGAAACAGTTTCTCGAAAACAGATAATGATGCAACCTTTATGAGAATGAAGGAAGATCATATGCGAAATGGGCAGTTAAAACCAGGATATAATGTACAAACAGGAACAGAAGGTCAATTTATTACAGGTTTCTCTCTACATCAAAGAGCAGGTGATCCAGGCTGCTTGATCCCTCATCTTCAACACCTGGAGGAGCACGGAGTGAAACCAGAAAAAATAGTTGCCGATTCTGGTTATGGTAGTGAGGAAAACTATGACTTTTTAGAAAGAGAAGGACGAACAGCGTACATAAAATATAATACATTTGATCAAGAACAAAAAAGAAACTGGAAAAAGAAAATCGAACGTGTAGAAAATATGGAGTACGATGAGGAACTAGATGAGTTTATATGTGCAAACAAGCAAAGCCTTGTTTTCCAGTATGAAACCTCAAAAACTTCTGAAAATGAATATGTTTCAATTAAAAGAAAATATTCATGTTTTGAATGTGCCGGCTGCCCTTTCCAAAAAACTTGTGCCAAAGGAAAAGAACAAAAAACAATTACAATATCTCTAGAAAATCAAAGACAACGAAAAGAGATTCGTGAACGTCTTCAGAGTGAAGAAGGAAGAAAATTATATAGTCAACGAAAATGTGATGTGGAAAGTGTATTTGGACAAATAAAACATAATCAGCAGTTCAGACGCTTTTCGATGCGTGGCCTCCAAAAAAATACAATTGAATGGGGGCTTCTTTGCGTTGCGCATAACTGTAAAAAAATGCAGAAAGCAATAAAAAGAAATAAAGTAAAAGAGGAAATTGGATGCCAATAAGGGGGAGGAATACCCCTTTTTCATTAAAAAATCCTACTTATTTGGTTTCTATGCAAAAAATAAAGAAAGGGTGCTCAAAAGGTCGTTATTTAACAACCTTTTGAGTCACCCTCGTTTTTTCTATCAGATATTATTTTTCGCCAGCAGGACGAATACGTACTTCTGTTTCTGTGTCAAAGAAGTGAGCTTTGTTCATGTCTAATGCTAAGTCGAGTGATTGACCTGGCTTTACATCTGTACGAGAGTCAACACGAGCTACGAAAGATTGACCATCGATTTCAGAATAAAGCATTGTTTCAGCACCCATTAACTCTGCTACTTCAATTTTAGCTGTGATTTTAGTTCCTTGAGATGATTCGATGAATACAGGCTCATCATGGATTTCTTCTGGACGAACACCCATTAGAATTTCTTTGTTTACATAGCCTTGCTCACGAAGGTACTTCATTTTACCTTCTGGTACAGCTACTGAAGTAGTACCGAAAGAGAATTTACCATCTGTAAGAGTTCCTTTAAAGAAGTTCATTGCAGGTGATCCGATGAATCCGCCAACGAATGCATTTTCAGGCTTGTCATAAACTTCTTTAGGTGAACCTACTTGTTGGATGATACCATCTTTTAATACAACTAGGCGAGTAGCCATTGTCATCGCTTCAGTTTGGTCATGTGTTACATAGATTGTTGTTGTTTGTAAGCGTTGGTGTAATTTTGTAATTTCCGCACGCATTGCTACACGAAGCTTAGCATCAAGGTTTGATAACGGCTCATCCATTAAGAATACTTTTGCATCACGAACGATCGCACGACCTAATGCAACACGCTGACGTTGACCACCAGATAACGCTTTTGGTTTACGTTGTAGGTATTGTTCAAGACCTAGGATTTTCGCAGCTTCAGTTACACGACGCTCGATTTCATCTTTAGGTAACTTACGAAGTTTTAAACCAAATGCCATGTTATCATATACGTTCATATGTGGATATAAAGCGTAGTTTTGGAATACCATTGCGATGTCACGATCTTTTGGTGCAACATCATTCATACGTTTTCCATCAATGAAGAAATCACCTTTTGAAATCTCTTCTAATCCTGCAACCATACGAAGTGTAGTAGATTTACCACAACCAGATGGACCAACGAATACGATAAACTCTTTATCTTGAATGTGAAGATTGAAATCTTCTACAGCAGTTACTTTATTATCATAAATTTTATAAATATTGTTTAATTGTAATTCAGCCATTACTAATTCCTCCCTTAATTTGAAAGCGTTTTAACTTGTTTTCATTGTAAGGGATTTCAGTTTAAGAAGTAAACGTACAAGTTGCACGAAAATAGGAAGGGGCTTTTGTGCAACTTGTAAACGTTATCTTAATTTTCATGCTGTGCTAAAATAATGGCAAGAAAAATAAAGGCTGCATTTGAAAAAATGCGAATGTCCAACCCGGTTTTTTCAAGTAGTTTTTCCAAGCGATATTGCAGACTGTTACGGTGAATAAATAGCCTTTTAGCAGTTGAAGAAGCATTTAAATTTGAATGAAAAAACGCCTCAATTGTGTGGTGGAGCTCTTTATCTTCTATAATTTCTAAAAAATGATTTGATAATATTTCTTTTTTTAACATAGAAGGGGCTCTCAAGATAAAGATAGGTAACACATCATAAAAGCTAAGTACTTTTTCTTTGTTACTGGAACGATGAATGCTTTGAAAGCAGGCATGTTCAAGTGAAAATTTTTCTTTTAGAGAATGATCGTTTTTTTGCAATTGGCCTATGTAAATAAACGGTTCTACATAAAAATCAGTTGTAAGTGTATCACTTAAGTCCTTTAGTGAATCAATCTCTAATATGTGGTTAGGCTTTTCCTCGATCATAATTCCATGTGAAAGATTTAACCAGATAACAAGATCTGTGTTCATAATTCCTTTAACGGCTTCTTCGAAATTTTGTTTATCATCAATTGGCTGCTTAAGGAAAAAATAATAAAAGCGTAAAGAAGTAGTATGATCACTAGAAAGTGGGGATTCGCGATGTTCATGATCACTGAATAGAAAATCATACCATTTCCGCTGATTGATTGTATATTGATCTTCATCAATAACTTTTATTGATTGAAAGAGTGAGGATAATAAGTTTATCTCTTCAGAACTTAATTCGGATTTTAAAATTCCAAAAGGTTTACCAAGATCTGTCTGAAACCATTCGAAATTTGTATCATGTCGATTATAGTTTGTTGTTAGCGCCTCTCCATAGTGCTTCTTTAAATTTTCTAACATACAAGGGCTCCTTCTTGGTCTAGATCTGTGTTGATTTTTTTTCTGAAAAATCGATTTTATATAAATTAAATGGTAAAAGATTACACCTTTATAAACAAGTAAAAGGATTTGAAATATATCATACTGTTTTAGAGCAAATAAAAAAAGCTGCAAGTAGCAGCTTTTAATCATCAATGGTATTTGGTGGCTCTTCTTCAACAAGTTTTCTTGCTTCTTCAATATTTGTTGAATCCTCTCTCATATGAACAGATCCACCTGATAAGCCTTCATTGATCATTCGATCAATATCGAGATAGGCTTTATCTTTTCCTTCATAATTTATATCCTGTTTAACAGCTTCATCTCTATCTTTCATAGCAGTACCAACCTCCTTGTACACTATTTTGTGTCCAAGAGGAAATGATCATTCATGTTTACTCATAAACGTGAAATAGCATTAATTCATGAATTTGAGTTTGTAGCTTTGTTTCATCTTCTTTTTGGGGTGTTACTGATCCCCATTCAATTTGTCCATTTTTATGATAAATCCCATCATAATGTGAACCTCTAAAATAAAACGAAATACGCCAGCCAGGTAACTTTGCTTGTTTGAACAATGGTTTGTATTGAAAATGTGTAATCAAGCTTATCGCTCCCTTCCTAACCATTATAGAAATAATACGGCGAAAATGGGAGAATTCCTTCTACCTATTTATGGTATTTTTCTAATTCAATAAATAATTGTACTAGCTCAGTGATCCGTTGCTTCTGAATCTCTTGCTCATCAAAAATCATTGGTTTTGAATTCACTTCAAAAAGATAAGGCCAGCCTTCTGGAGTTAGACCGATGTCCAACGAAAATTCACCAACAAAGCCAAATGCTTTTGTTATAAGTGTCCCAACTTTGTTTGCGAGCCAGTTGACTTGTTTGATTGAGCATCGCCCCCTAACCTTTTCAAATGGAATGATTTCGCCACCATTTGGGACATGTGTTATTATCGAGTTTTTTGATGCCTTCCGTACACCGATTCCTACAGGTTTGTATTCGTTGTCTCGATATAAACAAATAACGCGTAAATCATATTTACAGTCTTCGATCTTATCCGTCATAATTTCTTCTTGAAGAAGGTATTTTTCTTTATGTAAATGGCTGCTAACCCATGTCCTAAAGTTTTCTTCATTGTATGTAATGGTGGTTGTATTTGATTGGACCGTGTAATGATCTTCTTTTCGTGACAGCTGATAAATGCCAGATCCTTTATGGCCATTTTGGGGTTTAGCATAAAGAGAGTAATAAGAATTAAGAAGGTCGGATATATGTACTATATCAGTATGTAGCCATGTTTTTGGTATATAAGATTGCATTTCTCTATCCTGAGACAGAGCAGAGTACGTTTCCCATTTGTTGAAAAAAACATAGTTGAAAAAAGGTTTTCCTTGCTGTTCATATAATGCTTTTAGGGCTACAACCTCATCTGAAATTTCTTCACTTCGAGACGAGATTTTATTATAAATGATATCAGGAAAAGGGAAAGAAATCTTTCCCCATTTCTTCTCTTCAAAAAAATAAACATAGCCAGTAACACCATTTTCTTCAACACCATCTGTTGTAAAGACAAAGGATAACCCACCGAATTTAGAAAGTTCACTTTGAATATTTTTGAAAACTGTAGCATTACCACGGAAAATATGGTTTTTGCCACCTTTGCTTGCTAGAATTCCTACAAGAGGAACATAATCAGCTTTCTTCATGAACTAATTCCTCTGGATGAAATATTGCTTTTTTCGATAAGTAAACACCATATTGAAGGGATGCTTTTCTTGTTGTAAGGTCAGCGTCTTTAAGTTCAGGATGTGAAAAAATGGATCTTCCAGGCTTTGAGTTGGCCTCAAACATCCAAACTCGACCGTCTTGATCTACCCCAAAATCAAAACCTATTTCTCCGATAAAGCCTTTAATGTGCTGATCAATTTTTTTACTTAGTGTAATAGCTGCCTCGGTTAAGTTATGAAATGTTTTCATTCTCTCCTGAGGGTCATCATAAATTTCTTCAAGTGTTTTAACAACTCCACCATTATTTAAATGGGTAGTTACACTGCCACGACCAGCAACCTTTGCAGCTAGTGCGGTAACCTTCCAGCTCCCGTAATCATCTTTATTTGTATGAATTCGAAAATCGATTGCTTTACCATCAAATCGAATAAGCTTAATTCCTTGCTGTGCAAGATAACTTGATAGAAGTCTGTCTTTAAAAGAAGCTTTTAAGAAGCTTTCAAGAGATGAATATCTTCTAAGTCTATTAATATCTTTATCATCTCGGTAACGTGAATAATATGTATTCTCTTCACGTGAATACATAAGCTGAAACACTCCTAATCCTAAGCTTCCATTTGCAGGCTTTAAATAAATGCTTTGATACGATGAAAGCATTTCCTCCATCCTACTTATAGAAGGGTTGTGAATGGTTTCAGGTAAGTAATGTGAAGCCTCAGTATCTTGGATAAGAAGCTGATGAATGGACCATTTATTAAAAAAGCCTGGATTATACCATGGAATTGTATACTCTTCTGTTAACCGTTTTTTTACAAGCTTAAGTGCTTGATGGTTTTCAATTCTTCTATTTGGTAGTCGGTCATATACAGCATTAGGAAAAGGAAAGGTTCCTCTTTTCCAACCGTTTTTTCCATATGTGTAACCTTCAATTGTACCTTCTTCCCAGTTTATATGATGAGCACCAAACACAAAGGAGTAGATGCCGAGTGACTGATCAATGGATAAAAACTTAGCAAAGAATAGAGAACGCTCACCAATTGGGCGTAATGAGGACTCTGTAAAGCCTGCAGTAAAAATGCCAACCAAAGGACCTAGGTGTAATGTATAGTCATGAATGATAAGGTGAGTCTTTCCTAAGGTAGGAAGCAGCAGCTGTTCTGATAATTCTTTTGGTATTACAATGTTATCAATAAGTGTCTCATCATACATTACATCACATGGTAGGGTAATCGTACCGAAAGAAACGAATCCAATCTTACCGAAATGTTGTGCAGTTATAGGTAAAGAAATGGTTAATTTCTCTGTATCTCTTATTTGAATGGAATAGATTTTATTCATTGACTTCAGCTCCTTTGTTATTTCTTTGGTTCATTAAATAATGACAATATGCTAATGGAGACTCATAGAGAATATCTTTTAAATGTGGCTTTGTTTCAACAAAGGTTTTTCGGCCCGGCTTTGAATTAATATCAAGTATCCATGTGGATCCATCCTGTGCATAACCTATATCAATTCCTATTTCAAACAATCTATTAAACTTCATATCAAGCAGCTTAGGCAAATGGGTAATAATCGTAGAAAGCTCATCTTCAAGTAAAAATTTTTGTTTCATTGTTAAAGACTTTGACCATTCTTCATATGTGATCGGAGCACCACCACTGTTTAAGTTTGATAAAAACGATCCTTGATACCCTTTCCGTACCCCTTTCTCTACAAGAATCCACTCTCCATTTCGATTCTTTTGAAGAAGTAAGCGAATATCGAACGGATAACCTTCCTGATCTGTAAGGGAAAGAATAGGTTGAAGAAGATAGCTTTGCTGCTTTAGAAGTCTTTCACACCAATCTGAAAATTGCTGTAATGAATGAAATGATTGTGTCTTTTTATCGTGACCTTTATGATAAGTGATGTTTACTTCGTTTGAAGTTTGCCTAACAGCAATAATTCCATTTCCTCTAGATCCAGATGTAGGTTTTAAAATGCAACTAGAATTAGTTCTGATGTGTTTTATAATTTGTGCAGATGTTGTTAGTTTTTCGGTTTCAGGTAAGTAGGAATTGATGGGCTCACTAGCTTTTATGGCTGAATAAATCTGCCATTTATCAGGCAATCCAAACCCTAAAAATGTAGTTGAAGGGTTTTGCTTTAACCATTCAACAATTGGCTTGCTTTTTTTTGATGCTTGTTGATTGTTATAAAAGCAGCGGTCATAAATAAAAGTAGGAATTGAAAAGGAAGCAATCTTCCATGTTTGAGTTATTGAATCATATTTTTCACCGTTAATGGTTAATGTAGAAGGATCAATGGAGGTAGGTTCAAAACGAACGCACTCGATATTAAATGAAGCACTTCGTTTGGCAATTTCTGTTGCATATCCATTTTCATGATGTAAATGTACAGCTAAAAAACCTAATGTAATTTGGTGCAATTTAAGTCACTTCCTTTTCGTTTCCTTTCATTTTGTAAAGCAGGTAGATTTATTTTTGATCATATAAAAACTGACAATAGTTTATAACTGATTTAGCAGATGGACGAACTTTGCTTTTTTTCGGATCATCTTCTGATTTAGAAGGCTTTGTATTCACTTCGATGATCCAAGGGTGTCCATCATCGTCCAGTGCTAAATCAATGCCAAACTCTCCGAATTCTCCACCTGCTTGAATACATACAACATCAACAATTTCTAAAGAAAGCTCTGATAATAGCTTCTTTAAATGAAGTCCTTCTTTTTCTCCAAATAATTCATTAAGCAAGCTTTTTATTTTAAAGATTTCTCCGCCACTTGCTAAATTAGCAACAAATTGCTGATCTCCTGACACTCTGGCAACAGCAGAAGAAACTTTCCAATGATGCAGGTCTTTTTTATGACATAAAAACCGAAAATCTAATGTTCGGTTTTGATATTGTTTTAAATTGATCGTTTCTTGAAGGAGAAACCCTTCTTTTTTTAAGCGAGGGTAAAGAGCGGTGAATAATTGATCAAAGCTATCATATTCTTTTTTGATTTCACCGGAAAAAGTAGTAAAATCAAGAGAGTAGGAGCTGTCTTCATGTTCTATTACTCTAAAAATTCTTTTCCCCTGGCTTCCGTTAATAGGTTTAATGAAAAGATCTTTTTTTTCGTTAAGCATATCTTCCAAATTAGATTTAGACTCTAAGAGCATGCTTTCAGGTAAATAAGGAATAAGATGTTCACTTGCAGATAGAATTTGGTGAATTTCCCATTTATTTAGAAAACGATCATTGAAATATGGTATTTTATTTTCAATAAAGTCAGTTGTTATATCTAAGAAGTTTTTTGATTTTTCAAGTTTTCTAGAGTGTATACGGTTATGAACAACATCAGGATATGGCAATGTAGCTTTTACCCACTGATCGTTTCTTAAGTAGTAGCCACTCATTTTTTCCTTATTGTAAGTTGAAAAAGAAAACACATAGAAGAAGCAGCCATTACTTTCAGAAAATAATGCAAGTTCTTTGCAAAAATCATGAATGGAGCCAAAATGGACACCTTGATCCTTTTTCTTTATCTCAGTTATCAGGCCAATTACCGGCCCAAGCTTTAGTTGATTACGGTTCTTGAGTTCTCCATGAAGAGATAATGTTTTGTCTGGCAGATGTAGCAATTCATACGTTTCCTTCGAAACGGACAAACTAAAGTTCTCCTCATCTATAAATACGATTGGACAGGACACAGTATGCATTCCACAACTAATTTTCAGGGAATGAACTAATTTAGGGAGACCTAAATGAACACGGAGCCCTTCACTCATTTCACATATATTTGATCTAAAAGTTGATGGTAACTGTTTTATTTCAATCATACTTTGCATCATAGAAACCCCTTATTTGCTCGCCTAACAGACAAGCTCTATAATGTTCTTAGGCAGATGTTGATATAACATCGTATGTTTTTGAAAAAAAAAGGTGATGTTGTGGAAGGTAGATGGTAATGAAAGATGTAATTATGGCAGTGATAATGATTGTAATCGGTGCGGCTATTGGGGGAGTTACGAACTCATTGGCAATTAAAATGCTTTTTCGTCCTTATAAACCTCTTTATTTTTTAGGGAAAAGAGTTCCTTTTACACCGGGACTGATTCCGAAGCGGAGAGAGGAGCTTGCTGAACAGTTAGGAAAAATGGTTGTTCAGCATTTGTTAACAGCAGAAGGGATGAAACGGAAATTTTTACAATCACAATTTAGAGACCAGGTTATTACTTGGGGAGAAGCACAGATTAGAAAGCTTGTGATTTCTGAAAAAACTCCATCACAACTTATGATTTCATTAAATATTAATGAACCTGAGAAAGTAGTAAATGATACCGTAAGAAATTTTCTTTCTAGAAAACTCGAAAAAGTGGTAAAGGAAAACTCCCAAAAGCCGTTAAATGAGGTACTTTCTAAAAATGTTCTAGATGATGTTTATGTTGTTATTCCAAAGGTGGCTCAATTTATTGTTGATAAAGGCATTTCATATTTTGAAAGCAAGGAAGGTAAACAAAAGCTTGGCAAAATGATTGAAGATTTTCTTGCAACTAGAGGAATGCTTGGTAATATGATTGGGATGTTTTTAGGAAACGAAAGCCTGGTTGATAAAGTACAGCCAGAAGTTATTAAGTTTTTGAAAAACGACGAAACGAAAGTTTTAGTTACAACGTTAATTGGGCGTGAATGGAATTCTATTCAAGACATAACCTTTGATGAGCTTGATCAAAAATGGGGTATTGTTGAAAAAGGATCCCGCATTCTTGATGCTGTTATTGATACATTGAATGTTGATGAACTTCTATCCAAGCCAATCTCAACTTACTTAAAACCAAATGAAGAGAGAATTTTAAAAGAATGGCTTCCGATGGTAGTTGATGTTTCAACTAAATACCTTATATCTCATTTAGATGATATTTTACAACAGTTGAAGCTTGAAGATGTTGTGCGGGAACAAGTTGAATCTTTTGCAGTAGAGAGACTAGAGGACATTATTCTTTCAATATCAAGGAAAGAATTTAAAATGATTACCTATCTTGGAGCGCTACTTGGAGGGATCATTGGGGGATTACAAGCTATAATTGTCATGCTCATTCAATAAAATAGCTGGTTTTCTATGCAGAGATGAAAATAGTTTGTTATAGTGGAGAAGGAGCCTACATAGGTTAATACTAGAAAGGAGGCTCATCATATGCCTGAAAACTTATATGATGTTGCATACAATTTAGAAAAAGCTCTACGTGAAAGTGATGATTTCAAAGCGTTAAAAAATCTTTACGATGAAGTGAACGCAGATGAATCAGCAAGTAAGATGTTCGAAAACTTCCGTAACATTCAACTAAATCTTCAACAGAAGCAAATGTCTGGGCAGGAAATTACGCAAGAAGAAATTGAACAGGCGCAAAAATCTGTTCAACTTGTTCAACAACATGAAAAAATTGCCCAACTGATGGCGGCAGAACAACGCTTGAGCATGGTTGTTACAGAACTAAATAAAATTATTATGAAACCACTTGAGGAAATGTACGGAAGCTTATAAGACATACATAAAAATGTTCGTTCTTTAGCAGAATGGGAAAACCATTCTGCTTTTTTATGTTTGTATACGATCGAAACACACACAAATCCCAAACATTTCATCACAACACCACCACTCTTGTTCTATTTTTCGAAAGAGGGACATAACCTCATAATAGGTTTTAGACATCTGTAGAAGGGGGACTCGCTGTGACTTTTTACCGATTACTTGCATTGAATATCGATGGAACTTTGCTTCGTTCAAATGGTCGTCTTCAAGCGTCGACGAAGGAAGCAATTGATTTTGTGAAAGAAAAAGAGGTCTACGTGACTCTTGTAACAAATAGGCATTTTCAATCTGCCAAAAAGCTTGCGAAAGCATTAAAACTAGATTCATTTTTAGTCACTCATGGTGGAGCATTTATTTCCGAAAATCTAGATGAGCCTTTTTATGAGAAGCGACTATCTGAAGATTTAACGTTTAATCTTGTTCAAGTGTTGGAGAATTTTAATTGCAATATTCGTCTTACACATGAACGCTTTTCAATTGGAAATCGAAAAAAAATTGCTTCCAATTTACTTAGTAAGTCAATCCTTAATACATCAGATTCCATGTTTTATCCGGTTCAATTTGTGGATTCCTTAGGAGACACTCTTAGAGATGAGCAGGTTTCTGCCACGAAAATCGATGTTCATTTCAAATATGATGAAGAAAAAGAAGAGGCAGAAAAATTAATACAAGAGGCTTTTGATGAGGTTAATCTAAAAACCAACAGCAAATCTAAAAGTTTTGAGATTGTTAGAAAAGGGGTTTCAAAGGAAAACGGCTTGCGTGCCCTTGCTAGCCATTTGAAGATACCACTGCATGAAACTGTGGCTATTGGTGATTCAGATGATGATATTGAAATGATTAAGTTAGCAGGCTTGGGGGTAGCAATGTGGAATGCACCGTTTGAAGTGAAGCATGCAGCTGACTGGGTAACACGTTCTAATAATCAGCAAGGTGTTGCTTATATGGTAAAAGAGCATTTTCGCAAGCAGCAAAGACAGGATTTCTTACGGAAAATTAAAATTGATAAATAACAAGAAGGGAGAGAGCAGACTCTCCCTTCTTGTTATTTAAGAATGGTTTCTTTTAATAGCAGGGTATTCTGTTAATTTTCCCTCATAAACAAGCTGCAACTCATCGCTTTTTCGGAAATCGTCAGGAGTAATTAATGCTGGGAGTTTATCCCATAATTTAATTCCTGAGCGTTAAAGAATTTCAGCCACAAATTGTGAGCAAAAATCAACATCACGATTTGACACTTCAAGCTTATAAATAACACAGGTTGTATCAGGGTACTTACTGTAAGTTCCTGTATAAACATCTTCTTTTACAAATCCACCGTTAATTGGATTACTGGGGTTTTTCCTACCAAAGCTGTACATTTCTTTTAATGTTGGATCAAAGGCTATGGAGGCATGATTGTATGGAGCCTTTGTATATTTTTTGATAGATTTTGTAAATAACGTCCCAGTATCAGTGAGCAATATATAAACATATGTTTTGGCTGTCATATTATTACTTCCCTCTTTTATATCTTCCCGAAATATTCTATCCTTAATTATACAATAATTCATTTTTTTGGTGGGTGAAAACTTGATTACAACGCTTTGGACTTTATCGATCTTTTTACTTGTATTAAGTAGTGTGAGCATTGTTTTTATATTCATGAGCAAGAGGGAGCCAGAGAAGGATTTTACCGCTGTATTTTTAAGAGTAAAAACTTGGTGGGGAATGTTTGCGGTATTTTGTATGGCTACTTTATTTAATCCTGTTGTTTCATTGCTTTCATTAATGGTTTTATGTTTTTTTGCTCTAAAAGAGTATTTTTCTATGATGAAAACGAGAAAAGCTGATCGACGTTTATTTCTTTGGTCTTATTTAGCGATTCCTTTACAGTTTTATTGGATTTATATCGGATGGTATGGAATGTTTATTGTGTTTATTCCTGTCTATGTTTTCTTGTTTTTACCTCTACCAAGGCTATTAGGTAAAGGTACAAGTGGCTTTTTGCGTTCAGTAAGCTCAACACAGTGGGGATTAATGTTAATGGTGTTTGGGTTAAGTCATTTAGCGTATTATCAATTCGCAACACCTGAATACGGAGCAAATTTAGTTCTTTTTCTAGTTGTGTTAACACAAGTGAATGATGTTGTTCATTATTTGATTTCGATCTATATAGGAAAAAGAAAGGTAGTACCCTCAGCGAATCCTACCATTACATGGGAAGGGTATGTAGGTGCAACCATCGTCACAACAACAATTGCATACTTTATTTATCCTTACTTAACGCCTCTCGACTTAAAGTTTGGTATCATATCAGGTGTTTTGATTAGCTTAAGTGGATTTTTTGGAAGTTTAACCATTTCAGTTTTAAAACGTGACTTGCTTATAGGGGACCGTGAAAAATTACAGAACGTACAAAAAAGTTATTTAACACGTGTTGATAGTTTAACATATACCTCACCAGTATTTTTCCATGTTATCCGTTATTTTTATGAGTTTATGTAACCAAAGGGGCTGTCTAAATGGACAGTCCCATTTTTTCTTGTTATAGAACCTACTCTTTATTACTCCTTATATCGTAAATAATGGTAATTCTCCGTCGGAATTCGTTCTATAACATTTCCTTGCTCGTCCTTATAAACCTCATACTCTTGATATACTTCTACAGCATATCCATCCTCTTCTTTCAAATCGACTAGCCTGTTTTCAAATTCAGGTAAAGCAACAGACTCTTCTGTTTCAGTTGTAGCAGTTTCAGCATCATCAGCTGGTACTGGAATACTGACAATGGCTTGTTCCTTCTCAAAAAATTGTGGAGAATCTAGATAACCTATCATAGCAACTACTGCAACAATGATAACTGGAGCAATTTTTTTCAACAGCGATTGCCTCCTATATTTATATTCTTATTATTATTCTATGACCTTACTGGTGGATAATATTATCAATATTTATTTTTCCTAATATCGCTTGTTACTGTACATGAGTAATTGTTACTATTACTAGTGGAAAGAAATTATTCATTCTCATTCAAATAGCAAGTAGATATATATAAATGTTAAAATGAAGGGGCAAAATATGAACAAAGAATATGTAGAGAAGCTAGAAACAAAAATCAAAGAATATGAAGAAGTCATCTTAGAAATGTCAGCACCAATTATTCCATCAATTGTACCAGATACAATCTTAGTGCCGATTACAGGCATTCTCCTTGAAGAAAGATTTGAAAAAATTCGAATTAAGATTTTATCGTATATCCAAACACATGATATTGAGACGGCTATTATTGATATGACAGATATTACATTAGATAAAATTGAACAAATTGGTATGCGAGAATTAGGAAACGAAATCCATCAATTAACAGATGCGATCTTTTTAATGGGGGTCGAGCCTTACTATGTTGGTCTTTCTCCACAGCTTATTAAGGAGATTGTCTCGACTGGTGTGCAGATAAAAGCAGAGTCTTTTTCTACATTTCAATCAGCATTAAAACATTTAATGAAAAAGAAAGGCTTTGTCCTACAAAAGGCTTCTGTATAAAGATAACATTGACCGAGACACTTGTTTTTTGTACTATCAGAAAGTATAAGTTTTTCATGGATGATAGTATTAGAAACTAAAATGAGTTTTGAAAAAGATATAGGGTGATTATGAAATGAAAATATATATAAAAGGTATTGAAGATGAACGTTTCCATCGTCCGCTCACATTAATCGGAAATTTATTTTTTGAAGAAACAGAGCTCTGCTTTATAGAAGATGATCATACTCTTGAAGCAGAGTTTTTTATTCAAGAAGATGATGAGCGTGTTTCAATCACAGGAAATTTATTAACAGAGGATGGCAAGCGATACGAGGCAAACAAGGAGAAGCA
This sequence comes from Metabacillus sp. B2-18, assembly GCF_021117275.1. Lineage (NCBI taxonomy): Bacteria > Bacillati > Bacillota > Bacilli > Caryophanales > Bacillaceae > Metabacillus > Metabacillus sp. B2-18. The sequence goes on from NZ_CP088245.1 coordinate 721,118, forward strand.
AATTCCTGTTCATGTAGAAGGGAAGGAACGATTAAGACAAGTGAAAAACACTCTTTCGTTTGTTTATTTAACTCTTCTTCAGGATTACACAGGTATGATTCAAAAATGGGGAATTTTAACCGGAATACGTCCTACGAAGCTTTACCATAAAAAGCGGCAAGAAGGAATGTTAACAGAAAACATCCACAAAATGTTTAAGGAAGAATACTTGTTGTCAGATGAAAAAATTCATCTTATGAAGCAGATCGTTGAACGACAGCTAGAAGTCATTCCGGATTTAGATTCCCTTTCTAATGAGGTGAGTATCTATGTTGGCATCCCTTTTTGTCCAACAAAGTGTGCTTATTGTACGTTTCCAGCGTATGCAATCAATGGTAGACAAGGATCGGTTACTTCTTTCCTAGGTGGCCTTCATTATGAAATGAGAGAAATCGGTCGTTGGTTAAAGGAAAAGAACATTAAAATTACAACTGTTTATTATGGTGGGGGTACACCGACAAGTATTACAGCAGAAGAGATGGATATGTTGTATGAAGAAATGGCCGAATCGTTCCCGCATCTAGAAAATATTAGAGAAATTACAGTAGAAGCAGGCAGACCGGACACTATAACAAAGGAAAAGCTTGATATTTTAAATAAGTGGAAAATCGATCGTATTAGTATTAATCCTCAATCCTATACACAGGCAACATTAAAGGCGATTGGACGCCATCATACTGTTGAAGAAACAATAGAGAAGTTTCATTTAGCCAGAAGTATGGGGATGAATAATATTAATATGGATTTAATTATCGGCTTACCTGGTGAAGGTGTTGACGAATTTGATTATTCTCTTGCAGAGTCAGCAAAGTTGATGCCGGAGTCATTGACGGTTCACACACTTTCTTTTAAGCGTGCATCAGAAATGACGCAAAACAAACATAAGTATAAAGTGGCAAGCCGTGAAGAAATTACAACGATGATGGACCATGCAGTTTCTTGGACAAAGGATCATGGATATACCCCATATTATTTATACCGTCAAAAAAACATCCTCGGAAATTTAGAGAATGTTGGTTATGCCTTAAAAGGGCAGGATAGTCTTTATAACATCATGATTATGGAAGAACAGCAAACGATTATTGGGATTGGATGCGGAGCTGCAAGTAAGTTTGTTCATCCTGTGACAAGGAAAATTACTCACTTTGCCAATCCAAAGGATCCAAAATCATATAATGATGGTTTTAAACATTATACAAATGAAAAAATCTCTATTCTAGAAGAGTTGTTCTCTAAATAAAGAATGTAAACAGCAAGGTTTTGTATATGCCTTGTTGTTTTTTCTTTCCGCCTAAAATTATCAAGATACTAATACGTTAACAAGCAGGATATCAACCAGCTTTCTTGAATTAATATATTGAAATACATTTTAGGGGTGGATGAGAATGACATATCAAACGATTGAGCTAGTCAAAGAGGGGAATTTTGCTACATTATATCTAAACAGAGTGAACTCATTAAACGCAATGGACGTAGAAATGCTTCAGGAATTAGCTGAGTGCTTAGCTGATGTTGCTGCTTCAAATGTAAAGCTTTTGTTTGTTACTGGAAGAGGTCGTGCCTTTTCAGCTGGCGGTGATTTAAAAACGATGCTATCTAATGCAGATGAATCTGGCTTTCAAACCGTGATGAACAATATCAAAAATATTATTGTCAGCTTATACACGATGCCTGCGGTAACAGTAAGCTTTCTTAACGGGGCTGCAGCTGGCTTAGGACTAAGTTTTGCTTTAGCATGTGATCAAGTATTTGCGGAAAAAAATGCGAAGATTGCCATGAATTTTATTAATATTGGTCTTATTCCAGATGGTGGAGGGCATTTCTTTTTAAAGAAAAGATTAGGAGAACACAAAGCTAAGCAAGTAATCTGGGAAGGTAAATCATTGACCTCCGATGAAGCATTAAAGGCAGGGATTGTTGACATGGCTTATGAAGGAGATACAGAAGAACAGCTTGAATTGGTAAAAAGAAAATTGGAAGCGCGTCCATTGAAGGCAATGATCTCTTCAAAAATGATATATAGTGAACAAGAAAAACAGCTCTTGCTTGAAACATTAGACCTTGAAACTGAAAAACAATTAGAAATGAGAAGAACACAAGATCATCGTGAAGGGGTTGCTGCGTTTTTAGAAAAACGCCCGGCTCATTTTATCGGAAATTAATTAAATTGGAGGACTTATCTCCGATTCCTTTCCAGGAGGTTTATCTTCGATTATAAGAATTTATCAACGATTCCTGAAGGTTTTTCTACGATTAGTCAAAAAACGGACAAACTACCCAAATTAAAAAGGAACTGCCTCACTTAAAATGTACCCTATAGAGTAGACACTTAAAAAAAGTGCTCTCTCTATAGGGTGCTTTTTTGTATAATGTAAGCATCACAACTACAGACATAACTTGGAGACGGAGAATCATGAGTAAAAAGCTATTTACAGAAAAAGAAATCAAACTATTATCTAAAAACCCATATGTGAAATCGGTCAGTTCAAAGGGAATTACTTACTCGGATGAGTTTAAACAACATTTTGTATCTGAATTCAGTAAGGGGAAGCTTTCAAGACAAATCTTTGAAGAAGCTGGATTTGATGTTGAAATTATTGGCATGCAAAGAATTAAATCTTCTTCAGAGCGTTGGAGAAACACTTATAAAACTGAAGGCTTGTTGGGGCTTAAAGACACTAGGAAAAATAATTCTGGAAGACCGCGAGTAAAAGAACTGTCCCTTGAGGAGAAGTATGCAAGATTAGAAGCTAAGATGAATCTTGTAAAGGCAGAAAATGAACTCCTAAAAAAGATTCGTATGTTAGAAAGGGGGCTGAAGAAGTAAGGCTTCCTTCTAGTCAGAGGTACATTCTTATTCGTGAGGTTATTGAAAAATACAACCTAAAACACATGGTGAAATTCCTTTGTGACGTTGCCGGGGTGTCACGAAGTGGTTACTATAATTATTTCTCAGCTAAGTCCGAAGAACAAAGGAAACGTCAGGAAGTGAGGGATGAAGAAGCTAAAGCATTAATTTTAAAAGCCTTCCACTTTAAAGGTCGAAAGAAAGGGGCACGCCAAATTAAGATGACATTGGCGGGTCAATTTCAGTGTGTCTTTAATTTGAAACGTGTTCGCAGAATTATGAAGAAATACAATATTTTCTGTCCTATTAGAAAAGCTAACCCATATAAAAGAATGATGAAGGCAACCCAAGAACATCGCGTTGTGCCAAACATATTAAACCGCCAATTTAAGCAAGGGATTCCATATAACGTACTTCTTACTGACATCACTTATATGCATTACCATAATGGCCAAAGAGCTTATTTATCAGTAATTAAAGATGGATCAACAGGTGAAATTCTAGCTTATCATCTATCGGATCGTATCACCATGGAGTTAGCTACAAACACCTTGCACAAGTTAAAGAAGAACCGAAACTATAAGAAAGCTAAAGACGCTCTCATTCATTCAGATCAAGGAACTCACTACACCCATCCAGGATTCCAAAAGCTTGTGAAGAAAATGGGATTACGGCAATCTATGTCTAGACGGGGAAACTGTTGGGATAACGCACCAATAGAATCATTCTTTGGCCACCTTAAAGACGAAGCAAATATTAAGCCATGTAAAACTTTGGACGAACTAAAACGCGAAATGGACAAATACATCACTTACTATAACCATCATAGATATCAATGGAACCTAAAAAAGATGACCCCTGTAAAATACAGAGATCATCTTCTTCAGGCTGCTTAATGCCTTTTTTTAAAACTGTCCTTTACAAAGGGTACATTTTAACTAAGGCAGTTCCTCAATTTATCTTCCAAATAACACGAGCTTCCCAGCTGAAGATGTACAGCGGTGTGTTTTATCTGTATAATTTTGTTCTTCTAATTTACGTTGTCCAATTTCTTTTGCTTCATTTTCAGATTGAGCTTCAAAGCTCTCATCTAAAAGTTTTTCCCCATTTTTTTCAAAAACCGTTAAATAGTAAGTCCCCATCTTCATTTCCTCCCCTTGTTGTAAACATTATAATTATATAATTCTTACTTCTATTATACTTTTCCTGCAGAAATATGAAACATTCTTTTGCCAAATTGGAAGTGTTAGGATGCAGATACGAGTTTATTTTCGAGGCCATAGAACAATAATGATTTCCAATTTTCATCTGTTTTTCTCATACATAGGAGAACGATAAGTTTCATGTACGAAAATTAATCTTCACAGAACGTGCATTCGTATTTTAGAGATGATAATATATAAGTAGGGAATATTAATTGTTTACGTGGTTTATAAAGGATGGGACATATATGAGTTCAATCAAGTTTATACATGCAGCTGATCTCCATTTGGACAGCCCGTTTATCGGATTAAAGCATATGCCTTCTAATCTTTTTGAAAGAGTGAGAGAAAGTACGTTCTTAGCATTTTCTAGAATGATATCACTTGCGATTAAAAGAAAAGTGGATTTTTTATTACTTTCAGGTGATTTGTACGATGAAGATGAGAGAAGTTTAAAGGCCCAGTTAAAGCTAAAAAGAGAATTTGAGCGATTAGAACAAGCGGGAATCCAAGTTTATATTATACATGGAAATCATGATCATATGAGTGGGAAGTGGATTGATCTTAAGTGGCCTGAAAATGTTCATGTTTTTTCAAGTCATTCTGTTGAAATGAAGGAATATCGTAAAAATGATATACCGCTCGCCTATATTTATGGTTATAGTTATCCAACCCGATCTCTTCAGGAAAATATAACCTCTCAATATATAAAAAAGGAAAATCCTTCTGTGTATCATATTGGTATGCTACATGGGTCGATAGAGGGCAGTCAAGAGCATGATGTGTATTGTCCGTTTAAGCTTCATGAGCTAATTGACAAAGAATTTAACTATTGGGCTCTAGGACACATTCATAAGCGTCAGATTTTATATGAAAATCATCAAGTGGTTGCTTATTCAGGAAACATACAAGGACGACATCGTAAGGAAACTGGAGAAAAGGGCTGTTATTTAGTTGAATTGGAAGAAGGAGAAACGAAAAGTACGTTTGTTTCTACTGAAGAAATCTTGTGGGAAGACGTTGAAATATCAATTGATGGACTTCATCACTTTTCAGAATTACTGAACAAATGTGAGACAGCCATTGAATACATTCAAAAGAAAGCTCAGCCAACATGTTTAACAATCGCTTTAACAGGGGCAGGTTCTTTAGCCAATACTCTGCAGCAACAGGACATTGCTCAGGATATTATAGATATTTTTAATGAACGTGCTGAGGAGCAGGAAAACTTTGTTTGGATTGTGAAACTTATTAATAAAACATATAAAAAGAGGATTGATGCTCCTAAGCTTTCCACTTTCTATACTGATTTGCAAAAAACAGTAGATGACTATCATTCATTTGAAGAAGTGATAAACCCACTTATTAAGCACCCAGTATATCGGAAATATTTTAAAGAATACACCTTAGAAGAACAAAAGCAGCTACTGAAGAAAGCGGAGAAATTATTGCAAAACGAACTTTTACAACAAGGTGAAATAAAGTGAGGTGAACTCTTTGAAAATTGAAGAATTACATATTTATGGTTACGGTAAATTCGAAAATCAGCATTTTTATTTAGGCAAATCCAACCTACTTGTATTTTATGGGGAAAACGAAGCCGGAAAATCTACAATTATGTCATTTATACATAGCGTTTTATTTGGCTTTCCCACTAAACAACAAGCAGAAAATCGTTATGAGCCTAAACGAGCAACAAGCTATGGAGGTTATTTAATTTTAAGAAGTGAAGAGAACAGGCGACTTAAAATAGAAAGAGTACCAGGAAAATTTGGTGGGCAGGTCACAATTGAGATGGAGGATGGAACAACAAGAGATGAAGAATATTTAGGTGAATTATTATCTGGTTTAGATAAAGAAACGTATCGATCTATCTTCTCGTTTGATGTTCATGGCCTACAGCAAATTCATAAAATGAGTTCAGACCAAGTTGGGAAATTTTTATTTTTATCAAGCATTTATGGTGCCGATGCATTATTTACGATTGAGGACAAATTAACAAAGCAACAGGAACTCATTTATAAGCCGAATGGTAAGAAACCAACATTAAATGAAGAGCTAGTAGTATTAAAGGATAGCGCTGCTAAGATGTTAGAAGCTAAAAGAAAAAATAGTGACTACGAGCAATTATTAAAAGCAAAAGAATCCTTAAAGGAAAAGCTATCTCAAGTAGTAGTTGCAAAAAAAGAAAATATGTCTTTACAGAGAGAGTTAGAAAGAATAAAATCTGTTATTCCCCTCATTAAGGAAAGAAACTGGTGCTTAGAACAATTGAAATCCTTGCCTGACACAGAGCATTTTCCGGAGGATGCCATTCAGCAGCTAGATCAGTTTAATATGTCTATTCAGCCAATTGAGATCAAATTAAATTCTTCAAAAAGTAACTATGAGCAAGTGAACAAAGAGCTGGAAGATTTACTAATAAATGAAGCATATATTCAAAATAAAAAAGCGATTCATGAAGCACGTGAACAATTTGCTCTTTTTGATGAAAAGCAAAAGAAACAATCTCATTTAGTAAAGAGAATTGAACAATTACAGTATGAAATTGAACTTCTTAAACAAAGACTCTATCCACATATTAGTGATGAGGAAATATTGGAAATACATGCAACCATTCCGATGAAGGAAGCAATAAAGAAGATTATACTTGAGGATCAGCAGGCTCAGCAAAGAAAGCAGATGTTGGATGAGCAGTTTGAGCAATCAAGAAATTCAATTGAAGAAACTGAATGGAAAATAAATGAGTTGCATAAAGAAGAGCTACCTGATGATGAAAGAAAGAATTTGGAACAGAAGGTCGAAGAATATAAAAATTTTAATACGAATCAACTTCAACAAGAACGAGAGAGACTTTTAAATGAATTAACTAGGCGTAAGAAAGAGCATAAACAGGAGAAAAAGCAAGGATCGATGTTAATTTATTTCTTAGTGATACTTTCCCAAATTGGAACGATATGGTCCTTCATCCAGCAGCATTGGATACTTTTACTAGTGTGTATCGCAATAGGTGTTAGTTTCATTCTTCAAGTGAAAAATAAAAAAACGAAAAAAGATCCACTTCTTCTGCATTTAACAATGGAGCTTGAGAAAATTGAAGTGTATTTAAAAAAGGGAATGGCATATGAATCATCCTCTTCTCAATCGCTACCAGAATTAATTCATCTTCTTAATCATGACCAAAAAATAAAACAAATGCTCCACCATGAGCAACTACTTTTTCAGCAACAAGAGAGAAACTACGAAAGAATTGTCAAGCAATATGAGGAGTGGGAAAAAACTCAGTTTCAATTAAAACAAAAGCAAGCTCATTTAGCTAAGTTGTTGAAGATTGATGAACATGCATCATCAGAGGCACTTTTAGAAGCATTTGAGTTATTGCAACAACTTCAGCATCTTATCCTTGAAAAGAACAAATTTATTGCTGAGGAAAAGTTGATAAAACAGGAATTGTTGAAGTATGAACAAATGGTTAGTGAGATCATAAAGGCTTGTGATATTGAAGGAAATTCAATCGAACAAACTGTTCATGAGTTGTTTAAGCAATTGAGCATAGAAGGAACAAAGAAGGAAAAACAAAAACAGTTATTAGAAAAAAGAAGAGAGTTGGATGAAGAACTTAGTGAATATGTTCAAAGCACTACATTTTTAAAACAGCAAAAAGAAGATTTTATCAAAAGTAGTGGATGTGAAACAGAAGATGAGTTCCGCAAACAAGCAAAATTGCATGAACAACGAGAAGCAGTAAGAAAGCAAAAGCAATGGATTGATAAACAGTTAGCTACAGAAAAAGACATTGATATTGAAACACTTTCCAACACAAAAATTGACGATATTGAGGTAAGGTTACAAGAGATAGAGGAGGAAATAAACGTACTTGAAGCAAGTGAAAGGGAACTCCAACAAGAACAATCCAGTACTCTCATTAAATTAGAAGAGATGGAACAGAGCGGAACATATTCAAATCTAAGGCATTCTTTTGAAAATAAAAAGGCTATTGTTAAAGAGGAAGCAGAAAAATGGATGGTTAGAGCACTTGCTAAAGATTTGCTACAAAAAACAGTTCAGCGACACAGAGAAGAAAAATTACCTGAGTTACTGACATCCATAACTTACTTTTTTACAAGACTTACATCTAAGATGTATCACAATGTATATTTACCAAGTGATAAGCAGTCATTTATAGTGGAACGACATGATGGAACAAAGTTTTTTGCTGAAGAGTTAAGTCAAGCAACCTCGGAACAACTGTATTTATCGATACGACTAGCGATTATAAAAAATATTAACAAGCAAGTGAATTTGCCAATTATTATGGATGATAGCTTTGTACATTTTGATCATCGCAGAACATCAAACACCATTTCTTTATTAAATGGACTTAAAGAAGAGAATCAAGTGATTTATTTTACATGTCACGAGCATATCGCAAATACCTATCAGTCTCAGAATATGGTTAACCTATCACAAATAAATGTTAGTTAGTTTGGGTTAATGAAAGTGTTTTGCAGCCGAAAGAATAAAGGAACTATGCTATACTAGCCATACGATTATAAATTGATGATGTTTGAAAGATTGGCGATCACAGCAATGCCAAAAATGTAAGAAGCGAAATAATAAAGAAGATCCAACCGAGAGGAGCATATATAAATGGGAAAAGGGATTTTGCATTATGACGTTGGAGAACAAGTTGAAGTACACCTACTAATCAAAACTTCCACTAAAGGAATTGCAAGCAATGGTAAAGCTTTTTTAACTTTAATTTTACAAGACACATCAGGGGAAATAGAAGCAAAGCTTTGGGATGCATCACAGGATGATGAAGTCCTCTATTCCCCGCAAAGCATTGTCAAAGTATTAGGAGATATTCATCATTATCGTGGACGAAATCAGTTGAAAATTCGCAAGATCCGTCCGAAGCATGACGAAGAGCAAATTGAGATTTCAGATCTTCTCGAAACTGCACCTATAGCAAAAGAAGTGATGAATGAGAAGATTACACAATACATTTTTGAAATGAAAAACTCAAATATCCAACGTATTACAAGATATTTATTGAAAAAGCACGGTGCTGCTTTTATTGAATATCCAGCAGCGACAAAAAACCACCACGAGTTTGTATCTGGTTTAGCCTATCATGTTGTTTCAATGCTTGATTTGGCAAAATCAATAGCTGCTTTATATCCTAGTCTAGATACAGATCTTCTTTATGCTGGAGTTATTCTACATGATTTAGGAAAGGTTACTGAATTGTCTGGACCAGTTAGCACAACTTATACAGTTGAAGGAAACCTTATAGGTCATATATCCATTATGGTAAATGAAATTGCTAAAGCAGCTGAACACCTTCAAATCGAAGGGGAAGAAGTAGTAGTCCTACAGCACCTCGTTTTAAGTCATCATGGAAAGGCTGAATGGGGTAGTCCAAAACCACCTATGATCAAAGAAGCAGAAATTTTACATTATATTGATAATCTTGATGCAAAAATGAATATGATGGATCGTGCCCTTGAACGAGTTAAGCCAGGGGAATACACAGAAAGAGTATTTGCTCTTGATAACCGTTCCTTTTATAAGCCAACATTTCATAAATAAATAGGAATAAAATCGCTATTTCGTTCATATTCTCCTACAAAAGAGCTTGTTCAAGTGTACAAGTCTTTAAAAGGGGAGGAAGTATAATGTTTGTTATGCCGTGGTGGATTTATTTATGTATTATAGGGATTCTTGTAAGTGGATATATGGCGTTTAAAACAGCACGACAAGATAAACAAATTGATGATACGTTCATTGAACAGGAGGGTCAAGTGTATCTTGACCGTATTGAAAAGGAACGTCAGAAAAAAAGAGATCTATTAACACAGCAACCGGAGCTACAAGACGATCAAACAGCAAGCTAAGATATTTCTACAAACAAAGGCTCTCGTCAAAACGACGAGAGCCTTTAATTATTGGAATTATTCTTTTGTTTCTTCTTCTTTTTCTGCTGGTTCTTCTGCTGCTTTAAAAGTATCCTTTAAATCTTCATCCTTCACTTCTACATTTGATTCTTCAATTGCTTTGTCTAACGCATTTTGAATTGTATCAGGTTGTTGGATTTTTTGGTTGCGTACTTCTTCTTTTAAGGATTCTTTCATTTCTTCAAGTGGTTTCACTGTTTCTGTTACTTTGATGATGTGGAAACCATAATCTGACTTAACAGGTGCACTTACTTCACCTTCTTTTAATTTAAAGGCTGCATCCTGGAATTCTTTAACCATTGCACCTTCACCAAACCATCCAAGATCTCCACCGTTTTGAGCTGAACCAGGATCTGTAGAGTATTCTTTTGCAAGATCTTCAAATGATTCACCCGCATCTAATTTTTCCTTTACTTCTTTTGCCGTTGCTTCATCTGCAACTAAAATATGGCTTGCTCTAATTTGACCTTCCAGTGTATCGTAGTAAGCCTTAATATCTTCATCTGTAACTTCGGCTTCAGCTTCAGCTGCTTTCTTTCTAAGCAGATCCACTTTGACCATTTGTTTTACAACATCTTCACCTTGAGTTTGGACAACACTTTCAAATTGAGCACCGTATTGTGTTTTTAAGTTATCAAATTCACTTTGAACTTCTTCATCCGTTACTTCATATTTTTCACTTAATACTTTTTCATGAACGAGCTCTGTTAACACATCTGCACCGAAACGAGCCTTCATTGCATCGTAGAATTCGTCCTTCGTAATATTACCAGCTTTTGTTTCTACAACAACTTCAGAGTCAGCATTATTGTTGCAAGCACTTAGTGCAAGTATGCTAGTTGCTGCTGCTAATACAATTGCGATCTTTTTCATCTTTACTACAACTCCTAGTTATGAAATTTAAACAGTATCTAGCTTGCTATGTATTCCAGGGTAGTACAAGAAATACTATACCATATTGTGACAAGTTCAAAAAGTTTTTTCAGATTAAGCGTGCTATTGGAGAATGGTTACCATTAAGTATCTTCTCCAAATATGAAGAAGGCTAAAATCATGTAATAAAGAAAACTCATTAACAGTGTTGCTGTATAGATGAAATTACAATCTTAAAATAACCTTTTACAAAAAATAAGCTAATTCCTCAAATCTGGGCAAACGTCCAAACAAAAAGCAAAAATTTATATAGAATATAAGTGTAAAGAGAAAAGGAGGTAATTAGTTATGAGCTTTGGTTATTCAAATAGCTTTGCTTTGATTGTTGTACTGTTCATTTTGTTAATCATCGTTGGAGCTTCTTACCTTTAATAGACATTAAGATAAAAAAATGAAGGAATTGGGCAAACGTCCAATCATCTCAAGTCAAATGACCATAGAATAAAGTATAAAGATAAAGGAGGATTCATTATGAGCTTTGGATTTTCAAATAACTTTGCTTTGATTGTTGTATTGTTCATTCTGTTGATCATCATTGGAGCTTCTTATCTTTAAATCATACAATGTCTTTATCAGACATTAAGAAAAAATGAAGGAATTGGGCAACAGTCCAATCACATTAGTACAAATGACCATATGATATAGGGAAATAGATAAAGGAGGTAATTAATTATGAGCCACGGTTTTACAGGAAACTTTGCTTTGATCGTTGTATTGTTCATCCTATTAATTATTATTGGAGCTTCTTACCTTTAATAAACTCAAATAAATAAAGATGTATTTGTATCACCTTGAAAAGGGGGTGTAATAATGAGCGGTGCATATACAGGTGGATTCGCGTTAATCGTTGTATTGTTCATCTTGTTAATCATTGTTGGTGCAGCATGGTTATAAGATAAAAATTAAGAAAAGCTAACAGGGTGTCCCTGTTAGCTTTTTTACTTTTAGGTATGTATGGTTTTCTTATTTTTCATTATGAATTTCGAGCCCCGAAGAAAACAAAGACATGCGATATGATAAGACACTCATAATTAATGGTTACAAGATTGGAGCATGAGATTATTTTAACCGAGGCTACTAAGAAGATAAAACATATTAATTAGGTATACAGAATTTCAATATATGAAGAGATTAACAAAATGGTAATAAGAACATTTATTGTTCTAAAAACTTTTGTTTGGCGGTCTTCAGGAATCTCGCGAACTAAGCATAAAGCATTTGTAAGCTTGTTTATATAAAACAAGATAAAGACTGCAAACAAGATAAAGAAGATTATCATTTTGAGATCCCCCTTCCCTCATTATACATATTAGATTACCAGACTATTGGAGAAAAAGATAGCATTGACAACTATTACATTTCAAATATATGTAAAGATAACACTGCACAGGCAAGCCTTAGTAGAAATTCCAGACCCATAGTTGCTCTTATTTTAGCCTAAGTTAAAGCTTTATAACAAATAAAAAAGTGACAAGCCGGAGTAAAATGTACCCTATAGAGTAGACACTTAAAAAAAGTGCTCTCTCTATAGGGTGCTTTTTTGTATAATGTAAGCATCACAACTACAGACATAACTTGGAGACGGAGAATCATGAGTAAAAAGCTATTTACAGAAAAAGAAATCAAACTATTATCTAAAAACCCATATGTGAAATCGGTCAGTTCAAAGGGAATTACTTACTCGGATGAGTTTAAACAACATTTTGTATCTGAATTCAGTAAGGGGAAGCTTTCAAGACAAATCTTTGAAGAAGCTGGATTTGATGTTGAAATTATTGGCATGCAAAGAATTAAATCTTCTTCAGAGCGTTGGAGAAACACTTATAAAACTGAAGGCTTGTTGGGGCTTAAAGACACTAGGAAAAATAATTCTGGAAGACCGCGAGTAAAAGAACTGTCCCTTGAGGAGAAGTATGCAAGATTAGAAGCTAAGATGAATCTTGTAAAGGCAGAAAATGAACTCCTAAAAAAGATTCGTATGTTAGAAAGGGGGCTGAAGAAGTAAGGCTTCCTTCTAGTCAGAGGTACATTCTTATTCGTGAGGTTATTGAAAAATACAACCTAAAACACATGGTGAAATTCCTTTGTGACGTTGCCGGGGTGTCACGAAGTGGTTACTATAATTATTTCTCAGCTAAGTCCGAAGAACAAAGGAAACGTCAGGAAGTGAGGGATGAAGAAGCTAAAGCATTAATTTTAAAAGCCTTCCACTTTAAAGGTCGAAAGAAAGGGGCACGCCAAATTAAGATGACATTGGCGGGTCAATTTCAGTGTGTCTTTAATTTGAAACGTGTTCGCAGAATTATGAAGAAATACAATATTTTCTGTCCTATTAGAAAAGCTAACCCATATAAAAGAATGATGAAGGCAACCCAAGAACATCGCGTTGTGCCAAACATATTAAACCGCCAATTTAAGCAAGGGATTCCATATAACGTACTTCTTACTGACATCACTTATATGCATTACCATAATGGCCAAAGAGCTTATTTATCAGTAATTAAAGATGGATCAACAGGTGAAATTCTAGCTTATCATCTATCGGATCGTATCACCATGGAGTTAGCTACAAACACCTTGCACAAGTTAAAGAAGAACCGAAACTATAAGAAAGCTAAAGACGCTCTCATTCATTCAGATCAAGGAACTCACTACACCCATCCAGGATTCCAAAAGCTTGTGAAGAAAATGGGATTACGGCAATCTATGTCTAGACGGGGAAACTGTTGGGATAACGCACCAATAGAATCATTCTTTGGCCACCTTAAAGACGAAGCAAATATTAAGCCATGTAAAACTTTGGACGAACTAAAACGCGAAATAGACAAATACATCACTTACTATAACCATCATAGATATCAATGGAACCTAAAAAAGATGACCCCTGTAAAATACAGAGATCATCTTCTTCAGGCTGCTTAATGCCTTTTTTTAAAACTGTCCTTTACAAAGGGTACATTTTAGAGCTTATCACTTTTTCTATTTATTTTGAACAAGAACTTCGTAACCATCCTCAAATTCTTCGATAAAACATAGCCTAGGAGCAAAGAGTAGATGTTTTAAAAGGAGAAAATCCGGAACACAAAGTCCAATATGAAATGCCATTGCAATGCTAAAATAATGCATGTAGGTAGGCAAATATATACTCCCAAGTATAAAAAGAATGGAGCAAGCGACAAAAGGTGTTAGAAGTGAAGCAATCATTTCATTTTTTTTCATTCCCTGACATGCTTTTAATTGAATTGTGGGGAATAAATAAAAAAGTTTAATCTTCACTGAAACTCTGCAGCCACAAAGAATTAAAGGAATAATGTGAAGCAGTTTATGAAAAGGAAGCATGCTAATTAATAACAGGACAAACATTAAGAAATGCCCGTCTTTGAGATGTACTTTTGAATAAAGAAGATTAATAGGTAAGTAGGTTAAAATAAACGAAAGAATCATCGTTAATAACGATATTAATATGATTCTGTATAGTCCAATATCTTTTGTAAGATTGATGGTTTTCCAGCAGCTCATCGTCTCACCGTCCACATTTGCTAAAACTAAGTACTACCATACTGTACGACGGTGCAATGAAAAAATCAATATGGATTTTGAAATAGGATCCATTTTAGATAAAAAGTATCAATTTAGATGTTGCTTCATACTTGTTGTTTCATTTTCAATAACAAAAGTATTCGTTAAAACTTTCTTAAAATTCGCTAATACTATAAAATAAAGGACAATAATGTACGAGAAAGAGGGTAACAAATGGATTCTATAGAGAAGCGTTTGGAGACATTGGAATATTATCAAACGTTATTCATTAAAATGCTTGAGCCGGAAAAATTTCCTTTTTATCATATGGTGATGAGTAAAGGATTATCGAAGGAAGAAATTGAAGAAATACATACCGTTTGCCATGAACTTAGTGAAAACCATAATGAACAAAAAGCGCAAGGGTTAGTGATCTTTACAGACCTCCTTACGCAATTTGCCGGCCAATTAAATGCAAAGCTGGATTTATATGAAACAATCCGTGCTTTGCATAAGCAAAAATTATACAGACCTCTTATGGATGATTTTTTGGAATTAATGTAGTGAACGTTCATTAAGTTGATGAAATTAATTGTTCAGACTTAGACTCTTTTTCTTTTCCTTGGGTATCATTGAATGCATCCTCTATACTGTGGAATGACTGTTCAAAGATTTCCATAAAGTCTTCGCCATAGATGTTACGAATAATACACATCATTTCCATCATTTCTGGAAACTTCCCATATAAATTTTGAAGTGGTAAAGCACCTTTTAATACAGAGTTTCTGTCTGGACTAAAGTCTTCTAAAAGCTTTGAAAGTATTTCCTCACCTTGTTTTGTTAGTTTAATATACGTGTTGCGCTTATCATTGGCTTTTTTGGAAAACTCTAAGTAGCCTCTTTCCTCAAGTTTTTTTGAGAAGTTAAAGGCAGTAGAAACGTGCATAACCCCGAATTTAGCAATCTCTGAAATTGAAGCTCCGTTTAAATGATCGGCAATCCATAAAATATGGTGCTCGTTAATATTTAAATCGTATGGCTTTATCCATTGTTGCCAATCCTTTTCAATTGTTTTCCATAATGCTTTACTAAGCTGTGCAACGCGTTGACTAAATAACAAGGCTTCTTTTACCGTAAATTCCCTTTCATTATGTTTCATCAGCCGTCACCCCTGATCTCCCTATTATTATTCTCTATTATGCCAATAAAATAAAGATTAATAAAGATATAAATTTACGAAATTTAAAAAAATTTTGTAAACCCTTTAATATCAATGGTTTAACAATGAAAAAAAGTGTGAAGACAATGCTTGTCCATCACACTTTTCGATGAAATAGAAAAATAATTCATATGTTAAGAGGATTTGTTTTATTTTAAGGTTTGTACAAGTTGTTTTATTTTCATTTCAATTTCTTCAATTTCATTCATCAAATCATTTTTATGTGGTTCAATTTCTTGCTGAAATTGTTCTACTGTTTTTTTAAAGTCAGAGGACACCTCTTTCATGACTACTGAGCCATCCTTTACTGTTTTTATGACTTGTTCTTTCAATGCTTTACTTTCGTTTTTAAGTTGGTGTAAAAGCTCTTCGAGTTGCTTTCGATTTAGGTTTAATTGTCCGCGTAGTTCTTTTCCTGAAGAAGGAGTTGAAAGTAATGTGGCAATGCTGCCGATCACTCCTCCAACAACGAGACCAACTAGTAAAGAATTTTTATTTGCCATTCTTTATCCCTCCATATTTTATGTAGATAATTAAAACATTCGTACAACCTCTTATCAACATACCCAAAGGTGTCTTCAATAAACATTATACATAGATACATGAGAGTTAGCATAAATATTTAGAAAGTCCTTCATTAGTTCCTACTGCTACCCACTTCGGTTCGTGCTTCAATGGACAGGTTTTCGTACATTTGGGCTCTATTAAAGATTTTACTTCAGGGTAGGCAAAACATAATAAGTTGTCACCAAGCTGGCAATTTCAAAAATGCATTAAGATTGAAGGGAGGATGAGCATGTCAGGTGTTATCTTTTTATTTTTTGTCATAAGCTTATTACTATTTATTGGTGCTTTTCATTATTTTAAACTTCTACAACAATCAACATCTTATCCACCTAAAAAGGTAGTTAAACAAAAGGTGTCTGTACTTGCTTCTGGAGGAGTCATCATGCTGTTAATTGGTGTTATTTTAATGGTTTTTAATCAGTAATGGAGATCCGAATGAAAGGTGGACAATGTGGATCTTCGTACTTGAAATAATGAAAGAAAAACCCCGATCATCTGTGATCGGGGTTTTTCTTTATACGTTCTTAAGCAACTGTTAAGTTTTTTGAGCGTTTGAAAATACTTTGAACAATTGGCAGGATAATAATCATGGCTGCTCCATTAAATAAAGTGGCAGGAAGAACAACAGTTAGAAATAATGTTGTAAATGCGACACCACCTGGTAATCCAACAATTAATAAGGCAGCAGTTAAAAAGATTGTTCCTGAAACAATTGTACCAATAACAGCGAGTACAGTAGCTGTGGCAACTTTATTGGCAATTTTCTTTACAACTAAGAATAAGCCGTAAAATACAAATGCTGTAATGATTTTGTCAATGATGTTTGGTAGAAATCCACCAGGGAATGTTGATGTTAACGCAGACAAAAATCCAGTTACAATACCGAGTAATGTAACATGTTTCATACTTGGAAACATAATAATTCCAATAAACATCATCAATAGAATCATGTCAGGCTTCATCCCATTATAGAATGGAGGCATCACCATATGCAAAACAGCCCCAATTGCCGCAAATAAAGATAAAATAACTAATACTCTCGTGTTCATTTTCTCATCTCTCCTCTTCTAATCTCATAAACTAATCTCCCCAATAGTGAACTCATTTCCTATTGCGAGAGCTTATCGTTATTATAGCAACAATTACTTATTCCGTACAGGTTTTTTCTTTGAGTGTTAATACCAAAAAAAGGGGCTGTCCTCCAAATAAGGAATAGCCCCTTACATCTTATTAACTGTTTTGATTTCTAAATTCTGTCATGAATTTCGCTAATGCTTCACATGCTTCCTTAGGTACAGCATTGTAGGTTGAAGCACGGCATCCACCTACAGAGCGGTGACCTGCGAGACCGATAAATTGACGCTCTTTTGCTTCCTGAAGGAATTTTTTTGTAAGTTCCTCGTTCTGAAGTGTGAAGGTAATATTCATTAAAGAACGGCTGTCTTTTTCAGCATGTCCTTTGTAAAAACCATTACTTTCATCAATAGCAGAGTAGATGTAGCCAGCTTTTTCTTCATTGATCTGTTGAATTTGTTTTATTCCACCTTGATCTTTTACCCACTCAAGTACTAAAGAAAGCATGTAAATAGCAAAGGTAGGAGGTGTGTTATATAATGAATTATTTTTAGAGTGAGTTGAATACTTTAAGATGGTTGGAACATCTTCTTTTGCTGTTTCTAGAAACTCTTTCTTCACAATAACAACAGTAACACCAGACGGTCCTAGGTTTTTCTGAGCTCCTGCGTAAATAAGATCAAATTTCTCTACATCAATTTCAGTACAAAGAATATCGCTAGACATATCAGCAATTAATGGAATAGGGCTTTCAGGGTATTCCTTCCACTGAGTACCAAAAATTGTGTTGTTTGATGTAATGTGAAGATAGGCACCATTTTCAACATCAGTTAATGAATAATTTTTTGGGATGTGTGTGTAATTGTCTTCCTTACTTGAAGCTAAAATACGAGTTTCTCCAAATGTTTTTGCTTCTTTTAACGCTTTTTCTGACCATGAGCCAGTTGTAATAAAATGAGCTGTTTGACCTGATTTTAGGAAGTTCATTGGAATCATAGTGAACTGTAGGCTTGCTCCACCTTGTAGGAAAAGGACTTCGTAATTGTCAGGAATTCCTAGAAGCTCTCTTAATAATGAATTTGCACGATTATGCACTTCTTCATAGTCTTTACTACGGTGACTAAGCTCCATAACAGACATACCTGTGTTATTAAAATTCACTAATTCTTTTTGGGCCCGCTCTAGTACGGGTAATGGAATTGCCGCTGGTCCAGCATTAAAATTATATGCTCTCAATGTATTGCCCTCCTTGATATGAACGTAAAATAATACTCATATCCTATCATGAATAGAGAAGGAAATGTAGACTGAAAATTTTCATCTTTGTGAATGTTGGTGCAGAAAACGTTTACATTTCCTTCGAAAAACATTTCTTAATGACTTAGTGTTTGATAAACTACTAAAATAGTAAAGAAAAAATCACATTCTATTCTTTCATGGAAGTTTATGTTTGTATAAACACTTCCAAATACTAAAATGATACAATGAGTAACTGCACACAAAAAGGAGGTTTTCATGACTCTAAGAAAAAAGCTACTAATTGCTTCAATCAGTATTATTTCTATATTTATGTTAATGATCGTTCTATTGGTTGGAATAATCACGAGTCGAATTCATCATATATACGAGCAAGAGCAGGTTACAACGCAAGTTAACCAAACACGTAATTTATTAAATAATGAATTAAAATCTTTGGATCGTTTAAATTTAGACTATGCTGCATGGGATGACACTTTTTCTTTTATTGAAAACAAAAACGATCTTTATATTCAATCGAATCTTACCTCTGAGACATTTCTACAAAACAATATTGATCATATGGTCTTCATAAACAATAGGGGAAAGATTGTTCTTGTTAGACAAATTGATGCTGAAGGAAAACTTAATGAAAATTATATTGATAGTAATTGGCTAGATAGATATAAACTTAAAAAAGTTCTTCATACAAATGAAAAGATAAACGGTTTAATTAAAACTCCTGAAGGAATCATGCTATTATCCGCTCGCCCGATCTTAAACAGTCAATATGAAGGACCTTCAAATGGAACACTTATTTTTACTAGAAAGTTAGATCAAGAACTTGTTAGTGAATTAGGCAATATCATTGAGCTTGATCTTTCGTTTTTTCAAGACGCACCTAAGAAATTGTCTAAACAAGAGATGGAGCAATTAGAAAATGAAAATTTATATATTGACGAGGTAAGTGATACTACAATAGCAGGCTACAGTGTTCTAACGGATCTGAAAGGTGATCCACTTTCTTATATTGAAGTGAAAAGTGAAAGAACCATTTATAAAAATGGTAGGATGTTAATTCTATTAAATCTACTTTCATTTCTAGCCCTTGTAACAATTATTTGTACTTTACTTTATTTTACTTTTGATAAGATATTCGTTTCGCGAATCTTATCGTTAAAGCAAAGTATTGCCAACATTCGTTCCTACAACAATAATGTAAATAGCGTTGGTAGTCACGGCGATGATGAGATTGGCCACTTAGCAATGCAAATAAACGATATGCTTACAACACTTGAAAAATATAATAACAAATGGAAGAAAAGAGCAAATTTTGATTCCCTTACTAATCTCCCTAACAGAGGATATCTAACAAAAAAAATGAATGATTTAATTTCAGCTGAAGAAGAATTTGCTGTATTTTTTATGGATTTAGATGGTTTTAAGGAAGTGAATGATTCTTATGGTCATGAAACAGGTGATAGTTTATTACAGCTTGTAGCTGAACGGCTTAAACATATCGTTCGTGAGGGTGACACAGTATCAAGGCTTGGTGGAGATGAATTCGTTTTGCTTGTAAATATGAAGAGGGACGAAGATCAATTAAGAATATTAGCTGACAGAGTGATCAAGAAACTGAATGAACCTTATAAAATCAATAAGATTGTGATCACTGTATCGGCAAGTATTGGGATAGCACAATCGCCTAAACATGGGACAGATTATCATTCCCTTATTAAGATGGCAGATGAAGCCATGTATATAGCAAAGAAGGCAGGAAAAAACAATTTTTATTTATTGTCATGAAAAAACAAAAGGGCCGTCATGGCCCTTTTATTTAATTCCTTCTTTAATTGTGTTAGCAATTTCTTGGAGATCTTCTGGTGTATACTGATCTGCATGTGACTTCCATACAGCACCAAATCCGTCTCCCTTGCCGTATCTTGGCAGAATATGCATATGATAATGAAAAACAGATTGTCCGGCCTTTTCTCCATTATTGTTAAGTAAATTTAGGCCAACAGGCTGAAATTCCTCTTTTATGGAGTTGGCAATTTGAGGAACAACCTCAAATAATTTACTCGCAATTTCAGGTGTTAATTCATAAATGTTTTCTCTATGTACTTTTGGAACAACCAGCGTATGTCCTTTCGTTACCTGGCTAATGTCTAGAAAGGCAATCACATGTTCATTTTCAAATACTTTTGCACTTGGAATTTCTCCCTTAACAATTTTACAAAAAATACAGTCACTCATTTTTTTCACTTCCTTCAAAAAAATTCTTATTCAACAGCTTTCAACATTATTTGTAAAGCAAGTATGTTATGTTTAACTACTAGAAATCCATCTCATTTTCGAAACAACTATATTTTACCATAAGAGAAAAGAAAAAGAACAGAGTGAAACGAATGTTCACCCTGTTCCCGAGGAAGGAAAAAAACTCATATTATGGGAAAATGTCTTTGATAAACACCTCATTTAACATTTAGATTTAAATGCTATCTGATGTGTGAAGACCATTGTTCAATGCAATCATCCCCTTGTTACAAAATAAACGTTCTAACATTTCGGAAACTGTATTTTGACAAACACCTCATTTATAAAATGATGCTAATACAGAGCGTTTATTTTCAGAAAATAGCGGCCCGTAGACACCTCATTTCGTGAGTGTTCTATCATCAATGGGTAAAAACAATATAATTGTCTTTGACAAACACCTCATTTAACATTTATTTAAATGCTATCTGATGTGTGATGACCATTGTTCAATACAATCATCCCCTTGTTAGTTGTTTATATAACATAACAAAAAGTAGAATTGTCTTTGACAAACACCTCATTTACAAAATGATGTTTCATTCAGGCTTCTAATTCAAAAGAATAGCGGCCCGTAAACACCTCATTTCGCGAGTGTTTTTTTTCAATGGTTAAGCAATGATCCCTTGAGTTTAAAGAAATTGTCTGGGACAAACACCTCATTAAAAGGTTTTTGTTTAAACAATTAACCCTTCCTCACTAATTATGATGTCCCGTAAATACAAGATTATGCGAAAAAGTTTTCTAAGTTTAGGCAAGTGATTTAAATTTTGATACTATAAAAAGGAAGGTAGCGAAAAAAGTCTTAAATTTTTTTTGCAAAACTAAATCAACAAATTAAAAAATAAAAGGAGAAACGTGAACATGACGCTTCTAAAGGTTGAACATTTAACAGGCGGGTATACTAGAAAACCGGTCTTAAAGGATATTTCATTTGAGGTGGAAAAAGGTAATATTGTTGGCCTCATCGGTCTAAATGGTGCCGGTAAAAGTACAACAATCAAACATATTATTGGCACAATGGAGGCTCATAAAGGACAAGTCTCCATTAACGGAAATACATTTGCTTTAGATTCTGCAGCCTATCGTTCACAATTTAGCTTTATACCAGAAACACCGATTTTATATGATGAGTTAACACTATATGAACATTTAGAGCTAACAGCGATGGCATATGGAATTGATAAGGACACTTTCGAAAAACGACTTCAGCCCTTATTAAAGGAATTTCGGATGGAAAAGAGGTTAAAGTGGTTTCCAGCTCACTTCTCAAAGGGTATGAAGCAAAAGGTCATGATAATGTGTGCCTTCTTAGTTGAACCTGAGCTTTATATTATTGATGAGCCTTTTGTTGGATTAGACCCATTAGCTATAAATTCATTATTGGAAATGATGGATCAAGCGAAAAAACAAGGCTCAGGTATTCTTATGTCAACACACATACTAGCAACAGCGGAAAGATATTGTGATTCTTTTATTATTTTACATAACGGAGAAGTTCGCGCAAAAGGAACATTACTTCAATTAAGGGAACAGTTTGGGATGAGAGACGCGACTTTAGATGATCTTTATATTCAGTTAACAAAGGAAGATCAAGATGAAGAGCGTTAATGAGATATGGCAAACACGAGTAAATCAACATATAAATGAAACTAGAATGTACTTGAAGTATATGTTAAATGACCACCTTCTTTTTGTTTTTATTTTTTTAGGAGCAGGTGGAGCTTTAACTTATCAAAGATGGCTTGAAACATTATCTCCTGATTTTCCAGCTATCGTAATTATGACATTCACCTTTGCGTTTATCGTCATAACGTCAAGTGTTCGAACATTGTTGAAAGAAGCTGACATTGTTTTTTTACTACCGATGGAATTTAAACTAAGAGGTTATTTTCAAAAAGCTTTTAGATACAGTTTTATGACACAAAGCTTTCTCGTTATTGTTCCTTTAATATTATTTACACCCTTGTATTTTAAGGTAACAGATGCAAACGGAAGGACCTTACTTATTTGCTTGGGACTCTTACTACTCGTCAAGTTTTGGAATTTAAGGGTAAGCTGGGCGATGAGTTTTTATACAGAAGCTTCAGCAAAATGGAGTGATCTGATTGTTCGATTTGTATTAAATGTATCTGTTATTTATTTTATTCTCTCTCAGGATTACCTTTTCTTAATTGTTCTGTTTGTTATTATGACAGGGTATGTTTTATATTTTTCAAACAATGTGAAACAAAAGGCATTAAAATGGGAGCAGCTTATTAAAAGAGAAGAAGGAAAGAAGCAATCTTTTTATAAGCTTGCAAACTTATTTACAGATGTGCCTAAGCTTAAGAAACAGGCTAAGCGTCGGGCTTATCTTGATTGGATGGTCAAGCAAGTAAAGTATCATCAGGAAAATGTATATGAGTATTTGTATGTGCGTGCATTAATTCGATCAGGCGATTATTTGGGCATTATTGTTCGGCTAACAATCATCGGAAGCATTATCTTGTCATTCTTAAATGAACAGTTAACAGGCTACATCGTTGTATCAATTCTATTTATTTTTTTAACCGGCATTCAGATCATGAGTTTATATAAACACTTTGAATTATTAGAGCTGACTAACTTATATCCGCATGCTGAAAAGAAAAGATTATCAAGCTTCTTAAAAATAATGTTTACAATATTTTTGGTTCAAACAGTGATTTATTCACTCATCACATTCCTTTTTGCAACTGTTTCTATTTTTGTCGGAACCCTTATTGCAACAGCTTTATTTTCCTATCTTTTTGTTTTTATTTATATGAAAAATAGAATAAAGAAAAATGAAAAGGATGTTTAGGTATGAGCTACGAATTACAAGCTGCTGAAGAAGCGAAAATGTGGAAACAGAAGCTATTGAGAAAAGCATCGTTTTGGGAGCGTTCATCTAAGAAAGCACAAAACAAAATGAACGGAATGATTCCAGAAAAAGTACACCATACTGTTACCGAGAGTATTAAAAAGATGGTCGAGGCAACATTACTAGGATCTAATATCACAACATTTCCTAAAAATGTTGAGGACCTAACATTTGAGCAACGAGAAAACTTGGTGAGAAAATCAATTGGAATGTATAAAAAAACAGCTGCAATTGAAGGGGCTTCAACGGGAGCAGGTGGTCTTCTTTTAGGCTTAGCAGATTTTCCGTTATTTCTTAGTATTAAAATGAAGTTTCTTTTTGAAGTTGCAAACCATTACGGATACAGTACGAAGGAATATGAGGAAAGATTATTTTTGCTTTATGTGTTTCAACTAGCCTTCTCTAGTGAAACACATAAAGAAGACACTCTTGCAATCATTGAAAATTGGGAAACAAAAAAAGTAGAAATCAAAGACTTAGATTGGCGTATCTTTCAACAAGAATATCGAGACTATATAGATCTTGTAAAACTAATGCAAATACTTCCAGGAATCGGCGCTGTTGTTGGTGGTGTAGCCAATTATCATCTCGTACAACAGCTTGGGGAATGTGCAATGAATAGTTATCGGTTGAGGGTGTTTTGAGTGCCTGTCACTTCCCGAAGGTTGTCGAATGAATACAATAGTATACACAACAAAGGCAGGGCTAACACAGCTCCTGCCTTTTTATTGTTATCCTTGTTCTATAGCGGATGGATTTTTGACGTGATCAATTTGGTATTGAATAGCAGCTTTACAAAGTGTTTTAGCAGCAATAAGTAGAGCTTTCTCATCAATATCAAATTTGGGATGGTGATGAGGATATACATTTTCCGCGTTCACAGGCTTTGCTCCAGTAAAGAAAAAAGTTCCTTTCATATTTTGTAGATAATAGGAAAAATCTTCCCCACCCATTTGAAGTGGGCTTTCCTCAACTTCATAAACACCTGGCACGCTTGGTGCAATTTGTTTTAAAAACTCTGTTTCTTCCTCATGATTAACAACCGCTGGGTATCCTCTAAAATATTCATACTCATAATCTGCATCGCTCATAAGACAAGTTCCTTTTACAACCTTTTCAATTTCACGTTCAATTTGTGTACGAACATCTTCATCAAAGGTCCTGGCTGTGCCAATAAGCTTTGCTGAATTTGCAATAATGTTAAAGGCATTTTCTGCAACAAATGAACCAACTGTTACTACAGCCGATTGAATTGGATCTACTCTGCGGCTGACAATTTGTTGTAAACTTGTTACCACTTGAGATCCTATTAAGATTGCATCCTTTGTTTTATGAGGTTGTGCACCATGTCCGCCTTTTCCACGAATAGTAATTTCAAAGCGGTCTGCAGCAGCCATTAAGGGACCAACACGATACTGAATTGTACCGACAGGTTCAGTAGCCCATAAATGTGTACCAAAGATTACATCAACACCGTCTAAGCAGCCGTTTTGAATCATGGATCTCGCTCCACCTGGTGCGTATTCTTCTGCATGTTGGTGAATTAGGACAATATTTCCGTTAAGCTGATGTCGATTTTCATGAAGGGTTTTTGCTAACACAAGTAATGTTGCTGTGTGCCCATCATGTCCACATGCGTGCATCACGCCAGGAACAGTTGATTTGTATTCAACATCTTTTTCATCTTGAATGGGCAGGGCATCAAAATCGGCTCTTAGCGCAACAGTAGGACCTGGGAGATCACCTTTAATTGTTGCAACAACCCCGTTACCACCAACATTCCCACGTACGTTTACACCAAGTTTTTTATAATAATTTAAAATATATGCAGATGTTTTTTCTTCTTTAAAAGAAAGCTCTGGATGCATATGTAAATATCTGCGAATGGTAACCATTTCTGAAAAATAACTGTCTAGAGTAGACCAGAGATAATCAAGCATCGTATTCCCCCTTAATAGAGATTATTAGTATCTATGAGTTTTCTCATATAAAAAGCCATGTGAAATCATATGTTTACAAAGTAAAATGTATTAAAATAGATTCGTATTAATATTAGATAGATTGTATTGAAAAATTTTGAAAATTTCAAGAAAATAATTTGGAGAAGGAGGGATAATCGTGAAAACAAAAAATATAGTTATTTTATTAACGATATTATTTATAGGATTAATTACTTTAGTAATGTTGAATGCTACAAATAAGTTCGAAACGATAATTGGAGAAACGTTATATTCTTTTCATGATCATGGTATAGCCGCAATATTTGAAGCAATAGGCATGCTTGGATCAACCACCGGAATTATTGTGTCATTATTTATTTTTATGATTGTATTTGCCGTTGTTGAAAAAGGTTTGATTACTTCATCGCTTCTATTTGTTGCTGTTCTATTTGGGAATATTATAAATAAAGCATTGAAGGCTGCCATTGGGAGAGAGCGCCCAACATTTCCCCAACATATTGAAGAAGGATATAGCTTTCCTAGTGGTCATGTAATGGTTGGACTTCTTCTGTTTGGAACAATAACTTATAAACTATTGAAAAAAACAAATGATAAGAAAATGAAACAAATTATTTTAGTTTGTACAAGTTTAATAGTCCTTGTAATTGGGTTGAGCCGACTGTTGGAAGGAGAGCATTTTTTAACAGATGTAATTGGGGGAATGATTGCTGGTTCTCTTTTGCTAATTGGAATTATACATTTAGATTTATATTTACATAAAATAGTCATTACCAGAAAATCAAAAGGCGATATTTCTATTTAAAATTCAGTATAATGAATAAATAAAAAGTAAAATAAGAAACCAACTCCAGCGTATTATTGAGTTGGTTTTTTATTTTATTGAACAGGTGAACCAGGCGGGTAATAATAAGGAGGAACTTTAATCCAACCACGCTTACGCATTAACGTTTTTAATGTTGTTCCAAAAGCTACCCATTCTGTATAGAAATTTAGCCAGAGTAAGCCAACATCATTACGGATAGCATCAGCTTGTCCTTTTGCACATGCTTGCATA
The DNA here is from genome assembly GCF_021117275.1 of Metabacillus sp. B2-18. Classification (NCBI taxonomy): domain Bacteria; kingdom Bacillati; phylum Bacillota; class Bacilli; order Caryophanales; family Bacillaceae; genus Metabacillus; species Metabacillus sp. B2-18. The sequence continues at coordinate 747,930 of NZ_CP088245.1, forward strand.
CACAGGACTAACTTAAATGCAATTCCATTTGTAAGTTCATCGTCTGTCAGCTTAACACCTAAAGGAACTTCCTTTGGGTTTGACTCTGGTTTGGCAGATGTGACATCTGGTAAAGGTACACCTTCTTTTTTCATAAAGCCACTTAACCTTTTTACATGAGATTCACACAATTTGACCGCATCAACAAGTATTTCTCTTACCTCATCATCTGAGGTAGTGTTTAATCCAACTTCTTCATAACGAATAAACTCTTCTAGCATCGTTAAATACTTCCAAAGGTCACCAACCTCAATGACATGTAGAGGAGAGTGAGGTTCGTCTATTTTATCAATCGTTGTTTTTAATGTATTCCATACAGCTTCAAATGGATTAGGCAACTTCTTCACCTCCTATTGTTTTTTAGTATGACTTTATAATTTACAAAAGATGTAAAAGAATTTGATTTTTTAATAGTTTCTTTTCTACGGTAGTTATTTAAAGGGATAAACTTATTGCATCTAGAATATTAGATAGACAGAACTAAAAACGAGGGGAGAAAGATAATGAAGTATAAAACACTAGGGAAAAGTGGCTTATTAGTTTCTGAGTTATGCTTAGGCGCCATGACATTTGGAAAAGAAGTAACAGAAGAGGATTCTATTCGTATGATTCACAACTTTCTTGATCAGGGTGGTAACTTTATTGATACTGCAGATGTTTATGTTGGTGGGGAATCAGAAAAAATAGTTGGTCATGCCATTAAAGAACGCCGTTCGGAGGTTGTCTTAGCTACAAAAGTTAGAATGAGGGTTGGTCCACATCCTAATGACTTTGGATATTCAAGACGTAGAATTCTTGAAGGTGTAGATCAAAGTTTAAAAAGGTTGAATACGGACTATATTGATCTTTATCAACTTCATGTTTGGGATAACCTAACACCAATTGAAGAAACAATTCGAACATTGGATGACCTTGTTAGTTCTGGCAAGGTGAGATACATAGGCTGTTCAAACTTTCTTGCATGGCAAATGATGAAAGCTTTATCATATAGTGATTTTCATAATATGGTCAGATTCATTTCCATTCAGCCACAGTATAGTTTGATTAACCGGGAAATGGACCGTGAAATCTTACCTCTTTGCAGAGAGGAAAATGTTGGGGTAATTCCTTGGGCACCGATTGGTGGAGGATTTTTAACAGGCAAATATAAACAAGGAGAGTCTCCTACAACCGGCAGGCTCTCTAAAGGTGTGGGTGAGTCTAGCTGGGAGAACCGAGATAATGACAAGAACTTTAAGATTTTACAAACAGTCGAAGAGATCGCTCAAGCAGTTGATAAAACACCTGCACAGGTTTCCCTAAAGTGGCTTTTACAAAAAGAAGAAATCACATCACCTATTTTTGGTGCCAGCAGCCTGGAGCAGTTTAATGAAAATATGGGAAGTGTTGATTGGGAGTTAACAGCTGGACAATGGAATCAACTAGATGAGGTAAGCAAGATTCCTAGCGAATATCCGACAAGATTTCTTGAGAAATTCCAAAGATAACAAGAAAGATCCTGTTAAACAGTTTTGTTTACAGGATCTTTTCTATTTTTTACTAAAGTCTTTAATCTACAATAAAAACATAGCTACAATAGTCGTTGCGACTAAACCAATCGAAACAGGAAGAAGATTTCTTCGAGCTAATTCAAACGGATCCACTCCACAAATCGCCGCTGCTGGAATGAGGGCCCATGGAATAATGGTTCCTCCTCCAACCCAAATAGCTGTTACTTGACCTAATGCTGTTAATGTAGCAGTACTAACTCCGATTGCCGTTGAAAAAAGTTGTGCAATTGAACCAGCGAGAGAAATACCTGAAAAGCCTGAACCATCAAGTCCTGTTAATATTCCTACACCTGTTAGCGTGACAGCTCCAACTTCCGGTGTTAAAGGAACAATATTTGCTAGAGCAACACCTAAATCATTGACGATTCCTTCTGAAGTCTCTGGAAGATAATTACCGACAATGTCGTAATATCCCGCATCACCCAAGTAAAAGAATGCAGCAATTGGAATAACTGGCCCAAACACTTTAAATCCAAATTGAAAGCCTTCTATTAAATAATTTGTTGACTCCTCAAGTCCCCTTTTTTTATGAGCTAAACAGGTTGTGAGAATTAAAATAAGTAAGGCTGTGCCACCGATTAATGCTGTAGCATCTCCACCTTGTAGATTTAATGTAATCATTAAAATAACATCAATTACAAAAATGATTGGGATCATAATGGCAAGCCATTTTTTTGTTGTTGTTGATAACAAGCTGTGATCTGTTTCTTCAGTAGGAGATGATGTTGAAACGGTTGGAAAATCTTTACCTAGTCTTATGTCTCTTTTTAAAAGAAAAAAAGCAGAGATTGTCGTTACAAGTCCCATTGTAATAACAAGTGGGATACTTGCTTCAATCACATCTCCAACTGGAATTCCGGCTGCTTCAGCGGTAAGCTTAGGAGCTGCCTGAATAATAAAGTCCCCAGAAAGAGCAATTCCATGACCGAACAAATTTATTGCTATTGCCACACCGAGTGCGGGTAATCCGGCCCGAATGGCCACTGGTAACAATACAGCACCTATTAATGCAACTGCTGGTGAAGGCCAAAAGAAAAAGGAAATGATCATCATTAAAATTCCAATTGTCCAAAAGGCAGTTGTTGGATTTTTAATGATTTTTGAGAATGGTAAGATCATAACTTCATTAATGCCTGAAATGGTCAAAATCTTACTCATTGCGACAATAATTGAAATAACGAGTATTGTCGGTAACAGTTGTGTGATAGCAAAGGTAAAGCTATTAAATAGACTTGTTATCGAATCACTAACAGAAAGTGTTGAAAAAGCAGCTAATGAGAGTATACCTACTATACAAACAATTGTTGTATCACGTCGGAAAAGCATAAAGCCGATAATCCCAACTATAAACAGTAGATAAACCCAGTGAATGAGTGTTGTTTCTACCAAATTATGATCACTCCTCAGCAAAAGCCTAAATGGTTTCTTTACACTTTATGAGGAATAAGGATAAGATGTGAGAGGGAAATCAAGGGATGAGTTATATATTTATTTGATTGTAGATGTAGAAATTTAGGATCATCTGTGTAGAAATAAGATGTCATTTCCAAGGAAATATTGTCAAAATGACACAGGAATTGAATAAGTTATAGGACAAGAGGCTGACCTGCTACTTTGGTCAGCCTCCTTAAATGTTTATTCGTCGTTATTAACAATTGAATAGGTCGTTACATATGAAGGGCGTGGGAAAATGGATTGTCGGTCAATTCCTTCTTCTGAACCTCTTTTTTTATGTGCGTGCTCGTATGCTTTGGAGTTCTGCCAATTCTTAAAGTGTTTCTCACTTTCCCATAATGTTAAGATAATATAAGTATCACTGCTTTTTGGTCGCAACACACGGATAGCGGAGAAGCCTGGCTCATTTTCAATCATCCGGGCTCTTTCGCTGAACCGTTTTTCAAATAGTGGCCTTCCTTCATCTGAGACAGGAATATTGTTTAAAACAGCAAATGAACCATTTTTAATGTTACCAGTTGAATCTAATACCTCATAAGTTTTTGGTTCCTTAAAAATCGTTTCAGCATCTGATTCGTGAAAAAGTACTCCAGTGTCCTGGTTAGCCATGAGTAGAAGGGTATGGTCGGCGTGGCTTTTTTCTAATTTTGCTAAATAATCAACAGTGCCATATGTGATGTATAGCTTCAATTCGTTTCACCTCAAGTAAAGTTTAATTAGTTATATTATATCAACTGTTTTTTATATATTTCCATTTTTAGTGTTTTCAACACATATACCTTCCTATTATTAACAATACTAAGCTAAAAGGGGTGATGATATGAAAAAGAAACTTCTTTTATCAAGCATTGCATTAGTTAGCGTCGTAATCTTTGCTCTATTAGGTTATCTTTTTATTATCTTTATGGGGAATTATGTCATCGATGAAGAAAAATTAGTAATGAATACAGCGTCAAAGCTTGTTGATGTTGAGGGAAACGAAATTACAAAGCTTTACATTGAAAATAGAGAGCTTGTCAATATTTCTGAGGTTCCTGAATATGTTCAAAAAGCTTTCATTTCAGTTGAGGATCAGAGGTTTTATGAGCATCATGGAATTGATGCTAGAGCCATAACACGTGCCCTTTATAAAGATATTTTGGCTGGGGGAAAAGTAGAAGGTGGTAGTACAATTACTCAACAACTAGCCAAAAATATTTTTTTAACAAATGATAAAACACTTCTAAGAAAAACAAAGGAAGCGATCATTGCAGTTAACTTAGAAAAAAGGTATAGCAAAACCAAATTACTAGAAATGTATTTAAATCAAGTATATTTTGGACATGGAGCATACGGGATAAAGGCTGCAGCAAAGTTATATTTTGATAAAGATGTTTCAGAATTGAGTCTTGAAGAAGGGGCGTTACTCGCAGGAATTCCAAAAGCGCCCTCAACATACTCACCGATCGCAAATCCAGAAAAAAGTAAGCAAAGACGGAATGTTATTTTAAGTTTAATGGGAGATCAACGCTACATCACATATGATGAAGTTGTTAGGACTCAGGGTAAAACGGTTAAGCTTAATGTAAATAAAAAACAAGAAAGTCCATGGCTTACTACTTATGTTGATATGGTTTTTGATGAAGCGAAAGAAATGTATGCCATCTCGAATGAAGAGTTGTTAAGAGGTGGATATACGATTAAGGTACCTTTACAACTTAGCTTGCAAAAATCTGCGTATGATTTATTTCAGGATAAGGAGTATTTTCCTGGAACAGATGATTTTGCACAAGGAGCTTTTATTTTACTTGATAACAAAACAGGTGGAGTTATAGCAGCAATAGGTGGTCGTGATTATGTACCAAAAGGATTAAATCGACTTAATGCGAAACGGCAGCCTGGCTCAACATTTAAACCAGTTGCTGTTTATGCCCCGTCAATAGAAACAAAATTATTTAAACCATACTCGTTACTAAAAGATGAACAGTTAACATATGGTGATTATTCCCCTAAAAACTATGATAATCAGTATGAAGGAGAGGTATCTATGTTCGATGCCCTTGTTTCATCAAAAAATGCTGCTGCTGTTTGGACGTTATCAGAATTAGGGATAAAAACTAGTAAAGAATACTTAAAGTCTCTCGGAATGGGGATTAAAGATGATGGCCTTGCAATTGCCCTTGGTGGACTGTCTGAAGGGGTAACACCTATTCAAATGGTGAATGCATATCGAACCTTTGCTACAAATGGCAGCTACAGTGAACATCACTTTATACAAGAAATAAAAAATAGAGATGGCAAAGTAATAGCAGAGCATCATTCAAAAACGAAAGATGTGTTTTCACCACAAACAGCTTGGGATATGACACGTATGCTGCAGCATGTTGTTACAGAAGGAACAGCACAAAATGGTCATTTTAAAGGAGAGTTAGCAGGTAAAACAGGAACAACTTCTTATCCAAATGTTCCTGGAGCCTCAAAGGATGCCTGGTTTGTTGGATACACGGAAAATGTAGTTGGAGCTCTTTGGATGGGCTATGATCAAACAGATACAGAACATTATTTAACACATGGAAGCTCTTATCCAACTAAGCTTTTTAAAGACATTCTAAATGATGCTAAATGGGATCAAGATGTAGCCTTTGCTATGCCTGAAGGTGTACAGGACCTAGAAAGCCCTATAAGAATAAAAGAGATTGACCAAGTTGAAGCGAGATATACGTTCAAACCACTAGGGTTAATTACATTAACGCTTGAGTGGGAGCCTTTAAAAGATGAACGGGTAGAATACCGAATCTATGAGCATTCAGATGGGAATTCAACAGAGTTAATAGGTACGGTTAAGGGGGCAGGTGTCTATGAGATACCATTTGCTAATGTGTTTTCAGATTCCTCTTATTCGGTTGCTCCTTTTAACACGCAAACGAATGAAGAAGGAATTCAAACGAAATCACGGAAACCTACTTTATTTAGTTCAAATAATTGAGTTAAAGGAAAGCTAAACTGATTTCGTCTTTTTTTTGACATTTGCATATCTAAGCTATACAACAGGAAATGAAACCGTTATAGTTGAAAGGGCAGAGAGTTTAATATAGAATAAATATTATTTTATAATTAATATTATTTAATAAAGGGGTTAGCCCCTTCTACATAGAAAGGTGGACTTTTTTGGATGGCTGAAAAAAAGATCAATGATACGTTTCTAAAAGCGTGTCGTGGAGAAAAAACGGACTATGTTCCAGTTTGGTATATGAGGCAGGCAGGGAGATCACAACCTGAATACCGGGCAATTAAGGAAAAATACAGCCTGTTTGAGATTACGCATCAACCGGAACTTTGTGCTTATGTAACGAGATTACCGGTAGAACAGTACGATGTTGATGCTGCCATTCTATATAAAGACATCATGACTCCACTTCCAGCTATAGGAGTAAATGTTGAAATTAAATCAGGAATTGGTCCTGTTATTGATGACCCGATCCGATCAATGAGAGATATCGAGAAATTGGGAGAAATAGATCCGGAAAGCGATGTTCCTTATGTATTGGATACTATTAAATTGCTTACTGAAGAGCAATTAACTGTTCCGCTTATCGGATTTACCGGAGCTCCTTTTACCCTAGCTAGTTATATGATCGAAGGTGGCCCATCTCGAAATTACAATAAAACAAAAGCATTTATGTACTCAGAGCCACATGCATGGTTTGCATTAATGGATAAGCTAGCTGAAATGAGTATTACATATGTAAAAGCACAAATTCGCGCAGGTGCTAAAGCTATTCAAGTTTTTGATTCATGGGTAGGGGCTTTAAATGTTGCAGATTATCGTACATTTATTAAGCCTACGATGGAGAGAATTTTCAGTGAGCTTAAGGATGAGAATGTACCTCTTATCATGTTCGGTGTTGGAGCTAGCCACCTTGCTAAAGAATGGCATGATCTGCCACTTGATGTAGTTGGCCTTGACTGGAGATTACCTGTTTCTGAGGCACGTTCCATGGGATTGACAAAAACTTTACAAGGAAACCTTGATCCAGCAATCTTACTTTCTCCGTGGGAAGTAATTGAAGAAAGAGCAAAAGCTATTTTAGATCAGGGAATGCAGCAAGACGGATATATTTTCAATCTAGGTCATGGTGTTTTTCCGCAGGTAAATCCAGAGTCACTAAAAAAATTAACTTCTTTTGTGCATGATTATTCCAAAAAGGCAAAGGTAAGCAACTAAGGCATAATAAAAGATAGTACTTTATTGAGGTGAATAATATGAGTGAGAAAAAAATGGGATTACTAGTCATGGCGTATGGTACGCCTTATAAAGAGGAAGACATTGAGCGCTACTATACTCATATCCGTCATGGTCGTAAGCCGGCTCCTGAGATGCTACAGGATTTAAAGGATCGTTATGAAGCAATCGGTGGAATTTCTCCATTAGCTAAAATTACATTAGAGCAAGCGGAAAAGCTTGAACAACATCTAAATAGCATACAAGATGAAATTGAATTTAAAATGTACCTTGGCTTAAAGCATATCGAGCCATTCGTTGAGGACGCTGTAAAACAAATGCATGAGGATGGAATTACAGAAGCTGTGAGTATTGTATTAGCACCTCACTTCTCAACATTTAGTGTAAAGTCGTATAATGGACGAGCTAAGGAAGAGGCTGAAAAGCTTGGTGGATTAACCATTACATCAGTTGAAAGCTGGTATAAAGAGCCTAAATTTATCAGCTATTGGGCAGATCAACTTAAAGAAACATACAGCGGCATGACTGAAGAAGAAAGAAACTCTTCTGTTCTTGTCGTTTCTGCACACAGTCTCCCAGAAAAGATTATTGCAAATGGAGATCCATATCCACAGCAACTTCAAGAAACAGCTGATTTAATTGCGGAAGCTGCTGGTATCAAAAAATACGTAACAGGCTGGCAAAGTGCTGGTAACACTCCGGAGCCTTGGTTAGGTCCAGATGTTCAAGATCTTACTAGAGATTTATACGAAGAAGGCTACAAAACCTTTGTTTATATACCAGTAGGGTTTGTAGCTGACCATCTCGAAGTTCTTTATGATAATGACTATGAGTGTAAAGTAATCACAGACGAACTTGGTGCAAGTTACTACCGCCCTGAAATGCCAAACGCAAAACCAGAATTTATTGATTGTTTATCAACAGTTGTACTAAAGCATTTAAACGAGTCAAACTAAAGAATATTTTCTAGAGCAGTGAATTCATTTGAGTTTACTGCTTTTTTGTTTTGCTCTAGTTAATAGGTTATATTTACCTAAAATGGTAATAAAAAGAAAATAAAAGTAAACTATATATAAAGTGAAAAATGGACAAGGAAGGAACCTAACATGCAGAATGAAAAGCTTGAACAACTAAAAAATGAATGGCTTGTTGAAGTAACAATTGATGAAATTCAAGAAAAGCTAAATAATCATGAAATAACATCAAGAGAATTAGTGCTGATGTACTTATCAAGAATCGCAAAGATTGATCAAGATGGACCAAAAATAAATTCCATAATTGAAGTGAATCCCGAAGCATTACATATTGCCGACTCATTAGATTACGAACGGAAAACTAACGGCAGCCGCGGACCATTGCACGGGATTCCTGTTGTCATAAAAGATAATATCGATACAGCTGACAAGATGCATACAAGTGCAGGCTCTCTTGTGCTGGCGGAATCTTATGCTCATGAAGATGCAACACTTGTTAAACAGCTGCGTGACGCTGGGGCTATTATTCTTGGTAAAACCAATTTAACCGAATGGGCCAATTTTATTGCTGAGGATATGCCAACTGGGTATAGCTCAAGAGGAGGCCAGGTCTTAAACCCTTACGGTACAGACTTTATTGTAGGAGGATCAAGTGCAGGGTCAGGAGCGGCAATTGCTGCAAATTTAGCAGTAGTAGCAGTTGGTACAGAAACATCAGGCTCTATTTTAAGTCCTGCCAGTCAAAATTCACTTGTGGGGATCAAGCCGACTGTTGGTCTTATTAGCAGAAAAGGAATTATTCCGATTTCACATACACAAGATACGGCAGGTCCAATGACGAGAACTGTTAGGGATGCTGCGATATTGTTAAATGTACTAACAGCAAAAGACCCAAAAGACCCTATCACTTTAACGAATGAGCTTGCTGATATAGATTTTACCAACATCTTGTGAAAGATGGGCTAAAGGGGAAGAAAATTGGGATTGCGCGAGAAACATATTTTGATGAGTTAAATGAATCACAGTTAACAGTTATGAACAACGCGATTAATAAGTTGAAGGAGCTTGGTGTGGAAGTTGTTGATCCAATCACCATACCTTCAACAAATGAAGAATGGGATATAAATGTTCTTTTATATGAATTTAAAACGGATCTTAATGCTTACCTAAAAACGATTGACTCTACTGTCGGAGTACGAACTCTAACTGATGTGATAAAAGCAAATGAAGAAATTGGTGAGAAGGCACTGAAATTTGGTCAAAAACTATTTCTTGATGCAAATGCAACAAGCGGCAATCTTATTGAGCCAGAATATCTAGAAAGCTTAGAAAAAGATGATACTTTATCCAAAACAAAAGGAATTGATAGTGTCATGCAGGAGCAAGGATTGGATGCAATTGTATTCCCGAACAACTTTGGGGCAATGATTCCAGCGAAGGCAGGATATCCATCCATTACTGTACCGGCTGGTTACACAAATGAAGGTGAACCTGTAGGAATTACCTTTACAGCTAAAGCATATATGGAACCAACTTTGTTGGAAATTGCTTATTCATATGAGCAAGCAACGAAACATCGAGTTGCTCCCTTTCAAGCGAAATAAACTACTATCAAAAACTGGTCGGCTCATTCGATCAGTTTTTTCTATTTAAAAGAAGGTGGAAATTTTACCCTTTTTATGAAACTTAATGGTAACTTATTCGTATTATTTATTGAAAGAGTAGTACTTAGTGGATTAAGAGGAGAAAGGAGGAAGTGAAATGATTGATATCATTTTTATTATTATCTTTATTACTTGTATTGCTTACATCATTCAATACAGAATGAATATTAAGAAAGCAGCTGAAATGTCAACTCAGGCTCTATTTCCTAGAACAGAGAGAGAGTTTAATAGTATTCTTATACCTGCTGAGTGGAAAGAAATGCAGCCTATATCAAAACATTCAAGATCTTATCAATACGTAAAATGGGCCACATTAGCTGCACTTATTTTATTATTTATTTTACTAGTTGTTGTACTAACAACGGATTGGATAGAATCCTCTTTATTTAGCTCTGCTTATTTGTTTTATATATTAATTAAATCTGTACAACACAAGGGATGTCTTTTTATTCTGTCAAAAGGGGTTATCATTAATGGGAAGTTCTATCATCCAAGTCAAATTTCTTCCTATCAAACAGAAAAGATCATACGTTGGCATGAGCTTTATGGTTATAGTACGAGAGTTGATAATGGATATAAGCTAACATTATTCCGTAAGAAATCATGGTTGAGCCCATCAAGCTATGTGGTTGTTGAAAATGAGGAACATCTTAAAAAGATAACTTCCTTCTTAGATCAACATGGAATAGTGGGAAACCATAAAGAACAAACTACATAGAACTTGTAAAAGAAATCTAAACATGATATATTACTTACACACTAAATGACCAAATTATTCATTTGGTCATTTTTGATGCAGGAGTGAATATAATGAGCATAGATAGGAAGCAGCAAATAGTAGAGGCTGCCACAAAAGCATTCACGCAATTTGGCTATAAGGGAACAACAATGGATTTGGTATCAAAGCTAGCGAATGTTGGTAAAGGAACAATTTATACTTTTTATACAAATAAAGAAGAATTGTTTTCAGAAATTATTGATCGATTATTGGCAGATATGAGGACTGCTGCAGATGCGGCATTTGATACAAGCCATCCTTTTGTTGATCGTGTTCACTTAGCCTTATATAGTATTCTTGAATTCAGAAAAACTCATCAATTAACAATAAAAATCTTTCAAGAGAGTCAAGAACTAGGCACACCAACCGTAAATGAAGGTGTTCATAAGGTAGAAGAAATGGTCTTACTTTATATAAAACAAAAAATGATTGATGCAATAGAAAACCAAGATATCAAAAAATGTGATCCTGAGCTTACTGCGTTTATTATTTTAAAATTGTATGTTGCACTTATTTTTGATTGGGAAAAACATCATCAACCCCTAGGGAAAGAAAAGATTGCTGAAATCTTTGAGGGCTATTTACTTAAAGGATTGTCACTATGATAATCCTCTCTTTTTGATAGAAAATGACTAAATGAACATTTTGGTCAAATAGTTATTGTTGGAGGAGATATAAAAGTGTCTTTAATAAAAGCAGAATGGAAAGCACTCTTACAAAATAGAAAAGTATTGATCGCTGTTATTGGAGTATTGTTTATACCGTTAATGTACAGCGGTGGATATCTTAGCGCATTTTGGGATCCTTATGGACAGCTCGATCAATTACCTGTTGCAGTTGTTAATCAAGATGAAGGGGCAATATTTGAAGGTGAACCTTTAGATGTTGGTAGCGAGTTAATCGAAACACTTAAGGAAGACTCTACATTTAATTGGCATTACGTAGAAAAAGATGAAGCTGAAAAAGGTTTAAAAAATCATGATTATTACATGATTATCGAAATTCCTAAAAACTTTTCAGAAAATGCTACAACATTATTAGATGATCGTCCGCAAAATCTTGAGTTATCTTTTAAAACAAATAAAGGATATAACTTTATTTCAGGTCAAATAGGTGAGAGTGCCGTTGAGAAAATAAAAGAAGAGGTTTCTCATTCATTAACAAAAACATATGCAGAAGGGTTATTTGAAAATATCAAGCTTATGGCTGATGGGATCAGTGAGGCAAATGATGGTTCTCAAAAAATCAATGATGGTGTAAATGAACTGAAGGAAGGCTCAAGCACACTAAATGATAACCTTAAGCAATTAGTTACCAAATCAATTACCTTTAAAGAGGGACTTAATGAAGCTGAAAAAGGTACAGTGAAATTATCAGATGGAATGAGTGAAGTAGAAAATGGCTTAACTGCCATGCTTCAAGGGCAAAACGATCTTTACAATGGCTCTGTTGAAACGGAAAGTGGATCAACTCAACTGGTAGCAGGTTTAAAAAGCTCCTTGGAAGGAATTCAAGAACTTGAGAAATCCTTACCAGATCTAACAACTGGAACCCAACAATTAAACACATCAGCTCCTGAGTTGGTTACAGGAACGGAGCAATTGGCAGAAGGAAGTCTCACAGCTAGTGAAGGAGCTGCTTATTTATCCGAAAATCTCTCTGGTGTAACCAACAAAGTGAATGAAATGGTGACAAAGCTTGAAGGAGCATCTATACCTGAGGAGCAAAAGGCAGAATTAATGGCTTTAGCTGAAGCATTAAACAGTATTAATAAAGGGCAGCAAGAACTTGCAACTAATTTAACTGAATTAACAGCAGGTGCTGAAAAGTTACATGAAAAAGTAGTGGACTTACCGGAAAAAAGTACTCAGCTTTATGAAGGTACCGTTGCTGTTCAAGAGGCAATCGATCAGATTGGGACTGGACAAGAGAAACTTTATAGCGGTGCTCTTCATGTTAGTGGTGGTCAATCACAAATAACGTCTGGCTTAGCTACTTTTGGCGAAAGAATCAATCAAATGAAAACAGGAGTATCTAGGTTAACAAATGGTGGAGTGAAGCTTGAAAGTGGTATACATGAATTAGCGAATGGGGCGGTGGCATTACAAGATGGATCTGTTCAACTTGCAGATGGTTCCACTAAAATTGACAATGGATTAACAGAGTTATCCGATGGTACAAACGAGCTCTCATCAAAACTAGCGGAGGCAACAGAAGATACAAAAGATGTTAAAGGAACAGAAGATCAATATGACATGATAGCTGAGCCAGTTCAACTGTCTAAAGAAGAAATAAATAAAGTATCAAATTATGGCACAGGACTTGCTCCATACTTTCTTTCCTTAGCATTATTTGTAGGAACACTTTTATTTACGGTTGTTTTTCCATTACGGAAACCAGCTGGAGAACCAAGCTCTGGAATGACATGGTTTATTAGTAAATTTAGTATTTTATTCGTTGTTTCAATTTTCCAAGCAGTTTTAGCTGATATACTCCTTTTATATGGATTGGGCCTGGAAGTAAAAAATATTGGTTTGTTTTTCTTGTTTAGTATTTTAACGAGTTTAACCTTTATGGCTATTGTGCAATTTTTTGTAACAACAATGGCTGATCCAGGGCGGTTTATCGCAATCATTATATTAATTCTGCAGTTAACCACAAGTGCAGGAACCTTCCCGCTTGAATTACTTCCTGATGTTTTTCAAGTGATTAATCATTGGTTACCGATGACATACTCAGTGGCAGGGTTAAGAGCGATTATTTCCACTGGAGATTTTACTGAAATGTGGAATCAAGCATATGTATTGATTGGCTTTTTTGCAATGTTTATTATCGGGACGATCATCTATTTTTCATTAAAGGTGAAAAAGTCCAGTGTGCAAGAAGACGTAGGTCAAATAGAAGGATAAGAAAGGTCTGATCCGAGTTCGGGTCAGACCTTTTGTTTTGCAGTAGGATTGACCTTATAAAAATGACAAAATAAAACAAATTTATATATTTTTTTCAGAAAATTCCCCCTTTTTACCTAATGTGTTATAAAATATAACATTATATGTAACTATTAATATCATTTGGAGGTAGGAAATGGAGACGATCGAACTAAATATGAATGTTTTATGGATTGTTATTGCCACCTTTCTAGTCTTTTTTATGCAGGCTGGTTTCACTTTGCTTGAGGCTGGGGTAGTAAGAGCAAAAAATTCAATTAATGTAGCAATGAAAAATGTTATTGATTTACTCATTACAACAATTGTGTTTGCTCTGGTTGGTTTTGCCTTAATGTTTGGCAGTTCAGCTTCTGGGTGGATAGGGCTAGATGGATTTTTTTTACGAGGCCTTGGGGAAGATCCTTATAATTGGGCATTTTTATTATTTCAAATTGTTTTTGCCGGAACAGCTGCAACGATCGTTTCCGGTGCTATTGCTGAACGTGTGAAATTTGGTGCGTATATTATCGGGACGATCATGATAAGTGCAATCATTTATCCAATCTTTGGACATTGGGCTTGGGGAAGCTTATGGAATGGAGATAGTCAAGGATGGCTTGAGTCTCTAGGTTTTATAGATTTTGCTGGTTCCACTGTTGTTCATTCCATTGGGGGATGGGTTGCATTGGCGGCTGCGATTATAGTAGGACCTCGAATTGGAAAATATACTTCTACAGGTGAAAGTAGAAAATTCACTATGTCGAATGCAGTTTTAGCTGTAACTGGTGTATTTATTTTATGGCTTGGTTGGTTTGGGTTTAATGCAGGATCTACTGGAGTAGCAGATGTAAGCATTGCATTAATATCTTTAAACACTCATTTTGGTGCGGTAAGTGGTGGAACAGCTGCATTAATCATTAGTTGGATGCTTGATAAAAGACCGAGAGTAGAAGATATATTAAACGGAATTCTCGCAGGTCTTGTTTCTGTAACAGCAGGTGCTAATATATTAACTCCGGAGTTTGCTTTGATAAGCGGGGCAATTGGTGGAGTTCTAGTTATTTTCTCTTTAAGGTTAATAGACTCTGTCTTTAAGATTGATGATGCCATTGGAGCGATTGCTGTTCATGGTGTATGTGGAGCATGGGGAACGTTGGCTTTAGCTTTATTTGCACCACTTGAAAGTCTTGTGCGTGAAACTAGAATAGAACAAATTGGTGTTCAGCTTTTAGGAATTGGAGCGGCTTTTGTCTGGGCTTTTGGGATGGGATTGATCATTTACGGAACTATGAAATTTACAATGAAAATAAGAGTAGAAAAAGAAGAGGAAGAAGCAGGCTTAAATGTTAGTGAGCATGGTGCTTCAATATCTGTATTAGACACAATTGTCGCGATGAATGAGATTGCTGCCGCAAAGGGTGATTTAACGAAAAAAATCCGATATGAGGCTGGGGAGGACATGGCCGAGCTTAATGAAGCATTTAATACGGTGCTATCAACGTTAAATGATCTTGTGCATCAAGTAAAAACACAAACAGCTAATGTGCTTTCCACAACAGGCAATGTATTATCCCTAAGTGAGGATTCAAAACAGAGTGCCAGTCTTCAAATGACTGAAATAGAGGAAACTTATTCATACGTAACACAATCAGAAAAGTGGTTGGAGAAAGAAATAGAAGTCGAAAATCAAGTCATTGCTGAGATTCAGCAGGCATTCTCATCGATTGAACAAATTGGAAATCAATTAAATTGGATTCAAAAGGAAATATCGGACATATCAAGCTTTGTTCATAATGTAGGAGAGCTCAACGATGATGTTCATCAAAAGATGACATTGTTTAACGAGAATATCTCTAAGATTACCAACTATGCAAATGAAAGTGGACAGATGATTGACATTATTACGGACGTTTCTGAACAAATAAACTTATTATCCCTCAACGCTAGCATTGAGGCAGCAAGAGCTGGGGAATCAGGAAGAGGCTTTACAATAGTAGCGAATGAGATTAAAAAGCTTGCTCTAAAATCTAAAAGTTCTACTGAAGATATTCGAAAGATGATTCAGCAAACAACACAAGAAACCACTGCCGGTTTTTCAGAGGTAATAGAGCTTTCTAAAAAAATAGACCTACTTAGCACGGAATTATCAAAAATGCCTAAACGATTCAGTACAATTGATGAAAAAGTTTTTCAAGTAAGTCATTTTATGAACAGCTTTCTTGTTACGTTAGAACGAGTTAATCAAGATACCGTAACAATCCAAGGAAGAAGATATGAACAACAAGACAGCTTTAAGAAAATGACAGTCAGAATGGAGCAAGTATATCAAAATATGAAAGCCAATCTAGATCTTACCTTTGACATGGTAGAAAAAATAAAAAATATGAAAGAACAAAATGAAGAACTACAACACTCAGTCAGTCAATTTGTCACGGCTAAGTAACTCTGTATCTATCTAATTTAATCAACAAGAATAAGGTCAGTGGGCTTTATTCTTGTTTTTTGTTTTAGGGTTATTTTTCGTTAAGATTGTAGAATTAAAGTGATTTTATTAAAGCAATAGTGAAATGGAGCGGAAGACACTTGACTCCTGTGGGAGCAGCGGGACAGGTGAGAACCGCAGGCAAAAGCCCAGGAGGCTCAGCGCACGCCCCACGGAAAGAAAGTGTCTGCAGAGCAATGGAACAGCCTAATTCGATAGCCCCCTTTATAAAGTAACATCCTATTCTCTATGAAAATAGGAACAATTTTGAAAAAAAGATTGAATTACAAAAGATATTTTCATATAATTAAACCTGAAAACGTTTCCAAAGGTCAAACAAGGTGGGCAACATAGAGCCTATGGGGAGGGAGAAATTTGTCTACCATTGAAGATGTCGCGAAACTAGCGGGTTTATCTAGAACAACTGTATCTCGAGTCTTAAATGATCATCCGTATGTTTCTGATGAGAAAAAGAAGCTTGTACAGAAAGCAATGGAACAATTGGGGTATGTTCCTAATTCTGCAGCAAGAAGCTTAAGAAATCAAAAAACCGGGATTATTGCTGTTTTGATACCTAGAATATCAAATCCATTTTTTAGTCAATTGATTGAAATCTTAGAGATGGAAGCTTCTTCTAAAGGGTATCAATTAATTATTTGCCAGACACAATTTTCAAAACAAAAAGAATGCCGTTATTTAAATCTCTTGAAAACCAAGCAGGTAGATGGGGTCATTATGACATCAGTTGAAAATGATTGGTCAGTTATTGACACTTATTTGAACTTCGGTCCGGTCATTCTTTGTAATGAAAATGTAGATTGTGCTCAAGTACCAAAGGTGTATATAAATCAGGCAGAAAGTGGCTACATGGTTGCAAAGTATCTGCTTGAAAGGGGTCATACACGTATTGCGTACTGTTCTAGTGGGATGAGTAAAAACGGAACACAGTCGAGACTGGAAGGATTTATGTCTGCTTTACAAGAAGCAAATATACATGATTATGATCAGTACTTTTTTGAAAGGGTTTCCACAGTGGACGATGGTCAGCAAATTTTTCGAAAGCTTGAAAATATGAAGGCTGCACCAACTGCACTAATTGCTGGTGAAGATGCTGTGGCAGCGGGCGTTATCTCTGAGGCTAAGAAGTTAGGCTGGAATATTCCTGGAGATTTGACGGTTGTTGGATACGACAATATGGCAATGACAAAATTAATCGATCCAATGATTGCAACCGTCTTACAACCAGTAGAAATCATGGCTAAAAAATCAATTGAAGTCATTTGTGAAAAAATACATAAAAAACAATTCCGTGTTTTTGAGAACCATGAATTCTCTTCAAAACTAGTATTTCGTGAATCATTGAACAATAGAAATCTAGTTGCGACATCTTAAAGAAGAAGGAGATACTAATCTTCTTCTTTTTTATTTTAGTGAATGAAAAAGAAACTAGAGGTAAAGTTCCTAACGGGTTCGGTTTTGAAGTACAAAATTAGAAATATCCGTACTATTTGAACGGTCATTCTCGCTTAAATGAACAGATAATTTGATTAGCAAAAATGCTTGGAACATTTTACTGTCTCCAAGCATTTTTTGCACTCTATAGTTGTGTTAATTAAAAAATAAACGGAAAAATTCCTTTTAAATTGGGAAATACCAACATTTCCTACAAAATAAGGGGAGTTTTTCTGCTTATACGAACCTATTCTTTAGATTTAGTTGAAAATATGGAAGTTAACCGGAATATATCCGCTTATATCGGCTTCTTAAGCACCTACTATATACGTTAACCGGAATTTCTCCGCCTATCAGTTCTATACTAAATAACATCAGAGTCTTTTCTTTCTACACTATTTTCTAACTGGAATATCCAAAAACCTACCACTTTCAGTCCATCAATCCCCAATTAATTTAGCAAACAAACTCATCCTGTTGAAAGGAATGAGAATTAGGGTGCTAAAATACCCTTACACTTATGAAGATTCTTGATAAGCAACAAAAAATGCAGTCCAATTCAATTGCGAATTGGACTGCTAATTAAGTTTTGTACTCGAAAACCAAACTACTTAGTAAAGCTTCTATTTTTGTTCTGTATCAGATACAAAAACATAAAACTGTTATTGAACAGATTAGGCGCAAGTAAACGACTTAGATTTCAGTAACATGCAAGCATTCATTGCAAGTGTTGCCATAGCATTCATGTTGCTCTTCAATTTCGTTTCCACACTCTTTACATTGTTTTTTAGGTAAGTTTCTGAAAAATTCAGTTATTTTCATTATCATTTGGAATCCCCTCCGTTTGATTTTATTACACTCATTGTATTATAACAGATTAAAAAGTGTCAACAACTGTTTTGTAACAATTTTCGAGTAGAAAGGTAAAAGTTGTTGATTTGTAGGAGTTTTACCAACTAAAAATAGGTATTAGCCAATTTATGGTATAAAGAATTTCAATTTTATGAATCCTAATATTGGTTTATAATGGAAAGGTCTAAAAGGAGGGGAATTAGAGATGGAAGTAACCGTTATTGGCTTTTGGGGTGGCTTTCCAAAAGTAAATGAAGCGACATCAGGGTATTTAGTGGAATCAGATGGATTTAAACTACTAGTGGATTGTGGTAGTGCAGTGCTATCAAAACTACAAGAGTACTTAACGATTGATGAATTGGATGCCGTTATTTTATCCCACTATCATCACGATCATATAGCTGATGTTGGTCCCCTGCAATATGCTCGCTATGTTACAACGATCATTAATGGAAAAGGTAAGACGCTGCCAATTTATGGTCATAAATTAGATAAGGGAGGCTTCCAGAAACTAACATATAAAGATGCAACAAAAGGCATCGAGTATACATCAGATCAGGTGGTTTCTGTTGGACCCTTTACCATCTCTTTTTTAGAAACATCTCATCCGGCACCATGCTTTGCAATGAAAATAACAGATCATAAATCAACTGTCATTTATACGGCTGATTCTAGCTATAAGCATGAGTTTATACCTTTTTCAAATAAAGCAGATCTCCTTATCGCTGAGTGCAGTCTTTATTCACATCAAGATGGTGCGAAGATGGGACATATGAATAGTCGGGAAGTTGGAGAAATAGCTCAAAAAGCAGGAGTGAACCAACTGCTTATTACTCATTTGCCTCATTTTGGAGATCATAATGATTTAAAAAGAGATGCGGAGAATATCTTCTCAGGTAAAGTACTTCTTGCCAAGAGTGGTCTGAAGATTAATTGTTCGTAAAGGGTTACTATATACTAGTGACCCTTTATCTGTAAAAATATTTTGCCCTCAAAATTAATACAGTAATAAAATTAGGCTTAAGTTCATTTAAATCCTGTAATAACTTCAGAGAAGTTCCTATAAAACTATAAAATATAAGATGAAATCCATTCCATGTGATTGTATAATTTTTCTACTTTCAATATAATAAAGATAGAATATTTTAAAAGTTGGCGATATAAGTAATTTATACAGCCTATATGAAAAATCGAATATTCTAGTGTAGCCGTTGTCTCATGGAAAGCAAGGGAGTATTTTCAAAAACATAAAATGAATGGTTACTCATTCATTTTTAAAGGGGTGGGAGAATGAATTTATCTTTACGGTTTTCAGAAACTGTAAAAGAACATGGAACAAAGCCGGCATTTATTTTTGAAGGTAATGAAACTTCTTATTTGCAGTTAGAGGGAGCAATTAATCAATTTGCAAGCAGCTTAACAGACATGGGAATAAACAAAGGGGATCATGTCGCAGTTGTTTTAGGAAATTCACCTTATTTTGTTATCTCTTTATACGGAGCTTTAAGAGCTGGAGCAACCGTTATTCCGATCAATCCTATCTACACACCTGATGAAATTGCTTATATTATTAATAACGGAGATGTTAAGTCGGTCATTACGTTAGATTTGTTAATACCGTTATTTGAAAAAATGAATGAAAAGCTGCCTAAGCTTGAACACATTATTACGTGTGAAACACCACCTACTGATAGCAAAACCGATGTAGATGTAACGAAGCTATCTATTTACACAAAAATGAAAGGGTTTACAAAGATGCTTTCAACAGGTAACCCGAGGTTTGTTGGTCCGGAGTTATCAGATGATGATGTTGCTGTTATTCTCTATACGTCTGGTACAACTGGTAAACCAAAGGGTGCGATGTTGACGCATAAAAACTTATATAGCAATGCAATTGATACGGCAAATTATTTAAAGATGACAAGTGATGATATTGTTGTGACAACATTGCCGATGTTTCATGTATTTTGCTTAACAGTTTCTTTAAATGCACCTTTAATGAATGGAGCCACATTACTTATTGTTCCGAGATTCAGTCCTGAAGTTATTTTTCAATTGGTTAAGAGCTATCAGGCAACAGTTTTTGCTGGAGTTCCAACTATGTATAACTTCTTACTTCAGTATGACAAAGCACAGCCTGATGATTTAAAGTCATTGCGCATTTGTATTTCGGGTGGGGCATCGATGCCTGTAGCATTATTAAAAGGATTTGAACAAAAATTCAAGGTTATTGTTTCAGAGGGCTATGGTTTATCCGAAGCATCTCCGGTTACTTGCTTTAATCCACTTGACCGCCCAAGAAAGGCTGGTTCAATTGGGACAAATATTGTGAACGTTGAAAATAAGGTTGTAAATGAGCTTGGAGAGGAATTACCACCAAATCATGTAGGAGAGCTTATCGTTAGAGGTCCTAATGTTATGAAGGGCTATTATAAAATGCCAGAAGAAACGGCACATACATTACGAGACGGCTGGCTTTATACAGGTGATTTGGCAAGACAGGATGAAGAAGGGTATTTCTATATTGTTGATCGAAAGAAAGATATGATTATTGTAGGTGGTTATAATGTATATCCACGTGAAGTGGAGGAGGTACTTTATAATCATGAAGAAGTTGTAGAGGTTGCTGTTTTAGGCGTTCCTGACCCAAATTTTGGCGAAGCAGTCAAATGCTTTGTCGTCGTCAAGGATGACAAAATGACAGAGGATGACCTTTTGGAGTACTGTAAACAGCACCTTGCTAAGTACAAAGTACCTAGTTCAATTGAATTCTTAGAAGAGCTACCAAAGAATACTACTGGAAAAATATTAAGGAGAGCTCTTAAAGATCAAGTTTTACAAAAATAGTATTTTGCTAGAATGAAATGAATGGTATTTTTTTCATGAACAAAAACACAGATATCCTTATGATATCTGTGTTTTTTCGCTTTAAAGTAAGGAAGTATAGGCTGAAATATAGAAAAAAACATTATTAAATTTTCGAAAAATATTGAACTATTTGATTTCTCCTGTATAATTTAATCAATAAAAGCATAAAAGCATAAAAGGGAACAATCATTAAAGGGGGACTTTTGTATGAAAAAAGGTTGGAAAATTGGTACAGGTTTAATGCTTGCTAGCTTTCTAGCATTATCGGGTTGTGGAGGCAGTGAAGGAACGTCTGAAAGTAGCAGCGGAGACTCTGGTTCAGATGCTGGTAGCGGAGAAAAGACCTATACAATTGGTGTAAACCAAATCGTTGAGCATCCATCACTTGATGCAGCCTTAGAAGGATTTAAAGCAGCATTAAAAGAAAAAGGCTTGGAAGTTGAATATGATGTTCAAATTGCACAAGGAGATCAAAATAATAGCCAAACGATTGCTAATAACTTTGTTGGTGATGGAGTTGACTTAATTTTCGCTAACTCAACACCAAGCGCTCAGAGTGCTTTAAATGCAACAACAGATATTCCAATTATCTTTACTTCTGTAACAGATCCAGTTGGAGGCGGCTTAGTAAAAAGCTTTGAAGAACCTGGTGCAAACATAACAGGAACAACCGATACTCATCCGGATGCAATTCCTAATACAGTGAAGTTTATTGATGAAAACATCGATGGAACTAAAGTTGGGATGATCTATAACTCTGGAGAACAGAACTCTGTTGCTCAAATTGATCTTGTTAAGAAAGCAATGGAAGGAACAGATTTAGAGGTTGTTGAAGCATCTGTGTCAACATCAGCAGAAGTAAAACAAGCAGCAGAATCTTTAGTTGGTAAAGTTGATTCCTTATACGTTATCACAGATAACACAGTAGTTTCTGCATTAGAAAGTGTAATTGGTGTTGCTAGTGATAATGACCTACCATTATTTGTTGGTGAATTAGATTCTGTAGAACGTGGTGGCTTCGCAGCTTATGGTTTTGATTACTATGATATTGGCTTTGAAGCTGGAGAAATGGCAGTTAGCATATTAAATGGTGAGAAAAAAGCAAGTGAAATTCCAGTACAATATCCACAAAAACTTAAACTACAAATCAACGCAAAATCAGCTGAGGATATGGGAATTGAAATAAAAGAAGAATGGAAAGAAGAAGCAGAAATTCTTGAATAAAGGTGAGAAATTATGTTTACAGCCCTATTTGGATCAGTAGAGTCAGGCTTAATTTATGCGATTATGGCTCTAGGAGTATACCTATCATTTAGAATATTAGACTTCCCTGATTTAACAGTAGACGGCAGCTTTGTAACTGGCGCAGCAGTGAGTGCCGTATTAATTGTTAACGGTGTGAATCCTTTCATGGCCACATTAGTCGCATTGATTGTAGGCTTTCTGGCTGGCTGTATCACAGGGGTGCTGCATACTAAAGGGAATATTAACCCTCTGCTTTCGGGGATATTAATGATGATCGCCCTGTATTCTATTAATCTTAGAATTATGGGGAAATCAAATGTTCCGTTATTACAGGAAGAAACAGTTTTCACACAATTATTAGAAGGCTGGAACAAGCTTGGGATTGATGCTGGCCTTCAGAGTCTCTTTATTTCACTTGGCCTGGAAGGGTTTGTCCCGAAAACATGGTCAGTCGTTATTACGATGTTAATCATGATTTTAGTAATTAAATATCTTTTAGACTATTTCTTGAAAACAGAGCTTGGTCTAGCGATTAGAGCTGTTGGTGATAATCAAAATATGATAACAAGTTTTTCTGCAAATACAGATATGTTAAAAATTGTAGGACTTGGTTTATCAAATGCACTTGTTGCATTTTCTGGTGCATTTATAGCTCAATACAACGGCTTTAGTGATGTTGGAATGGGTATCGGGATGATTATCATTGGTTTAGCATCTGTTATTATTGGTGAGGCATTAGTCGGTACAAAAACAATTGTGCGCGCAACGATAGCTGTTATTATCGGGGCAATTGTATATCGAATTATTGTTGCGATGGCACTTCGAGTAAACTTTTTCGAAACAGGAGATATGAAGCTGATTACAGCATGTATTGTTATAGGAGCACTTGTTATTCCGCAAATCATTGATAAGCAAAAAGATAAACGGAAGAAAAGCTTACGAAGAAAGCGGGGTGCGAACATTGCTACAACTAAAGCAAATATATAAAGTTTTCAATGAAGGGTCCCTTGATGAGAAAATCGCCTTAAACCATTTATCATTGTCTTTAGAAGAAGGAGACTTTGTTACGGTTATTGGAAGTAATGGTGCAGGAAAGTCTACGCTGTTAAATGTTATTGCCGGACGAATCACTCCAGATGATGGTGATGTTCGAATTAAGGACCAATCCATGCTTGATGTAAGAGAGTACAAACGCTCACGATACATTGGACGGGTTTTCCAAGATCCGATGGCAGGAACGGCGCCAACTTTAACGATTGAAGAAAACCTAGCAATTGCTTATTCCAGAGTTCATAATCGAAGCCTGAAGCCTGGTGTAACAGCGAAACGACGTGTGTTTTTCAAAGAGCAGCTTGAAATGTTAGGTCTTGGTCTTGAAAATCGTTTGTCTGCTAAAGTTGGATTACTTTCTGGTGGAGAACGACAGGCTTTATCTCTATTAATGGCCACATTTACAAAGCCTGATATTCTGTTGCTTGATGAGCATACGGCTGCACTTGACCCTTCAAGAGCAGAGTTGATTACGAACTTAACGAAGAAGCTTGTTGAAAAGGGGAATTTAACGACGTTAATGATTACCCATAATATGCAGCAGGCGGTAGATCTCGGAAATCGACTGATCATGATGGATAAGGGGCAAATTGTTTTTCAGGCTGAGGGAGACCAAAAACAGGGATTAACGGTAAATTCATTATTAGAAGAGTTCTCAAAAATTAAGTCAGATAGCTCATTATCTGATAAAGCACTACTTATTTAAGGATTAGCTAGTAATAGAAAAGGTACATGTTCCAGTGCGGAGCATGTACCTTTTTCTATTACTAGGATATACTTATTTCTTTAACACGAAACAAGGCTTCTTCATCTGCAATTATTAGTGCTTTAGGATGATTGTTTAAAATGGAAGCAGGAAACTCTTCTGTAATTTCACCACTTAGTAGTTTCACCATCGCATCTTGTTTTGATTTTCCAGAAGCTAATAATAAAATTTCCTTACTTTGATAAATTGTCTGAATACCCATTGTAATGGCTTGGGTTGGGACTTCATCTAGACTATGAAAGAAGCGGGCATTCGCTTTTCTTGTGGACTGGGCAAGATCAACAACATGTGTTTTTGAATGAAAGGAGGTGCCAGGCTCATTGAAGCCGATGTGCCCATTTGCTCCTATACCCAGAATCTGTAGATCAATTCCTCCAGCTTCGATAATCAAGCTTTCATACTTTCTACATTCAGCTTCATTGTCATCATTCAAACCTGAAGGAATATGAGTATTTTCGTTTAGAATATTTAAATGTTGAAATAAGTTTTCATTCATATAGTGATGATAACTGTTAGAATCTTCTTTTGAAAGTCCAATATACTCATCTAAATTAAATGTTTTTACTTGCTTATATGATGTGTGATTTTGTTGATGATCTTCAATTAGTTTGTTATAGACACCTTTAGGAGTTCCGCCTGTTGCTAAACCTAGATTCAAGTTTAGATTATTTTTAACCCTATTAATAATATATTCAGCAGCTTTTAAACTCATTTCATCATAATTTTTTACTTCAATGATATTCAAGTGATGTCATCTCCTTAACAGAACAAGCATAAAATAGATCTTGCAATAGCTGCTTTCAAAACTACTCCTCTACTATTTTATGACTATGTTCTTGATTTGTATAAGCGATTTTTCCATTACAAATAGTCATAAAAATGTTCATCTCTTCATCAAGTATGACAAGATCTGCATCTTTTCCGATTGATATGCTACCCTTACGATCAAACACATTTAATTGTTTTGCTGGATTTTCCGAAGCCATCTTAATAGCACTTTTAATGGAACAACCAGTAAAGCGCTGGATGTTTTTAAATGCATCAATCATTTTAAGGACACTACCAGCCAAAGTGTTTTTTTCTAGTAGGGCTTTCCCTTCCTTCACAGTAACCATTTGTCCACCTAAATCATATTTTCCGTCAACAAGCCATTTTGCTCTCATAGCGTCAGAGATTAAGATTAATCTCTCATCTGTTATTTGATCATAGGCTAGTTTCACAACTTCAGGACAAACATGAATACCGTCGGCAATCAGCTCTACCTTTAGTTCATTTTTTAGAAATGCTGCTCCAACAATTCCAGGGTCACGATGGTGCAAGCCTGTCATTTGGTTGAATAAGTGTGTAACATGTGAAAGACCATTTTCAATTGCAACCAATACCTGCTTATATGTTGCTTGAGAATGAGCAATGGAAGAAATAATTCCTTGATCTTTTAAATATTGTAGAAATTCGGTCCCCCCTGGAAGCTCTGGGGCAAGGGTAACTAGCTTAATATTGTTATTAGCTATTGATTGCCATGTTTTAAAGAGTTCCAAGTCAGGGGTTAAAATGTGTTGAATTGGTTGTGCGCCAGCTTTATCTTTATGAATAAAGGGACCTTCTAAATGAATCCCTAATACCTCTGAATTACCTTCTGATTGTAAGGAGTGAATATACTCACTTCCATTTACTAGACATTTTTCTATCACTTTTATATCTTCTGTTATTGTGGTTGCTAAGAAACTTGTTGTCCCTTCCATTGGAAGAGTAGAAGCCATCACATCCAATGCCTCTTTTGTTGCATCCATAGTATCTGCCCCATTTGCACCATGGATATGAAGGTCGATCATGCCAGGTATAACAGTAAAAGTATCTGGTATCTTGATGATTGTGTAATCAGAGTGATTTGTTGTGAAATGAGACAAACTAATATCACTAACTTTTCCCTCATCTATCTTTAGAAAGCCGCTCTTAATGACTTGGTTTTCAGAGTAAATCGTTCCATTCTGAATGATCAGCTTATTTGAAAATGAGCTCATTTTAAATGTACTCCTTTTATAAGAATTCATATTTAAAGCATAGCATCTCAATATATAGTTGTCTATACCGGTTGAAAAAACCATGTATGAAAATATAACAGGAATTATGACAAACTATCGATTCTGATTTATAAAATTGGTATAGACATCTATATCTAATGGTGATAAGATATTTGTGTAAAAACGCTTCCAAGTAACAAGAAACAACATATTGTAATGCCATTTTATATTTATTGTTATTCAACTTTGGATAAGGGGGAAGTCATATGATGAAATACTTACAAAATATTGGCCGCTCTTTAATGCTTCCAGTAGCAGTATTACCAGCCGCTGCAATTTTAATGGGCATAGGATATTGGATTGATCCATCTGGCTGGGGAGCAGGTAATCCAATTGCGGCATTCTTAATTAAAGCTGGATCTTCTATTATCGACAACATGTCCATTCTTTTTGCAGTTGGTGTGGCTTTAGGAATGTCTAAAACCAAAGATGGTTCCGCAGCACTTAGTGGCTTAGTTGCATTTCTTGTTGTAACAACCCTATTATCAACTAACTCCGTTGCTTTGCTGCAAGGTGTAGATCCAGAAGCAGTTAACCCGGCATTTGCTAAGATTGAAAACCAGTTTGTCGGAATCCTTTCAGGTATTGTTGCTTCTATGATGTACAACCGCTTTAGTGAGGTGCAATTACCTGCAGCTTTAGCCTTCTTTAGTGGTAAGCGTCTAGTACCAATTATGACAGCTGTTTCTATGCTAGTTGTCTCAGTTGTTTTATTCTTTGCATGGCCAGTTATTTTTACAGGATTAGTTTCATTCGGAACTGCTATTAGTAAATTAGAGTTTATAGGCGCTGGTTTATATGGATTTTTTAACCGATTACTCATTCCAACTGGTTTACATCATGCATTAAACTCAGTATTTTGGTTTGACGTTGCAGGAATTAATGATATCGGTAATTTCTGGGCAGGTACTGGTACGAAGGGTATTACTGGAATGTACCAAGCTGGTTTCTTCCCGATTATGATGTTCGGTTTACCAGCAGCAGCTTTAGCGATGTATCATACAGCTAAGACAAAAAGAAAGAAACAAGCAGCATCTTTAATGTTAGCAGCAGGCTTTGCGTCATTCTTTACTGGTGTAACAGAACCACTTGAATTTTCATTCATGTTTTTAGCACCTGCACTATATGTTGTTCATGCAGCATTAACAGGTATATCTTTAGCCATTGCTTCATTATTTCACTGGACAGCAGGCTTTGGGTTTAGTGCAGGATTAGTCGACTTCGTCTTAAGTTCAAGATTACCGTTAGCTAATCAGCCGTATATGTTGTTAATTCAAGGGTTAGTTTTTGCGATGATCTATTATGTATTGTTCCGTTTCTTAATAACTAAATTCAACCTAGCTACTCCAGGTAGAGAAGCTGATACAGATGCAAATGTACAAGAAGAGGGCACGGACTCAGCTGATAATAAGTTCGCTATTATGGCGAAGAAGATATATGAAGGTTTAGGTGGAGATGAAAATGTTACATCTGTAGATAACTGTGTGACTAGATTGAGGGTTGAAGTAAAAGATATGAATGCCGTTGATCAAGAAAAAATTAAATCAACAAACATTCCAGGGATAAATATTGTTGGTCCACAAAGCATACAAGTCATCATAGGGACACAAGTTCAATTTGTGGCTGATGAAATTGAAAAAATTAGAAAATAAAAAGAAGAAGACTACCTGATCGCTGAAACAGGTAGTTTTCTATTTTGTACGATCAGAAAGCATAAAATTTTATGGATGGTATATATGGGGAAAGCTAAGGCTTTCACCATTAGGGCTTGGCGACAAGCCATGCCTTTCCAAACGTATGTCGGTCATACGATGAATTTCTTTAAATAATTGTAAAAACCTAGCATTATTTAATATAATGAATAAGTAGTGATATCGAAAGGAGATCTTTATGTGATTGACAAACATTCTCCTCTTCCTTTGTATTATCAGTTAGAAGAGCAAATTAAAAAATCAATAATTTCTGAAGAGCTACAGCCTGGTGATGTATTGCCGTCAGAGAGAGAACTCTCAGAAAACTATCAAATAAGTCGAATGACGGTTCGACAAGCCATAACGAATTTAGTTAATAAGGGATATCTTTATAGAGAAAAAGGGAAGGGAACTTTTGTATCGAGTCAAAAGTTTGAACAAAATTTACAAGGACTCACAAGTTTTACAGAAGATATGAAGGCTCGAAACCTAGTACCAGGGAGTAAGCTGTTACACTTCGAGGTCTCCCCTGCTATAGAAGAAATAAAAGAGTGGCTTTCCCTTGAAGAAGAAGAACTTATTTATAAAATAAAAAGATTACGTTTAGCAAATGATGAACCGATTGCAGTTGAAACTAGTTATCTTCCAGTAAAGTTAATTCCGGGGCTAACACCTGATATTTTGGGAAATTCCTTATACAAGTATATTGAGGATGACCTACAGCTGAGTATTGGTCATGCAGCTCAAACGGTTGAAGCCGCTATTGTTAGAGATGAAGATATAAAACATTTGAATGTTAACAAAAATGTTCCTGTGTTGCTCATCCAACGAGAAACTTATTTAGAAGATGGTACACCACTTGAGATTGTTAAGTCTTCCTATCGTGCGGACCGATATAAATTTAAGATTAATATAGAACGAAAATAAATAAGCTTTACCTGCAAATGTAGGTAAAGCTTATTTATTTTCAATTTGGGTTAATAATGGGATTCTTCCACGGTATTTATGAATTAGCTGTTGATTATGAAAATCTGCTCCTTCAATATTTCCGCTCCGAAAAATTGGAGGTTCAAAATCATTATTTATCATAATCTTTATGGCCTCAGCAAAAATCCCATTTAGCATAGATGCTCCAACAACAGTAGAGGTAGGTCCGAAGGGAACACCGAAATTTCCATATGTAATGGTTGCATCACCTGTATTCGCATGATTATTTAAAGCAAAATCAACAACTTGTGATAGATACTTTCCAGTTCTATGTCTAGAAGGTTGAGAATGAATATATTGAAATGAACTAATTCCAACAACATCTGCACCTTTATCTTTAGCATGAAGGGCAACGTCAATAGGTACTGGATTAAGTCCTGAAGTTGAAATTACTATTACAAGGTCATGAGGTTGTATATCCTGATGCTTTAAAAACTCTTCTGCATAGTGGTTTTGTCTTTCAAGTTGAGAAGATCTAACAGCATCTTCGTGAAGCATTAAAGATTCGATGAATATGGGTTTTATAGGTGCTAGTCCACCTGCTCGATAAAACACTTCCTCTGTTAGGATATGAGAGTGTCCACATCCAAATAATTGGATAATACCATTACACATTATTGTTTGAGCCACTTTTGCTGCAACCTTCTCCATTCCTTCTTGTTCGCTTTGCATGACTAAACTCAATTTTTCTTGTATTTTTTCAAAATAGGCATCAAGCAAGTTATCCCACCTTTAAGAAATAAAAGTTACTTTTAATGTACCTTATGGTGTGAAGAAATGGAAGGAGATAACGTGAGAAAAGATAAAAGTATTGTATGTTAAAAGGTACGATTGTATAATATATTATACAATAACAGAAAATGGGAGAAATATATGAATTCAATTCAAACTCAAATTGCGGAGAATCTAAAAAATATACGTAAGCTTAGAGGGTATAGTTATGATCAGCTTGCTCAATTAACTGGTGTAAGCAAGGGGATGCTTTCACAAATCGAAAAAGGAGAGTCAAGTCCAACGGTAAACACTCTTTGGAAGATTGCAAACGGTCTTCAAGTGTCATTTTCTTCATTAGTGGAGGAGAAAGAACCTACTGTTACAGTTGTGAGACTACACGAAAAAACAGCAGTAACAGAAAATGACGAACAATTACAAGTATATCCTTATTTTCCTTTTGATTCATCTAAAAAGTTTGAGGTGTATTTTCTTGAACTAATGCCAGGTTGTGTTCATGAATCGGAAAGACATCATGGAAGTGTGGAGGAATATATTTTAGTTTGTGATGGAGAAGCAACGATTTCCATTCAAGATGTTAAATATGTTCTGAAAAAAGGGGATTCTATGCGTTTTCAGGCAAGTCAGTCCCATACGTATGCAAATCTTACAGATCAAAAAACGAGTTTTTATCTACTAATGTATTATTCATAAATCATGATAAGCACTAAAAAGGAGGTATTATATTGTCTACAACCACTTTAGCGAAAAAGCAATCTGATTTTCTTCAAGGAACACAAGGTGGGATTAGCATTGCGATTGGGTATTTACCTGTTGCTTTAACATTTGGCTTACTGTCAAAATCTACTGGACTTTCACTTTCTGAGACAGTGTTAATGAGTTTAATTGTGTTTGCCGGTGCTTCACAATATATATGTTTAAGTTTACTAGCTGTTGGAACTGGAATTATCGAAATTATTTTCACAACATTTATCGTTAATATTCGCCATTTTTTAATGTCTGCTTCACTAAGTGAGAAGGTTGAAAATGACTCATTGTGGAAAAAGGCTCTGTATTCCTTTGGATTAACGGATGAAACGTTTACGGTGGCATCAACGAGGAATGGTAACGTCAATGCTGGATATTTATTTGGACTTATGCTTATTTCTTATGCAAGTTGGGTCATTAACTCAGGAATAGGATATGTTATTGGGGCAAGCTTGCCGACAACAGTTCAAGAAAGTATGGGAATTGCGTTGTATGCCATGTTTATTGGCTTATTAATCCCGTCACTTAAGAAGCATCGAAAAGTGATGTATTTGGCAGTGGTTGCTGCGATTTTGAATTCACTTTGTTATGCATCTCAAATGATTTCAACAGGCTGGGCAATTGTTTTATCAACCTTGCTTTCAGCAATAATCGTAGAATTTTTCTATTCTAAACAAACAAATGAGGTGGAACAACGTGGATAAAACAATTTTGTTGATGATTATTGGGATGGGATTAGTAACATATTTACCAAGAATGATTCCTTTAGTTGCATTAGGTCAGTTAAAATTGCCCGTATTTGTCCAAAATGTATTAAAGAATGTACCATATGCAACATTAGGAGCTTTAATTGTCCCAGGGATTTTTCTGATTAGTGATGATATAGTTTTCGGATTAGTAGGTGCGGCTGCAGCAACTCTAATAGCTTTTACAGGAGCAAATGTAATTGTTGTTGTAATGGGTTCAATTGGTACCCTTGTTTTATATAGCATGTTTTTTTCATAGGTTGAGAGGGAGCAAAGACTTAAAAGCCTTCCCTTTTCAGTTCTAATGAAACGAGCTTAGCACTACACTAGAAATAAGAGCTTGTTCAAGGGGGAATGGCAGATGAGGAAATGGTTAACGCGATCAATTTTACTTTATTTTGTATA
This sequence comes from Metabacillus sp. B2-18, assembly GCF_021117275.1. Lineage (NCBI taxonomy): Bacteria > Bacillati > Bacillota > Bacilli > Caryophanales > Bacillaceae > Metabacillus > Metabacillus sp. B2-18. The sequence continues at coordinate 779,643 of NZ_CP088245.1, forward strand.
TGGATTAGCAGTGTACTGGTATTTATTTATCTTTTCCGGATCAGGCGTGCCGGCCCCTTATGAGGGAACATCAGCTGATCCTGCAACCTTTATGACAGGAAGAGAATTGATCTTATCACAGGAATATTCGACCATTCGAAACTTCTTGTACTTTGTCACGATTCCGTTTGAATGGTTTTTACTATTTGTGTTTATGATAACTGGTTTTTCTCGTAAAATGCAGGACTGGTCAAATTCGACTTCGAAAATTTTTAGCTTGCAATCAGCTATATACTTTTTTTGGTTATCATTATTTATTAGTATTCTCTCCTTTCCTGTTGATATGATTGGTTTTCAATTATCAAAAATGTATCATATTACAACGCAATCCTTTTTTGCTTGGATGAAGGACCAACTCATTGATTTTTGGGTTAATTACTTGTTGATGACAGTCATCATTCTTGTTCTTTACTGGCTTATTAAACGTTTTGAAAAAAGATGGTGGCTTTACGCATGGTTTTTATCGATTCCTTTCTCGTTATTTCTTATGTTTTTTCAACCAGTAGTCATTGATCCTCTTTATAATGATTTCTATCCGTTACAAAACAAAGAACTAGAGGAAAAGATACTAGAGCTAGCTGATAAAGCTGATATTCCTGCTGAGCATGTATATGAAGTAAATATGTCTGAAAAAACAAATGCACTGAATGCTTATGTTACTGGAATAGGCTCTAACTCCAGAATTGTATTGTGGGATACCACGTTAACTCGCTTAAGTGAAGAAGAAATTTTATTTATTATGGCTCATGAAATGGGACATTACGTGATGAATCATATTTACGTAGGTATTGCAGGTTATTTATTATTAAGCTTAGTTGGCTTATTTTTAATTGATAAATTAATGAGATTGTTTATTAAGCGCAACGGTAAGTTTTTAAAGATCAGGTCAATGAAAGAGTTAACTTCCTTTCCGTTATTTTTATTGCTTTTAGGCGTGCTAACCTTTGCTTCAAGTCCACTTTCAAATACAGTAGCAAGATATCAGGAAAAGTCAGCAGATATGTATGCGATAGAAATGACAGGTAACCATGAGGCTGCTATACAATCTTTCCAAGAGTTATCTAGAGCAGGCTTAAGTCAAGTTAATCCTCCAACATTGGTAAAGGTTTTCCGGTATACGCATCCTACGATGTTAGAAAGAATTTTATATTTAGAAGAACATAAAAAAACAGAATGAGGTTGAAACTGTTTTATAACAAAAAGGGATTTGGTGTTGAAAACGCCAAGTCCCTTTTTTGTTGTTATATCAAGGGTTTCAATGAAAATTAAAAGCTTGTCAAAAACTTTTTTGAATTTTTTTCAAGAAAATTGTTCCATTTTTATTTAATCTGTTATATATTAGTTTTAGTTAAAACAAACTGTATTATAACAATTTGAAGAGGGGTGTTTTTTCAAAAATGGCAACACAAATGACTGGTTGTAAAATTGTTGGAAACATGAACCCAGAATTTCAGCAAGTATTAACACCTGAGGCGTTGAGGTTTGTTGAAAAGCTAGAACGAAATTTTGGAGATCGCAGACGAGAGCTGTTACAACGAAGAGAGGATAGACAAAAAGAAATTGATAATGGCAAACTGCCCGGTTTCTTAGCGGAAACAGAGCATATTCGTAATGGAGATTGGATGGTAGCTCCAATTCCACAGGATCTTCAAGATCGACGGGTAGAAATAACAGGACCTGTTGATCGCAAGATGGTAATTAACGCTTTGAATTCAGGTGCAAAAGTATTTATGGCTGATTTTGAGGATGCAACATCACCAAGCTGGGAAAATGTGATGAACGGCCAAATCAACCTCAAAGATGCTGTCCGCCGAACAATCTCCTTTGAAAATGAAGGCGGTAAGACGTATCAGTTGAATGAGGAAACAGCAACTTTAAAGGTAAGACCAAGAGGCTGGCATCTTGAGGAAAAACATATAGAGCTTGATGGTAAACGAATGTCTGCCAGCTTAGTAGATTTTGGAATATTCTTTTTTCATAATGCAAAGGAGTTAATTGAACGCGGAAGTGGCCCCTATTTTTATTTACCTAAAATGGAAAGTCATCTTGAAGCAAGATTATGGAATGATGTATTTTGTTTTGCACAAGATGAATTAAATATTTCACGCGGAACCATTAAAGCAACTGTATTAATTGAAACAATCATGGCAGCCTTTGAAATGGATGAAATCCTTTATGAACTGAAGGAGCACTCAGCGGGATTAAATTGTGGCAGATGGGACTATATTTTTAGTTATCTTAAGAAGCTTAGAAACTGTGAGTCTGTTATTCTACCAGATCGTGCGCAAGTAACAATGACTGTTCACTTTATGAGGTCATACTCTTTACTCGCTATCCAAACTTGTCATAAGCGCAATGCCCATGCAATGGGAGGAATGGCGGCACAAATTCCAGTGAAAAACAATCCAGTAGCTAATGAGCGAGCGTTTGAAAAGGTTCGTGCAGATAAAGAAAGAGAAGCAACATACGGCCATGATGGTACATGGGTTGCCCATCCTGCACTTGTTCCAGTGGCGAAGGATGTATTTGATAAACATATGAAAACACCTAATCAGATTCACCGTAAACGAGAAGATGTAAACGTAACCGTAGAAGATTTGTTAGAGGTTCCGGATGGAATCATTACAGAAGAAGGGGTTAGAACAAATATCGATGTTGGGATCCGTTATATCGCTTCATGGCTTTGTGGCAGGGGCGCTGCGCCAATTCACAATTTAATGGAAGATGCAGCTACAGCAGAGATATCAAGAGCTCAAGTATGGCAATGGATTCGCCATCCAAGAGGAATTCTTGAAGATGGTCGTAAATTAACATTCGAGCTTTATGATTTATTAAGGAATGAAGAAGTTCAAAAGATAAGAGAATCAGTGGGGGAAATAGCTTTTCAGAAAGGTCATTTTGAAGAAGCGGTTTTTGTTTTCGATGAACTGGTAAAACGCGAAGAGTTTATTGATTTCTTAACGATACCTAGCTATGAAAAGCTTTAAACAAAATGTAGTAAGGACAACAAAGGGGAAGTAAGAAAAAAATTTATTTATAAAAATGGGGGAATAAAAATGAACGGTCAAACAAGAGTAGAAGCATTACAAGAAAGCTGGGAGTTAGATAAACGTTGGGAAGGCATTACACGTCCTTACAGCGCGGAAGAGGTTATTCGTTTAAGGGGTTCAATCGATATCGAGCATACGTTGGCAAGACGAGGAGCAGAAAAGCTTTGGAATTATCTTCACAATGAGGACTACATTCATGCACTTGGTGCACTTACAGGGAATCAAGCTGTTCAGCAAGTAAAAGCTGGCTTAAAAGCAATTTACTTAAGTGGTTGGCAGGTAGCAGCAGATGCGAACCTTTCAGGTAATATGTATCCAGATCAAAGCTTATATCCTGCAAACAGTGTTCCACATGTTGTAAAGCGTATTAATCAAGCCCTACAACGTGCTGATCAAATACAGCATCTTGAAGGAGAAGGAAAAATTGACTGGTTTGCTCCAATCGTTGCGGATGCAGAGGCTGGCTTTGGCGGGCAATTAAATGTTTTTGAATTAATGAAATCAATGATTGAATCGGGTGCTGCAGGGGTTCATTTTGAAGATCAATTATCATCAGAGAAAAAATGTGGTCATTTAGGTGGAAAGGTATTATTACCAACTCAGACTGCTGTGAAAAATCTTATTTCAGCTCGATTAGCAGCTGATGTTATGGGAACACCAACGATTATTATTGCTCGAACAGATGCAGATGCAGCAGATCTTATTACAAGTGACGTTGACCCTGCTGATCATGAGTTTATTACAGGTGAGCGCACAGTAGAAGGGTTTTTCCGAACTCGTTCCGGAATTGATCAAGCAATTAGCAGAGGACTTTCATATGCACCATATGCAGATTTAATCTGGTGTGAAACATCTGAGCCTAATTTAGAGCAGGCACAAAAATTTGCTGATGCTATTCATGAGAAGTTTCCTGGAAAACTATTAGCTTACAACTGTTCACCTTCTTTTAACTGGAAGAAAAAGCTGGATGATGAGACAATTGCAAACTTCCAAAAAGAAATTGCAAAAATGGGTTATAAGTTCCAATTTGTTACACTTGCAGGTTTCCATGCTCTAAATCACAGCATGTTTGAGCTTGCACGAGGTTATCGTGATCGTGGTATGGCTGCTTATTCTGAGCTTCAACAAAATGAATTTTCTAGCGAAGTACATGGATATACAGCTACTAGACATCAGCGCGAGGTTGGAACAGGTTACTTTGATGAGGTAGCTCAAACTATTTCTGGTGGAACATCTTCAACAACAGCATTGAAGGGATCAACGGAAGCAGAGCAGTTTACAAAAGCATAATAAAAGAAGAACGGCCAAGGACTACATCCTTGACCGTTCTTTTATGTCATATTGGATAATCACAGAAATAAAGACTGCACATGGCAGCCTTTATCCTAGCTTACGCAATCCTTTGTATTCTTTTGATAGTTTCATAAATACTGTCTTGTTCTGTGTGTCAAGTGCATCATTGATACGCTCTTCTAGCAATTCTTTTTTCCTGTTAAACAACGCTTCATCCAAAATCATTTGAATATACATGTCTAATACAGGTTGCTCGGATGGAACGTTTTTCGTGTTACGGGACTTCATGATTTCAGTGTACGACGACTTTTTATTTTTCATGAAAGATCACCCCTGATGCCTTTTTTATATTGTATGGAATTTTAAGGAGAAAATCAACCGAATTGTTAAAATTTTTAAAAAATTTAACAGGAATATTTTTGAAATGTATGAAAATCTTACAATAGGAAAAGATATTCCAAAGGATGTGATGTCATGAATAAAGAAGAAGAAACAGAATTATTACCAACTGCTTTAAATCCACTAGTTGGAATTGAAATGGAAGATAGAGACAGTCTGAGAGGCCCATTTGATGATTCAGCAGCTCAGAATAATGAATGACTTCATTACAAATATGTAACAGAAGTCATTTTTTTATGGAGTTTTTGTAAATTTATAGAATTTTTAAAAAAGACATGCTAGATTATTTATGGGATATTTTACCTAATAATTTAGTAAGAGGTGCAAAACAGTGATTGATACAAACAAAATGGTAGTGGAAGATTATCTTATTAACCGATTTACTATGGCCATTCTCCCTGGTGAAAATAGGTATATCACTGAGGTACTGGAGCTTGAGCAAGATCTTACTGTTGGGAAACGCCCAATGGATGTGATTGACCAAAGTTGCAGATATTTTGGGAGCAGTTATAATGGTTTAAAGGTTATAGGAATACTAAAAGAGTGTAGACCTATATAAAGTCTACACTCGTCACTTTCGTTTTACCATTTTCATCAAACTTATAATGAATTTTTTCTACAATTTGACCTACAAGATTTTTCTTTTCGCTTATCTCTAATAAGTTCCAATTTCTTTTTATATCTAAAACCAAAGAAAGGATTTCCTCATGATTAATCGATTCTTCATCTTCATTAATTAAAGAATCTAACTCCTCTTTTATTTGTTGTTCTTCCTTTTGAGCTTCTTCCATACGTTTTTTAAAATCTTCATAAGAAATAGCATCATCAGTCCAAGCATATTGCCATTTCTTTTTTCGTTGTTCAATCTTTTCTAATTGCCTTTCTAGCGACTTTGCATCTACCTTATCATTTAGTTGGATATTTTTTTTACTTTCTAAGTCAACTCGATCTAAAGCTTCTGAGTAATCAAATTTATTTAAGTAGTCTATAAACGATTCTTCAAGCTGCCTTTCTGATAAAGAGCGTGATCCTTTACATTCACCTGTTTTCTTTTTTAAACATCTATATTGTGGGTACTTCACTTTTTCTCCTGAAGCTAAAGTTGCATTAACATAATAACCAGTCATAGCATTGCCGCACTTTAAGCATTTTAGTTTACCAGAGAAAATATATCGACTTGCTAAATTTCTAGGTTCATTATTAAATCTAGATTTTATTGTTTCTTGAACTGTATCAAATATCTCTCTTGCAATTATTGGCTCATGAGCATTTTCTATAATTTCGTCATTCCATCGAATTGCTCCATAATATAGAGGATTTTTTAATATCTGCATTAAAGGTTTGTCATTCCAATTGTTTCCTGCTTTTGTTCTAATGTTATTTTCATTAAGATATCGGCATAAACGATTTGCACTATAACCTTGCAAATACATATCAAAAATTAATCTAATTGTTTTAGCTTCTGCTTTATTGATTGTAAGTTTACTGGTTTTTAGATCCAAGTCATATCCTATAGGTCGGAAATTTAAAGGGTATTTACCTTGCCTTGCTTTTTCAGCAAAACCGAATGCAATACGTTCTCCGGTGTTTTCCCTTTCCCATTGAGCAAGAGCTGCAACAATCGTTATAAACATTCTACCCATTGCTGTAGTTGTATCGTAAACTTCTGTAGCAGATTTAAACTTACAATTGTGTTTATCGAAAATATCCAACAGTTTGTACAAATCCAGAACAGAACGTGTTAAACGATCCAGACGATATACTAACACACATTCTATTTTTTCATCCTCAATATCCTTTATCATTTGTTGGAGTTGTGGTCTGTTCATATCTTTTGCGGATATTCCCTCATCTACATAGAGTCCTTCAACCTGCCATCCTTGAGAAATACAAAATGCCTTGAGTTTCTGTTTTTGAGCAGATATTGAATAACCTTCTTTTGCTTGTTCTTCTGTTGATACACGAGCATAAATAGCTGTCTTCAAATTTTCTTTACTCCTTTTTTAAAAATTTATAAATAATTATAGAACATCTGTTCTTATTATGATAACATATTACTATAAATGGAAATGAATTTTTTGTCGTAATTTGTATGTCGAAAGTTGTTAACTGTATCTAAATACCTATGATATAGTTATTTAAATAAAAGTAATCGAAAGTGATTACTTTTTTATAAAAAAAGTGTGATGTATATCACAACTTATATTGAGTGGTTGTGTCATAGTAAATAAAAAAAGTAATCATTAACGATTACTCATGTCGGTGAGTAGATAAAAATCTACTCCTTATAGTCCACTTACCTCTTTTTATCTGGAATCCATTCATATAAATCTTCCATTGAACAATTAAGTAAATATGAAATCTCACGAGCTTTTTTATAAGACATTTGCTGTTTGTTATTCACATATTTATTAACTTGTTGTTTTGGAATATTCAACTTTAACGCTAATTCTTGTTGTGTCATTCCAGCTTTTCGCAAAAGGTCGGCAAGTAGACATCTACCGACACTATGTGGCAAAATGACACCTCGCTTTTTCTTTATGGGGGGAAGATTAAATGAAACAATCTGTCGATCTAAAAGAAATAATAGAAATAATAAAAAAAGAACAACTATTGGTAAGTGGGGAGAAGAAAATGGCTTAAATTTAAGCCTATTTTTTTTGCTCACCTGTTATTATCCTGTTAGCTTTAATCCACGCCATGATTCCTTTTAATTCTTCATCTGATAAAGGCTCACCTTCATAAGATATATTGTATTTCTCTCTAACTTCCCTAATTGATAAATCCACATCATTTATAAAATCATCTTGTTCTTTAGTACGATATTGAAAATCTGTAACACCTATTAAATAATCTGTGGTGACTTCGTAAAATTGGGCTAATTTAGCAAGTATTTCAGAACTTGGCTCTCGATCTCCAGCTTCATAACCGGAGAGCGTATTGTTTTTAACACCGATTTTTTCAGCAACAAACTTTTGGGATAAACCTTTTTTATCTCTTAAATATCTTAAACGTTTCCCCATAATATCGCTCATTAATTACACCTCACAATAAGATGATTTTACAGTAATTTCGCATATATTGAAATTATATTCACAAAAAGAGAAAAAATGTTTGACATTCGAGAATTGCGAATTTATACTTAGGTTAAGTTATTCGCATTACTCGAAATAAGGTGGTGATACTATTTGAAGTATACTGTTGGTCAAATAGCAAGATTTATAAGAATTCAAAAAGGTATTAAACAATCATTCGTATCTGATAAATTAGGCTTTAAATCACCTTCAAGCTATTCTGAAATTGAAAAAGGTGTCCGTCATTTATCTGCTGATAAAATCCCAATTCTTGCCGATGCGTTAGACGTAAGTATTGAAGAACTTTTTTTTGAAGATAAAATTCGCAAAATGAGAAATGATAATGATGTTATTGCTTAGTTAGTATCTGCTTAATCAGTAAATATATTGGAGGTGTTAATAGGAAATGTCTAAGGAGATTAAGGAAAAGATACTTTTGTTTTTTATGAATACAAGTACACCTCGTATCAAGGAGGAAGAAAGAAAAAATAAGAATGCTCAAAAGTCAGCATCATAAAGGAGATAATTTCAAATGTTTTCCTTATCTGAACACATTAAAGAAACAATTGACCGTGTGGATGGCTATCTTACTGGAACACTAATTGTAGATCTAGAAGCTAATACAGTTGAACTAGAAGTTACTAACCAAGATAAAACATCTTATATTCCTCTAACTGATTCTGATGATATTCAAGTAAGAAATGGAAATGAATATATTACGGTAACGATTGAACAGGCACTATCCACAAAAGAAAAATATATGGGTTGTTCTTTATTTGCTGGAATGTATGCACGAGTTAAGAAAGGCTCCTAAGGGGGCTTTTACAGAAGGACAAGCTTAATAGAATAGGAGATTGGTAAAGTGAATGATTTATATAGTTTGTTGTTGAGGAGAGAAGCGAAGTTAATTATGGAAATTGAAATACAAGAACGTCAGGGTAATTTTAGAGCAGCTCAAGAAGCCAGGGAATATAAAGAAATCATTACATCAAGAAGGTTACATATGGAAGGGCACATAAAGGAGAGTGCTTAATAATGATAGGAATATACGCGGGGTGTTTTGTGGGATTTCTATTCCTTTCGATGATCGTTTTCATCAAGTTAGAAAAAACAAAATAAGCAGTGTGCTGGTAACACAACTGCTCATACGAAATATTGGTTGAATTTCATTTTATCATCTGTGGAGATGATACGGCAATTAATTCTTGCCGTTAGAGTAAAGAGTCTTGTTGGAATTTCTAGATGATGTTTCTTTGCTCTAACAGTGAGAATTAGCACTCACTAAATCATTGTTAATTTATCTTATGCAGAAAGGAGGACAAGTATTCATGTCAGCGATATTAAAATGTCCAAAATGTAAAAAATCTTTTGCTGTTCCAGAAGACGAACGAGAAGATCATGATTGCCCTAATGGTTGTAACAATCAACCTGAGCACTTTGGTGTAGATTATTTCGGTAATGAAATTCTCAAAGGTGATTCAATCGTTATTGCAAACGGAGAAATAATCTTAGAAGAAAGTTTAGAAGATTATTTAATGGATGTTTTAGGTTTTGAGTATAAGAAAGCAAAATAGAGACCCGTGCTGGTAACACGAGTCAATAGTGATTCCATGTATATGAACAACTACATTTTAATGGATTCACTTCAAATAATCAATTGGAGGTTGAAATGAAAACTGTTGAAATCCCATTTAGTCGATCAAGGGAAGATCAAGTTAATTTAGGTCTCTCAGGTGGATATATCACGATTAAGCCAGATAACGAAATTGTTTTTCAGTTTGATACTCAAGAGCAATATCAAAAATATCTTGAGTTAAAAAATAAAAAAGGTGGTGCTACATATGGGATTAGTTAATCCATTACAAGAAATTGAATTGATGGATATTGAAGATATTAATTCTTTTTCAACAGAAGAAAACAGATTTGAAATCACTGACATTAACAGTTTGAATTGGGTTTTTCGCAAGGTTGCAGCATTAAAAACCAAAGAGAAAGAAATCCAGCAATTAGCAGATGTTGAACGTCAACGAATTGCAGATTGGGAAAAAGGTGAACTTTCCACTATTAATAACAGCCTTGAGTTCTTTGAAAATATGGTTACTCGATACCATGCAAAACAGTTAGCTGAAGATCCTAAAGCGAAAACACTTACTACTCCTTACGGTAAGTCAAAATCACGTAAGACAAAGGAAACTCCAGAAAAAGAAGATGAAGGTTTAATCCTTGATTATGTTCTTGAAAATGAAATGTTCGATTTCATCAAAAACAGTGTTAAGTGGGCCGAGTTTAAAAAGTCACTTCGTATTGCTGAAATTAGTGGAGAAAAAGTTGTTGTTGATCAGAACGGACAATTAGTAAAAGGTGTAACAGTAAAGCCTGAGTCAATCTCATTTAGCTTGGAAGTTTAGGAGGTTAATAGAATGAATGCAATTGAAGCGAAAGAAAAAGCAAAATCGAATCTTCCTAAGTTTGTTGATTCATATGTGAAAAAGGCAGTTGTTTCTATAAATAATAACATCAAAACATCAGTTGATTGTGGGCAATTTTCAACAAGAACAACATTGGCATTACCTGAGATAGTAAAAGAAGCTGTGATCCAAGAATTAGAAACACATTATCAAGACCTAGGTTATGAAGTAGTATCACATGGTTTGGTTAACTTTAAAATAATTGATATTTCATGGGCTTAAGAAAGTAGGGGTTAAATATTGGAAACTACAAATGCTGCTGAAATAACAACAGATAATTCAACGTATTTGATTTATGGAAATCCTGGTATGCGTAAAACGTCAACGGCAAATTATTTAGAAGGTAAAACACTTTATATTCCAATCGATAAGACACAAGCCCCATTAGCAGGGAATTCAAATATAGATATTGTTAAATTCGATACTTATGAAGCTTGGACGAATTGGAATAATCTTATGAAAGATCTGGCTACAGCTGATTTATCAAAATACGACACTATCTTTTTTGATAACATTTCGGAACTCACGAGATCTATGTTAGCTAATTTAGGTCGAGAAGGTAATAACAATCGTGTACCTTCACAAGGTAATTATCAACAAATTGATTTTTTCATCATTGATAGTGTTCGTTTTATTCAAACCTTAGGGAAACGTGTTGTATTCACGGCATGGGAAATGACAGATAAATGGGAATTACCTAGTGGACAAGCAGTCAATCGAGCTTATCCGGATATTCGGATTAAAATAATAAACAATTTTATGGGGCTATGCCAAGTAGTTGCGAAATCAGTTATCAACGAAGAAACAAAAAACTACGGTTTTATTTTAGAGCCATCACCTTACATTGCTGCCAAAAACCAACTAGATAAACGTAAGGCTTGTGCTCATGAAGATATATTCAAAATTGGTTACACACCAGAAAAACAAGGGGGAAATAATTAATGTCATTCTTTAAATTTGATGAAGAAAATGCAAGTACAGGATTCGAGTTAGTAGCAGAAGGTAAATATGAAGCTGTGATTGTTAATGCAGAAGCTGGGGTTACACAAGCGAAAAAACCTAAATTATCTGTAGACTTTGAGATTCGTAGTGATGTACCACAGAACCACCAAGGAGCCAAAGTACTTTACAATACTTTCACTTTTGAACATGAGGTTTCAGTTCGAATCGTCAATTCACTTTTAAAAGCTTGTGGTTTTGCTAACAATCATGCATTCAGTTCAGCTGATGATATGGCTAAGCAATTAATTAATAAAAACTTGAAAATAACTGTAAAACACGAGGAATATGACAAATTAGTTGATGGAGTTAAACAAAAACGGACTGCAGCAAAGGCTAAATATTATGATGTTTCAGATGTAGATCCAGTGTCGCAAAATGGTGGTTCAATTAACATCAGTGATGATGATCTCCCGTTTTAAAGAACTAAATAGGTATTGTACTAGCTTCTCTTTTTTATAGATAAATATAAAAAAATCGGAGGGCGAAATGAAAGAAAATCCATATAACTTTAACGAAATCCCTGCCGAATTAAAAGCCCTTCCTCAATGGATTTTGTGGAGATCTGAAAAACGTAATGGTAAGCCTACAAAGGTACCTTATCAAGTGGACGGAGAAATGGCTCAAGCAAACAACCGTCGTACATGGAGTACCTTTGCAACAGCAGTCAAATTTTATTTACAAGGTAACTATGACGGAATTGGATTTGTTTTTAGTCGCCAAGACAATTACATCGGTATTGATATTGATAAGTGTGTTGTGGACGGAAAAACAAATACGTTTGCAACAGAAATTATAGACACATTAGATAGTTACACTGAATTTTCTCCATCGGGAACAGGTATTCACATCATTGTAAAAGGTAACCTTCCACAATCTGTTTTAGGTACCGGAAGGAAAAACACTAAACATGGGTTAGAGATTTACTCCTATGGTCGTTATTTTAGCTTCACAGGGATTCGTGAAAACTCGAATGACGTTTATGAAAGAACAGATGAACTAGCTGAAATATTTGAAAAGTATTTTGACGATAGTGATATTCAAGGTCGGGTTAACTTAGCAGAGTTTGAAAAAGATGAAATTAAAATTTCAAATGATGTTTTGTGGGAAAGAATGTTCAGAAGTAAAAACGGTGATGAGATCCGGTCATTGTATAACGGTAATTTAATAAAAAATGATCATTCTGCCAGTGACTTGGCTCTTTGTAATCATCTAGCTTTTTGGACAGGTAAATCTGCAACTCGAATGGATACGATGTTTCGTGAGACTGCTCTTATGAGAGATAAATGGGACGTTATCCATTTTAGAGAAACTAATGAAACATACGGTGAGAGAACAATAGGAACTGCAATTTCATCAACTGCTACAACAATTCTAGATAACAAAGAGCAATTCCAAGAGTTTTCTTTTGAATTCAGTACTGGAGATGCAGAAGAAGAAGTTGAAGTGAAACCTAAGAAAAAGTTCCGGTTAACCGAGTTAGGGAATGCTGAAAGAATTGCTTATGAATATGGTCATGTAATCAAATATGTTTCAGACATTGGTTGGTTCATATGGGACGGCAAGCGATGGAAACTAGATACAAAAAAAGAGATTGAACGAATTACAGCTAAGGTTTTAAGGAGTCTGTATCAATCAGAAGAAGAATCAGAAACAAAGTGGGCCAGAATGTGCGAGCGAAGAAACATAAGGATGAATAGCATTAAAGATTTAATGCCTTTAGTTCCAGCAGAACGTGAAGATTTTGATCGTCATAAGTATTTACTCAATGTTGAAAATGGAATCGTTGATCTTAGGACAGGTAAGTTACAACTGCATGATCGAGACCTTAGGATAACAAAAATCACCAATGTTGAATTTGATGCAAATGCTAAACATCCAACATGGTCAGTCTTTTTAGATCAAATTTTCAAGGGTGATGAGGAATTGATCGAATATATGCAACGTCTGGTTGGTTACTCTTTAACTGGAGATATTTCAGAGCAATCGATGTATTTCTTGGTTGGTGGTGGCTCAAACGGTAAATCTACATTTGTAAATACAATTAAGAAACTATTAGGGGATTATGGAGCTCAAACTAAATCAGATACCTTCATTAAGAAAAAGGATACAGGCGCAAATAACGATATTGCAAGATTAGTAAATTCGAGATTTGTTTCAGCAGTTGAGTCGGAAGAGGGAGAAAAGTTACAGGAGTCACTTGTTAAGACGATTACTGGCGGTGAACCGATTTTGGCTAGATTCTTAAGACAAGAGTATTTTGAATTTACTCCTGAATTTAAAGTGTTCTTTACAACAAATCATAAGCCAATTATTGGTGGAGTAGATGATGGTATATGGAGAAGGGTAAAAATCATTCCTTTCACTTTAAACTTAAAACCTCATGAACGTGATAAGAAACTTGAAGAAAAATTGTCTATTGAAATGCCAGGTATTCTAAATTGGGCTATACAAGGTTGTTTAAAGTGGCAGCAGTCAGGTCTAAAAGAACCAAAAATTGTATTAGATGCTACTGGGAATTACAAAGAGGAAATGGACATTTTAGCACCTTTCTTAGGTGAGATATGTTATATCGATGATCCCAAAAATGAAGCGATAAAGATTGAAGCTAAGGAACTTTATAACATTTACGACAGTTGGTGCTTCAAGTCAGGTGAACGATCACTTGGTAATAGATCATTCTACAGAATGTTAGAAACAAAAGGCTTTGGAAAAATGAAAGGTGCAGGAAATAAAACATTTTTAACAGGAATAACCATAAAAGAACGGATGCCAGTTACTAAAAGTGTTACCGGAAACGATAAAACTAGCCATTTTAAGGTTACTTAATAACCATTTTATTAGTTTAGTAACTTTTAATAACTTTCATTAAATCCAGTCATAACAAGGGTTTAAGTTAACTTTTATTATTATTTAGTTATTTTAGTTATTGGGTTTTATATTAATTAAAAAAATAAAAAAATAAATATATATATATTAGGAGCAGTAATACCTAAATCCCGATAACAATAATAACTTTTAAGCTTAATCCCTTGGGGCTGTAAGGTTCGACAGAGTTATCTTTAATAACTTTTCGTTAACGAGGTCTGTTTTTAACGTTTTTAAGTAACTGTTAAATACGAGGTGATCGATTTTGCAGGTGTTAAATATTTTAAGCCAAATATGGAAATCAGGTGCAAACATTTATCTGGATAAAAAAGATGATCGAATAGCAATAAAAGATCAACATTTGATACCGTCAGAAGTTATGCAAGCAGCTGAAGAAAATTTCCAAGCTATCGATGATTGGTTTAAATCTTGGAAGGACGAAAGTGCGGAAAAAATCACACTCCAAAAAATGATTTATCAAATCTGTGGATGGCAAAAGAACGATAGATTAAATGATTGGTATGTTGCGGATGAAGATTCTCTCATGATGTTTATTGATTGGACCGTTGTTCTTGCTAAGAATGGCTGGAAGGATCTTTATGAAGATCATCGGCAATATGAGAATGGTGAATCTAATGAAATGGCTCGTGAGTTGTATAAACGTGCTGTTATATATGCGAAGAAAGGAGCATGATTATGAATTTGGAATATGAAGAAAAAGTCATTCGTGCAAAAAAACGAATTGAATTTTTACGGAAAATACACGGATTAAGAAAAAAAGATATTTATACTGCTATGGGTTTTAGCAGACAACATTATCATGAAAAATATCAAAGTAGTCCTGCTTTAAGTGTTAAATCATTAATCGGAATTACTAATTTATTTGGAATATCAGAATATGACTTATTACACTCAACTGACGAAGAATTTGAAGAAATACCAATTGTAAAGGCTTATTTCGATTATTCAAAAGCCTTAGTAGCGTATGAAAAAAATAAAATTGGTATTTGGGAATGCGAACCATTTGTTCAGAATTAGTTGGTTGGAAAAAGGAGTATAAAAAAGAGAAGGTTTTATCCCTTCTCTAATCCTTTAGTAATCAATGTTCGAATAGCTTCACTTCTGTTTTTAATACGATTATCAAATTGATAATCCTCAATGAGTTTAAGCATGTCATGTGAAATAGTAACTAATACTTGTGTGTTCTTATCTTTGTCGATTTTACCGCCCAAAAAAAATCACTCCTTTATAAGCATTATAAAGCCATATTGCTTATATATCAAACGTACATATATGTTATAATAGTTATATAGCTTATATAAGTTTACTGAGGTGATTTTAATGATTGAAGGTAATAGACACCTTTGGGATGATGAATTTAAAGCACATATAGACCACATAATACCCATTTCTAAGGGTGGGGATTCAAGTCCAGATAATCTGCAAGTATTGTGTAGAACTTGTAATCTCAGCAAGAAAGACAAGATATCATTCTAGCAATCTAGGAGTGAATGATTAAATGATTCATTACAAATATACAGATAGTGAAATAGAAAAAATTTTAAAAACGCTCACGATTGTAATAGACAGTCGTGAGCAAGTAAATCAACACATCTTGAATTACTTACACCAAAAAGATATCTCAGTTAGAATCCATAAGCTTGATCATGGCGATTATGGTTGTTGTATTCCGCAGAATTCAGATTTAGGAATACAAAGGGATATTTATTTAAACAGTTTTATAGAAAGGAAGGCTCATATTGACGAAATAACTGGAAACTTGCAAAAAGATACAAGACAAGCTTTCCAAAATGAATTAATAAGAGCGCAAAACAGTAGGTTTGTTCTTCTTGTGGAGGATAAGGACGGATATGAAAAAATGATTTGTGGCAAATATCGGTCTAAATATAATCCTCTTGCATTATTAGGAACGTTAAATAGCTTCAAGGCAAAATACAATTTTGAAATTGTTTATTTAGATCAAAGATTCAGTGGTAACTGGATATACCATCATTTTTATTACCAAGCAAAACATTATCTGAGAACTGGTGTCTTTTAATTCTTATGTTGAGGGGAGGACAAGTATGCGACTTATTCAACATATGGAAGATTATTATCGAAGTGAATTGCTTAATATGGGTTATTTTAAAACTCCTGATGGCCGTCAATTATATGAGTTAGAAATAGAAGAATTAAGAAGAATTTATGATATCGAAAAATTTAAAGTTTCAGAAAAATAATATGAAATGGGGATTAATCAATGGCAAAAGTTCAACTAAATCAAAAGGAACAACATTACGCAGACACTCGTGAAGAAGCAGAAGAAATTGTAACTGATGCAAAAGCAAATGATTCACTCATTATGAATAAAATCAGTGAAAAATATAACAAATATGGTCAGTATTTCTTAGTTGATTTAACGTACCAAGAAAATACACCTAAAGAAGTAATGGAGAGTAAACGAAAGAATGATTCTCCAGAAGGTCAATTAAGCATTGAAGATCATGAAGGCATTGAGTATACGGTTGATGAATCCGGAAGCGTTGAAGTAAGTAAAGATCAAACGAACATCGATGATGAAGAAAGTGAAGCACAACTCCAAAGGGTTAAATAATGAGTAAGGTCATCATTGCTGATGATCGGCCGGATTGGGTGAAGAAAGAAGATAGGGTTGCAGCGTGTCAAATTCGTTGCTCCCTTTTCAAAAGATGTTCATCAAGGATAGGTATTGATTGCAAACATCTTGGTGGGTCCGAGATACCCAAAATAAATAATAACAGGAAAGGAAAGGTGAAAAATGCCAGAAGTAATTAAATCTCAAAATATTAATTTTGAAGATACACCTATTAAACCTAATCACTATCAAACTGGTGGAATTGAAGTATTTGATTACATGAAAGCAAAAATGACTGAGGAACAATTTGAAGGTTTTTGTATCGGTAATGTAATTAAATATACTTCTCGTTATCACCATAAGAACGGAATTGAAGATTTAAAGAAAGCACAGCGTTATTTAGATGTTCTTATCGATTTTAAGGTGAGCAGCAATGGCTAAGACTAAAAATCCTGTATTAATAAAAGCGCGTCAAGAAGGATATAACAATGGTTTTAAAGTCGGTTTTGATCAAGGTGTTGTTACTGGAAGAAATGCAGCTACTCATATATTAGCAGCTAAATTTGATGGATTAAGCAAAGTGCCTGGTATAGGTCCTAAGTTAATGGATAAGATCGTGGGTCATTTTGGAAAAGAATATTTTCAGGAGGTACCAGATGAATATAAAGAAATTGTTCGAGATGCAGAAGGTTCTAGATAACCATATTTTAAGAGAACAGAATTTGAATGTAGCTCCTTTTGATAAACGTTGTTTGGCATTAGTGGTAGAACTTGGAGAATGTGCGAATGAGGAAAAGTCTTTTAAATATTGGAAAGTTCCTGAGAAAAGAAAGCCAAACGTTAAAGCTTTAAGAAATCCAGCCATGATGTCAGAGGATCAAGAGTGGTACAACCCTCTACTTGATGAGTATGTGGATTGTCTACATTTCGTAGTTTCTTTAGGTATCTCGATTGGTGTTGATCCAGAAAAGGTTAAGCCTGTAAGAATCAATTGGGAAGAGATTCCTGAAAAAGATTTAACAAATCATATCCTAGCTTTAACTCGTAAAGTGATCAATCTGAATTACACAAGATCAAAGCCTGTATGGTTTAAAGTCTACAATGATTTTTACACTTTTGGTATCATGCTTGGATTTACTTCAGAAGAGATTGAACAAGCTTACATGGAAAAAAATCAAATAAATCATGAACGGCAAGAATCTGGTTACTAATGAGAGGTGTAATAAATGGCAAGTAGAGCACTAAAAGATCTTACAGTTTCTGATTATTGGAAAATGAAAGAAAGACTTAAATACGATCATTTTATTGCTGCTGAGTTATATATTCACATTAATACTTTAGATAAGTGGAAGCGTGCTAAGGGAATCTATATTTACAGAAAATCTAAGTGAACAATCGACACAAATAGCGAAGGAGGAATTAAAAATGAAATGTGATAAATGTGGTGGAAGAATGGTTTATTCAAGTGAGTATATAGTTATGTTTGACGGTGTGGAAGTTGAGTTATTAAAATGCAAAAACTGTGGAATTGAGAAGCCAGTTAAAGAAAAGCTTAATGCGTAGTTCGCTTAAGGGGTATATGAATGGAATTGAAAAAGTGTCCTAAATGCAAAGAAAGAATTATTCTGATGGATTCGGAGTGTTGCTCTAACTGTAAACGCAAGACCTAAATAGCGTAATAAGGAAGGATGTTGAAAATGAACGATTTATTAAAACGTATTGAACAGTTAGAAAAGGAGAATAAAGTCCTTCAAACAATGCTTGAAAGCAGTCAAGGAAACACAAAGGCTTGGGTTAAGAAATACGAGGAAGTAGCAGGAAAACTGGAAACATTTAAGTGTGGGTCTTGTGGTGTAATTCACAAAACAACAAGAGGTAAGATGACTGAAAAAAAACAGAAGGAGGGATTTTTTGTGGATGAGGTCCAAAAGTTCATCGCTAACAACCAACATCAATTCGGATACATTATGCAAGAAGCAAGTAGACAATGGATTGAGAAAGATCCTGTAGGTGCCTTAACAGTAGGTGAATGTAACTTTGTTATTCAAAAATATGGGTCATACCATGAGATCCTAAAGAATGTTCAAGCTGTAGATACTCTCAACGAAACTAGACGTAAGCGTGATGAAGTAAAAGGTAAATTAGAAGTTGCTCTAAAAAAAGCTTCTCATTGGAAAAAAGCATTTGAAAATGAAAACCGGATTGCTGGTAAGTTGCAAAAGAAAGTCGAACGGTATGAAATGATGTATGAAAATACAGGCGCCATTTTTAATCGTCCGAATATGAAACAACAAGTTGAAGATTTGA
This sequence comes from Metabacillus sp. B2-18, assembly GCF_021117275.1. Classification (NCBI taxonomy): domain Bacteria; kingdom Bacillati; phylum Bacillota; class Bacilli; order Caryophanales; family Bacillaceae; genus Metabacillus; species Metabacillus sp. B2-18. Next base: position 798,754 of record NZ_CP088245.1, read on the forward strand.
CAAAGGTAATAGCTAGAAATCTTGTTGCTTGGGATACCTCAAAAGATAAACGTGAAGGGTTATTACCAGAAGTGTATTTGACTAATAAATATTGGTACAAGCAGTTGACTGGAGAAGAATATTTTGAGCACAAGGCGGTTAAGAAATTCAATATTGATTAATACGCAGTCCAAGGAGTGGAGGCAAAAGTGGATTATACATTTATATTTTTACTTGGTTGGCTTATAGGTGTAGTTACAGGTCTTTGTGAGAGGTTTTCAAAGAAAAGTTAATGCGTAATCCAAGGATTTAGCGCAGTAATAAGAAGGGAGTCAATTCAATGATTGTAATGTTTCAAATCCTGTTAATGGCAGTTATTTTGATAACCGCTCTTGGTGCAGTCGCAGAGAAGGATAAAGAGGCTAGAACAAACTTAACATCTATTGTATTTGCTTCTATTGCTGCATGCCTTATCACATTTGCAATATAGAGGTGTAAACCAATCGTAAGAGGAGGTAACATATGAATATCCTTGTTGGAGATAAATATAAAATCACATCGGATAAACTAAATATAACGGTAAATGAAAGCTACGAAAAATTAAATGATGAGAAAGAACCTACAGGAGAAATTGACTTCAAACCAATCGGACATTTCGGTAATTTAGTACAAGCTTGTAACTTTCTTCTAGATAGAGATATAAAAATAGGTGATGCCGAAAACCTTTCAGAATTATTTAAAGAAATACACGCAGCTAAGAAACGAATTTGTGAATCAATAAGTAACAAATAAGCGTTGTTATCCACAACTTACTGTTAATAAACTTAATAACTGTGTATATAATCATATATTCACATAAGAGGAGCGGACCAAATGAACAAAGATTACATTTTCTTTTGTCAGAATTGTGGACTGCCTCAAAGAATAACAAACTATGTGATTAAGAAATATTTTATCTCTTATGGAGTAAAAGGATTTTATTGTTCAAACTGCTGTGCTTATAACAAATTTACAGATGAAGAAAAGCAAGTGCTCTTGAATGATTGAATTAGGGGTGGAGTGAATTGGTAGCTAATAAAAGAAAGCACAAAAAACGATTGGGTAAGTTAATAAACAAAAGAATTAAAGAAGCGGATAAACAGAGAGTTGAGAGCAACTGGAGAAATATATTCGTAAAGAAAGGAATTCTAAAGGAGGAGATTCTTAATGATAAGTAAGGTTCATACTTGGAAAATGACTGAGGAAGAACGTCTTGCTTATATTGAAAAACATCCAATTATTCCAACAGAGAAGCCTAAAGGTTCAAGCTATTCAGGTGTATATGATATTCCAGCATACCGTAAGAAACAGGAAGAGAGAAGATTACGTGGGATTGAAAACAGTAAAAAGTAAAATAAAAAAGAGCCAAGGATTTCTCCTTAACTCAATGCACAAATTGATTATATCATAGGAGGGATCCAAAGGTGGGAAAACAAATATCTTTCAAACTTCCTGAAATTGATCGAAAAGAAACTCAACTTAATGTTGAAACGGCTATAGAAACATATCGTATGTACTTACTTACTATTCCAGAAGAAAAACTTCCCAAGGTGACGGCATCTTATTCACTTATCCCTCCTTCAAATACAAACGGATTTCATTCGACAACTGAAGATATTGCGATTGATCGTGTGGATTATGAACGTGAAAGAGAAGAATATATTGAGCGTTTCCGAAAAGCTGTAAATCGATTATCTAAAAGAGAACGGGAAGCAGTAATACTTAGATACTTAGGTGAAGAAGAATTATTCGATTATGAGGTTTATAACCAAATGGGTATGAGTGAATCTTATTACCATCAAAATTTTAAACCAAGGATATTTTATAAATTGGCATTAGCTTTAAGATTAGAAGTTTATAAGAAAAAGGAGGGTGAATCATGATATGTATAAGTTGTGGTGGTGACGGATACTTAGTATTCAGTAACGGTAGAACAAAAGAGTGTTATAGATGTAATGGTACTGGCGAAATAAATGATGAAGAAGAGGAATAGTTTTCATAACGATACAAAAACGTTTTTAAAACGAATAAAGAATGAGCATTAGGTTATAAAGGTGCTAATATGGTATTAACGAAATATATCAAAGAGGGACACTTACATTTAATTGTGAGTGTCTTTTTGTTTATCTAATGTATTTACACTTAAATAGATTGAAAGTGTCTTAGAATCGAATCTGATAAGCGAGAAGGTGATTGGATGAAGTTAGCTGACCATTTAGATGATGAACAAAAGAATAAACTTAATCAGTTAAAGAAACCTAAACCATCCAAGAAGAAACAATCACCTAAGAAAAAGAAAATAGAAGAACGTGTTGATTGGGTAGATATTATGGGTATGAATCGTGATACTTACAAACGTAACCGAGGAGCAATAAGGAGGAAGTAATGCTAAAGAGTTGTAAGCATTGTGGAAGGATCCATGAAAGATCATTCCAGTGTCCAAGTAAACCTAAAAGAACAAACTACAAAGTAACACACGTTGATAAATTTAGATGGACTGCAGCATGGCAAAAGAAACGTAAACACATCAATCAACGTGATAAATACTTGTGTCAGATCTGCATTAGAGAATTATATAACACTCAACAAAGATATAACTTTACTAACATAGAAGTCCATCACATCGTACCGATTGTGGAAGACTGGAACAAAAGATTAAAAGATAATAATTTAATTTGTTTGTGCAAGTATCATCATGAGATGGCTGAGAGTGGAGAGATAAGTAGAGAAGAATTGTTGGAGATCGTTAAGGTTCAAGAGATGAAACATGCATTTTAGGTCCCCCCGGGGGTCTTTTAGGCTTTTTTCGATTTTTCCTACACCACGCTGCCCAGTACGGTCAAAAAAAATTCCCGAAATGAAAAATTCTAGGAGGTGAGGAAATGGCGAGACCTACCAAGAGTGTAAAAACTATGAGTAAGAATTTAACGAAAGAGGAAATTCAAACTCGTACAGATACGGAGACTAAACTTAGAGGTGCAGCTGACAGTATTTCCCCTCCAGAACATCTTAATGCTAAACAGGTGAAAATATTTTCATATATTGTGGAAGAGTTAGAAGCAAGTGGTATCCTTGGTAATTTAGATGTTCATATATTGGGAATCTGCGCTACTGCAATCGATCGAATTCAGCAGATTGAGATTATAATAAACAAAGATTTTGATAAGATTTTTGACAAATCACTTATGAGTGCAAAGGATAAATATACAAAAGAATTCTTTCGCTGTTGTAATGAATTAAGTTTATCTCCACAAAGTCGCGCTAAGTTAGGGACAATAAACTTTCAAGTAAAGCAAAAAGAAGATGATCCTTTGTTGCAAGTGTTGGCTGGTGGTAAGAAATGATATTTGAAAAAGCTATAGCATATGCAGAAAAAGTTGTCTCTGGTGAGGAAATAACAACAAAAGAGGTCAAAATTCAATGTGACTGGTTCCTGAAAGAACTAGAAGAACAAGAGAATGATGATTTTCCTTACTATTTTGATGAAGAGGAAATTGTTAAAGTGGAAGGAATTCTTTCTCTTCTAAACTTTGCTACTGGGTTAGGGGTAACTGGTAAGACAATCTTAGAAGGTTTAGAAGGGTTTCAAGCATTTTTTCTCGTAAATATTTTCGGATGGAGATTCAAAGAGGATAGTGAAAAGTACCGTTATCGAGATGTTACTTTATTTATACCTCGCAAAAATGCAAAAACTTTTATATGCGCTTTAATCATAATCATCCTAATGCTAACTGAGGATGATTTTTCTGAGTTTTATTCAATCTGTTTGGATCGAGAATTAGCCGGTGAAGTAAAAAAGGCAATGACTCAAATCATACAAGCAAGTCCAAACATTAGTAAGTATTTTGTTATTCCAAAAACACTAAGCTCACGAATAATTTGTAAGCTTACAAATAGTTTTTATCAGGCCCGTACAGCAGAAGCGAATAAGAACAACTCGATTCGTCCATCTGCATTTATTGCCGATGAAGTTGGGGCTTTTAAAGAATATAAAAACATTAATGCAATGAAATCAGGACAACTAAATGTAAAAAACCCTCTAATGTTTAAATTAACCACGGCATATGCAGAAGATAAATCAATCATGTTAGAGGAAATTAGCTATATTCAGAAGGTTTTTAATGGCCTTATTGATGATGATAGAATGTTTGCACTGTTGTATTATGCAGAACCTGAGAATCTTTGGAATGAGACTGGATTGTACCAAGCAAATCCTCTAAGGATTGAAGAAAATTATAATGAAATCCGAGATAGTCGTAAAAAGGCTATAGAGAAGCCGGCAGAGCGTGAAGAGTACCTTTGTAAGCATATGAATCATTTTCTCCCTTCGAACAGTGGAGAAGCTTATATAAGACTTGATGATCTTCAAAAATGTAAGATTGATAGCTTTGATTGGTCTGGGAGACAAGTTTGGTTAGGCTTGGATTTAGCAATGACTAATGACAACTGCTCTTATTCTATGGTGACTGAAGAAGATGAAAAAATTTATGGTGAATCTTTTGCTTTTGTACCAACTGAAAGAATACCTGAGAAAAACAAATTTGAAAAAATAAATTACTACGATTTCATAAAAGAAGGTGTTTGTTTTTCATGTGGTGATATGACGGTTGATTATGGATTTATTGAAGAAATTATCTTGTCTGTGGAAGAAAAACATAATGTAATCGTTATGGGAATAGCCTATGACCGATATAACTGTTTATCAACTGCCCAAAGGTTAGAGCGTGAAGGATATAAGACGGTAGAAGTAAAGCAACATTCAAGTGTTCTTCATCCAGCAACTAAGTTACTTCAAGAAAAAATTCTAAACAGAGAATTTCATTATACAGAAAACAAGTTACTGGAAATTAACTTTCAAAATGCCAAAGTTACAGAAGATAACAACAAAAATAAATATGTAAATAAGAAGAAATCCAATGGGAAAGTGGACATGGTAGTAAGTTTAATTAATGCCATCTACTTATTACAACAAGATGTTATATTCAATCCTGACTCTGATTGGGGTGCTCAAGTTATTTAGAGGAGGTGAAAAATGATGGGGATAATGAAACAATGGAAAGAATTCAGGCAGTACCAGGAACAAAGAGAAAGTATGACTATGGAAGAATTACTTTTAAGTGTTGGAATAACCACAGAAGTGATATCAAAAGACCAAGCTTTGAATATTCCTGCTGTTAGTGCTTGTCTTGGTGTTATTTCTGATACTGTTGCAGCATTACCAATTGTCCTTTACAAGGAAGATAAAGGAAAAGTAAATGTAGTAAATGATGATGTAAGGATAAACCTCTTAAACGATGATACGTACGATACACTTGATGGATTTCAGTTTAAAAAAGCATTGGTTGAGGATTATCTCTTGTGTGGTGCTGGATATGCATATATAAATCGTGAGAGAAACAATGTAAAAAGCCTTCACTATGTGGACAATGTAAATCTATCGGTAAATATTAATGCAGATCCGATATTTAAGAAATACGATATTCTTGTTAATGGTGCAAATTATAGAGATTTTGAATTTATAAAGCTTACTAGGAAATCAAAAGATGGTGTAACTGGTAAGGGAATTATTGATGAAAATAATAAAATGTTGTCAGTGGCATACAATTCTCTAGTTTTTGAGGATTTACTTGTGAAAACTGGGGGGAATAAAAAAGGATTCTTAAAAAGTCAAGGGCGGTTATCACCTGAAGCTATTAAAGAATTAAAAAATGCCTGGAACAACCTTTACAAAAATAACAGTGAAAATGTTGTTATTTTAAATAATGGCCTAGATTTCCAAGAAGCATCAAATACTTCTGTTGAAATGCAGTTGAATGAGAATAAGAAAACAAACTCTATTGAAATCTGTAAATTATTTGTTGTTCCTCCCTCAATTTTAGAAGGATCTGCAAGTGATGATGAATATAACAACTGGATAAAGGTATGTATACTACCTATATTAGCTGCGATGCAGACAGCTTTGAACAAGGACCTTTTACTTCCGAGTGAAAAAGGTTCTTTTTATTTTTCCTTTGATACTAAAGAACTCCTAAAAGGTGATATGGAAAAGCGGTTTAAAGCATATGAAATTGCGGCCAAAAATGGAATATTTCAAATCGATGAAATTCGATATAAGGAAGATTTACCTCCATTAGGTTTAGATTTTATCAAATTAGGATTACAAGATGTCCTCTATAATCCGAAAACGAAAGAAATTTATACACCTAACACAAACCAATCAACAAATATTGATAATCCTACAAAGCAATTGGGAGGAGGTGAAGAAAATGAGAATAGAAATTAGAGGAAATCAAGTTTTACTCGATGGCTATGTTAATGCTGTGGGGCGTGAAAGCAGAATTTTACCATCACCTAGAGGGAGATTTAGAGAACAAATTGTTCCAAAGACTTTCGAAAAAGCATTATTAAAGGCAGAGGATGTTGAGTTGCGTTTTAACCATGATAAGCATCGTAAGCTAGGATCTACTAAAGAAGGTAACTTGGAATTGCGTGAAGACAATATTGGACTAAGGGCAATTGCAACAGTTACAGATGAAGAAGTGATTCAAAAGGCAAAAAAAGGTGAGTTAAGAGGCTGGTCCTTTGGTTTTATTGATAATAAGCCTAATTGGATTGACGGAGAAGATGGCATCCAGAAGAGATTTTTAGAGGATATTGATCTTTTGGAAGTATCCATCTTGGACAAAACCCCTGCTTATATTGCAACGTCAATAGAAGCTCGCGGAGAAGACAGTGTTGTATCTGAACAAAGAAGTGATGATTTTAAAGCGGAAATTGAAGATCTAAGTCCAGAAATGAATGAGCAAAGGGATTTAGACTATTCCCTTTATGATAAAGAATTAGAATTCCTTAAATTGAAAGGTGGAAATTAATAATGACATTTCAAAATGTATTAGCAAAACCAGAAATCGAGTATCGTTCAATGCCGTCCCTTTTGGAACAACGTAATAACCTATTAGACGAGATGGATGGGTTACTTAAGAAAGCTAAAGAGGAAACAAGAGCATTTTCTGACGAGGAAACAAAACGTTTTGATGATATCAAAAGTGAAGTTGCAAAGATTGATAAAACGTTAGCTGCCGAAGAAGAAGCTCGTTCATTCGAGAAAAAAGAAGTTAAAAAACCTTCTGGAGAAGAAGAACAACGTGCGCTTGATGAAGCAAACTTCCTTAAATTTGTACGAGGTGAAGAACGTGCATTGGATGTTGCCTCTAATGGTGGAGTAATTCCTACTCATATTGCTAACAAGATCATTGAAAAAGTAAAAGAATTATCTCCAATCTATTCTATGGCTACAATTTACAATGTTGGCGGAGATTTAGTTTTCCCTGTATATGATGAAGCAACTTCTTCAATTAGTGCAACGTATGTTGATGATCTAACGGAACTTACTGAAGGTACTGGTAAATTTACAACAGTTAAACTACAAAACTTTATTGTTGGTTGCTTAGCTAAGATTTCAAAATCTTTAATGAACCGTACCGATTTTGATTTACTTTCATTTGTTATCACTAAAGTAGCAAAGGCTATTGCTGAGTTCTTAGAGAAGGAATTAATTGTGGGTACTGCAACTAAAATGACAGGTGTTTTATCATCTACAAATGTGGTAACTACTGCAAGTGGTGCTGCAATTGTTGCAGACGAACTAATTGATTTACAAATGACAGTTCCAGAAGTTTACCAAGGTAATGCATCTTGGATATTAAACAAGTCCACATTCAAAGCAATCCGTAAGTTAAAAGATGGTGATGGAAATTATCTATTAAATAAAGATGCAACAAATGGATTTGGTTGGACATTACTCGGAAAACCTGTTCATATTACTGAAAGCATGCCTGAGATTGCATTAAATGCAAAAGTTATTGCTTACGGTGATTTCAGTGGTTTATATGTTAAGCTTGCTCAAAATGTTGAACTTCAAGTTCTTAATGAAAAATATGCAACTCAACACGCTATCGGAGTAGTAGGATATGTGGAAGTGGACTCTAAGATTGTTGAACCACAAAAACTCGCTTTATTGAAAATGGCTGCTGCATAATTCGAAGGTGGTTAATTCCACCTTCTTTTTTAGGAGGTGAAACAAATGAAAGTAAAAGCTTTGGTTAGTTTCGCAGGTATAGTTACAATGGGAAAAAATGAAGTTAGAGAAATTAAGGATAATGACGTACGTGAGAGTCTTATTCGTGTTGGATACGTTGAAGAAATTATACAACCTGACCTAGTTATTACAGGAATAAAAACAGATGATAATACTGCTGAAAATGAAGATAAAGTTGAAAGTGAAAAAGTACCTGAAACTGATAAAAATGATGAAGTTGAAGAAAAGCCTAAAAATCAGTCTAAAAAGAAGGGTGAAAACTAATGAAAATTAGTGAAGTAACCACAAATGACTTGATCGAATATGCTCGAGAAACTGCTGATTCAGAAGTAACAAAAACATTTGGTACTATTTTGCTTGCTGCTAAGTCTTATATTAGAAATTACACAGGTCTTACTGTTGAACAGATGGATGCTAAAGAGGATTTAACCATTGCTCTGATGGTTTTAGCTAATGAAATGTATGAAAACCGAGTATTTACTGTTCAAGATAACAAAGTAAACGTGGTAATTAAATCAATTCTGGATATGCACTCCATCAATCTTTTATAAGGGGTGATCTAAATGAATCCAGGGCTTCTTGATAAACGTTTATCTTTTTCTTTTGGGTCAATTTGGGCTAAAAGAATAGTTAAGTCAAAGAGAAGTGAGAACGAACAAAATGAGGAAGAGTATGAGTTTATTATTCGAAAGAATAATGAAATTGATTCGTATTTAACTTTTACCTCGGACGGTGTAAAATACCTCGTACTCACAGTTGATAATTATGAAAAAGAAAAAGGTTACATGGTATTAAAGTGTGAGAAAGCAAAGATTCATACTTTTTATGATACATGTACTATAAAAAGATATGTAGAAAGTGAATCAGTTAGTGGTGAAACAATATCTAATTTTCTACCTGTTTATACAAATGTAGCTTGTGAATTAGTAAGGTTGGAAACTGCCACAACTAATGAAACTGAGCAACAAACTGATATGAACCATAGGTATGAACTATACGTTGAGAATGAAACAGATATAAAAATTGGGGATAAATTAGAGGTTGCTCACAAAGGTGACCTTTATAATGTGGAAGTGAGAGATTATTTTAAATCACATACACATCAGGTTGTAACGATAGAACTTGAAGGTGAAGCATAATGATAAAAATGCAGTTTAAGAACTTTAAAAAGTTTGAGGAACATCTTCAGGAACTACAAAAAAACTTCCCTGAAGAACTTGAACAGTTTCTTTTAGATGTTGCAAAATCACTTAATCGTTCTGTTTTAAAACGTACCCCTGTACTGACGGGTGAATTGAAAAATAGTTGGAAGATAAGCAGCGTTACAAGATCCGGTGATTCAATTTATATCACAATTTTTAATGATGCCACGACTGAATATGAAGGTAGGCAAGTTCCTTTGGCTCCTTTTGTTGAATTTGGGCACAAAGTAGTTAATAAAAGTGGTGAAGTTGTAGGTAAGGCCGATGGCTACTACATGTTAACAACCTCTATAAAAGCAACTAACAAACAGATTCCAAGAAGGTTAAGAAAGATATTTGATAAGTTGGTGGCAAGCCTATGATCTTGGATATTCGTGAAAATATAATAAAAACTCTAAAGACTAATTTTCAAAATCATAAAATATATGGTGAAAAGAAAACCCAAGGCTTAACAAGGCCTTGTTTTTTTGTGGACATTTTACCGATAGATGCTCAAAAAATCACTCCGAATATGCAAGAGAAGTCTTATATTGTAGACGTCCAATACATGTCTTTAGAGGATACAAAGTTAAAGAACCTAGAAATGTCAGAAAAAATTTCGCAGTTATTTACACATGTTATTGGAACTGGTGGTAAGAGAATATCAGTTACAAATGAACGATTTGAAATCATCGATGGTATTTTACATTACCTTTTTGACATTGATTTCATTTTAATTGGTAAACAAACTGATGAACATGAACTAATGAAAAACATTAACCTTAATAGGGAGGTATTCACTTGGGACTTCCACGAGTAAATATATTATTTGAACAATTGGCGGCAAGTGCTATTCAGCGTGGTGAGCGTGGAATTGTAGCTTTGCTTCTAAAAGATGCAGCAGCACAAGGCACTCATGAAATTATTATGGATACAGATATTCCTACTGGTTTATCTGATGCTAACAAAAAGCAGATTAAATTAGCTTTAATCGGGGGAGTAAATGCCCCACTAAAAGTTATTGTACGTGTTGGTGATCCTGTTACAGAAACAGATTGGTCATTAGGATTAGCTTGGTTGGAAACAGTTAAATTTGATTATCTGGTTATTCCTGAGATTGTAACGGCAGAACTTTCAACAGTAACATCATGGGTTGGTAGTCAGCGAACCAACAGAAAAATGATAAAGGCTATTCTGCCAGATCATGCAGCTGATAAAGAATACATTATTAATTTCACAACTGATTCAATTGTAGTAGGTGAAGAAACATACACTAGCGCACAATTTTGCTCTAGAATTGCAGGATTAATTGCTGGAACGCCATTGAACATTGCTACAACATTTCAATCATTGCCTGAAATATCTTCGGTCCAATCTTATACTAAAACACAACTTGATACTGCAATAGATAATGGGGAATTTGTAATTTATCATGATGGAGAAAAAGTAAAGGTCGCCCGGGGTGTTACATCTTTTGTTACTACTACACAAACAAAGGGTGAAAGTTTTAAAAAGATTAAAATAGTGGAAATTCTAGATCTGTATTATACCGATATCACTAAGACTATTTCAGATAACTATATTGGTAAATATCCAAATAGTTATGATAATAAGGTTCTTTTAATTACAGCGATTCAAGCTTACCACAGACAGTTAGAAGCTGATCAACTGCTTGATGTGAATGTTAATGTAGTCGGAATAGATCTTGATGCTCATCGCGAGTATTTAACAAATAACGGTGTTGATATAACAAGTATGACTGATGAAGAAATTAAAACTGCAAATACAGGCGATGACGTCTTTATCGGGTCTAGAATTAAACCTCTAGACGCAATGGAGGATATCTCTGTGAAAGCTTATTTATAGGGGGTAATGTTAGATGTTTAATCCTGATCATGCTATATCTGGTACTCATGGAGAAGCTTGGGTTGATGGTGAAAAATTTGCTGAAGTATACGGACTACAAGCAAAAATAGATTTATTAAAAGAAGATGTGCCAATGTGCGGAACTAATAACGGCACAGGTAAAAAGTTGATGGGATGGGAAGGTAAAGGTTCCATTAGATTTAATAAGATCAATTCGAAAATCTTAAAAAGACAGTTAGATGCTCTGAAAGAAGGGAAAGAACTAAGGGTTACGATTGTATCAAAGTTAGCTGATCCGGCTTCATTGGGGGCAGAGCGTGTTTCAATACCTAACTGTACATTTGATGATATTACTCTTGCTGATTGGGAATCCAAGACAATTTTACAAGAAGAAAAACCATTCACTTTCAGCGATATGCCAGTATTAATCGATTCGATTGGAGTGTAGTAAATGAGTAACTTTCTATTAAACATTGATCCTAAAAAATTTGAACTTCCCTCTAAGCAGGTTAAAATTAAACGTTTAGGTGAAGATGCTGTTTTTACTCTTAAAGGTTTAGATAATCCTAGAATAGAAGAAATAAGAGAAATGGCAACTAATAAAGATGGCGAATTAAATATTGCAGAATTTCAAGCGGAAACCATCCTATCTGCAGTAATTGAGCCTAACTTAAGGAATGGAGAGTATTTAAAACACTTTGGTGTTGCTACTCCGTATGATTTAGTTGATAAGCTATTTTTGCCAGGGGAAAGACAATATATCTATGGTACTATTCAAGATCTAAGTGGTTTTGCAGATGATGCAATTGAAGAAGTAAAAAACTAGTGAAGAGGGACGGAATGACTGCAATGATGTATCACTATTGGGTACATGGTCGTTTGCGTCCCTCTTTCTTTTCAGAGATGAGTCAAAATGAATTAACGATAATACGAGCATTTTTTGAATTAGAAGTTGAAGAGATAAACCAATTGGGGGAGGTGTGAGAACATGGCTAGAAAAGAAGAACTTTTAAAAGCTACCGTATCAGTAGATGATAAAGCAAGTAAGCAATTCGATAAAATTACTAAAAGTATGAACAAACAAAATAATGAGTTGCTTAGGCTAAAAGCTTCAATGGAAAAAGTAAGAGCACAGTCGAGAAAGAAAAATGATTTTCAAGTTGAAACTAAAAAGGCAGTTAATGAAGTAAACAGATTGGAAAAAGCATTTAAAAATCTACAAACTGCTGCTAATAGAACAAGGACTGCAATTGAAAAGATACGTGGTATTGGTTCAATGATGATGCCTAATGGTCTTTCTTTAGCTGCTGGTGTAGCTGCAGGTGGTTATTTCGGAAAACAAATATTTGACAGTACGTTTTTAAAAGCTGCTGAGTATGAGGTAAGTGAAAAAACCATTCAAGCAATGTTTAATAACCAAAAACAAGCCCAAGAATACATGAAGAGTATAGAAGCAATGGCCATTAGTTCACCATTATTAAACTCAGCTGATATGTTTAATAACTCAGGTATGTTTATCTCTTTAACGAAAAATCAGAAGCAATTAGAAAAGATATGGGATTTAACAGAACGACTAACAGCCCGTAATCCTAATGAAGCACTTGGTGGCGGTGTATTTGGTGCTTCTTATGCATTAAGTTCTGCATTTAGTGGTGATCTTGTATCACTTAAGGAGCGTTTTAACTTAAATACTAAGGAGTTAGATGGTTTAGGTAAATTAAAACTAGATGATCAACTAAAAGAGTTAGATAAGTATTTTAGCAAGTTAGGAATGACAGAGGAACTTGTTAATGAAGTAGGAGATACAACACTTGGTATTTGGAATCAAATTGGAGAAACAATGAGCAAAGCTAATCGTCAAATAGGTGAGCCAGCTGTAAAAATTATAAAGCCATTTCTTGATGACATAAATAATGCTTTGCAATCCGGAAAAGTAAATAAATATGTTAAATTTGGTCAGGATATGGCAGCAGGAATTGCACAAGGTTTTGTAAGTGGGGCTAGAAATCTCGGTTCATGGATTGATGGAATAGCAAGTGACCCGAATTTTCAAAAGCTAACTAGCTTAGAAGCCAAAGTTGGATTTGTTTTCGATGACATTTATCAGAGGTTTACTGAGTGGTTAAATACTGGTGGAACAGAAAAGATTCAAGACTCTACTGATAAATTGACTGCAATGGTAGTTAACTCTATACAAGCCTCTCTTCCTAAAATTTTGCCTATCGCAACAGAGGTTGGTATTTCAATCGGTAATGGTATATTAGACGGTATTAAAAGTGCTTTAGATGATTTTAAAATTACACCACGGGAACTTTATTCAGAGAATGTCTTACCATCAGCTACACCTAAGAAGAAAAGTAGTAAAACTAGTAAGAAATCAACCTCTTCTACCAAACCGAAACCTAGTTATGCTCCAACGGTGTCTTTACGACCAACAGGAAATAAAGCACACGCATTTGGAATTCAACGTGTTCCAAGGGATAATTACCCGGCCTTACTTCATGAGGGGGAAAGAGTACAGACTAAGCAAGAAGCTAATCAAAATAAAGGAAATGGTGAACCTTCCGTTTCAATTACTATTCAGAATATGACAGTTCGTGAAGAAGCTGATATTCAGAAGATCGCAAAAGAATTTGTTCGTGAATGGAAAAAGGAACGTTTAAATGTAGGAGGTGTTCCTCAATAATGGAATTTTGGCTTATTGACGGAAATGGAAGACAAAAACTCCGTCTTCCTGTGCCTCCACCAAACTATCTAAACGAAACTGGACAAGATGTTTATATTCAGGAGATTAATGATCTAGGAGAGCATTCCACAAAAGGTGATGCTAAATTAGACAGGACCACCTTAAAATCATTTTTTCCATCAGTATATTATCCTTTCTGCCAATATAAAAATTTCCCGAAACCTTACGAATTCGTAGAAATAATTAATGTGTGGGTTCATAATGATTTACCTATGAGATTATTAATTACTGAAACCAACATTAACAAATTATTTTTTATAGAGGATTTTTCGTATGGTGAAAGAGCAGGAAGTCGAGACGTTGAGTTTGAATTGAGTCTTATTGAGTATAGGTCTATACCTAAAAAGAAATCTAACTCATCTGGCACTACTACAACATCCTCTAGATCTGAAAAAACTCCAAGTAAACCTAAGACGCATACTGTAGTTAAGGGTGATACTTTATGGGCTATAGCAAGAAATTATTATAATGATCCTTATAAATGGGATGAAATCGCAAAGGCAAACGATGTAAAAGATCCTAGGAAGCTTCAAATCGGAAAGGTGTTAAGGTTACCATGAGGTTAGTTATTGATAAACAAGAAATAAGGTTTCTTGATCTAACCTGGAGTGGGTCTAAATATAATGCTGCAAGACAAGTTTCTTTTACTTATCCAAGTAAGATTGGATATGCAATAAGTCCTGGTAGCATCTTAACACTGCACGAAGGTAATCGAACATTGTTTGAGGGAATTGTATTTAGTAAACAGATTTCAAATAAGTCTCATGAAATGAATGTGGTAGCCTATGATAGACTAATATATTTTCTTAAAAGTGAAGGTTCTTATAACTTCAAGACAACTACAGTGGGGAATGTCATTAAAAAGGTTGCAGCTGATGTTGGTGTTCCTGTTGGTAGTATTGCAGATTCAGAAACGTCAATTAAGCTCGATTCAATGATTAGTATGAATCTATATGAAGTGATTCTTCAAGCTTACCGTGAGGTTAAAAATAAGACTAAAATTGTTTATATGCCTGTTATTAATAGTGGGAAATTAAGCATTATAAAAGCAGGTGAAACTGTAAGTGATTTTTCGTTAGAAAATGGAATAAATCTTCTCGACAGTTCATTTGGTGAGAGTATTGAAAATGTGAAAAATAAGATTCTTATTGTTGATGATAAGGGTAACCGTGTAGGTGAGGTTAAAGGTGATGGGTTATCTCAGTGGGGAACATTTCAAGGTGTATATCAAAAAGAAGAAGGAAAAAACTCTAATACAGAAGCGAAATCACTGTTGCATGGTATGGATCTAGAAGCAAGTGTTGAAGCACTTGGAAATATAAACTGTATATCTGGAAAGGCCGTTACTGTATTGGACCCTACGACTAAACTAAAGGGTCTTTTTTATATAGATGAAGATACACACTATTGGAATCGAGGGCAGCATACAATGTCTCTTCAATTAAACTTTAAGAATATGGTAGATGATGAGTTATGAGTTTTGCTGAATTTACTCAAATGGTTAGAGAAGAGGGTAAACATTTTAATGATAAATCACTATATATTGGTGAGGTCGTATCTGTAAATCCGATAAGGGTGAAAACCAATGGGGTGATTTTAGATTCAGATCAATTAAAGGTGGCGACGTATTTATCACAGGTTACTTCTTCAGATGGTGTAATTGAGAGTAAAAAGTTAAAAGAAACCTTGGGAATATCCGACGAGCTACTTCTAATGAGAAGTGGTTCGTATTTTATTATTACTTGTAAATTGGAGGGGATTTAATGAGCATATTCCCTTTTATCAATTCCGATGAACAAACAAATGCAGAAACACCAATACCGATGGCTCGGGAGTGGGCTTGGGATATTGAAAAAGGTGATTTTAAGTTACAGAATGGAAAGCCGTATATTGTGGAAGGGATCGATGCAGTTAAGATTTGGGTTTACAAATCCCTAAAAACAAATCGATTTAAACACAGTTTTTATTCTTGGGATTACGGATCAGAATTAAATAGTTTAGTTGGCTCTGGATTTACAAAAGGAGCAGCAGAGTTAGAAGCAAAGCGTATGATTGAGGAATGTTTAATAGATAATCCTTATATTGAGGGAATTGATTCTTTATCTGTAGTGTTTGAAGATGATACTTTATCTATTTCATATTCTTTATCCACTTTATACGGTAGTACGGAGGTGGTAACCAATGCCTACTAAAAAAGAAATAATGAATAAGATGTTTAGTGCAATACCTAACAACTATGATAAATCAGAAGGATCAATTATCTATGATGCAGTTGTTGGTGTGGCCATCGCATTAGAAGATGGATACATTGAAATGGATTCTATGATTGATAACTTGTTCGCTGAAACGGCTACAAGTGAGTATTTAGAAAAGATTACAGCTGAGCTTGGTGTATTTAAAAAGCCTGCAACAAAGGCAACAACCTATATTGAAGCAACGGGTACAGAAGGAACAGTTATTCCTATAGGTGCTCGTTTTTTTGTAGATACAATTTACTTTGTATCCATTGAAAGTAAAAGCGTTAGTGGTGGAAAGGCTAGTTTATTAGTCGAGTGTGAACAAGAGGGTTCAGTGGGGAATGTACCAGCACACACAATTGTAAACTTTGAACCTATTTCCGGTATAAATGCTGTAACAAACCCAAATGCAGTTACTAATGGATCAGACGAAGAACCAGATGAAGAATTAAGAGAAAGGTATTTTGAGAGGGTTCAAACTCCAGCAACGAGTGGTAATCCTCAGGATTACATTAATTGGTGTAAAGAGGTAGTTGGTGTAGGTGATGCCAAAGTAATTCCTCTTTGGAATGGAAATGGAACAGTAAAATGTGTAGTAATTAATAGCAATAAACGTGCGGTTGATCAAACAACACTTAATGCGGTTGTTACAAATATAGACGATAATAAACCAATTGGACCTACAGTCACTGTAATAAGTGCATCGGAGTTACCTATAAACATATCTGTTGATGTTGATCTGAATACAGGATATGACCTAACAACAGTGACAACATCGATTTCAAATGCTTTAACAAACCATTTTAAAGACATAGCTTTTAAATCTGATTACGTGTCTTATGCATTAGTTGGGTCAACCATCTTAAGTGTGGATGGAGTAATCGATTATAGAAATTTAACACTAAATACTGGTACTTCAAACGTAACAATTGGAAGTGAACAGGTCGCGGTGGTGGGAACAGTCGATGTTACGTGATAAAATGCCTTCTTTTTATAGTGAAAGTGGAATGATGCTTCAGTTATTTGAAGTTGAGGATACAGAGATACAAGATCTTGAAAAATCAATTCAAAATACTTTTGATGAATTTTTTATAGATACTGCTAAAGCAACAATCGATAGATGGGAAAAGGAAGTTGGAGTTCCAAAGTCTTCTCTTCCAATTGAACAACGTAGAGCAACGGTTAAATCAAAGCTAAGAGGTTATGGGACAGTCACTGTAGATCACATTAAAACAATTTGTGATTCCTATACAAATGGTGATGTAAATATTATAGAAAAACCATCCACATATGAGTTTGAAGTGAAGTTTAATAGTGTGCGAGGAATACCACCTAATATTAAGGATTTACAAAATATTATAAATCAAATTAAGCCGGCTCATTTGGGTGTCACTTATATTTACCTGTACACAACATGGGATCGTTTTGATTCCTTCAATTATACTTGGGATGAGTTTGATTCTTTAAATAAAACATGGGATGAATTAGAGGTGATGTAAAGTGCCAACAAATACACCAAGGTTAGGTATTCCTAAACCATTAGGTAATGAATATTTTAACCGGACAAAGTTTAATGAAATATTAGATACGATTGATACGGGAGCTGCAAAGGACAGTGATCTTACTGCGCATAAGGCAGAAGGAGTGTCACAAGGAGAAGTCCACGGCTTACGTGCCACAAACGGTAAACTAGAATACTTTGACGGCATAGAATGGAAAACAGTTAGCGGAGGCTTACCAGTTGGAAGTGTATCGAGTTTTACCACTACACCAGGCAACGCGAAAGCAACTCTCACATGGACTGATCCAGAGGATGTTATCTTAAATAGCGCTACCATTGCGGCATGGGCTGGAACCAAAATCCTACGCAAGACAGGTAGTTACCCTGTAAACGAAAAAGACGGTGTATTAGTCGTTGATAGCGGCGTGCGTAACCAATATACAACAAGTGGTTTCGTGGATACAGGGCTCACAAACGACACAACTTATTACTACTCTGCTTTCCCCTATACGGACGAAGATATATTTGATAAAAAGTCAGATGCACAAGCTACACCACGAGCTGTACAGATTTACGGCGTGAAAATAGACACGACTAACAGCAACCCTGCTACAGCATTAACATACACAGATAATGCTATAGGATTTACACCTGCTAACGGAAACAATGGAGCGTTTAGCTATGGTTCATGGGCTGATAAATTCCCATTTAATCAAATTAAACCGTGTGTATTGAAGTCGAATTTGACGGTCAACTACTACCTAAATCCAAATGACTACACTAAAAAGTTAGACGGCTCTGTTGCTGATATTACGAGTGGCGCAGCAGGTGACGTGATGGTAGAGTTCCCGAAATTATGGTGGAAATTAGAAAAAATCGGAACTGATTTATACGTTAGGTATGCAGATGCTCAAATTGATTCGTCTTGGAAATGTTTGGCTCACAAAAGAGGAGTAACCGATAAAGACAAAGTTTATCTTTCCGCATATATGGGCACCACCATTTCTTCTAAACTTCGTTCGTTGAGTGGAAAAACACCAACAACCACTCAAACGATTGGAGCGTTTAGAACACAAGCTCAAGCAAACGGTGCAGGATTCGACCAAATGGCTTATTACCAATTATTAATGTTGCAAGTCCTGTTTGTCATCATGTTCAAAAGCAGAGATTCTCAGGCTGCTCTGGGCAGAGGGTATGTTGATGGAAATACCGCAGCTATTGCAACAGGTGGAGCAAATACCAAAGGGTTATTCTACGGCGAAACAACAGGAAAATTTCAAAACAAATTCTGCGGTATCGAAGATTTTTGGGGGAACTCGTACTACTGGGTTGACGGATTTTATTCAGATGCTAGCCGAAACATGCTGATTGGCACGCAAAACTTTAACGACACAGGAAGTGGATATACAAATTACGGACAGGGAGCAACTGCTGACATTGGAGGATATATTTCCGATGTGCAAGGTGGTACCGAAACAGGCTTCGTCATTAAGGCTTCCGCAGGAAGCGCGAGTACGCACTACCCGGATTACGGGAATCTGAGTGCCTCCCGGCTGCCGTGTTTCGGTGGGTATTGGCCGGATGCGTCTTATGCTGGCGCTTTCCAGCTGGATGTGAAGTATTCGGCTGCGGATTCGAGTTCGTATATCGGCGGTCGCTTGCTCGCTTTGTAATTTTTTTAAAAGGTTTATAGCATCGAGCCGTTAGGGTTTTATGCAAAACAATACTATAACGAGGTGATTAAAAATCATGAAAATCAGAGGGACGCAAGACCAGGTGAACAACATCGAAGTTAATACCGATACTGTTTATATTCGGTCTGACATTCAGAGGGTCGAGACGAAGGAATTCAACGGATGGGAGTATGAAGAAAAACAATACAACAAGGATGAATACATCAGTCAATTGACTTCCAATCAAGACACAGAAGGCGTGGCTTTTATGCTTACACTCATGATGTCTGAAATCGATATGTTGAGAATGGAAATAGTGGCATTGAAAGGAGGGGTATAAGATGGGTGAAGTTATGTTAAGTATGTGGGCATATGCGGTAGAAAGCGGTAGGATCACAATAGAATTTGTGCCTATTATGTACAGAAATAAAGTGAAAGAGATTATTGGGGTTGGAGTGTAATTGAAACGATTTTCGGATTTTGCATCTGATGACGCTATTCTTACTGGCGACAAAATGAAACTAAATGATATTTTAGGCAAAGAGTTAATTGTCAAAGGGTATAAGGTGGCGGACAGTAAGTATAAACGCGGTAACGGAGCCGATAGAGTTCTAACGCTCCAGTTTGAACTAGGTGGAGTAGATCATATAACTTTCACAGGTTCGAATGTTTTGATCGACCAAGTAGAAAAATATAAAGATGAAATGCCTTTTGTTTCTAAAATAGAAAAAGTGAACAATTTTTATAGTTTTTCTTGAACATCAGGGAATTTATGCGCAACAAACGGAGTCACCAAACGGTGGCTCTTTTTATTATGAGAGGGTGGGAAAGATGGACGGGAATAAGATTGTTTTGTTCATTAAAAGTATATTTACAGCACTTGGTACAGTGTGGTCATTTATTGTTGGAACTATGGGTTGGGCATTTCCTACGTTACTAGTAATGATGGCAGCTGACTTTATAACCGGTATGATGGCTGGTTCGAAGAATGAGGGCCTAAGTAGTTCCCGAGGAAGAGAAGGGTTTAAAAAGAAAGTTTATATTTTAATCCTAATCGGTGCTGTTTATTTATTGGAACGTTCAATATTTGGTACACAACATCTTGGGGATGGTGTAACAATTGCATACATCATTATTGAATTTATTAGTTTAGCAGAGAATGGTGGAAAGCTTGGAGTAAACATTGGTCCTGTGAAGAACATTATTGCGGTGTTGAAGGAAAAAGGGGATGGTAAGTAGTGAGGATTGAAGATACAGGTCTTAAGTGGAAATATGCTTTAACACCTATTAAAAGCTATAGAAAGGTTGTTGTTCATCATCCAGCACACCCAACATGGGATATTAACGATATCCATAAAGCGCATCAAAACAAAGGTTGGAATGGAATGGGTTACAACTATTTCATAACAAAAGAAGGTCGCATTCAACTAGGTAGGGGTATGAATGTAGGTGCTCATTGTGAAGGGCATAACTCGAACACTTTAGGAGTGAGCTTTCAAGGAAACTTTGAAACTCAAATACCCACTGAAGCACAATATAAAGCAGGTGCTCAATTAATCGCAAAACTGTTAAAAGATGCAGGATTAAGCATAACTGATGTCATTGGTCATAGAGATTTAGCTGCAACTGTATGTCCTGGTAAAAACTTTGATATGAGTAAATTGAAACATTACATTCTTGAAGAATTAAATCCTAAAAAAGGAGTGGTTCAAGTGGTAAATAGACCATTAACAGACAGAGAGAAAAAGATACAAGCTGAAGCAATGGAATTAGGTATTACAGACGGTAAAAATCCATTTGAGCCTGTGGATCGTTTTTATTTATGGAGTGCTATGATTCCTTTAGCAAAGCGAGTACGTGAACTTGAACAAAAAAAAAAAAATAAAATAAAAAGCCCTTCCTACTGGAGGGGCTTTCCTTTAAAATACTTTTCTAATAATTTTGTACCATGCATCTTTAATGCTGCATCCCAGTACCTCATATGTCCTTGATATCCATGTGCAAAGTATTCATATTGTACAAAATCCTCATTAACTTCCTTCTGTTCGTACACCTTAATCTTTAATTCATTCATTTTCACTTTCATATCTCGAATATCAATTCTAACCTTTTTTAAAACATCTTCCACAAGATGTAGGTAGGGGTCGTGTAACTTAAATGCAGCTGCTTTAATTGTTTCTATATCGCTTTCTAATACATCGAGTAGATAAGTTCTCATAATGTATTCGTGAACAAGATCTTCTTCATGTTGTGGTATTGGTGCTTTCAATTGTTTTCACTCACTTTTTTTGAAACTTATTTAAAGGTAAAACGTACCATCTATAGAATAGAATTATTATAGAAGAATTACAAGGAGTGAATATATATGGAAAATGTATTTGATTGTGCTGTTGCAACAATTACTGTGACACCTGAAATTGTAACAATTCAACGTCTGTCAAACTATTTTCGTACTCTTTATATTTTCACAAAAACATATTTTTAATGTACTTGCATTTTCTGGTAACCTACCGGCATATGCTAGTAGCATAAGCGCAAGCATGCGTACATAGCATTTCCCACCTTGAACAGGTGGGATTTTTTTATTTTATTTACTTGGACAATGTATCAATTACTCATAGTACTCATAGTATTAAGTATGGGCAATTACCTAAGGAGTTGGTTTTATGGGGAAAGATAAATTTGTAAAGTCTGTTCATTTCAATTTAAAAAATGAAAATGATTCTAAGATCAACAAGCACATAGCAAGGAGAAATTTTTCTGGTTATGTAAAGAAATTAATACTTGAGGACATCAAAAAGAAAGAAGTGGAGAAAGGAGCGATAAAGCAAGCTGAAAGTAAAAAAGAAAATATAAACATAAAACAACCTAAGCCGATTCAGAAGAAACAAACTAAACAAAACATCAATTCTCCACTTATTAATTTGCCGAAAAAATAATTTTTTTGAACCAAAGTAATCTAAAACGATTACTTTTAACTAAAAATTTTTTCAATAATATTAACAACAGTACCACCGGCAGCTCCTATTAAAAACCATAGCCACATTTTTATCACCTCTTAAATTTTAGAATTACCATTACAGGGAGGTTTTATGCATGAGAAAGGTCCAAACAATTAATTTTAAGGAATTTGTTAATGGTCAGTATAAGCAAAAGCAGAATAGAAATAAGGCCCTTTATATGACAATCATTACAGCTACTGGGGCGTACCTGACCATTGGTTTACCAAAAGGTGCATTAGCTGCAACTGAAGCAAGCTCAGGAGCTTTTGACCGTTTGTACGAAGCTGCAATGAGACTGTTTGATGGTGCTGTTGTAGTTATGATCGTTATCTGTGGTGCAATGTGGGGATTCGGACATAGATCACAAGCAATAGAAAGATTAATCGGAGTAGGTGCTGGATATATCTTAGCCAGGCATGCACATGACATTAAAGACTTCTTTAAATCAATTTAAGGAGTGATTATGTGGAAGTAGTAGGTAACACAATCAAGTTTAAAATAACATCACCTTATGGAGCGCGGGAGTCATTTAGAACACATCCACATACTGGGATGGATGTTAATTTTCCATCAGGCACGGGGATTCATTCAGTGCATTCAGGGGTTGTGGAAAAGGTAGTTAATTATGGAGATGAAAACTTAGGTAAAGGAATATTCGTTAAAGGTGAAAATGGAGAAACAACAATATATGGACATATGAGAGATATATCTATTAGCGAAGGTCAAAGAGTTAGTGAAGGTACTATGATCGGTCATAGTGGTTCAACAGGTCATTCCACCGGACCGCACTTGCATTTTGCCGAGAAAAATGCAGAAGGTAATTTCGTTGACCCTACACATCATTTTGAACAATTAACTGCTATGAGTGCTAATAGTGTAACAGATCAGTCAAATTGGTTCTTAGATAGTGTGAATAGCTTCAGTGATTACATTATAAATAAAGAAGTTGAGTTTATTTTTAAACCGATCGGAATAGGCATAAAAAACATGGCAATCGATTTGTTTTGGTATATTCAAACAAACATTCCTGAGATCATGGGATCAATCACATTATTAGCTGCCGCATTAATTATTCTTGGTTTTCGAATTCCAAAAGTAACATCGATTTATGGAGTCTCATTAATTATTGCTGCTTTTTGGAGATCAGCAACTTAAGGAGTGATTACTAGTGATTCAAGGGGACAATTTTACTGTAGATGTAGAGAATAGAAACTTACCTGTACTTTATAACGGTGGATTGCCAGCTGAAATCCAAGAGAAAAAGTTAAGAAAACCTTTTTTCAACAGGAAGATAAAAGCTATAAAATGGAATGATTTCTTTGAAGTAGAGAAGAATAAAATGAAGGTGTTTCGGATCATCCCACATCTGAATTGTTCTAACAATCAGAATCGACATTTGTGGAACACCTTGCACAAAGCTTATGAGCTTTACCATTCAGTGAATTCGAGAACTACATTAAAAGTAACAAATGGGATAAAAGTTACTCACAGGGAGAAGGACCTGATCTGGTTTGACATCCTCTTTAAAACCGAAGGAGAAGAAAAGAAGATTGAATTTTATTTTTCAACAAGTGAAACCATGGCGAAGAAATTTAAGTCTATCTTGGAAAACAGGCTCAACATAACGTGTAAAGATGCAGAGGTGGTTGATCTGCATGTTCCTGAAGAAAATACAATCGTACATGAACTTAGATACGTAAAACATGATATTTTTTCACTTGATACGAATCATACGACTCAAACTTCTCCGATCGGAAGCATACTTAACACTATTGATGAGATGGACTCAGGTGATTTTGCTAGAATAAGTATTTGTAATGAAAGAGAAGACCGAAAGAAATGGTTTAACAATGCTGTGTGGGCATCAAAAAAGCTGAAGAAAGGAAATGTACCTCAAAGAGCAAACATAAACGGAAAAAGAATTGTAGGTGCATCTAAGCCAGTTGTAATAGGATTTATAAATGAACTAAACTCATTGGTAACCGATACACTACAAGCAGTTAGTAACGTGTTCACCAAATCAGATAATCAGTTTGAAAAGAAGAATATAATAAAAGAAACTGGAACAAGTTTTGACTACGCATCGATGAAGATCAGAGACAAAGAGAGTCAATCAACTTGGAAAACTCACATAAGAACCGCAGTTCACTCTCCAGTAAAATTCAACCGCGATAACATATCTAATTCGATTACTAGCTCTTTTACAGAACTTTCAAAGGATAACGAACTAAATAACAAGAAAATAGTTGATACGATCGACATTAAAGTCGGTTCTTTACATTTGAAAATAAAAGGAAGAAAACATGAAGTGCTAAATGAGTTAAATAATTTGCAACTTTCCAAGAAAACAAAGATGGATCCTAATGTTAATATCATGAGTTCAGATGAGCTAGGTAAACTTCAGCAATTTCCTACTGCAGAACTTCAACGTAAGTTTGAAAACAGTCTATCAGTTAACAAAAAAGTAGAAACAGAAATACCTAAATTGTTTACAAAAGACGGTATTCTAATAGGTGTAGCCCAACTTAAAGATGTACAGATACCAATTTATATTCCTACAACTAATCCAAATGATTTATATAGAGCATTTGTAGCGATGGGAGGCATGGGATCAGGAAAAGATACTTATATTCAAAACTTCGTTACGGAAGCAAATCTGAAGAACAAAATAAGTTTTGTTGTAATCGACCAGGTGAACAAAGAAGGCAAACAGGGGATGGCCAACGGTATAAGAGATAGTCTTCCTCCAGAAAATATTGTGGATATTGATTTATCAAATGACGATTTTTTACCTCCCTTAGATTTAACAGAAGTTATTGAGAAACTAGGTCGTAAGGGTGCAGATCGCTTTGCTAATGAACTTATTGAATTCATGAATGTGGATGACATGGGGCAGAGTAGAAAAATCCTAAGGAATTTTGCTAAGGCATGCAGAGGTTCATTGTATCAGTTAAAAGAACTTCTAGAAAATGAAGAATTTAGAGTTAATCGTATTAAAGAATTAAAAAAAGAGGGTTTAGGTCGTGTAGCTGATGAGTTGGATAAATTCTCGACAACTTATAAAGAGAATGCTAAGGGAGAGGTTGTAATAGATAAAGATGGACAGAAATCACTTGATTCAAAAGCATCTGCAATTTTAAACAGATTAGATGAACTTTTAGGTGACGAAACACTATACTCTATTTTCGCACAACCACCAAATAAGGAATTTAGCTTAGGGAAATTGATGAAAGAAGGAAAGGTCATAATATTCCGTGTTCCTGATCGTATCCTCTCAACTGTTGCAGTAAGAACCCTGGTCCACTGGATCACGTTACAAACGCTAATGACTAGATTATTGATGTCTAATGAAGATCAAGCAAATGGGTGCTTTGTTGTATATAACGAGCCACAAACATACTTGAGTAACAACAAGGGGTTAGCTGAACTAATGAAAAGAATAGCTGTTCAAGGAAGAAAAGAACGTCTAGGATCAATCTTTGCCTGTCATCATATTGGGCAAATTTCAGAAATAAGTGACGATTTAATTTCAGGTGGTGTCCACTGGTTATTGTTCAAAAATGATAACAAGAAGACGTTTGACAGCTTAAGTGAATTTTTAAAACCAACTTTTGAGGTAGAAACAGCTCTAAACATCCCTAATACGACTAAAACAAGACACGCAATATGTATTTTTGATTTTGATGGAGAGAAACAACCGGCCTTCTTAACAAGAACGCTGATTCCGTCTTATGAGCGATACAAGGAATATGACAATAGCTATTTAACTAAAAGACACTCCAGAATGTACGGAAGGTCAATTGAAGAGATTGAGGAAATGTTGAGTGCTTAACCTTTCTGTGTCTTTAATTAGTACTTCTATAACTTTTGAAGGCAGGAAGGAAGGGACTAAAGACTTAATGGGAATTACACATAAACCACCAATTGTAATTGACCCGACAAACTCAATTTACTTCTTCCCAACAACATCCTCCACACGGCCGCATTGTGCATGGCTTTCACATAGCTTTGTGAAAGAATATGTAGGAACGAAAGAAGACAATACTTGCATTACGTTTACAAATGGTAAAGTTATAACGTTACCAATGTCAGTAGGTTCCTTTGAAAATCAACTTTTCCGCACAGCACAGTTAAGAACGATTATTTCTTCAAGAATTGAACAAGAACAAAGAAAAATAAATATGCTTCTTTTTCCAAAAGGAGAGAAGGAAGTTAGTTCATTTTATGAACAAATGATAAGAGAAATGAATCGATTTCAATAATTTAACTTCATTGTGAATAAGATAGAATGAGACGAAGCTATCCGATTTGTGGGTAGCTTTTTCAGGGTCTACTTAATGCATAAGGACTTTACCTAATTATGTAACATTTAGACACGTTAATCCGTATTACTGCTAAGACATTATGATGATAAGGAGAATATGATGTCATTTAAAAAGAGAAGAGAAAAACATTTAAAAAAACGAAGAGCCAAAAGCAAGCATGATACTTATTCCTTATTCGATTTCTTTGCGGATGTTGTCTTTTATTTTCCTGAACTTATTTTTTTACCGTTTCGGATACTGTGGTATGGATTAAGAGTCATATTTAGATTTTTTGATTGGACCTAGTGTTGAAGCGCATTAGTTATTGAACTTATTTTCCTTTATTTTGGAAGTACTAATATTTGGGTTGATTTTGTGTGCTTTTCCCATGATTTATTTTTTCTGGTTTAAATAAATATAGTTCCATAATTTCAGATACTTTGTTTCGAATTCTCGGATTAAAATAATTATGTTTTTCTTCATATCCGTTGTAAATAAAGGAATATAGAGTGAATGCTTCGTCTCGTTCAACCTGATGAACTTTAATGTTTCGTTTTTGAAGTTCTCGCTTAACGTCAGCCAAATCCTTTTGTACGAGTTTTAATGACTCTTCGACAATAGATAAATATGGACGATGTAATTTAAATGGACTTTGTTGAATAACTGCTAAATCTCTATTAAAAATTGAAACAGCCATCGGTAAATAAATTGCTTGTTCGATCATGTCTCGAACGTCACTTGGTATTCTTGTCACAGAAATGCCCCCTATCGGTTCAGAACATTTGTTCGTATTTAATTATAATCGAATCTTAATAAATTCGCAAGTATGACAAACTTAGTAAGTACCTGTATCTTTTAAGTTTTAACATAAGTGTGTACAATAGATACAAAGGAATTTACAAGGAGTATAAGATGAACTTTGAGACGTTACAGGACATATTTACATTAGAATATTTAATGGAACTATTTGAGACCTATCGTTCATTTGGTCCATTTTTCGCGATATTATTACCAATGTTAGAAGCCTTTTTTCCATTTTTACCTCTAGTTGTCTTTATTGTTGCCAATGTAAATTCATTTGGACTATGGATGGGATTTTTTTTATCTTGGATTGGGGCTTGTTTAGGTGCTATTATTGTATTCGTTATAATGAGGAAACTTGGCGAATGGAGAGTTTTTAAGAGCCTGAAACAAAAAAAGGGAATTAAAAAGCTGTTAACCTGGATTGAAAGAAGAGGATTTAGTCCGCTTTTTCTTATTCTTTGTTTTCCGTTTACTCCGTCGGCAGCGATTAATGTTGTTGCAGGTTTGTCCAGAATTAGTTACTGGCAGTTTATATTAGCCGTTCTATCGGGGAAACTAGTTATGATTTTCTTGGTAAGTTTTATTGGGCAGGATCTGCACGCTCTTATAACAAAGCCAATTCGATCTGTTATAGCAGGAGTTGTAATCTTTTTACTGTGGTTCATTGGAAAAAGAGTGGAAAAAAGATTAAATACTACCATGACGGTTGAGAAAAAAGAACACTAACCTTTAGGAGGTTATATGAAAAAGCGTAAAATTGCTTTTACGGCAGTAGGAGTATGTTTAACGGCTATTATTGTGAAAAACTTGATCTTTGTTGAATATAAGGTAGAGGGAGTTTCCATGCAGCCAACATATGAGGAAGGAAGATTGCTGTCTATTAACAAGTTAAGCTTATATTTTTCCTCGTTAAAGAGATTTGATGTAGTTGTATTTCAACTCCCAAATAGTGACGACATTTATGTGAAAAGAGTGATTGGTCTTCCGGGTGATGAACTTCATTATAAGGACGATCAGCTTTATGTAAATGGAAAGGCTGTAAATGAACCTTTTCTTTCTCCAGAAGATCTAGATGTTACGAAGCAGACAGGAAACTTTACACTCGAGGATATTATAGATAAGGGAACAATACCAAAAGGTTATATATTTGTTATAGGTGACAACCGTATTCAAAGCCGGGACAGTCGTCATTTTGGTTTAGTGAAAATGGATGATGTCATAGGAATTGTAGGTAATGAAGAATAATGCTAACTCAACTTGTTTATAACTTGTGGAGTTAGCATTTTTTTGATGATAAAGGGAGGGGGTGTGCTGTTGTTCATTGGGTGGATGAATGACAAAAGTGGGCGGAGTGGAAGAGCGAGTGGTGTCGTTCATAGGGGGGATGAACGACAAACCCCAGATAGAACCAGTCGCAGATGGTCATCATAAGCCGAATGAAGACCAAACCCCAGATAGAATCAGTCGCAGATGGTCTTCATAAGCGGAATGAAGACCAAACCCCAGATAGAATCAGTCGCAGATGGTCATCATAAGCCGGATGAAGACCAAACCCCAGATAGAACCAGTCGCAGATGGTCATCATAAGCCGAATGAAGACCAAACCCCAGATAGAATCAGTCGCAGATGGTCTTCATAAGCCGAATGAAGACCAAACCCCAGATAGAATCAGTCGCATGTGGTCTTCATAGGCGGAATGAAGACCAAACTCCAGATAGAACCAGTCGCAGATGGTCATCATAAGCCGAATGAAGACCAAACCCCAGATAGAACCAGTCGCAGATGGTCATCATAAGCGGAATGAAGACCAAAATCCAAATAGAATCCCGCCCAGATGGTCTTCAAAAGCCTGGATGATGAAACCCACCCCAATAGAACCCCCACAAACCTTCTTCAGAACCCCCAATCAATCAAAATATAAAAAATCAAACATACACAAAGAAGAAAAAATTCCCTAATATTTCTATTAAACTATATTATAATGAAAGTAATGAGCGATGCCTCAGAAATATAAAATTAGGGGGATGGAGAAATGCGGGAGGTAGTGATTACTTCAGCTGTGCGAACACCTATCGGTTCTTTTGGAGGCGCTTTCAAAGATCTGCTGCCTACACAATTAGGTGTACCTGTTTTAGACGAGGTTGTAAAAAGAAGTAAGCTTCAAAAGCAGGATGTGGAAGAAGTGATTTTAGGTCATTGTATCCAAAGGACAGATGAACCTAATACAGCTAGGACAGCGGCTCTATTAGCTGAATTTCCTTATGCAACAACAGGTTATACGATCCAGCGACAGTGTGCATCAGGGTTGCAGGCTATATTATCTGCGGCTATGCAAATTCAAACTGGACATTCGAATATTGTGATAGCAGGCGGAGTGGAGGTAATGAGCTCAAGTCCATACTTACTTAAGCAGCATCGATGGGGGTCACGTCTTCAGCATGGTCAGGTAACAGACAGTGTATGGGAAATTTTAGAGGATCCCATTCATCACATTATGATGGGAGAAACAGCTGAAAATGTGGCAGAGGAATATGGTATTACAAGAAAAGAGCAGGATGAACTTGCATTATCAAGTCATAATCGTGCTTTAGCAGCAATTGAAAGTGGGAAGTTTGCAGAAGAAATCTTGCCAATAAGTGTGAAAACACGTAAAGGAGAAAATATTGTTTCTCAAGATGAGGGGCCACGACAGGTTACAAGTGAAAAGCTTGCGGCTTTAGCACCGATTTTTAGGGAGAACGGAACGGTAACAGCCGGGAATGCCTCTTCGTTGAATGACGGTGCAGCTGCACTTGTTTTAATGTCAAGGGAAGAAGCGGAAAAAAGAGGCTTAGCTATTTTAGCGAAAATATCACACTATACTGTAGCAGGGGTAGATCCAAAAGTGATGGGAATCGGTCCTGTTCCAGCCATTCAAAAGGGGTTAGCATCATTAAATTGGTCTGTTCAGGATCTAGATGTTGTTGAAATAAATGAAGCTTTTGCTGCTCAATATCTTGCTGTAGAGAAACAGCTGGAACTGGATAGAGAAAAAGTCAATGTTAATGGAAGTGGAATTAGTTTGGGTCATCCAATAGGCTGTACAGGTTCTCGTGTTGTTGTTAGCCTTTTACATGAAATGCAACGAAGAGAGGCACAAAAAGGTCTTGCTTCATTATGTGTAGGCGGTGGCATAGGGGTAGCGTTGTTTATAGAAAGAGACTAAGAAATGGTCAGAGACTGAGATTTTTCAGTCTCTACTTTTTGTTTAGGGTCAATTTGTTATAACTTAGTAAAAAAATAAATGCCATTCCAAACAAAACAATAAATAAAAGTAATACATATTGAAAAGGTAATAGGTTTGCAACAAGTGGCCCTATGCTAGCACCTGTTAATAATGTAAATGAATACAAAGAAATGGCTGTTGCGCGTTTATCTCCGGCCGATTCGCCGATAAATGTAATGAGTGAAGGAATAAAAATAGCGACAGCAGAGACAAAGAATAGTGATAAGATGGTGATTACGATTAGTTGTTTAGTTAATATCATGAGTGCAAAGGAAGAGATGATGATTGCTATGCAAGTAAGCAAAATGTTGATGAGAGAGTATTTTTTAATCCAAAAGCTGCTAAATAAAGAAAGCGGCGTACCAAGCAATGCAATACATCTACTGTAAAACAGTTCTTTTTCAAGCTCAACATAGTACTGAGCAAATTCTTCATAAATAGAAACAAATGACATCAAAGTAATGAAGGTTATGCTAAGTCCTAAAATGATTGGAGCTTGAAAAAGTTTACCTGTAGTGAAGGTGTCAGCAGAATTCCTTTTCTTTTGAATTGAGACATTACGAAGAACAAAGAAGGCACATAGAGATAAACATAAATAACTCAACCCGAAGAAATAAAAAACAGCGCGCCAATCTAACATATTTACAGTTAGTGAACTAATTAGTTGTCCGATAATACCAGCCATTAAAAATCCTGTATTAATGATTGCGATAATGAATGTTCTTCTTTTTACTTGAAACGCATCAAAGCAATATGCATAAGCAACAGGGGCAAAGCTTCCTAACACAAATCCTTGAAGTCCTCTAGAAAGGTAAAAGCTTGTGAGTGAAGTGGAAAAGGTGATAATCAGGGTTAAGCAACATGAGGCAATCATACCGAAAAATAATACATTTCTTTTTGAAAATGCAGCTGAGATAGGACCAAAGCATAGTAGTCCCGTTGCGTAACAAAATGTGAAGATTGTACTTGAAAAAACAGCTTCATCATATGTAATCGACAGCCCTTCTGCAAGTTCACTATAAATCGGAATAAGTAAATAAATATTACTAGCCACACAAACAGCCGCAAGCAAGAAAAACAGTTCCACGATACGATCCTTCATCATCACATACCTCCCTAATGATAACGTATGTTTTGAGAGTAATAGAGGTGTATTCCTCATACAAAAGTTGGTAGAGAGGAAAAATGGAATTTGCCTGTAAAGTAAAGTAAAATAGTAAGAGATAGCTAGAACGAAAATTAATACTAACAAACTACCACGCTACTTTAGTTGTGGTAGTTGTTTTTTCATATAACAACTTAGTAATAACACTCTAAAGCGTTAGTGGGGAATAAACATGAGTATTCAATTTATTTTAGGTCGCTCTGGAACCGGGAAAACAGAGACGATTTTAAATGAAATAAGAGACAGGCTGTTTCAAAAGCCAATTGGCCGACCGATTATTTATCTCGTACCAGACCAAATGACGTTTGGGGCAGAATATGAGTTAATACGTACACCAAACTTAGGTGGGATGATTCGTGCACAAACATTTAGCTTTAGTCGTTTAGCTTGGAGAGTATTACAAGAAACAGGGGGGATGACTCGTCATCATTTATCCAGTACCGGAATTCAAATGCTCCTCCGAAAACTCGTAGAAGAGTATAAACAAGATTTTAAGGTATTTGCCAAAGCTAGTGATAAAAATGGCTTTATTGAACAGTTAGAAGTGATGTTAACAGAATTTAAACGGTATTGCTTATCACCTCAAGAGTTAGAGGATTTTGTAGCAAGCGCTCAAACTGAGTATGATCGAAAATCTTTAACTGATAAGCTTCATGATATGGCTATTCTCTATAAACAAATGGAAATTCAGTTAAGTCATAAATACGTGGATTCTGAGGATTATTTAAAGCTATTGGCTGAAAAAGTTGAAAGCTCAAGTTATTTACAATCTGCTGATATTTATATTGATGGCTTTCATAGCTTTACGCCACAAGAATATGAAGTAGTTGCTGCCTTAATGAAGCATGCACAAAATGTGAAAATTGCTCTTACTGCAGATAAGGCATATGAAGATTTTCTCCCACATGAATTACACTTATTTCAAATGACAGGGAAAACGTATAATAACATTCTTAAGCTGGCTACTGAAGCAGGTAAACAAGTGGAAGAACCGATACTTCTTAAAGAACAGCATCGCTATGCTGGTAGTAGGTCGTTACAACATTTAGAAGCATTTTATGATATAAGACCAACAACCGTTTTCGATCAAGAGCCAGATGTGACGATTTATCAGGCTGCAAATCGCCGCTCTGAGGTTGAAGGAATCGCTAGGGAAATTCAATCACTTATTAGGAATGGTCAATATCGTTATCGTGACCTTGCTCTGCTCATACGAAATTCCAATGATTATCGCGATGTAATTGAACAGGTATTCCGTGATTATGAAGTCCCGTTTTTTATTGATCAAAAGCGTTCTATGCTCAATCATCCATTAGTAGAGTTAATCCGCTCCACAATTGAAATTATTAATGGATATTGGCGATATGAAGCGGTATTTCGTGCAGTGAAAACAGAGCTCCTGTTTCCAATTGAACAAGACAAATATATTATGCGCGAAGATATGGACTTGTTAGAAAATTATGTTCTGTCTTATGGCATTCAGGGATCAAAGTGGACAAACGGAGACCGTTTTCGATACCGCCGTTTCTATTCTCTTGATGATGAATTTGTTGTCACAGATGATGAAAAGGAAATGGAGGACAAGCTAAATCAGTTACGAGAGCTTATTGTTCAACCAATTCAAACTTTGCATAAAAGGTTAAAGCGAAGTCAAAATGGTCAAGAGATGGCAGAAGCTTTGTTTCTTTATTTAGAAGAATTGCATATTCCCAAAAAGCTTGAAGCACTTCGGATTACAGCAGAAGAAAAAGGTCTGTTATTAGAAGCGAGGGAGCATGATCAAGTTTGGCAGGCAGTTATAAATTTATTAGACGAGTTCGTTGAAATGATGGCTGAAGAGCCTGTGTCTTTAAAGCTTTTCTCAGAGATGCTTGAAACGGGTCTTGAGTCAATGAAATTCTCGTTAGTGCCACCAGCTATTGACCAGGTACTGATTGCAGATCTTGAAAAATCCAGGTTTTTCAACGTGAAGTGCTCATTTATTGTTGGAGTAAATGATGGGGTTATTCCTGCCAGACCAAAGGAAGAAGGCATATTAACAGAAGACGATCGAGAGGCTCTTCATTATCAGGGTGTTGATCTTGCTCCAACTGCTAGACAACAGCTTCTTGATGAAAACTTTATCATTTATATGGCATTGTCTAGTTCATCTGAAAAATTATACCTTTCCTATGCGATGGCGGATGAAGAAGGAAAGGCATTGTTGCCGTCTGTCATCATTAAACGAATGGAAGAAATGTTCCCAACAATAAAGCAGCAGCGATTATTGAATGAACCTGAGCAGCTTTCAACAACAGAGCAGCTATCGTTCATCGTAAATCAGCATGTAACACTTTCTTACGTTACATCACAGCTGCAATCGTGGAAAAGAGGATATCCGATTCACTTATTATGGTGGGATGCTTATAACTATTTTGTATCATCCGACAATCAACAATTGACTCAAAAGGTGTTAAGCAGTTTAACTTATGAAAACAAACCAGAGCAGCTAGAAACCAGTGTTAGTCGTGAACTATATGGTGAACATATTCAAGGAAGTGTGTCGCGGATGGAGAAATTCAATAGCTGTCCATTCTCTCATTTTGCTTCACATGGTTTAAAGTTAAGAGAAAGACAGTTTTTCAAGCTTGAGGCACCTGATATAGGGCAAATGTTCCACTCTGCCTTGAAACTGATTTCCGATCGCTTACATCAATTAAAGTTAGATTGGAAAGAGTTAACGAAGGATCAATGTGAGCGACTTTCTAATGATGCAGTTGAGCAGCTTGCACCAAGATTACAAAAAGAAATCCTATTAAGTTCAAATCGTTATCATTATATTAAGCGAAAGCTACAAAAAATTCTTGCACGGGCTTCATCCATTCTTAGTGAACACGCAAAGGCGAGTGGCTTTGCACCAGTCGGCCTAGAGCTTGGGTTTGGTAAAGGTGGGGAACTACCACCAATTCGTTTTACATTGCCAAATGGCTGTACGATGGAGGTTGCAGGTAGAATTGATAGGGTTGATAAAGCAACAGGTTCAAATGGTGTATTGTTACGAATCGTTGATTATAAATCGAGTGATAAAAATGTTCAACTTTCTGAGGTTTATTATGGTTTAGCGCTACAAATGCTAACCTATTTAGATGTTATTATCTCGAACTCAAAGCTGTGGCTAGGAATTGAAGCTACTCCGGCTGGGGTATTATATTTCCATGTTCATGATCCGATGATTCAGGCTTCATCTCTTTTACCGGAAGAAAAGCTAGATGATGAAATTTTTAAGAAGTTTAAAATGAAAGGACTTTTACTCGGTGATGAGGAAGCAGTGAAATTGATGGATCATTCTCTTACCGAAGGAAGCAGTTCAAACATTATTGCAGCCGGTTTGAAAAAGGATGGAGGATTCCGCTCCACATCATCTATAGCGAGTGAATCTGAATTTGAGTTATTACGCCATCATGTGCGATCCACGTTCAAGAAAATTGGAACGAATATCACAGATGGAATAATCGATATAAGCCCCTATAAGCTTAAGGATAAAATGCCATGTACGTATTGTGAGTATAAGTCTGTGTGTCAATTTGATGAATCGTTAGAAGAAAATAACTACCGCATCTTAAAAAGTGAAAAAAATGATGAGGTGTTAAAACGAATGAGAGAGGAGGCTGGAGTTGATGAGTGAAATCATAGCAAAGCCTGAGAACAGCCAATGGACGGATGATCAATGGAAGGCGATTGTTGCGAGTGGCCAGGACATATTAGTTGCCGCTGCTGCTGGATCGGGAAAAACAGCCGTTTTAGTTGAACGAATTATTCGTAAAATTCTTTCGAAAGAAAATCCTGTAGACGTAGATTCATTATTGGTTGTTACGTTTACAAATGCTTCTGCAGCTGAGATGAGGCATCGTATTGGTGAGGCACTTGAAAAAGCACTAAAAGAAAATCCATCTTCACTACACTTACGCAGACAGCTTACTTTACTCAATAAAGCGTCCATTTCAACTCTACACTCGTTCTGTTTACAGGTTGTACGAAAATATTATTATTTAATTAATATTGATCCTAGCTTCCGTATTGCTGATTCAACAGAAGGTCAGCTCTTAATTGATGAAGTTCTTGATGAACTATTTGAAGAAGAATACAGTCGTGAAGATAACGAAGAATTTTTTGATTTAGTTGATCGTTATACATCTGATCGAAGTGATCTTGAGCTACAATCTTTAATTCGAGAGCTTTACTTTTTTTCAAGGTCACATCCAACACCAAGTATTTGGCTAGAGCAGCTTGCGGCAATGTATGATCTTGACGATGACTTTGATATGAATTCTTTACCGTTTATGAACTATTTAATGCAGGATATTGAAATGCAGTTATCAGGTGCTCGGGAGCAGCTTCTTCAAGCAATGGAGCTTACGAAAAGACCAGCTGGACCTGCTCCACGTGCAGAAAACCTAGAGGATGACTTAAAGCAGCTTACAGATATTCTCGCACATAAGGAATCTTGGGACGGACTTGGCGAGCAACTAAAAAAGTTTAAAATGTCACGTGCGAAGATCGTCAAAGGTGATCAATATGATAAGAGTTTAACAGACCAAGTAAC
The DNA here is from genome assembly GCF_021117275.1 of Metabacillus sp. B2-18. Classification (NCBI taxonomy): domain Bacteria; kingdom Bacillati; phylum Bacillota; class Bacilli; order Caryophanales; family Bacillaceae; genus Metabacillus; species Metabacillus sp. B2-18. The sequence continues at coordinate 835,196 of NZ_CP088245.1, forward strand.
AGCTTTACGTAACGCGGTTAAAAAACAAATAGAGCAATTACGTGATGAATTGTTTTCTCGTTCACTTCAGCATTATATGCAGGATTTTGTTCATTTAAAGCCTGTTGTCAAAAAGCTTGTTGAACTTGTACAGCAGTTTGCCCATCGCTATGAAGGCATGAAAAAAGAAAAAGGAATTGTCGATTTTGCTGATCTAGAGCATTATTGCTTACAAATTCTGCAAACGGATGGAGATAAACCAAGTGAAGCGTCTCTTTATTATAAACAACAGTTTGTAGAGGTTCTTGTTGATGAGTATCAAGATACGAATCTTGTTCAAGAATCGATTTTAAAGCTAGTCACAAAAGACGAAGAAGCAACAGGAAATCTCTTTATGGTTGGAGATGTAAAGCAATCCATCGTGCGCCCATAAGGGTATTGTGTATTTCACCATTTGGCGGTGAATAAACTACAGAAACGGTTTATATATCAGCCGACTTATCTTGGCGGGAAACCAAAAAGGGAGTGTAGCATGTCGGTTAAAGTCATAAGTTAACCTAAACGGAAAGGTTACGACTGAATGGCGAGATATAAAAGATTCGTATAAGGAAGAAGGCTAAACTGCTTGAAGAACAATCCGAGCGGGGCTATGCTAACCGTCTAGGAAACCGTTTGAAACCTAGAATCCATTCTTACTTTATCCTATAAATGGAGGGATGAAGTATGGGAGAGTGTACTAAATTGATGCACAAACCTAGTTTCTGAATTAATAAAGAATGGACGCGTCTCAAGATTGAGTAAAAGGATGAGTGTTCCTTCCGACAACGAATCACAGCCTGTATACAATATACTAAATGGGGATTACCTAAGTTGGAACGCCAATTGGCTATGTACAAAGGTACTGAAAATCCAATAAGGTAACGGAGCTTCCGTAGTAGTCCGAAATAGGGAAAGCCTATTACATGGCGAAGGGGAGCAGCTTACAACGTATAAACAATGAAGAAGGGAGCGAAATGCTCTATGCAAAGTTCAGATATTGTATTATACAATCTATCGAAGCAGGCAACGAAAGAAAATTATCAATATGACCGCTTATACCGAAATCTTTACAATGAAGATTTCTATCTAAAAGCTTATTCTAAGATATACAAAAATAAAGGCAGTGCAACAAAAGGAATCGATGATGAAACAGCTGATGGATTCGGTGAGGAAAAGGTACAAGAAATTATTGCTTTACTAAAAGATGAGAGTTATCAACCGAAGCCAGTCCGTAGAATAAATATCCCAAAGAAAAACGGTAAGACAAGACCATTAGGAATCCCAACATTTACAGATCGAATAGTTCAAGAAGTTTGTCGCATGATTTTAGAAGCTATCTACGAGCCAACATTCTCACAACACTCACATGGGTTTCGGGAAAAAAGAAGTTGTCACACCGCTTTAATCGAAGTTAAAAATACGTTTTCGGGCGTGAACTGGTTCATAGAAGGCGATATTAAAGGATTCTTTGACAACATTAATCATCAAGCGCTTATCAACATTTTGAGAAAGCGAATTAACGATGAAAAATTCATTCGGCTTATGTGGAAATTTCTAAAAGCAGGTTTCGTAGAAAATTGGAGATTCCAAAGCACCTATAGTGGAACACCACAAGGCGGGATCATTAGCCCCTTACTAGCGAATATCTATTTGAACGAATTTGATTCGTATATTGAAAAAGAATTGAAACCATCTTTTGATATCGGAACTGCTAAGAAACGTAAACGAAATCCAGAATACCGAAAATATGATATGCGTAATCAACGATTAAAGAAGAAAATTAAGGAGACCACCGAAGAAATACTTCGCGAGACTCTAATTAAAGAGTACAAAGAGAACAAAAAGCTTCTTTTAACCTTACCCTATTACGAGCCTAGTAATGAAGGCTATAAGAGCATGAAATACGTGAGGTACGCTGATGATTTTATTATCGGTGTCAATGGCAGTAAAGAAGATTGTGAGCAACTAAAAAAATGTGCAGGGAAATTTCTAAAAGAACACCTTCAGCTAGAAATGTCTGATGAAAAAACGCTTATTACACATAGTACAAATCCAGCAAGATTTTTGGGCTATGACATTTTAATTAGCCATGACCTAAGCGCAGCAAAAGATAAAAATGGTGTGGTCAAGCGAAAGTATCGAGGCTATGTACAATTGCGAATTCCAAATGGAACGATTGAAAAAGTAATTATTAGTCGAAAAATGGTCAAAGATATAGATTCGAAGCAATGGGATATGCTTCACAGACCAGCATTAATTGGTCTATCAGATTTAGAAATCATCGAAACGTATAACGCCGAACTCCGTGGATTATATAATTTTTATTGCCTAGCGGAAAACGTCAATCAAAAAATGTGGCAATTACGATACGTCATGGAATACAGTTGTTTAAAAACACTTGCGAATAAATACAAGTCCACAGTTGCTAAGATGAAAGTGAAATACAGCCAAGGTAAGGACTGGGGAGTAAAGTACGAAACAAAGCATGGTGAAAAAATAGCGTATTTCTATAAGGACGGATTCGATAAAAAGTAGAGTGCTACAAATTTGATATTGATGAAAAACCTAACCTTTATGTATATCAAGGAAGAAACGACTTAGAAAAACGGTTGGTGCAAAACAATGTGAACTATGTGGAGAAAATCATCCCGACACAAAATTTGAGATTCATCATGTCAACAAAGTGAAGAATCTTAAAGGAAAGAAATACTGGGAATGGGCGATGATTGCAAAACAACGAAAAACATTGGTTGTATGTAAAAAATGTCATATTGAAATTCATAAATAAAGATAGATATTTGTAAGTGGAGAGCCGTATACTCTGAGAGGAGTACGTACGGTTCGGGGGGGAGTTTCTAGAAACCTACTGCAGAAATGTAGCAAGGCGCTGGATTCTTACCCTACTATCGCTTCCGTCTTGCAGAGCCGTTTCTATTTTTAAGCAAGTATAAGCGATTTACACAAGCAGCTGAGTCTACAGGAATGCGCATTGATTTATCAAAAAACTTCCGAAGCCGCTCAGAAGTGTTAGATGGAACGAACTATTTATTTAAACAAATTATGGGCGAAACAGTTGGGGAAATTGTGTACGATGATGACGCAGAATTAAAGCTTGGCGCCGCGTATCCGGAAAATGATCAAATGAATACAGAGCTTTTACTAATCGAACGAGGTGGCGTAGAGGAACAAGATAAAGAGGGTGAAACAGAAACCGAGGGTGTGTTTGATGAACAAGAGTTGGAGACAGTTCAGCTTGAAGCAAGATTAATGGCGCGTAAGATTAAGACATTAATAGACGAGCAATTTCCTGTGTATGATCGCGGTATTGGTGGGACACGTCCTGTTAGTTATCGAGATGTTGTCATTCTTCTACGTTCTATGCCATGGGCGCCACAAATTATGGAAGAATTTAAGCAAGCTGGAATTCCGGTGTATGCCAACTTATCAGATGGTTATTTTGAAGCAACTGAAGTAGCAATCATGCTATCCGTTCTAAAGATCATTGACAATCCCTATCAAGATATACCGTTAGCTGCAGTACTTCGTTCACCAGTCGTTGGGTTATCCGAAAATGAATTGGCCATTATTCGTACGTTTGATCATAAAGGAATGTTTTATGATGCAGTAAAAGCCTTTTTGGCTTCTAACGATACAAGGTATGAAGAGCTTTATAAAAAACTACACCCTTTCATTGATCTCTTGCAGGGCTGGCGAGATATAGCAAGACAAGGGTCGGTTTCTGATTTAATATGGCAGCTTTACCGTGATACAAAGTTTTTTGATTTTGTTGGAGGAATGCCTGGTGGAAAACAGCGTCAAGCAAATCTCCGTGCTCTATATGATCGTGCCCGTCAATATGAAGCAACGTCATTTAGAGGGTTATTCCGCTTTTTACGTTTTATTGAACGTATGCAGGATCGCGGCGATGATCTAGGAGCAGCGCGTGCGCTTGGAGAGCAAGAGGATGTCGTAAGGCTAATGACAATTCACAGCAGTAAAGGGTTAGAGTTTCCGATCGTGTTTGTTGCAGGGCTTTCCAAGCAATTTAATATGATGGATTTAAATAAAAAGTATTTGCTTGATAAAGAGCTTGGATTTGGGACAAAGCTGATTAACCCTAAGTTGCGAGTAAGCTACCCAACACTGCCTTATATTGCCCTAAAGAAAAAAATGAGAATGGAGCTTCTTGCTGAAGAAATGCGAGTGCTTTATGTTGCGTTAACTCGTGCAAAAGAGAAGCTATATTTATTAGGAACATTAAAGGACCCGGACAAAACGATTACAAACTGGAGAAATCACATGGCACATCAAGAGTGGCTATTACCTGATTTTGAACGCGCTAAAGCGAAAAGCTACCTTGATTGGGTTGGTCCTGCCTTAATCCGCCACAGGGATTGTATTGTGTTAGGTGATGGACAAATTTGTTTATCAGAAGAAATATCAAGTCACCCATCGCGATGGACAATTCAACAAGTAAAAGGTGAAGAGCTTGTTGAATCATTCAAGGCGGATCAAGAACGAAATGATGAATTGCTCACTTCTATTCAAAAAGGTGAAGCAGTGATGCTAGAAAGTGAGCAGAAACAAGTGGTGATCGATCAGCTTTCTTGGTCGTATCCATTCCAACAAGCAACAAAAAGCCGTTCAAAGCAATCTGTTACAGAGTTAAAAAGACAACGGGAGGTTACAGATGAGTATAGTGATCAGCAATTCATTATGAAGCAAACCTCTCAATCTTTGCTATATAATCGACCAAGCTTTATGCAAAGCAAGTCGATATCACCTGCTGAGCGAGGAACTGCCATGCATGCTGTGATGCAGCACATTCCTTTAACTGAAAAAGTAACTAAAGCTGAAGTTACAAAGAAAGTTGAAGAGCTTGTTACTAAGGAAATTCTTACAGAAGATTTGGCTAAAGTGATAAACATCGAGCAAATTGTTGCTTTTTTCTCATCAGATATCGGTCTAAGATTGCAAAATGCAAACAATGTTTATCGTGAGATTCCATTTAGTTATGCGTTAGAGGCAGATCATCTTGATGAGAATTTGAAGGATGAACCAATTTTAGTTCAAGGGGTAATCGATTGTTTATTTGAAGATGAACAAGGTACTGTTTTGTTAGATTACAAAACTGATACAATACAAGGTCGAATAACAGCTGAAAAAGATGAGCTTGAAAACATATTAAGTGATCGATATCGTGTTCAAATTGATTTATATACAAAAGCAATTGAAAACATAATTCACCGTCCTTTACAGGAAAAATATTTATTTTTCTTTGATGGAGGACATCTCATAAAAATGTAAAAAGATGCAATCGGTGATTCTTCATCGATTGCATTCTATTGACTATGTGTAAGTGAGCTAAGAAAGGATGATGAAAAGATGCGTATTTTGCATACGGCAGATTGGCACCTTGGACGAGCACTAGAAGGTCGTAGTCGATTAGCTGAACAGGCAGATTTTATTGATGAGCTTGTACGAATTGTAGAAGAAGAAAAAGTAGACGCCATATTAATGGCTGGTGATGCATTTGATACGGTCAACCCACCGGCTGCAGCGGAGCAACTGTTTTACGAAGGCCTTTCTAGATTATCAGATCATGGTAAACGTCCAATCGTTGTGATTGCAGGAAATCATGACAATCCTGATCGCTTATCTGCAGCATCACCTTTAGCTGGAAATCATTCGATTCATTTAATTGGTTATCCAACAACTGAATTGATTAAATTAGATATCCCTAGTGCTGGTGAGCAAATGATGGTGGCTGCACTAGCATATCCTTCAGAAGCAAGACTTGAACAAGTATTATCACAGGAGCATGATGAAGTGCTGCTTCGAAATAAATATGATGAACGTATACGTGATCTATTTTCGATTATGAGCAATCAATTTCAAAAGAATACAGTAAATATCGCGATGAGTCATATTCATGTTGCTGGAGGAAGCTCCACAGATTCTGAGCGTCCAATTGAAGTTGGTGGAGCTTATACAGTTGCAGCAACAAGTATGCCGGAAGCTGCTCAGTATGTTGCATTGGGACATTTGCACCGACCACAAAATATTAAGCGTGCGAGCACATTAACCAGATATTCAGGCTCACCGCTTGCGTATAGCTTTTCAGAAATCGGTTATGCAAAATCTGTCACGATTTTAGATGCTGAACCAAATCAACCTGTTGTGATGAAGGAGATTCCATTATCTTCTGGTAAACCTTTGGTGAAATGGAAAGCAACAGAGGGAATTAATCAGGTTCATAGCTGGCTTGATGAAGGAAAAGATCATAATGCATGGATAGATTTAGAGATTCATTTAACTAGTACTCTCTCAATAGAGGAAATTCATCGCCTCCGTAAATGGCATCCAGGCTTCATCCATATCCGTCCTGTTTTCCAAGCTGAGCTGGAGGTTGCGGCAACAAGACAATCAAACCTTCCGATTGACCAACTATTTTCACAGTTTTACGAAAAACAAACAGGGGGAGCTAAGCCTGAGGATGAGCTTGTTCGATTATTTTTAGAGCTTGTTCAACAGGATGAAGAACAAGGGGAAGGTGATGATGCATGAAGCCTATTACTTTAACTGTGTCTGGATTGCATAGCTTCAGAGAAAAACAGACGATTAACTTTGACGCCCTTTGTGATGGCGGGATTTTTGGGATCTTTGGGCCAACTGGAAGCGGGAAGTCGTCAATTCTGGATGCTATGACTCTTGCTTTATATGGAAAAGTAGAGCGTGCCATGAATAACACACATGGAATATTAAATCATGCTGAAGATCAACTCTCTGTTTCGTTTACTTTTGAACTTGAAAATGCCTCTTCAAAGAAAAGGTATGTTGTGGAACGGGTGTTTAAACGAACAGACGATATTAGGGTGAAAACAGCGATCTGTCGTTTAATTGAGGAAGGAGAAGAGCATGTTGTCTTAGCGGATAAAGCAGTTGATGTAAATGACAAAATCTATGGATTATTAGGTCTTACAATCGATGACTTTACCCGTGCTGTAGTTCTTCCACAAGGGAAATTTGCTGAATTTCTTTCTTTAAAAGGTGCAGAAAGAAGACAAATGCTACAACGTTTATTTCACTTAGAGCAATACGGTGATCAGCTCTTGAAGAAGCTCAAGCGACGTTTAGTAACTGCAAGAATTACTCGTAATGAATTAGAAGCAGAGAAAACTGGTTTAGGTGATGCATCGGCAGAAGCTGTTAAAGAAGCGAAGAAGCAAGTAAAAGAAGCAGAAGTTTTACTTGAAAAGCGTCAAAAAGAGCTTGAAAGTGTAACAAAGGACTATGAACGAAAACAAGCAACTTGGCAATTACAACAGCAAAGGCTAGAACTAGAAAAGGAAAAAGCATCAGTCAAAAAAGATGAAGAACAGATTCAATCTTTACAACAACAGGTGAAAACGGCTGAGGAAGCAGAAGCCTTAAGACCGTATGCAGAGGCTTTACAAGCTCGTAAACAAGAAAAAGTTCAGGCAGAAGGTAATCTTGAGGCTGCGAAGAAAAATGTAGAGAAAATGAAGCAGCAATATGAAACGAGCAGCCGAGCTTACGAGGCAATTCGAAAGGAAAAATCTGAACAAGAACCAGCTTTAGTAGCAAAGCGTGAAAAGCTATTACAATTGCAAAAGGTTGAAGAAGAGCTTAAACGAGATCAAACAATACTTCACGAACTTAAACAGAAAAAAGAAGAGTTACAAAAGCAGCAGGAGCACCATCAATCACTATTAACAAAAGCACAGCAATTAGTTGAAAAAGCAGCAGTAAAGCAACAAACTTTACAAGAAGAGCAGAAAACAAAAACCGTTTCTGCTAAAGAAAGAGATCAGGTTCGTGCCGCTTTAGAAGCAAAACAACATGTTCAACAAAGTAAACAGCAGTTCGAAGAAACGAATGAATTGCTAAAGAAAAAAAACAACGCATTAATTAGTGAAAAGAAAAAATACGATTCTCTTACAGATCAATTGTCCGTTAATAAAAAACATCTTGAAAATAAATTTAATGAACTAACCTCCCTATATTTTCTGATTTCGGAAAGGGAAACGGAATATAAGCACTTTCTTTCTGGAGCTAAACACAAGTTAGAAGAAAAAGTAGCAGAAGAGGAAAAGGCAAAAAATCAGAAGTTGGCTTTTGCGCTCGTCAAGGAGCTAAAAGAGGGAGCACCTTGTCCTGTTTGTGGATCGTGTTACCACCCGAGCCCTGTACATGCTGATTTAGATCATGATGAAGAAGTCGAAAAGCAATTAGATGTGATGAAGCAACAGTTTGAACAGCTTCAGTCATTAAATCAGGAGCCACATTCACTTAAAATAAAGGCAGAGGGTTTATCTGAGCAGCTTACTTCTGATTTTTTATTTTTACAAGATAAAAAGCTAATAGAAGAAGTTACAGTAGAGCAACTGATTGCACCAAATACGAATATTTCATTAGAACAAGGTTTTCAAACGTTTCAATTAGCGTTTAAAAATCTAAATCAAGATTATATATTATTACGTCAATCTCTTGAAATGAACGTAAAACAGTTGCGAGAATTGCAGCAGGAGGGAGTAAGAAGTAAAGATAGTATTTCCTCTGCAAATAATGATGTCCAGGAATGGATAAATAAACTCAATGAATACAAACAAAAGTACGAGAAAAGCTTAAAACATTACTCTGAGACCTTCTCTCAAATTCCAATTGAAAATGTTGAACAGTTACAAAGAGAAATCTCTGAAAAAGATGAAGCACTCGAGCAGTTAAATGAACGAATTCAAAAGAGTTTTTCTTTCATAGAAGAACAAGAAGAAATCGTGAAAAAACAGGAAGAATTCAATCGTCATATAAAAGAACAACAGATTGAGCTTCAAGCCTTATTAAAGAATCGTGATTTTTCTATAAAAGAAAAACAGGAAAAGCTAAAAGAAGTTGGTTTGGAAAAATCAATTTCTACTGTAATCACGGAAACAAATGCGATGATTAAACAATTAGCTGAAAAAGAAAATGAGCTGTATCAAGGATGGCAAAAAGAATCTAATATGCTTCATCAATTGCAAAGTGAGCTTGCAGCACATGAAAGATCATATGAGCAAGCAAAACACCAAGTTCAAGAATCAGAACAAAAATGGTCCCAAGTAAAAGAAAATACTTCGTTTAAAACCATTGAAGAAACACTAGCATCCCTACTAGGTGCAGAAAAAAGGCAACAACTAAAGGCTGAAATTGAAGCTTTCTTGGATAAAATGAAGCAGCTTAACACAGACTTAAATCGAATTGAAGAAAAACTGGGGAATCAGCAGATTTCTCAAGAAGAATGGAATACTATTCAACAAATCAAAGTAGAGATGAAGCAGCAGGTTGAGGATGCTGTTGCCAGCAAGGGGGCGGCTACAAATGGCCTGCAGGTGCTTTTAGAGAAGCACGAGCGCTTCGTAGTCATAGAAAACCAACAAAAAGAACTTGATGATTTGTTGGGAAAACTAGAAAAACTTCAATCTGTTTTTAAAGGAAACAGCTTTGTTGAATATGTTGCAGAGGAGCAGCTGCAGCAAGTAAGTCGTGATGCATCTGAAAGACTTTCAATGTTAACGCGTGGTCGCTATGCGATTGAAGTTGATTCACAAGGTGGATTTATTATGAGAGATGATGCAAACGGTGGAGTAAGAAGACCTGTTTCCACATTATCAGGAGGGGAAACGTTCTTAACCTCACTTGCACTTGCCTTATCGCTATCAACACAAATTCAACTTCGTGGTGAATACCCGCTTCAATTTTTCTTCTTAGATGAAGGGTTCGGAACGTTAGACATTGAGCTGCTCGATACAGTCATAACGGCTCTAGAAAAATTGCAATCACAAAATTTATCAGTTGGAGTTATTAGCCACGTGCAAGAGCTAAGAGCAAGACTGCCACGGAAACTAATTGTAGAGCCTGCTGAACCATCTGGTAAAGGAACGTCTGTTTATTTAGAATCGCTTTAATAGTTTGGGTGTGGAGTGTTGAATATGTCTCGTTTAACTAATGAACACATAAGAAATCACATTTCACAGAGCCAATATGATAACAAAGGGATGTCGCGATGGGAAAGAAAAAAGAAATTGGGACATGTGAATTGTGTGAAAGAGAAGAAGTTGAAACAACCATTCATCATCTTACACCTAAGGAAATGGGTGGAACCTTCTTGCCTACTGCCAAGCTTTGTATAGCATGTCACAAGCAAATTCATGCTTTATATACAAATGAAGAATTAGCAGCTAGGCTTTCAACCATTGAGGACTTAAAACAGGATGATAAAATCAAAAGTTTTATTAAATGGATAAGAAAGCAACCTTCTAGTAAGTTAGTTCCTACGAGAAAATCCAATGAACGAAAGCAGAAGGGGCGTTAGAAAGAGAAGACTGTCCGGGAATATGGGCAGTCTTTTTTTGTGGAATTTTCGATTAATACATAAAGAAAACAACAGGACGCAATAATGAAAAGGCGGAAAAAGTGTTTTTTTCCGCCTTACTATTAATTATTCGCCAACATGTTTTGATCTGTTACATCTGGATCAATTAAATTGGTACCACTTATTCCATTATTAATAATGTGGAAATCTCCTGTGCTTCCTCCGCCAGAGCCTGAGGCACTCTTTGACTGGCTTTTTGGGGCAAGATAAAACGTATCCCCAAAGTTAACGACTCCGCCGCCTACTTCATTAATCTTAATTGGACCGACAATAGCTGGCATATAAAACATCCTTTTTAAAGTTTCCTATTACTTTAGTTTATGCAACTGAATACTAAGGTGTTAATCGTTTATCAAAGTTAGTGAGTAGGAGTTGGCTATTTTTATTGTTAACTCTTTAATTGGCGAATATGCTTTGTTCGTGACACTGCCCGAATATCCCTTGTAGAGCCAATCTGAAATACTGCTGAAGAGGACAGGGCTGTAACATCCACATGTTGAACAAATATTACGGGCTTTTCATGAAAAAAGTTTGTTATGATAGTTTCATAAAAAATAGGCTGAGGAATTTCTTCTTCAAAGATTGGATACTCAGATAAGTCTCCTTCTGAACCAAAAAATCGTTCTTCCTCCCGCTGAACAGCAAGTGCTTTTACATTTGGTGTTATTTCAACAGAATCACCGATTTGAAAAACAGAGCTGATCCCGACTGAGTTAACATAGGCACTTACAACGTTACTATTACGACTGATCATTGAGGCGCCAACGGCACTAATGGGCCGATAATTAAAGACTCAGGTGGGGTATCAAAGACAGAAGAAAGAGCAATGGTTTGAGTATCACCTATTAAAAAAACAGATGAGCTAGATACCCCAATAACTTTAATAGCTCCCACCTGGATATCTTTATTAACTACAGTAAAATTCATCGTTCTTCACTCCTTTATGGAGAATTTTTTGGCAAATGTTGCAGGAAATGCATAATAGAATTCTCGACATCCTTCTTCACCAATTGAAAAATTTCCTGTTTTTTATTTAGTAATGAATCTTGTTCAGTAAGAGGCTGAGCATTAATGTAGTACTGAATTCTGCTATCAATTTGTTTTCTAATGTCTTCAATAATATGTCTGCGGTGAGGGTCATCGAGAGTTAATTCATATTGTTTTTCTGCTTGCTGTATATAATGAATACATTCTTGATTTAGAAAATGGTTAATATCTTGGCTGCATTGCTTCATAAGCTGATCTCGAAGTTGTTGTTGAACACCATTTACGTTCATCCCTTGTTGTTGAACCTCAAAGTTATCTATCTGCTCAGGATCGGTCGGATTGAGACCAATATTAAGGGTCCCATCTAACTGTTCAACCTTTAGTTGATCAAATTTATACTCAATTCTTTCAATATTTGTGTAAGGTTGTTTTTTTAAGGAGTCCACATCGGTCCGTAAATCATTTATTAGGTTAGTAAGTTGTTGGATTTTTTTATCCTGCTGCTGAACATAGTTATGAAGCTGCTGGAGGTATTTAGTCATATCATGATAGTACAAAGCTATTCACCCACCTTTTGTTCGCTCAAAAGTTGTTACTAACAATCTATGCAATAAAATAAAATGGGTGATAGCCTATAAAAAATTATGAGCTTGCTGTTGGAGTAGCGAGAGGCACAAGAGGTCCCGGAGAAGACTCTGTTGCAACACCAGTTGGAGCCTCGGTTAAAATTTGGGGTGCTTCTTGAAAAAATCCACCAGTATTATAAAGGTTTGATAGGGGCTTTATCATTCCAGCACTCCCGATTTGCAGAACAGAAGAGTTGTTTACAGAGCCCACCCGCAGGTAATTTATGCAGATGGTTTGGTTAATATAGAAATTCACCTTTCACATCCCCCTTTTGTGTGTTTATAAAAGGAAAAAGGCAGGAATAAGTGAGTCGAGAAGAACATCCCCTACCTCCAAAATTTATAAGTTTCCTGCCATTGGCTGGTCAATAACATCATTATCATACGTGTTGGTAACAGAATTTTGATTGTAAATGTTAAGACCATCACCTGTGTTAAAGGAACCAGCACCAGCAAATGTTTTAACCTCGCTGTAAGGAGAAATAGTAATAACATCTCCAACATGAATAATGCTACTTGTTCCTACACTATTTACTTTAAAGGCACCTACAATAGCTGGCATAGTCAAACATCCTTTGTTAGTGTTATAAAACAAAGCAACGACAATTGGCTTTTTCTATACATTATGTTAGAAATGCGAAAAAGTGTGATAAACGCGGAAAAAACAAAGCTTGGATTTAAAGAGTATTGAGGGAAATGATAAGTAGAGTAAGTGAGGAGAATCGAGTTTTAAGTTTATAAGTACTCTTTCACTTGTTTATCATCTTTAATTAGGTGTTTATTACTCCCGAGGATTTCTTGTAATAAAAGCATATCAAGCTCTTGGCTGCATTGAATTGTTTGATCAGAATTAATTCCATATTTTTTGGCTGTTTTAATCAAGTGCTTTCTTTTTATTTCAATTTCATTCGTGAACATATTTTTCTCCATCCTAGATTTAAGATTTGTCGAGCAAAATGTAACCAAGTGTCGTTTAGGACATGCTTATTATACAACGGATTATCTTATAAAACTTAGATTCGCTAAAATAACAAAAAAGAATACAAAATTCTACAAGAAGCAACAGATTTATCTCTAAATTTTGTTTCTTTTAATAGAAGGTTGTACAATAAAAGTAGTATTATGCCAGAAGGAAGGGAACATTATGATTGATGCCCATCTCCATCTTGATCAATATGATCTAAATAAGCTAGAATTTCATATTGATATGTGGAGAAATCATGGAATTAAAGGAGTTGTAGCGGTTGCTACAAATTTACAATCAAGCTATAAAACATTAGAGCTAAAGCTTAAATACCCTACATTTATACGTGCTGCGATTGGCCATCATCCAGAAGCCCCTCCATCAACTAGTAAAGATCTAGCTGAACTTCTGAACTTAATAAAAAAGGAGAAAAACCACTTGTCAGGTATTGGTGAGATTGGTGTTCCAACCTATCAAAAAGAATCTTTATATGAAGTGTATGGTGAAGAACCATTTTTCGAACAATTAGAAGCGCTTTTAGAAATAGCAAAATCAGTAGATCTTCCCGTTGCTTTACATGCTGTTCATGAAGAGTCAGAGAAGGTGCTTTTACTATTGAAAAAGCATGAAATAAAGAAGGCACATTTTCATTGGTTAAAAGCTTCGAATCAAATTGTTCAAGATATAATTTCTTGTGGTTATTATGTTTCTGTTACACCAGAGGTTTGCTATAGGGAACGGGACCAGCGTCTTGCCAAAATGATTCCAATGGATCAATTATTAATCGAAACGGATGGACCTTGGAAGCATAGTGGACACTTTCAGCATCAAGACACAACTCCTCTCTTTTTAAAGGATATCGTGGACTCCTTATCGAATATATTTTCACTATCAACTGTAAACATAAATGAAATACTAATGGCAAATACTAAAAGGCTTTATGATTGATTCTATAGTAGTGGAGGATTTGTATGAAATTTGTATTAGCTACAATACATAGCGAACCTTTTATTGGATTGTTATATGGAGATAAAATTATTGATTTAAACAAAGCGGAACAAGAAATTTTTGAAATTACTTCATTCCCAAGATCACTATTGGAATGCGTAACTTTGGGCGAAAAGTTTGTTCAAGACGTACTCCAAATAGTTGATAAAATAAAGAATGCTGATGGACATGAAGGGTATGTATATTCTTTTTCGGATGTTAAAATACAAGCACCTATTCCAAGGCCAACAAAAAATATTTTTTGTGTTGGAAAGAACTATAGAGAACACGCGATTGAAATGGGAAGTGAAGAGGACATACCAAAGCATCTTATGATGTTTTCAAAAGCGCCAACATCTGTAATTGGTCATGAAGATGAAATTGATCCGCATCTACATATTACAAGAGAACTCGATTATGAAGGTGAGCTTGCAGTGGTCATTGGTAAAAAAGGAAAACAAATCTCAGAAGAAGAAGCAATGAATTATGTGTTTGGCTATACAATTATAAACGACATTACAGCTCGAAATCTTCAATCACAGCACAAACAATTTTTAATTGGCAAAAGTTTAGACACTTCTTGTCCAATGGGGCCTTATTTAGTTCATAAATCAGCTATAAAAGATCCTTATGATTTAAGTATTAAAACAAAAGTAAATAATGAAGTGAGACAAGACGGACATACAAAAGATATGATTTTTTCAATCGAGCATATTATTTCAACTCTTTCTCAAGGAACAACACTTGAGCCAGGGGATATCATTGCAACTGGAACCCCAGCTGGTGTGGGAAAAGGATTTAAGCCGCCGAAGTTTCTGAAGCCAGGAGATGTAGTTGAAATTGAAGTTGAAGGTATTGGAGTCTTGAGAAATAATATCATAGGATAATACATGGAAAGGGAACCAATCAAGGGCTTCTTTTTTTGTAGATTTTTTTTGGACAACAGCGTTTTCAAAAAAAAGACACAAGATAATGAATGTTTACAGCTCTTTCTTTAATATTCGTCTTAAATCATGCTAAAATAAGGTTGTCTTTAACTAAGGAGGAAAAATGATGACACATGCACACATTACTACATGGGTTGTAGCGATTATTCTTTTCTTTGTTGCACATTCTTTATTTAAGTCTGGAAAAGAAAAGCCATCAAAAATTGTTCATATGGTTTTACGCTTGTTTTACATTTTAATTGTGATTACAGGTGTTATTCTTGTTACTGGTGTGTATCAGTTAGATGGGGAATACATAGCGAAAATTGTTTTAGGAATCTGGACAATCGGTGCAATGGAGATGGTTCTGGTTAGATTGAAAAAGGGAAAACCAACAAGAGTTTTCTGGATTCAATTTGTAATTGTTCTACTTTTAACAATTGTATTAGGACTGCGTCTGCCTTTAGGAATTTGGAGTTTTTCTTAAAGAGTAGAGGGATAGAAGGCTGTAGATAGACTCGAGTGACAATCGAGTTTGTCTGCAGTTTTTTTGTTTGTTAAGAAATTAAAACCAATATAAGGGCAGGAGTATTAAGAAATGGTCATGGGCTTCATACAAGAGATGAAGACCAAAGCAAGGGTGAAATTCAGAAGAAATGGTCTTCATACAAGAGATGAAGACTATTGCAAGTGCAAAATTGAGAAGAAATGGTCTTCATACAGGAGATGAAGACCAATGCAAGCGCGAAAATCAGAAGAAATGGTCTTCATACAGGAGATGAAGACCAATGCAAGTGCGAAAATCAGAAGAAATGGTCTTCATACAGGAGATGAAGACCAAAGTAAGGTCAAAAATCAGAAGAAATGGTCTTCATACAAGAGATGAAGACCAATGCAAGTGCGAAAATCAGAAGAAATGGTCTTCATACAGGAGATGAAGACCATTGCAAGTGCAAAATTCACAAGAAGTGGTCTTCATCCAAGCAATGAAGACCATCACAAGGGCAAAAATCAGAAGAAATGGTCTTCATTGCTGCAAAAAGTGCCCCTCTAACAAAAGTGACCAACTTCACCTAAAACTTACTACAAACAAGCCGTCTTTCACCCAAACTTGTTGTTATTTCAAATCGATCCCCTGAATGGATGCCTCTTTCAAAGTGGTGTTGAATGGCGCAGATGGAATCTTCGTTATCAAATTGAAAGAAAGAAACCCCTTTTTTATTCACGCGATTTTCCATAAATAATAATTGATTATACGAATAAATACAGTCGTAAGGTGAAAAGCCAAGGGAGTTTAATTGTTTAATCAATCTGACAAATGTTTCATCTTGAAGTTCCTTTAACATTTCATCTAATGCTAAAGGTAATTTTTTTCTTATCCGCACTGTATCACCGTGATTTAATGATAGCGTTCCCATGTCAGTCTTGATCTTACCTAAGCCTATCCACCTACCTGTTGTCCATCCGGACGGATTTAAAATTTCTAGATGAGAATTTTGAATCTCATCTAATAAATGAAGCTCATCACTCATATCATCATAAATGACATACTGATCATTTGTAATTTCGATCAGTCCAGTTAAATACGAACGTTTTTGATTTAATAGTAAGTCTGTTCGTTTAATTGGAAACATAGCATTTTACCTCCAAATCGTGTTTACACTTGTTGTATTGAAAAACGTTGATATCATCGTTTTTGACAAAAATGAGGAAGTTTATGCATTTCTGCATTTTACTTGGGACAATTCAACATTTGAAGAATTGGGCATACAATGTCTACACCTATTAAGGTCACAGACGTTGGTGTGTATGAGATCATAATATAGATGAGGGAGATGAAGCTTTCATGTGCGGAATAACAGGCTGGGTAAACTTTAAAGGAAATATACGCACTGAGCAAGAAACGATTAAGAAAATGGCAGAAACGTTAGCAAAACGAGGACCAGATGACACGAACATTTGGGGAGAAGATCATGTGCAATTTGGTCATAAACGTTTAGTGGTAGTTGACCCTGCCGGTGGTATTCAACCAATGACGCGGACTAAAGAAGGAAACTCTTATACGATTTGCTATAACGGTGAGCTTTACAATACTGAGGACATTAGAAAAGAACTTCTTTCAAGAGGATATACCTTTAAAGGGCATTCTGATACAGAAGTTCTGCTTCAATCTTATATTGAATGGGAAGAAGAATGCGTACATCGTTTAAACGGAATATTTGCTTTTGCGGTTTGGGATTCAAAGAAAGAAAAATTATTTATTGGTAGAGATCGCCTAGGAGTTAAACCTTTATTTTATAAAGAAGAGAACGGATCTATCCTATTTGCGTCAGAGCTTAAA
Organism: Metabacillus sp. B2-18; assembly: GCF_021117275.1. Taxonomy (NCBI): domain Bacteria; kingdom Bacillati; phylum Bacillota; class Bacilli; order Caryophanales; family Bacillaceae; genus Metabacillus; species Metabacillus sp. B2-18. Next base: position 852,477 of record NZ_CP088245.1, read on the forward strand.
GCAATTCTAGCTCATCCTTCTGTTTCGGCTAAACTTGATAAAACAGGTCTTTCTGAAATATTTGGGGTTGGACCTTCGAGGACTCCGGGTGTTGGCGTTTTTAAAGGAATTGATGAACTGCGTCCTGCTCATGCCTTAGTTTATACAAAAAATGGCTTAAAGAAGTGGCGTTATTGGGATGTAGAAAGCAAACCACATGAGGATTCTGTTGAAGAAACAGCTGATAAGGTTAGATTTTTATTTACAGATGCTGTTAAACGTCAATTAGTATCAGATGTTCCATTATGTACGTTCCTTTCAGGCGGAGTTGACTCGAGTGCGATTACAGCTGTTGCTGCAGAGCATTATAAACAGGAAGGAAAAGGGCAACTTCATACTTATTCCATTGATTATGAAGATAATGATAAATTCTTTAAAGCTAATGAGTTTCAACCAAACTCAGATGGGCCTTGGATTGAGAAAATGAGTGAAACATTTAACACACACCACCATCGCTGTGTGATTACACAACAGGAATTAGTTGATCATCTTATTGAAGCAACTTCTGTTCGTGACTTGCCTGGTATGGCAGATGTGGATTCATCTTTATTGTGGTTCTGCCGTGAAATAAAAAAAGACTTTGTGGTTGGTTTGTCAGGTGAATGTGCGGATGAAATTTTTGGAGGGTATCCTTGGTTCCATCGCCCTGAGGATTTAGCAAGTTCAGCATTTCCATGGATGCGTTCAACAGATGAGCGAGTTTCTTTATTAAAGCCTGAATGGCAGGATAAATTAAAACTACATGATTATGTGCAAGCTCGCTATCAAGAAACAGTTGACGAGACACCACTGCTTGAAGGTGAATCAGAGATTGAAGCCCAAAGACGTCAGCTATTCTACTTAAATATGCATTGGTTTATGGCGAATCTCTTAGACCGTAAAGATCGAATGAGTATGGGTGCTAGCTTAGAGGTTCGTGTTCCATTTGCTGATCATCGTCTTGTTGAGTATGTGTGGAATATTCCTTGGGAAGTAAAAATGCATGGCGATCGTGAAAAAGGGATTTTACGAAAAGCGTTGGAGGGACTTCTTCCTAATGAGGTTCTATATCGTAAGAAAAGTCCTTATCCAAAAACACATAATCCAGAGTATACAAGATTAGTAACAAACTGGCTGAAATCTTTAGTAAGTCAAAAAGATTCGATTTTACATGAGTTGTTAAATAAACAAAAGCTCAATGATATTATCGAAACAGAGGGGAAAGCATTCCAAGTCCCTTGGTTCGGCCAATTAATGTCAGGTCCACAGCTTCTTGCACATTTAGCACAAATTCATGTTTGGTTTGACAGCTATTCAATTGATATTGATGAAAGATAGGAACGTAAGAGGAACTGCTCGGTAAGGGGCAGTTCCTTTTGTTTTATTTAAATATAAGATTTTTATGAATCATCATATAGGAGAGGGCTTAGAATAATCCAAGCTTCTCTAAATCTTTAAAATTGCAGAGCATTCTAATTTGAGTTTCATATTTTAAGTGTGTATAATTTTTGTATAATAAATGTACATTTAAATAGGAGGCGTCATCATGACGAAAATGGTTGTTATTGGAGCTGGACCTGGTGGATTAGCATCAGCCATGCTTCTGGCAAGCAAGGGGCATGAAGTTCATTTGTATGAAAAACAATCGTATATAGGTGGTCGAAACTCTTCAATCCAAGAAAAAGGCTATACATTTGATATGGGCCCTACATTTTTAAGCATGGTTCATATCGCGGAAGAAATTTTTCAAACGGTAGGAAAAAACCTTCATGACTATGTTGAACTTATTGAACTAAAGGAAATGTATCAACTAATTTTCGATGATGCCACAATTAATATGACAAGAAATCAAGATGAAATGATAAAGAGGCTAAATCAACTTTCTCAAGGTGAAGGAAATGGCTACCTAAAATTTATGAATGAAACAAGAAATAAAATGAATGCCCTCACACCTATCTTACAAAGTAAAATGGATAGATTTTAACATTATTTTAGATGGCGTGTCATTAAGGCGTTGCCTCAGCTCACTGTCTCTAAAAGTTTATATGAAGTCCTTTCAAAATATTTTAAAGATGAACGTGTAAAGCTTGCATTTACTTTTCAATCTAAATATCTAGGCATGTCACCATGGGAATGCCCCGGAGCTTTTTCCATTCTTTCATATATGGAGCATGAGTATGGAATTTACCACCCAAAGGGAGGAGTGAATCAGCTTTCAAAGGCAATGGCAAAGGCATTTGAAGAGCTTGGGGGGCAAATTCACTTAAACAAGGGAGTGCAGAAGTTAGTATTGGACGGAAAAACAGTAAAAGGCGTTCAGCTTGAGGATGGACGAAAAGTTTTTGCTGATGAAGTGATCATTAACGGTGATTTTGCCCATGTAATGACAAACTTGGTGGATGAAGGTGTATTGAAAAAGTATTCAAAGAAAAAACTTCAGAAAAAGAAATTTTCATGTTCAACATTCATGATCTATCTTGGCATAAACAAGCAATACGATCTCCCACATCATACGATTGTGTTTGCTCAGGATTATAAGAAAAATGTTGAAGAAATTACGAAAACACACTTAATGCCTGAAGATCCATCCATTTATGTTCAGAATGCTAGTGTCACAGATCCAACTCTTGCTCCGGAGGGACATTCAGCACTATATATCCTGGCTCCGGTACCAAGTAATTTTAGTCAACTAGATTGGGAGAAAGAAAAACATAGATTCAGAGATCTTGTATTAAAAACATTACAAGAAAAAACAATGTTTAAAAACATAGAAGAACATATTGAAGTTGAAAAAATCATCACTCCTAAGAATTGGGAAGAAGACCTATTTGTCTATAAAGGGGCAACATTTAACTTAGGACATCAACTTTCTCAAATGATGGTCTTGCGGCCACATAATGAATTTGAAGAGTTAAAAAATTGCTGGTTAGTTGGGGGAGGTACCCATCCTGGTAGTGGGCTTCCGACGATTCTCGAATCAGCACGTATCACGACGAAGGCAATAAACAACCAATATAAGAAACAGCCGAATTCGATCTATCTACAAACAGGAGAAGTGAGGGATGTAAGATGAAAACCGTTATTGTTGGTGGAGGAATTGGCGGCTTACTATCCGCTCTGCTTTTGCATCAAAATGGAATTGACGTAATGATCGTTGAAAAACGAGATCGTCTAGGTGGCAGGTTGGCTTTTATTGAGCAAGATGACTACAAAATTGATGAGGGACCAACGATTGTACTGCTGCCTGAGATGATAACAGAGTTGTTAAACGAAGCGGGTATTACTAGTGATGATTATGAATTAGTTAGGATTGATCCCTTATACAAAATTCATTTTCACGATGGAGCAACGTATGAAAAATATTCAGATCAGACTAAGCAGCTTAATGAACTAAGAAGATTATACTCAGAGGAACAAGCTGGGTACCTAAACTTTATGAAAGATATGGATGTACATTTCAAACTAGGAATGGACCGTTTCATCAAACGTTCCTTTGTCCAGAAAAAGGATTTTTGGTCAAAACAAAATATAAAAACATTATTAAAACTTAAAGCATATCGCTCTGTTTATCAATCTCTTAAAACATACTTTAAAGAAGAAAATCTGAGATTGGCGTATTCTTTGCAATCACTTTATATAGGCGGAAATCCATACGAATCACCGGCTCTTTATTCGCTTATTTCATATAGTGAGCATAAACATGGAATTTATTATTTAAAAGGCGGTTATGCGAGTTTAGTAGATGTATTGAATAGAGAAATTGAGAAGAGTGGAATAAAGGTTTTCTTAAATTCTGAGGTAGCGTCTCTTACATTTACCAGAAATCGGGCAACAGGGGTGAATGTGAACGGGCAGTGGATAAAAGCAGATTCGGTTATCTTAAACGGAGATTATCCTGTTATATCAACACTACTCGATCCTTCTAAGTCTGCTCAAAGAAGCTATACTCCTTCATCAAGCTGTTTATTGCTTTATTTTGGATTAGATAAAATCTATGAAAATACACCCGTCCATCAGTTTTTTATGGGGAAAGACTTTTCAAACCATATGAGTGAAGTGTTCGAACAAAAAGTTGTACCTACTGACCCCGCATTCTATACTTTTCATCCTTCAGTAATTGATACTACTCTTGCTCCAGAAGGAAAAGGGGTGTTGTATGTTTTAGTTCCAGTACCAGCGGGTTCTCATATTGAATGGTCTACTAAACAATCGTTTATTGAGGGAATTATTGATTCATTAGAAAAAAGAGGGTATCCAAATTTACGACAGCATATTGTTTGGAAAAAGGTGCGAACACCAAATGATGCAGAAAGTGAAGGGATTTTTCAAGGGGGAAGCTTTGGCATTGCACCACTTCTTTTTCAATCAGGTGTGTTTCGCCCTCAGGCAAGACCTTCTAAATATGAAAATGTATATGCCGTTGGAGCATCCGTTCATCCGGGTGGAGGCATACCAATTGTGATGCAAGGTGCAAAGCTTATGGTTGATCAATTATTACATGACGCGGAACGGAGGGAGAAAGAATGGACAATTTAGAGATTGCGTATAGGCAATGTGAGGAGATGATTAGGCAACACTCAAAAACGTTTTATAAGGCATTTTCTTTGCTTCCTGAAAAAAAGCGGAAAGCGGTGTGGGCTGTTTATGCGTTCTGTCGGCTTGTTGATGATATCGTTGATGAAGGAAGTTCTCCACATGAGGAACTGGAAAATTTTGAACAAGAGTTTACATTGTTTTTAAATGGAGTATTGCCGCTGAATCATCAATTTATGTGGATGGCTCTAAAAGATGCTTTCTCCCAGTATCAACTAGATGAAAAACCGTTTTTCGACATGCTGAAGGGACAGGGAATGGATTTAATCAAAACACGCTATGAAACGATGGATGAGGTGCTTGATTATTCCTATCATGTTGCTAGTACAGTAGGGCTCATGCTGTTACCCATTTTGGCTCCAAAAGAAAAAGTAGCACTGAAAGATGGTGCCATTTCACTTGGCTTAGGTATGCAAATTACCAATATTCTACGTGACATTGGAGAAGATTTACAACGTGACCGTGTTTATATCCCGAAGGAATTATTGCTGAAATATCACTATTCCCATCTTGAACTTCAGCATGGGATTATTAATTCAGATTTTATTCAGTTGTGGGAGCATATGGCGCAGGAAGCTGAGATATACTATTCTAAGGCACTAGAAACAATGCATCTTTACCCAATTGCCTCTCGTACTCCAGTTAAAGCATCGGCACTACTTTATCGTGAGATTTTAAATAAAGTTAGAGATCACGGATATCGAGTCTTTTCGGAGAAACAATTTGTCACGAATAAAGAAAAAACCACTATTCTTTCGGGGATATAAGGGTAATAGAGAGAGGGCAGCGCTAGAAATAGGCTGTCCCTTATTAAATTTGGTCTATTTTGGGGGTATTCTATCTACTTGGCCTTGTCCTCTATCAACCCACACGTTTTGCCGAATTTCAATATCAATTTACAACCTCTTTGCCAAAACTTCAGCTACATTTAACCCACTAATTACAACCATCGGAGACCCTCCTCCAGGATGGGTACTACCGCCAACAAAGGATAAATTACGAATATCTTTTGAAAAATTGCTAGGTCTTAAAAAAGCATCTTTCCGTTTATTACTTGATAGCCCATATAATGACCCGCGGTAGGCACCAAACTTAGTTGAAATGTCTTTTGGTGTGATAATCTGCTCTTGTACAAGATGTTTTTTAATAGAAAGGCCCTTTTCCTCCAATTGGGAATAGATATGTTCTTTATATTCATGTGGATTCATTCCTATTTCTCCATTTCTGCCTAATGCAGGGGCGTTGACTAAGATAAATAAATTATCTCCGTCTGGTGATCGTTCAGGGTCTGTATACGAGCTGTTACTTATATAAATAGATGGGTTTTTACTATACTTTTGTCCTTTAAACAGCTCTTGAAACTCCTCTTTATATTGATTTGAAAAAAAGACATTGTGATGAAGAAGCTGTGAATGCCGAATGGATAAGCCTGCTAAAATAACAAATGCCGAAATAGATGGCTCATAGCGATTCCGTTTCAATTCTGAAAAGTTTGGACGATATTGCTTCTCTACTAATTCAGGATAAGCCTTTAAAAGATCTGCATTCATGATCACTTCATCAGCGGAAATGGCTTCACTGTCTGCTAATAGAATAGAAGTCACTTTATTATTCTCAACGTTTAACTTTGTTACAGTTGTATTTAAGGTGATTTCAACTCCTAGCTTCTTAGCGAGTTGTTCATAGCTTTCAGCTAATTGAACATTGCCACCTTGAATAAAATAAACACCTTGCACAAGCTCCAAATAGGCAATCATGGCAAACGTTGCTGGACTCTCATATGGTGAGGAGCCAATATAAGTTGCGTATCGAGAAAATGCTTCAATCACTTCATTTTTCCTAAAATAACGACTGAAAAAGTGGTGAAGTGACTCGAACGGCCGCACTCTTAATAGAGCAGAAGCAAGTGTTGGAGACACATAATCTGACCATGATTGAAATGTTCTATAAAAGAAGTGCTTCTCTGATAATGAGTAAAGTCTAGTTATTTCTTTAATAAATGAATGATAGTGTTGTGCACCAAAGAGATCAATCTGAGCTAGCTGCTCCTTCATATGTGTATGATCATGGGTAAAGTCTAATATTTGTCCGTTGCTTAAAACATTACGAGTATGAATCGGAAGTTTTTGAAAGGTAAGGTAATTTTCCGATTTCTCACCAGCTATTTCAAAAACACGTTTAAATATATGGGGCATGGTGATTGTATTTGGCCCAAAGTCAAACTGATGTGAGCCTAGTTTATAAGGCAGTAATTTTCCGCCACAATGATTGTTTTTTTCTATAATTTGTACTTTATGTCCTTTTGCGGCTAAAGAAATGCTAGCAGCTAATCCCCCTAAACCTGCTCCAATGATGACGACTTTCTTCATAGCATAATCACAATCCTATCTACAGTATCTGACGAAAGAAGCTCGTTTGTTCATGTACGACCTTGTTTTTTAGTAAATTCAGTTGTGATGTGAATCTATCTTCAAACTCCTTATTTCTCTCTTTACGTGTTTTTCCAGTAAGAGCTAAAGAATGGATAGGTTCTCCTATTACAATATAAATCTCCTGCTTTTTTGAATGTCCAAATGAGTAGTAAAAGCTTATTGGCAGGATTGGAACTGAAGGTCGCTTATCTTGTAACGCAATTGCTCCTGGTAGGAAGGTGAGCGGTCTTGTTTCTAAATGAAACTCATCACCCTGTGGGAAAAGGCCGACAGTTTTTCCTTGGTCTAGCAGTGTTTCACTGTATTTCAAACTGTAGAGAATATCTTTTGGGTGATCCCGGTTAACTGAGAAAGCACCAAGCTTACGAAAAAAGGGATATTGCCTTATCCCTTTTTCGTGCATCATCACATAGAGATCAGTTTTAAGGTAAGTACGGTTTAAATGAAATAAAACAAGCGCATCCCACCATGAGCTATGATTTAGACAAATGATAGCTGGTGTAGGAAAAGAAAGACTAGAAGAAACATATATTCCTTTAAAATATCTTCTAAGAAGCTGTTGATTATAAAGGTGAAACATTGCTTGAAACCAAGCCTTTTTATTTGCCTTAATCATTCTTTTTTCCTCATTTCAATTCGCTTCTTTTTCTCATGTAAAACATAAATGTTAGATAAGAAAGAAGACTTGTTAAAATGACTCCGAGCCATAGACCATGAATCAAAGCAAGAAAGACAAACATGCCTATAACAAGGAAAAAAACTAGTACAATTCTTGAGTGCCATTCCGATATGGATAGCTTTGATTTTATGGTGATGATAAAAATAATAGAGTGAAGAAGAAATGCTACAACAAACCATCCGATAAAATTTGAGATGGGGATATTGTAATAAAAGCTTTCAGCATTCCATACCCAATATTGCTTCACTTCAAATGCAACAGGGTCAATAATTAAATCAATTAAAACAGCCAGCAATGAACCAATTAGAGTATAAGAGATAAATTGATTTGTACCTGTTAAGACAATAGAAATAGCATGTGATCCAGCAATGACCATTAACCATGCAAATCCTATGGCAATTGGAACACCAAGTAATTGTGGTCCAAAGTCACTAGTATAATAATAGTCACCAAATAGAAGTCCATACTCGACCCCAAGATGCTCCGCAAATATGGATAATCCGACAACTAGTAGACTGATCGTTAGTCCGGTTAGTGTACCAAATGTTTTAATAAAATAAATTCCTCCAATAACTCCCGCTAACACAAGGAAAACAACATTTGCCCATTCTAAATAAGAAGGAATAAGGTCAAAGCTTAATAGCACAATTCCAATAAAATACCAAATGAGAAAAACCTTATATGTTAACTCATCTGCTTTCACACTAATCCCCCATTTCTATCCACGATTATAGTGGATGTAAATTTCTTTGTACAACTTGTGTATGCTGGACAAGAGAGGAATATGCATTTTCGCATTTGTAAGCATTTACTTTATTTAAAAGCTAGTTTAGTAGGAATATTCTTTATATAATGAAAAAATACAATGAAGAACAGACGAGGTAGAAGTCAATGAACCAGGAATTGGTCATGTACATCCTGATTAGTGTATTGGGTGGCTCAATAAGTATTTTTTTATGTGGTTATGGTTTAGTGAAAATAAAGGATGCTCCGGGTGGAAGATATTATGTTTTAGCAACGTTTATGTGTGCTATTTTTGCTTTTGGCTATGCTTTCGAGCTAGCGAGTACTTCTTTGGAGCAAATGAGAATTTGGTTGAAAGTGGAGTATTTGGCTTTGCCGTTTATTCCAGTATTTATTTTACTTATGTGTTTTGACTATGTAGGAAAAAAGCTTAAGCAATGGGCTTACATTCTTTTATTTGGTATCCCAATTTTAACGATTACAATGCATTATACCAATGAATTTCATCATATTTATTACACATCTATGGATGTAAGAACAGATACTCCTTTTCCGGTATTACAACTTGAAGGTGGCCCCTGGTTCTATATTCATTCTATCTTTTTATATATTTGTATTGTTATTAGTGTTGGTATACTTCTAATCCAGTTTCGGAAAGTAACCCATAAGTTTCGTTTGCAAACGAGCTTGATGATTGCAGGATTATTAGTTCCTGTAATGGGAAGTGTTTTTTATATTACGGATATGAGCCCAAGTGGTATTGATCTTGGACCAGTTTCAATGAGTATCACGTTTATTCTCCATGGTTTTGCATTATTATCCTTTCAGATGTTTAACGTTGTACCAATCGCGAGAGAAACAGTGTTTGAAAGCATTGAAGAAGGAGTGATTGTGTTAAATCAACATGATGTGATTGTTGATTATAACTCAGCCATTATTCCGGTTCTTCCATCGTTTGGTTCTCATGCAATTGGAAAAGCTGTTAGAGATATTCTGCACGATCACCCACTACTTTTGGATATCATTTTTGAGAAGCAGGAAGGAGATTATCAGTTAAAAATTAATGATGTAAAGAACTATTTTTATGTTAAATTTTCTCCGGTCATAACGAAACAAAACAATTTAATCGGCAAAATTATCACCTTAGTAAATGTGACGGAAAGAGTAAATATGGAGCAAAAGTTAAAAGTGCTAGCAAGTATAGATGGACTAACAAAGATTTATAATCGAACTTATTTCTTAGATAAAACAGGTGCTATTATACAGGATTTGTCTGTTAGCGGTGGCTGCTTATCTATTGTTATGTTTGACATAGATCATTTCAAAAAGGTAAATGATCAATACGGACATGATGCTGGTGATCGAATTTTAATGGATGTTTCTGCATTAACAAAGGATTATTTAAGGGATCAGGATCTTTTTGCACGCTACGGTGGAGAAGAGTTTATCATCTGCATGCCGAATACGACAGCCGCTGAAGCATATGAGAAGATTGATAACTTGCGAAAGAAAGTGTCGGAGTCTTTTTCAATAGTCAGTAATAATAAAATTCATATAACCTCCAGTTATGGAAGTTCAACTTTTTATTTTAATTCGGAGGATGTGGATCTTACTATTCAAGAGCTAATGAGACAAGCTGACCAAGCTTTATATGCAGCAAAAAGGAACGGTAGAAATTGTGTGCAGTTGTATGAGAAGGAAGCGCAGTATGTATAATAGAATACTAATTTTGAAATGCTCAGTGCTGTTTTAGGCTGGGTATTTTTTGGCTTGCTGGTTGGATGGACGACAAAAGGTTTAAGAGAAAAAGCGTGTAGTTTCGTTCATCAGGTGAATGAAGACCAAAACATGTATGGGAGCCCGCGCAAATGGTCTTCATAAGGCGAATGAAGACCAAAACATGTATGGAAGCCCGCGCAAATGGTCTTCATAAGGTGAATGAAGACCAAAACATGGATGGAAGCCTGTGCAAATGGTCTTCATAAGGCGAATGAAGACCAAAACATGTATGGAAGCCTGTGCAAATGGACTTCATAAGGTGAATGAAGACCAAAACATGTATGGAAGCCCGCGCAAATGGTCTTCATAAGGTGAATGAAGACCAAAACATGGATGGAAGCCCGCACAAATGGTCTTCATAAGGTGAATGAAGACCAAAACATGGATGGAAGCCTGTGCAAATGGTCTTCATAAGGCGAATGAAGACCAAAACACAGATAGAAGCACGTCCCAACATTCTTCATAAACCTGATAAATGACAAGCATTACTTGAAAGTGGTCAAACTTTCATAAATTCAAATAAGACAAAAAAAGCAGCCCAAATTGGACTGCAATTCCACATTATTGACTTACCTCATGAAACAGCAGCATGTTGAGAAAAGCGTTTCGTCATCCATGCTCTGGATTTCCAGCGATAGAACATAATAATACCTCTTACCCATTCGTCAGCAATAAAGGCGATCCAGATACCGATTAGTCCTAGATCAAAATGAATGCCAAGGATATAAGCGATTGGTACGCTGACTCCCCACATCGATAGTATCCCTACATAGGTTGGGAAGCGGATATCACCTGCAGCACGTAGTGAACCAATAATAACCATATTAAAGGCTCTGCCTGGTTCAAGAATAATGGTAAGAAGGATAAGGATCCCACCGACTTCAAGTATTCGTTCATTTGATGTGAAAATACCTAGTAAAGAATCCGAGAAGAGCGAGAAAATCACGGCCATAAGCGTAGAGATAATGATTCCAGAATATAGACTTTGTAAGCATCTTTTATATGCAGATTCATAATCTTTTGCCCCAATCATGTACCCAACTAGAATTTGTGTACCTTGGCTAACGGCTAAGCTAAATAATAGAATAAGCATCATTAGATTTTGAGCATAGACCTTTGTGGTTAAAGCTTCGGTCCCAATCATTGTTATAAAGACTGTAATAACCATTTGCGACGTATTGTAAGAAAGTTGCTCACCAGCTGTAGGTACCCCGATATGAAGCAGGTTTTTAAGATGGTGTACCGGAAGCTTAAAGAGCTCTTTAAAGTTAAGGGTAAAGTGAACACGCTTCTTTAAAATATAGAGGATGACAAAAAGACCGATAATCCTTGATACAACTGTGGATATGGCAACCCCTTGAACACCGAGTACCGGAAACCCGAATGGACCAAAAATAAAGAAATAGTTCCCGATAATATTAAGCAGGTTCATGCCGATTGTTAAATACATAGTGTCTTTTGTATAGCCATAGCTCTTCAGTATAGCTCCTGATGTCATGATTAATGCTTGCACAAAGGAAAAGCCTCCTACAAGCTGTAAATAAATCGTAGCATCCGGCATTAGTTCTGGTGGTAAGTTCATCAATTGTAGGATGTCTTCACTTGCGATGACAATGACAACACTAATCAGAATACTAAATAATAGATTGGCAGAAAGTGAAACCGTTGATACCTCTTTGGCATCTTTATAATTAGTACCACCTATATATTGAGCAACCAGTATAGTTGTACCTGTTGCAATAAATCCAAACATGACGATTAATAGAAATAAAATTTGGTTGGAGACTCCAACAGCTGCTACTGAGTTATCAGAGTATTGACTAAGCATCAATGTATCAGCATTTCCCATTAACATATGCAGAAGAGTTTCAATAAAAATTGGCCATGTTAGTGCAAATAATGTGATTTTACGACCTTGTCTTTCAAACGCCATTTTGTTCAACTCCTTTACATTGCTTTGATAATACTTAATAAGTTTACAAACATTGCAGTATAATAGAAAGAGAGAATAGCGATATATTTTGGATAAATACGACTTAAAGGAGAATTTGTGATGTTTCATATTGAGTTTTTTGCACCGCCTTCTCCCACTTTTATTCAGGGGGGAATTGCTATTTTTGAAAAAGGTACAAAGCATTTTCGAAGGGTTTTTACTGTGTTTGATTTGATTTATGTAAAATCTGGTGAACTATTTATAACAGAAGCTGAAATTCCATACACAGTAAGAAAAGGACAATATATCCTTTTAGTTCCCGGTTTTGAACATTATGGACATAAAGGCAGCTCAATGAGGACAGAGTACTATTGGCTGCATTTTGCGATTCCAACTCATTATGAGCTTGTGGAAGAGGGGATTACGAATTGGGCGGACATCCACATTTCAAAGGGTGATCATGAAACACCACCAACTTATAAATTCTCCATACCCTGCCTAGGGAAAATTGAGAATACGAACTTTATAGAAACGATATTTCTTAACATTTTAAATGTTGATCATCAAACACCGGATTATCAACTAAGACAGCAGCTGCACTTCCATGAATTTTTATTATATTTACAAAAAGAAGCATGCAAAATTCCAACAGCAGCTGAGAAAGTTGTGGAGGGAGCTGTTAATTATATACAAGAGCATTATAAAGAAGAGGTGAAAATGGAGGACATCGCCGCTGCTCTTCACTTTCACCCTGATTATGTAACACGTTGTATGCAAAAAATCGTCGGTGAAACTCCGAATATGTATTTAAACAAATACCGAATGAATCAAGCAAAAAAACTATTAGCAACAACTGATGATAAAATTGCCAACATAGCACAAGAAGTAGGAATTGAGGATTCCACTTATTTTTCAAAGCTTTTCAAAAGGATGGAGGGAACCAGTCCAATTGAGTACAGAAAAATGATTCTTAGAAGGTAAAGAGGAAAGGGGAAAACTAATTTCCCTTTTCTACTCGATTAGCAATAGGGCAAACTCATTAGCATTGAGTGTTACTGATAACTCGTTTGAATGGGCGGCATATTCTTCTTCGTTCCATAGATCATGAATGGTGCGATCCTTCAATTTAACAGGCAATGGAAATGCTTGTTTTTGTGATGAAAGATTTATGATGATTATAACTAACTGCTTATTATTTTCTCTTTGATAACAAAGAACATTAGTTGATTCGTCGGCCATTAATATCGAAAATGCTCCGTCATTTGCAAGGACAGGATAAGAGTTACGGAGCTTGATGAGTTTCTTCATAAATGAAAGCATATCACTGTCTTGTTGATCTTCCTGCCATACCATACAACCTCTGCATCCTGGATCCTGTTCACCTGATAGGCCAATTTCATCTCCATAGTAAATAGACGGAGAACCGTAAAAGCTAAATTGAAAAACGCTTAATAATTTGACTCGTTGTTTGTTCATGCTCGCAAGATTTAAGATTCGCGGAGTATCATGACTTCCAACCATATTAAAGGAGAACTGATAAACAGGTTGTGGATATTGATGTAAATACCTTTGTAGCTCATCTGAAAATTGCTTTGCATTTAGATCATCATAGGCAAAAAAACGATGCAGCAAATTTGAGAACGGATAGTTCATTACAGCATCAAACATATCTCCTTCAAGCCATGGCATCGCATCATGCCACACTTCTCCAACAAGATAAACGTCTTTATTGATTGACTTTATCGCGTGGCGAAAATCTCTCCAGAACTGATGGTCAATTTCGTTTGCAACATCTAATCTCCATCCGTCGATATTACATTCTTTTATCCAATACTGACCAACTTCTATTAAGTATTTTTTCACTTCCGGGTGTTGTGTGTTTAATTTTGGCATCGACCTTTCAAAAGAAAAGGTTTCATAATGAATCTCCCCAGAATCTTTAATAGATAAATGAAACCAATCCTTGTATGGAGAGTTTTGGCCATTTCGAAGCACATCCAGAAATGGTGGAAAGTTTTTTCCGCAATGATTAAACACAGCATCAAGCATGACCTTTATGCCTTTATCGTGACAAGAAGTAACTAGCCTTTTAAGTATTTTTTTATCTCCGAATTGTGGATCAATTTCAAAATAATCAATCGTGTCGTATTTATGATTAGAATGTGCCTTAAAAATAGGCGTAAAGTAAATTCCGGTTATGCCTAACTCAACTAGGTAATCTAAGTGTTCTATGACTCCTTCTAAATCTCCACCGAATAGAGTAGTTGGTGTAGGTTCAGTGCTATTCCATGGAAGCGTACCTTCTGGATCATTATGAACATTTCCGTTCGCAAACCGGTCAGGAAAAATTTGATACCAAACAGTATTTTTTACCCAATCAGGTGCTGCAAACACGTCGGATTGATGAAAATAAGGAAGGCAAAAATAGGCTGAAAAGTCTTCATGAACAGTTTCGTAAATTCCTTTCTCTGTAAAAAATAGCTCTTCGTCACTGCCTTTAATATGAAACGCATATCGTAATCGCTGTTGTGGAGGAGAGATGCTAATGAACCAATAATCAAAAAAGCCATCACTTCCACTAATACTCATCTCCTTAGTTGTGTGAACCCAATTGTTTTCATGAAACTCAAAGGGATCTCCATAAACAACAGTTACAGAGCTTATATCTTGTGCTTTCGTTCGGAGCTGAATATGAAAAGTTCCATCAAAATTAGGATAAGCATATTGATCTCTTGAACGATGATAAATGGCTTCTTTTTGCATGGATACCTCCTTAGTAGATTTTGTATTACTAAGCTTCTTCAAAACACATAAACGATATTCACTGAACTATCATTTTTAAGGAGAAGATCATTTACATTTGACGGTCGGTTGCCTGAAGCGATATTCTTAAGAACGTAGTGATATAAGAATGTAGGAGGAACGGAACAAAATGCGTAGACAAGCTTTAAAACTTTTCCTCATTCCGTTACTTCTTTTTTATGCCTTCCCTGTGAGCGCAGCTGAAAAAGAAGAAAAGGCATGGCAGGAAGAGATTGCCTATTATGTAGTTGTTGATCGCTTTAATAATGCAGACCCGAATAATGATGGAGACCAGAATTTTGAGGATCCTGCAGCATACCATGGCGGCGATATTGAAGGAATTCTAACAAAAATAGATTATCTTCATGAAATGGGATTTACCACCCTGATTTTATCTCCAGTGTTTAAAGAAACTGAGAACTCAGAGGTAAAGCAGATTGATGAGCATGCTGGAACAGTTGAAGATGTAAAGAGACTCGTTGATGAAGCTCATAAACTTAACATGAAAATTATGCTAGATTATGGACAGAAAAATGAAGATATGATTTCAACTGCAACATCATGGATGCAAGAAACAGGGATAGATGGGTATTACATAAAACAAGCTGATGAAGTGAATCAGGAAGTTTGGCAGGAATTTCATCAAAAACTAAAAGAAATTAATGAGGATTATTATTTAGTAGGAACTGTAAAAGAGCATGATCCAGATGTGATCTCTGCTTATATGGAATCCGGTTTTGATTCGTTGCTGAATATTCCTTTTTATGAAGCAGCTACCCAAGCATTTACGAATGTTGATCAATCATTAAAACCTGTTACGGAAGTTGCAGAACAATCATCACCTTTACTTAGCACATATGTTGATAGCGATGAAACGGTTCGTTTTACAAGGCACGCCATTCAAAATAACCAACATCCTGGTGTAAGGTTGAAGATGGCTTTTGCTTATATGTATTCCATTCCAGGAACACCAATTGTGTACTATGGCTCTGAGATTGCTGTTGACGGAGGAGAACCGCCTACGAACCGACCGTTGATGAACTTCCAATCTGATGAAGAATTGATTGATTATCTTGAAAAGCTTGCGATCGTCAGAAAAACTCTACCTTCTTTAACAAAAGGTGACTATGAGTTGCTGTATGAAAAAGATGGGATGATTATTTTTAAGAGAACGTATGAAGAAGAAACGGTCGTAGTTGCTATTAATAATTCAACGAAATCACAGAAAGTAAAAATTTCTGATGATAAAATAGCAGAGGATAAAAAACTTCAAGGACTTCTAACTGGAGATACGTTTGAAGAGGAAAACAATGAATATGAGTTTATCATTGATAGAGAGATTGCCGAAATATATGAAATAAAAGAAAAAACCGGTTTAAATATTCCGTTTATTAGTGTGTTTATTATTGTACCAACACTATTTATCATCTTTTTAATATTGGCTAAAAAGCGTGGAAAGAAGAAGTAAGAGGAAGGCTGCCGTAATTATTCGGCAGCCTTTTTGATTAACTAGCCATTAACAATTTTCCCACCATTAACATGGATCATTTGACCAGACATGTAGGAAGAATCGTCACTTGCTAAAAATACATATGCAGGAGCAAGCTCCTCTGGTTGGCCTGGTCGCTTCATTGGTACGTTTGAGCCAAATGTTGCAACCTGATCAGCAGGGAAGGTTGAAGGAATAAGTGGCGTCCAAATAGGACCTGGTGCAACACCGTTTACTCTAATTCCTTTTCCCGCAAGTGAGAGTGCTAGTGATCTTGTAAAGGTCGTAATTGCACCTTTTGTAGCAGAATAATCCAGAAGCTGCTCATTTCCTGCGTATGCCGTTACAGAAGAGGTGTTAACAATTGCACTGCCTTTCTTTAAATGAGGAAGAGCTGCTTTTGTTAAATAGAAAAACGAGAAAATATTTGTTTTAAATGTTCTTTCTAATTGTTCGCTTGTTATATCTTCAATACTTTTCTGCGGATGTTGTTCAGCTGCATTATTAACAACAATGTCGAGTTGACCAAATGCATCAATAGTTTTTGACACAATTTGCTGACAAACAGACTCATCTCCAATATCACCGGCTACAAGTAAGCATTTTTGACCTTGTGCTTCAACATGCTTTTGCGTTTCTTCTGCATCTTTTTGTTCATTTAAGTAAGAAATCACAACATTTGCACCTTCTTTTGCAAAAAACAACGCAACAGCTCGTCCAATTCCACTATCTCCACCAGTGATGATCGCTACTTTATTTTTCAGTTTGCCAATTCCTGTATAAGAAGTATCATCAAATTTTGGTTGTGGATTCATCATATCCTCATGACCAGGTTGTACATCTTGATGCTGTGGTGGCATTGTTTGTTTTTGTTGATTTTGATTATTGCTCAAAGAAACTACCTCCTCATTTTTTATCCTGTCATATTATGTGAAATAAACTGAAAAGTATGTTCTTGAAGTGGTATTGATATTCCCGATTAGAAAAGAAGGTAAACAAAATAAAAAGAAACCTTCATCAGGTTTCTAAAGTGTCATGTTAAATTTGCCCGCATTTTTAAAAGGATTTTTCTAAGCTGATTGAGCTCTTCGGTGGTGATATTTTGACATACTAGAGTGTTAAACTGTTCAGCAATTGGAATAATATGCTTTTTAAGCTTTAGTCCACTTTCAGTTAAATATAACCGTTGAACCCGGCGGTCATTTGGACACATTCTTCTTTTTATAAAGCCTTTTTGTTCAAGGCCGTATGACATTCTTGCAATGTTGGTTTTATCTTTATTCAACTTGGCTGCAATTTCATTTTGACTACGTCCATCATGTTCCCAAAGTAACATCATAATTAAGTTTTGCTCGGGGGCAATATTAAAGGGTGATAATTTATTTTTAACATAACTGGTTAATTCCAAGTCTGTTTGATGAATGAAAATACTAATATAGTCGTTTAAAGAAAGTGTCATTTATTACGGCTCCTATAATTTACTAAATATGTCTATTCATAAGTTTAGAGTTATAGCATGATCTTGTCAATTTGATGTGGGAAATGATCAACTACGGAAGATAATGTATTAAAAATAACCACTTAACAAATAATCTGAGGTAAAGGAGGTTACTATGACTCAAAATGTTCGATTAACTGGACCTGAGATTACTGCACTTTGGGGTCAATATATGAATGATAGTATGTCGGTTTGTGTTTTAACTTATTTTATTAAGACGGTAAAGGATGACGAAGTAAAATCAATCCTAGAATTTGCGTTGAACTTATCTAAAACACATGTTGAAAAAGTGAAGGAATTATTAAAAAAGGAAGAGTATCCTCCTCCAAAAGGGTTTACAGAAGAAGACATTAATCTTAATGCACCACCATTGTTTTCAGATAACTTCATGATGCAATATCTCTATGTGATGACCCTTCATGGTATGAATAGCTATTCACTAGCGGTTGGAACATCAGTGAGAGCCGACCAAAGAGAATATTTTATAAAATGTAATCAAGAGGCTACAACTTTATATGATAAAATGCTTGACTTAATGCTACATAAAGGTGTATTTAGTAGACCGCCATACATAAATGCTCCGCATGAAACGGATATTGTTGATAAGCAAGATTATTTGGGCGGCTGGTTTACAAAAAAGAGGCCTTTAAATGGAATCGAAGTGGGAAACATCTATTACAATATGCAAAAAACGATTGCAAAAATTGATTTAGAAATTGGTTTTAGCCAAGTTTGTCACTCAAAAGAAGTAAGAGAATATTTTCAAAGAGGGGCAAATATTTGCAAAAAGCATAATGATATTTTTACACAATTATTTTAACAGAAGATAATTTGCCATCACCAAGAAATTGGACATCTGAAGTATCTAATAGCACGGTCTCACCATTTTCAGACAAACTTATGCTGTTCCATATCGTGTCATTAGTTTCAGTAACAGTAGGCTATTATGGCACCGCCTTATCAACTTGTCAAAGAAAAGACGTTATTTTAAAATACATGAGATTACTTGCTGAAATAGGAATTTATGCTGAAGATGGGGCGAATATATTAATAAAAAACGGCTGGTTTGAACAACCACCAACAGTAGATGACCGAGCTGCTTTAGCTAGGAAAAAATAAATAAAAAAAGCGAGCAGTAATGTGCTCGCTTTTTTTGCATATGCATGGGTTTTTCTTATTTATTCTTAAATGAAGGAAGGTACATTCATTCTGTATGTTAGTTTTGAAACTTCTCTACTAATCGTGAATAGCCCTCTATAAAACCTAATTAATAAGTTTATGATCATGCTAAGAATCGTCAAAGAAATCCCTCCGCACTGCAGTTTTGTGTTACTTATCTAACACTTATTTAGTATTTATCTTTTTCAAGTGTTATATTCCATATCAAGAAAGTCTTGATTAAAATTGAGTAGCAACAGATGCAGCTTTTTGAATACCAGCTTCAATAATTTCGTTCGTACGGTCAGGGAATTGGTTATGACCTTCAACTATTACGTCTGTTGTTTCTTTAATACCAAAGAAATCTAAAAGTGTTTTTACATAGTTAACCGACATTTCTTTTGATGCAGCAGGACCTTCAGAATAAACGCCACCACGTGCATTTAAAAGGACAACTTTTTTATCAGCTAATAATCCTACAGGACCTTCTGCTGTATATTTGAATGTTGTTCCTGCTTGACATAGGTAATCCATGTACGTGTGAAGAACAGCAGGAACTGAGAAGTTCCAAAGTGGGAAGGCGAAAACAACTTTATCTGCTGCAAGGAATTGATCCAAATATTTTTGAACTGTATTTGCTGCATGTTCTTCTTCTGATGTTAATTCCATTCCTTTACCACGTTTGAACATTCCGTTAATACTGTCTACTCCATAGTAAGGTAAGTTTTCTTGGAAAAGATCAAGCTCTGTAATTGTATCTTCAGGATGAGATTCTTTATAGCTTTGTAAAAAAGCCTCATATAATTGAACACTTACAGCCTGTTCAGTAGGGCGTGAATTTGCTTTAATAAATAATACGTTTGACATAATAATTCCTCCTAATACATTTACGTAAAGATGTTGCTATAGCAACTTTTTTGTGATAGATATCAACCATTTCTTAGGTATTTACTAATATAAGAATAGTTGTTGCGCATACTAAATAATATAGTTGATTCTAATCAATTAAGAAAGATGTGTCAAATAATAAGTTTTTTATAAAGATATCTTATTTGAGTTAAGTTAAGAAGCCTTGCAAGTTGTCGCTTCGACAGTAACTTTTTATATAGACCTAGTATATCTTTTTTAGCAATTAATTGTGGTCGGTCAAAAGGATGAGTTTTTCTAGCAAAAAAGACTTAAACTGTAGCAAAAAGAGGCCCTAAAACAACTTCGTTTCAGGGCTTTATATTTCAAATTACATAACATTAAAATATTTCGCTTCCGGATGAGACACGACAATTGCGGTAACAGAAGCCTCTGGTTCCATCATGAAGCCGTCTGTTAATTGAATTCCGATGTCTTCAGGTCGGAGCGCTTTGAATAGCTTTTCTTGGTCTTCAAGGTCTGGGCAAGCTGGATATCCAAATGAAAAGCGTTGACCTTGATATTTAGCTGAAAAACGATGATCCATTGTAAAGTCAGGTGCATCAGGGAAGCCCCAACGGTCACGAATTAATTGGTGAGTTCGTTCAGCTAATCCCTCTGCAAGCTCAAGAGCAAGGGCTTGAACTGCATGGCTCTTTAAATAGTCGCCTTGTTCTTTAAAGCCTTGTGCTAGTTCACGAATTTGACTGCCTGCTGTTACAGCAAACATGGCTACATAGTCAAACCCATTATCCTGCTTAGGACGCACATAGTCAGAAATACAACGATGTGGGAGCTTTTCCTGTCTTGGAAAATCATACGTTTGTAAAATAGAATCGGTATTGTCCGGATTCAAAATGTGTAGCTTGTTTCCTTCACTATAGGAAGGGAAGAACTGATACACAGCAGCTGGCTTAAACCATTTTTGCTTTGCACCATCCTTAAGGAGCTCCTGGATGAGCTCAACAAGCTCAAGTGCTTTTGGATCTTTTTTCTTCACTAATTCTTTAATTTTTCCTTTTAAACCAAGGTGATGACCAATTAGCATCTGCATATTCACATAAGGAATGATATGCGATAAGTCAATGTCTCTAATAATATGTCGTTTCGTATCATTAGGAGTGAAAATTGGCGCTTCACTTAGATTTCCGCGTTTGATTAATAAATCAGTCACAGCCTGAGACGGAGCAGCTTTCGTTTTTGTTTCTTCTGCAACTGCTGCTTCTTTTTGAGCAAATAATTCAGGTGAAGTTCGTAATTGATTTGCAAGTGATAATCCATCCATGGCGTCTTTTGCGTAAACAACAGGACCGTTGTATTCAGGAGCTATCTTCATTCTTGTAAACTTTCTAGAAAGAGCTGCTCCACCAACTAAAATCGGAAGGTCACAGTTTGCTTTATGCAGATCTTGTGCTGTAATGACCATTTGCTGAGCTGATTTAACAAGTAAACCAGATAAACCAATTAGATCCGGTTTTTCATCTTTCACAGCTTGAATAAGGGTTTGAGGTGTTACTTTAATTCCAAGATCGACTACTCTAAAACCGTTATTACTTAAAATAATATCCACAAGGTTTTTTCCGATATCATGAACATCACCCTTAACAGTGGCAAGAAGGATTTTTCCTTTTCCGCTGTCATCACGTTTTTCCATGAACTGCTCTAGGTAGGAAACAGAGGCCTTCATCACTTCGGCGCTTTGTAATACCTCGGCAACAATTAGCTGATTATCGTTAAAAAGTACACCAACCTCGGCCATACCCGTCATTAAAGGTCCATTAATAATATCAAGAGGTTCTGGAAATTTCTTAAGAGCCAACTCTAAGTCAGGAATAAGTCCTTCTTTTGTTCCTTCTACTATATAGTTTGCTAGTCTTTCTTCTAATGAAAGATTTTGGACAGGCTTTTTGTCTTCTTTTTTCTTTCCACGATAAAAGGCAGTGAATTTCGCAAGCGATTCATCCGTTGTTCTAAATAAAAGATCTTCCGCCATTTGAATTTCCTCTTTAGGAATTGAAGCAAAACGTTCTAGCTTTTCTGTATTAACGATCGCATAATCTAGACCTGCTTGTGTACAGTGATAGAGGTAAACAGCGTTTAATACTTCACGACCAACAGGAGGAAGACCAAAGGAAACGTTACTTACTCCAAGAATCGTTAAACATTCAGGTAGTTTTTCTTTAATGAGCTGAATGCCTCGCACTGTTTCACTGGCGGAACCAATGTACTGCTCATCACCAGTTCCAACAGGGAAGACGAGCGGGTCAAAAATTAAGTCACTTGCTTTTAGGCCATGCTTTTTCACTAATAGATCATGAGAGCGAACAGCCACTTCTAGTTTTTTTTCAGCTGTTAATGCCATTCCAATTTCATCTATTGTTCCAACAACTAATGAACCACCGTACTTCTTGATAAGAGGGACGATTGCATCAAAACGCTCTTCACCATCTTCAAGGTTAATCGAATTGATGATGGCTTTTCCTTGCGAATATTTTAACGCTCTTTCAATAACTTTTTCATCTGTTGAGTCGATAACAAGAGGAGCTTTAACCTTTTTTACAACCTCTTGGATGAATACCTCCATATCCTCAAGCTCGTCTCTGTCTGGATCAGCTAAGCAAATATCGATAACATGTGCACCGTTTTTAACTTGAGCTCTCGCAATTTCAGATGCTTCTTCAATCTTGCCTTCAGCAATAAGGCGTTTGAATTTTCTTGAACCAATAACGTTTGTCCGTTCACCAACAAATAGAGGACGCATTCCTTCTTCATAAATAAGGGCATCGATACCAGAAACGGTGTGACCGTTTGAGATTTCTTCCATTTTACGAGGAGAGATTGTTGAAACAGCTTCAGTAATAGCACGAATATGATCAGGTGTAGTCCCACAGCATCCACCAACAACGTTAAGCCAGCCTTGCTCTGCAAAGGCAACCAATTTCTTTGCTAATGATTCTGGTGATTCATGATAATTTCCTTCTTCATCAGGTAATCCTGCGTTTGGATAACAGCTAACTGCAGTGTTTGCTAAGCCTGATAATGTACGGATATGGTCTGTCATGAATTCTGGGCCTGTGGCACAGTTTAAACCAACCGAAATTGGTTTCATATGCTCAAGTGAAACATAAAAAGCCTCAATATCCTGACCTGCTAAGGTTGTACCCATAGGTTCAATTGTTCCTGAGACCATAAGAGGTACTTCTTTACCAGTGTTTTCAAACGCTTGCTGAATGCCAAGGAACCCAGCTTTTACGTTTAGCATATCTTGACTTGTTTCTAGAAGAAGCAAATCAGCTCCTCCTAGAATTAACCCTCTTGCTTGTTCTTCATAATTTTCAACTAATGTGTCAAACGTTGTTCCACCAGTAACAGATAGAGTTTTTGTTGTAGGTCCCATTGCTCCTGCAACATATCGTGGTTTTTCATCTGTTGAAAATTTCTCAGTGGCACGTTTTGCAATTTTTGCAGATTCAATGTTAACTTCTAATGCTAGATGACCAAGGTCATATTCGTCTAGAACAAGGCTTGTAGCACCAAACGTATTTGTTGAGATAATGTCCGAACCTGCTTCTAGATAAGCTTCATGAATGTCTTGAATTGTTTTAGGTGAAGTGAGTGTTAAGTATTCATTACATCCATCATATTCTTCGCCACCAAAGTCTTCAGCTGTTAGGTTTGCAGCTTGAATCATTGTACCCATAGCGCCATCGAGTACAAGTATTCGTTTTTTTAGTTCTTTTTTTATGCTAGACATGGGTAATCTTCCTTTCAGCTCGCTGTTTTTCCTTTTCATGGATGTAATTTGTTAACTCCACTGTCAGGTCATATTGTAAAAATGGGGTAATTAAGTAAATTCCATTAAATAAGTCAAATGCTGTATCAATTAAATCCTTCGCAATGGCCAGGCCTTCTTGACGAGCTTTTTCTTTGTCATTTCCAGCAGCCGCCATTTTTTCACGAATAGAATCAGAAAGCTTAATGCCTGGAATTTCATTGTGAATGAACTCTGCATTACGGCTAGATGTTAATGGCATAATGCCGATATAAATTGGAGCTTGTAAATTTCTTGTTTCATTATACACATCGATAATTTGTTGACTTGAGTATAATGGCTGTGAAATAAAGTAATCCGCACCATGAGCAATTTTCTTTTCAAGTCTTAAAACAGCCTTATCAAGATGGCGTACGTTAGGGTTAAAAGCAGCTGCTACAGAGAAATTCGTTTTCTGACCAAGTGGTTTCCCTGAATAAGAAACACCTTCGTTGAATTGTTTAATTAAGCTGATTAAATCAAATGACGAAACATCATAAACAGATGTAGCTCCAGGGAAATCGCCAATTTTAGATGGATCCCCGGTGATAGCTAAAACGTCACTCATCCCAAGTGAATGTAACCCCATTAAATGAGATTGTAAGCCAATTAAATTGCGGTCACGACAAGTAATATGAATTAATGTTCTTGCACCTGTTTTTTCCTTTGCTAAAATTCCTGCTGCTAGATTACTAATACGAGGTGATGCTAATGAATTATCGGCTAGTGTTAATGCATCAATTCCTGCATCATGCAGTGCTTGTGCTCCTTCTAAAAACTTCTCCATTCCAAGCTTTTTCGGAGGATCTAGCTCAACAATAACCGAGCGCTTTTCTCTCACAATTTCCTCAAGTGGTGGAAGGGAGTTTACCTGTTGATCTTGAACTTCAATCGTCGATTTTTTTGCGACTTTTACTTGCTTTGTTTGTACAGGCGCTAAATTAGCTACAGCCCCTGCCATTGCTTTAATATGGTTTGGTGTTGTCCCACAGCATCCGCCTATTAATCTTACACCTTGTTCTCTAAATTTTAGGGCGCTTTCCTTAAAGTAAGTTTCATCAGATTCATAGACAAGACGTCCCTCATTTAATGCAGGTAAGCTACTATTAGGGAAAACAGAAAGAAAAGCCTTCTCAGGAATAGGCACCTCTTCTAGAGATTGAATCATATGATGTGGACCTAGGCGGCAGTTTAAGCCAATTACGTTTGCTCCAAGTTCTTCTAAGATAGAAAATCCGTCTGTTAATGAAGTACCGTCCTGTAATACACCAGCTTCATGCAGTGATACATTTGCAATGATCGGTTTATTTGTTTCTTTTCGAGCAATTGAAAGGACAGTTTTCATTTCTTCTAAGTCATAGAATGTTTCAAGAAGTAGACCGTCCACATTTTCATTTAGCAAAAGATAGAGTTGCTCTCTAAAATTTCGTTTAATTTCTTCGATACTATGGGCACTCTTTTTAAAGGTACGGATGCCGCCGATTGTTCCAAAAACATAGGTTGACTCTTTTGCAGCTTTTTTTGCAATTTCGATAGCTTTTTTATTGATTTGTCTAATGTCGTCCTCTAACCCGTAACGAGACAATTTGATATCGTTTGCCCCATATGTATTCGTTTGGATGAGGTTAGCGCCTGCTTCAATATAGGCTTGGTGTACTGCAAGCACATCATCAGGCTTAGATAGGTTTAATTCTTCAAAGCAGCGATCTACTCCGTGAGAGTAAAGCATTGTTCCCATTGCGCCGTCAGCAATTAAAATTTTACTTTTTAAGTCTTCTAAAAAATTCATCAATAAGAGCCCCCGATCTATTTGAGTTTTGATTATATTTATACTAATAAAAAAAGCCTTCTTGTTGAGAAGGCTGTATAATTATAAGCTTCCCTTATCTTCCAAGCATGTTGAATATGCTTGCTGGAATTAGCACCTTGGCACTCGCATAAGTCTTGGTGGGTGGTTTGAAATTGATTGACGGGTTTAGCTAGAGACGCTCTAAGATTAGAGATTCTACCTTTGTGTTGGGTGTTTTCTTTTAGCACGGCAAGCTTTCGCTTGTAGCGGCTTGCTTGGCAAGCCTTGGAAAAATAAATAAAAATGCTTCGAACAAACAAAAGCGCTTTGTTCGAGTCATTTTTATTTATTTTTCTGTGCTAAAAGAAAATGACTCAATAGTAGTCAATCAAGTAAACCAGACTTCACTCGTTATGGACCGGTTGCTGAAGCTTCATCGGGCCAGTCCCTCAGCTTCTCTTGATAAGATATGAAATTTTCTTAATAACTTTAACGTATTAAAAGGATTACAACTAATTTATCTAATATTGCGAAAAATATCAATAGTAAAATGATGATTTGTCTAAATTAAATAGTCTGTTATGCTTTTTTTAGATGGAAGTTTTGGTGAGTGTTTCCAAACGATGACAGTTAGAGCATATGATGAGATCGTGAGAATATGCGCATGATATAAGAAAAGTCAGGCTTTTGAAGGATGCCTGACTTTGTATGTATGATGTAGTTAGTTAGCGGTAGTTGATGAACTGAACATCAATTGGTAAATCAGCACCTTTGATGGCTGAGATAATTTGCTGAAGATAATCACGGTTTTTTCCGGTTACACGGATTTGGTCGTCTTGAATTTGAGATTTTACTTTTAGACCAGTGTTTTTAATAATGGTGTTAATTTTCTTTGCATTATCTTTATCAATTCCTGAAACCAACTCAGCTTTTTGACGAACAGTACCACCAGAAGCATTTTCAATTTTTTTATAAGAAATGTTTTTTATCGGTACATCTCTTTTTATTAGCTTTGAAAGAAGAACATCTTTTAATTGCTCTAGTTTATACTCATCGTCTGAAACTAAAACAAGTTCTTCTTTTTCTAATGTAAGATTACTTTTACTACCTTTAAAGTCATATCTTGTTGCAATTTCTTTCATTGCGATATTGATTGCATTTGTAACCTCTGGAAACTCAACTTTTGATACAATATCAAATGAACTATCTTTCGCCATAATTATCCTCCATTGCGTATATAATATAGGTTGATTATAGTAAAATAAAACAATGATCACAACTTTTACCTAAAAAGTGTGAAGCAATTGTCGAGAAGACTCTTCGGGACTACCCGCGGATCTACTTACAATATAAACGGAAATGTATAAAACATATGATGAAAGGCAGGACATATTATTTATGATCCCAGGAACTTTTGCAACATTAACAATAGATGAGCAGGTGGATTACGGATATTTTTTAACAGATGGGAAGGACCGTGTTCTTTTACATAATAATGAAGTGATCGGAGAAGTTGAAGAAGGAGAAAAAGTGGAGGTTTTCTTTGGTGTTGACGCACAAGATCGCCTTTATGCAACAATGAAAAAGCCGTTCATTACCCAAGATACTTATGGCTGGGTTGAAGTGGTGGACATCGTTGAGGATATGGGAGCTTTTGTGGATATTGGTTTAAGTAAGGACGGATTAGTAGCTAAAGATCATCTTCCATATTTACGTGAAGTGTGGCCAAATGTAGGGGACAAGCTTTATTGTACGTTAAAGGTTTCGAAAAACGGCCGATTTTTTGTTCGACTAGCAACAGAAGAAATTGTAGAGCCGTTTTTTAAGAATGCTGATCGAGCTTTATTTAATAAGGAAATAACAGGAACTGTTTACCGAATGATCGTTGCGGGATCGTTCATTCTTACAGAAGAAGGATACAAAGGGTTTATTCATTCCTCACAACGTGAAGTTGAACCAAGATTAGGTGAGACTGTTACCGGCAGGGTCATTGATGTAAAAGAAGATGGAACAATAAATGTTTCGTTATTACCACGAAAGCATGAAGCACAAGGCAGTGATGCGGAAAGAATCTATGCCTATATGCAGGATAGAAACGGTGCTATGCCATTTACAGATAAAAGTGATCCTGATGATATAAAAGAACGCTTTAATCTTAGTAAGGGGGCATTTAAACGAGCTTTAGGGTTATTAATGAAAAACAATCGAGTTTATCAAAAGGATGGCTGGACTTACTTTAAAGAAGAAGAAAATAATAAATAATCGAGTTAAAAAAGCTTTCAATCTTAAATCAATATGAGTGAAAGCTTTTTTTATAGAAAAATACCTAAATAGAGTGGAAAAATGACAGAATTTGTCGATATAAGAAATGATATAAAATTGATAAAGTGAGGTTTTAACATGTTCATCAAGAATGTAACAGCCTTGTTTGCTTTCGTTTTTGTGATCATCATCGCTGGTTGTTCGCAGCAAGAGACCGTGAGCTCAGTTGATGACAAGGTGAAAATTGGTATTATGTTGTCTGACGTCGGACTAGGTGATCAATCTTTTAGTGACTCGGCATTTAATGGATTAACAAAAGCAAGAGACGAGCTTGGAATTTTATTTGATTATAGAGAACTTAAGGAATCAGAAACGTATGAAAAAGGTTTAACAGAGTTAGTTGAAGAAGATCATGATATTGTTGTTGGGTTAGGTTTTATGGTGCAAACCGACCTTGAGAAAGTGGCTAAAAAATATCCTGATCAACACTTTATTTTAATTGATGCAGTTTCTGAACTTGAAAATGTAACATCTATTACATTTAAAGAAGATGAAGGTAGCTTTTTAACAGGTGTAGTGGCAGCATTAGCGACAAAAACAAATAAATTAGGTTTTATTGGTGGAGACGATGTTCCACTAATTAATAAGTTTGAAGATGGCTTTATTGAAGGAGCAAAATCTGTAAATCCTTCTATCACAGTGGAGGTTAAATATGCGGGAGACTTCGGAAACGACCAGCTTGGAGCGCAGCTTGCACGTGAAATGATTCAAAAAGATGTGGATGTATTATATGCGGCAGCTGGTTTTACTGGTGTTGGTATGTTAAAGGAGGCCCAAGCAAACAAAGTATTGGCCATCGGTGTTGATACTGATCAATATTTTTATGCTGAGAAAGCTGTTGTTACATCAATGCTGAAAAAGGTTGATACAGCTATGTATCAGTTAGCAGAGCAGTTAATAAAAGATGGAAAAATTTCTGAAGGTCACATTGAATTAGGAATTAAAGATAAAGGAATCGACTTGGCTCCACTTAGAGTCGTACCATTCAGTAAAGAACAACAACAAACGATTGATGAGTGGAAAGAAAAGCTCACAAGTGGCAGCTAGGAGGATAACATGACAATAAAGAAAAAGCTATTAATTAATTCAATAAGTGTACTACTGTTAGCGTTGTTTATGATTGCTTTTATCATTTATAATATGCTGTCTATACAATCATCTATTCAAGATGAAGTACCCAATTTATTAAACATTGAGAAATTACAAGCTGAATTGAATACATCAAAGCAAGGGTTAAATAACTTTTCCGTAACAGCAACAGACGCTCAAAAAGAAGAAGTGTTGCTCAGTATAGCAAAAAGTGACGAATTAATAGCTGATTTAAAAAAGGGGATCACTCACAAAAACAGTGTCGAGACGCTCGAAAAGGCAGTTGCAAAATATGAGCTGTGGAAAGTAGAAGCAAATACGGCGCTTGAGGATAAGATTGGTCCTGAAGCAAAACGTCAATCGGTTCGGATAGACGGAATCTTAAATGACATACATCTACTAAATGAATATGCAAATGAGCAATATACTATTTTACAACAAAATCTACAAAAGCAAATTTCCTTTGTCATTGTTTCAGCAGTAATCGGAAGTATCATTTTAGTGGTACTCAGCTTATTTATTGCGCTTAGAATGACAAATTCAATTACCCGCCCGTTAAAGGCATTATCAAGGAATGCGGAGGAAATTGCAGCAGGAAACCTTGTTATAGAGTCGATTACGTATAAAGGCAAAGATGAGCTTGGTGCTTTAAATACATCTTTTGAGCAAATGGTTGATCAGTTAAGAAGCTTACTAGTTTCTGTTGAAACAGTGAGTAAGGATGTTGAAGGCTTTGCTAAAGATTTAGAAACAGAAAATAAGGGCTTAACTGCTATTACAAATCAAGTGGCAGTTTCCACAAATGAAATGTCAATTGGTACACAGTCTATTTCAAATGATTTGCAGGATGCTGTTTCTTTAATTGAAAGCATGGATAAAGGGTTTAAGGATAACGTGACCCAATCTGAAGAATCTGTTACCTTAGGGACCGAAGCTGTTTCAGCCATTACTTCTGGTCAAGAAGCCATTGAAACTCAGCGTTCATTAATGATGAAAAATCAAGATACAACTCGAAAAATTGATGAAGCAACAATAACGTTTACGAATTATGCAGCTCAAATTGAAGATATGGCAAAAACAGTTTCAGGTATCGCAGATCAAACTAATTTACTAGCTTTAAATGCTGCCATAGAGGCTGCACGAGCAGGTGAGGCTGGAAAAGGATTCGCTGTTGTAGCTGATGAGGTGAGAAAGCTCGCAGAGGAATCAACAAACTCAACAAAACATATTTTTGAGATGGTTGCAAAAATAAAAGAAGGCATTTCTGAAATCACACAATTTGTTCAAGCGGATGTGTTTATTGCTGAAGAACAAAAAAGCTCAATGGATACGACAACAGACGCTTTTGATAACATCGGTGTTCGTGTGGATGAAATGATGACACGTTTGACATCATTGGTTGAGGGAATGAATTCTTCGAAGCAATTTGGTGAAAAGGTACTTAACAGCGTTGAGAGCATTAGTGCAGTTGTTGAGGAAACGGCAGCAGGTAATGAAGAAATTTCGGCGTCAACAACTGAACAATTGTCTGCTTTTGAGAAAATTGTAAGTAAAGTTGTTACAATGAGAGAATTAACGGATGATTTAAATGAAACAATTGGCAAATTTAAGTTGAAATAAGGAAGAGCCCCTTACATATACGTGAGGGGCTTCCTTTTTATATGTTAAGTTACCATTATGGCAACTATAACTTACAAATGATCTGTTTTTTTAGAGTATTGGCGTTCGCCTTTTTGACGGTTTTTTTCACGCATCATATTTTTTTCATGACGTTTTGCGTTATTGTCTTTTGCTTTTTTATCATTATCACTAGTGTGTGGCATGATGATGCTCCTTTCAAACGAGTGTAAGCTTATCATTCCCACATGCTATAGCGAGTATGTGTTAAAGCTCGTCATTTAAAAAGAAAATCGCTAGTGTCCCTGGTCCTGAATGGGCACCAATAACAGCACCTACATAGTTTATATAAATATCCTTAGGTTGAAATTCATCTTGAATCAAAGCCTTTATTTCATTTGCGGATTCCTCATCATCACCGTGACTTATCGCGATTGTTTGATTTTGAAGATTTACTCCACGTTCTTTCATGATTTCAATAATTCGTTTAAATACTTTTTTACGTCCTCGTATTTTCTCAAGAGGGATAAGCTTCCCATCTTCAACATGTAATAATGGCTTAATATTTAATAGTCCGCCAACAAATGCTGAAGCTTTACTAATTCGTCCGCCACGGGCTAAGTATTCAAGATTGTCAACGGTGAAGATATGCTCAACTTTTTGACAATAGGTTTTTACAGCGTTTTCAATTTCTTCCAACGTTTTTCCGCTCTTTGCAAGCTCAACAGCATACTTAACGGCAAGGCCACAGCCAAGAGATGCGCATTTTGAATCAATAATCATCAACCTGAAATCGGGATACTCTTCTAACACTTCATTTCGCATCATCATGGCTGTTTGGTATGTACCTGAGAGTTCTGATGAAAAAGCAACATATAAACAAGGCGTTCCTTTTTTGGCAAGCTCAGTAAAAACATCCTTAAATAATGATGGAGAAATTTGTGATGTTTTAATTAGGGTACCTTGTCGCATTTCTTCATAAATTTGTTTCGGCTTTATTTCTCTTTGATCCTCCAGTTGTTTCCCGTTTAGTTCAACACTTAAAGGAAGAAAAGTAATTGAATTTTCCTGGAAATATTCAATAGGTAAATCAGAAGCACTATCAGCTAAAATGTGAACATTCATTTTAACACCTCATTTAACTTATAATAAGTTCTTTACAATAATTTTAGTTTATCACTCCGGAGCTAAATTACAATCTTTGTGTTCAATTCTTATGAAGATGGGAAAAACTAGACTAAAGAGCCTGAACGACAGGAGGAAAAAATGAATGTTGAAAACAGAAACCATGAAAATCATAGTTGTCATTCTCGGTGCATTATTAAATGCAGTCGGTTTAAATTTCTTTTTAATACCTGCAAATGTTTATTCAAGCGGTTTTACTGGTATTGCTATGCTGATATCGAGGGTACTGGAAGATTACACTCCTTTTTTTATCTCAACGGGAATACTGCTTTTACTTTTAAACATACCTGTTGCCATTTTAGGATGGTTAAAAGTAGGGAAATCGTTTACGTTATATAGTTTTTTTAGTGTAGCTGCAACAACATTTTTTTTAGAGCTTGTGCCCTTATATTCTTTTTCAGAGGATATATTATTAAATGCTGTTTTTGGTGGTGTTATTATGGCCATTGGAGTTGGAATTACGTTAAAGTACGGTGCCTCGACAGGTGGACTAGATATTATTGCGATGGTACTATCACGAATGAAGGACAAGCCTGTCGGAACCTATTTTTTTCTGTTTAATAGCATCATCATCTTGGCTGCTGGATTACTTTTTGGTTGGGAAAAAGCATTATACACATTAGTTTCACTCTATGTTTCCACGCGTGTTATTGATGCTATTCATACAAGACATGAAAAATTAACAGCTATGGTCATTACGAAAAAAGCGGATGTATTAAAAAAAGCGATTCATTCAAAGTTAGTTCGGGGAATAACAATGATTCCTGCTAAAGGTGCGTTTACAAATGAAACGAAGGATATGTTAATCATTGTTATCACAAGATATGAGTTATACGACCTTGAAAAAATTATAAAAGAAGAAGATCCACAAGCATTTACAAACATTGTTCAAACGGCAGGTATCTTCGGCTTTTTTAGAAAGGAGTAATGAAATGAGGATAGCATTTTTCATCTTGGTGATCTTCTTCTTAACGGGTTGTTCTTTAGAAGATAGAAGTGAAGCAGAAAGCATTGTGCCTGAAACAGAGGTAAAAGAAGTGAAGAATGGAGAACTGGATTTGAATGTCTCCATATTTCCAGAGAAACAAACAATAAAATTTATTATTACGTTAATGAACAATACCAATGAAATGAAGAAGATTGAATTTCCTACGAGTCAAAAATATGAAATTGTTATAAAAAATAAAAAGAGTGAAGAAGTGTATCGTTATTCAAAAGGTAAAATGTTTACACAAGCAATTGAAACTGCCTTAATTAAATCAGGTGAAAGTATGGAGTGGGAAGAAATATGGGAATATTCGACACTTTCACCAGGAGTATATACAGCAGAAATCACCATTTTAGCTCCTGAGACAGTAAAGTTAAAAAAAGAAGAGAGTTTTCAAATTAGTGAAGAAGAAAGCGAACCAAAATAGGTTCGCTTTGCTTTGTTACATGCTAGTAAGTGTTTGCTGTAACTCTCGAAGTTGAGCACGTTCAGCATCTGTACAGTTTGCAAAAGCAGAAGATAAGGCATTTTTTGCCTTCATAACTGCTTCCTGTTGATCTCCCTGCTCAGAACCTGTGGATATAGAGTTTGCATAGGCAACTGCTTCACGAGCTTGCTGAAATAATGGATTTGTCACTTATATCCCTCCAAGTGGAGTATCATCTGTTTTACTTTTATGTGCTTCTGATTCAGATAATGTTGAGTGGTAAGGGAACCTCTCATCGTGCTTAGTAACGATATCTTTGCCTTGTTGAACAAAACGTTTTGATTTGTTACGTTTACCCATTGAAAAAGCCCCCCTTTATAATGATGACGCTCTCGTTCGTTGCGTCAAGATTATTGTGTGCGAAAAAGTTGATTATATTAATGGCAATTACTATCTAGATTACAAAAGACTGTTGTCAAAAAATACATAAAACTACCTGTTTAAAGGCTTATAAGCCAAGTGTGTTTTTTAAATAATGGGCAACTCCGTCTTCTTCATTCGTTTTAGTTTCCTTGTTAGCAACACCTTTAAGCTTTGTGATGGCATTTCCCATCGCTACACCTTGTCCTGCGTATGTGAGCATTTCTAAATCATTATCTTCATCTCCGAATGCAATGATACGTTCAGAAGGGATATTATAATAAGAAGAGATTCTTTCCAAACCGATTGCTTTATTCATTCCTGCTCGAATAATTTCAATAACATGCCACGGTGCTGCCCATCTGCGATGATCAACAACTTCAGCATGTACATCTGATAAGTAATTTCTAATTTTTTCAACATCTTCTTCAGCTGCATGAATAAGGATACTCGTTACATCATTCCCTAAATTTTGACGTAAATCACCGATTTTAATATCCGGATTTCCCATACTAAAAACATCGATCATTTTTTCATCATGATAATGAAAATACACATCATCAATAATTTCAGCTAAAACATTATGTAAGTGATGCTCTTCAGCGACATCAATGATTTGCTTTACAACTTCCAAATCTAAAGTGGTATGATAGGTTCCCCAACTATCGTCCTTTGGATGATGAACATATGCACCATTAAAATTGACAATCGGTGTATCTAGGTTTAATTCATCATAATATATGGAGCTTGATCGAAATGGTCTACCTGTTGCGATGCAGACAATATGGCCTGCTGCTTTTGCTTTGCTGATTATTTCCTTAGAGTAAGGTGATATTGTTTTATCATCTTTTAAAAGAGTCCCATCTAAGTCTAAAGCAATTAAAAAAGGTTTCGTTTCCATACAGTCTCCTTTACCATATATGTTTTTTAGGTGATATCCGGTTTATGTAGGCACAATTGCTACTTATAGGGTACACCTATTCAATAACAGTGTATCTTTTTTCCAACTTTAATGTCTACATGTTACACTAACAAAGTGGGAAAATTACTCAGGAGGCGCATAATCATTGATTATTGTTGAAAAATTACATATAGAAAACATTCCAGCCTTACACATCGTTAAACAGTCGCTTCAGGACACAAAAACACCTTTCGTGATTTTTGTACATGGTTTTACAAGTGCCAAAGAAAACAACCTCCACTATGCTTATTATTTAGCCGAAAAAGGTATGAGAGTCATCTTACCTGAGGCTTTATACCATGGAGAGAGAAGCGAGAATTATGACACTAAAGAATTAAGCTTAAATTTTTGGAAGATTGTATTGAATGAAATAAAAGAAGTGAACATAATAAAAGAATACTTTGAACAAAAGCAGCTAATTGATTCAGAACGTATTGGACTAGCAGGTACCTCTATGGGGGGAATTACAACGTTAGGGGCTCTTACTCAATATGAATGGATAAAAGCAGCAGTCAGTCTAATGGGAAGCCCATGTTATACAACGCTTCTAAAAGGGCAACTGTATTCTTTACAACAAAGCGGAGTGGAGGTTCCACTGTCAAATGAAGAAATAGAGGAACAACTAACACATTTACAGCCATTTGACTTGAGCCTGCAAAAAGAAAAGCTTCAAAATCGACCACTTCTCTTTTGGCATGGTGAACGAGATAATGTTGTTCCATTTGCTCCAACCTATCAATTTTACAAAGAAATCATACCAATGTATGAGGCACAACCAGAAAAGCTGAGGTTCATTGCTGACCCATTAGCTGACCACAAAGTTTCCCGAGAAGGCACATTGGCGTTAGTTGAATGGTTTGAGAGGTATCTATAGGTGAATATGAAAAGGTAGTTGCTTTTTAAAATTAGGTTTATCTTTATAGTGGAGCGTAATAGAACGAACTAATTTGAAAGTGCCAATATTCGATTACTTCCTAAATATAAAGTTTACTTAAACAGAAAGAAAGCAGAATTCTTTCTTTCTACTTTCGCTTTTACTATACTCAAAGTACCACGATCTTAAAAGGAGTGCTTACCGAGATGGATGAATCACTAAAAGAAAATATTTATGGTGCGTTAGAAACAGTTGTCGATCCAGAGCTAGGTGTCGATATTGTCAACCTTGGACTTGTTTATGACATTGAAATGGATGAAGAAGGGAAAACAATCGTAACAATGACACTTACCTCAATGGGCTGCCCATTAGCAGGAACGATTGTTGAACAAATCAAAATTGCACTTGATGATATCCCAGAAGTTAAGAGCACAGAAGTAAATATTGTTTGGAATCCACCATGGACAAAAGATAAAATGTCCAGAATTGCAAAAATTGCTCTGGGAATTCAATAAACATAAGAAAACATCAATTTACTCATATGAGTTAGATTGATGTTTTTTTATACACTTTTTTCGTTTCTTTTATGCATATTGATGTATATATATAAATGATGTCATTTCCAACATAAACTGACACAGTCTCAATATGCATAAGAATTAGTTTTAAAATTTAAAAAAATATTATTTATACACTTGATTTTATTTTTATACAAACTTATAATTGAGAAATAATTTAGAAAACGAACTTACTAGAGGGTGTGATTTGGTGAAAGTCGGAATTATCGGGGCCACAGGATATGGTGGAGTCGAATTATATCGTATATTATCCAATCATCCACATGTAGAAGAATGTATCCTTTATTCATCTTCAGAAATGGATGTTCCATACAGTAACACATTTCCACATCTACATGATTTGAGTGATCACATATTAAAAAATATTGATGTGGAAGACATCAAAAAGAATATACATGTATTGTTTTTAGCAACACCTCCTGGGGTTTCAAGGAATTTATCACCACAATTTCTTGACTCAGATGTAAAGATTATTGATTTGTCCGGTGATTTGAGATTGAAGGACCGTAACGAGTATGAGCATTGGTATAAACGTCCTTGTGTAGAAGATGAGGTTCTAGAAAAAACAGTGTACGGGTTGTCTGAATTAAATAAAGAAGAAATTAAGAAGGCAAAACTGCTTGCAAATCCAGGATGTTTTCCAACAGCTACGATATTGGGCTTAGCACCAGTTGTACAGAACAGGATTATTCATGAACAATCGATTATAGTGGACGCGAAAACAGGAGTTTCTGGAGCAGGCCGTAATATCTCACAAGCTACTCATTTTTCTGAAACAAATGAAAATATAAAAATTTATAAAGTTCATGAACATCAACATATACCTGAGGTGGAGCAAGCACTTTTTGCATTAAATGATGAGATAACAGCTATCTCATTTAATACACACCTCATTCCAATGACAAGAGGAATTATGGCGACGATTTATGCTAGTTTACAAGAGTCATATACAACAGAGAGCTTATTAGATTTATATAAAGACTTTTATGCTGCATCACCATTTGTGCGTGTTCGTAAACAAGGTGAGTTTCCTTCAACAAAGGAGGTTTACGGCTCAAATTTTTGTGACATCGGTCTAAAAGTAGATGAACGAACAGGAAGAGTAACGATTGTTGCGGTAATTGACAACTTAATGAAGGGTGCAGCAGGTCAGGCGGTACAAAACTTCAACCTAATGAACGGCTATGAAGAAACAACGGGCTTGTACTTTGCACCTATATATCCATAAGACGATTTGTAAGTGATGAAGAGAATTAGATCATCATGACAACCAGGGAGGAAATAAACGTGCTACAAGCAAAAGAAACATCTAGCATCAAAAAAATTGAGAACGGGTCAATCGTTTCAGCAAAAGGTTTCTCTGCTGACGGTGTTCATGCTGGTTTACGATATTCGAAAAATGATTTAGGTGTTATTTATAGTGAAGTACCGGCGAGTTGTGCTGCTGTATACACTCAAAGTCATTTCCAAGCTGCACCATTAAAGGTAACACAAGAAAGTGTAGCAAAAGAAAACTTATTACAAGCGATTATTGTTAACAGCGCAAACGCTAATGCATGTACAGGTGAACAAGGGTTAAAAGATGCATTTGAAATGAGAGAGCGCTGTGCAAGCCTGTTTAATATCCAGCCTCATTACGTAGCGGTTGCTTCAACAGGTGTTATTGGTGAATTTTTGAAGATGGATAAAATTCGTGCCGGAATTCAGGAGTTAAATCCTCAATGTAGTCAAGAAGCATCAGAGGCATTTCAAACAGCGATCTTAACAACAGATTTGGTTATGAAAAACTCTTGCTACGAAGTAGAAATTGATGGGAAAACAGTAACAATTGGTGGAGCAGCCAAAGGATCTGGAATGATTCATCCAAATATGGCAACAATGCTTTCATTTGTTACAACAGATGCGAATATTGATTCTGCATCCTTGCAAGCACTATTAAGCGAAGTAACTGATAAAACATACAACCAAATTACTGTTGATGGTGATACATCAACAAATGACATGGTTTTAGTCATGGCAAATGGCAAGGCAGATAATCATTCGCTAAATCCAAATCATCCTCAATGGAATGACTTTAAAGCAGCATTTCAATTAGTAAGTGAAGAGTTAGCAAAGCAAATTGCCAAGGATGGTGAAGGAGCAACAAAGCTGATTGAAGTAGAAGTAACAGGTGCTAAAACAAAGCAGGAAGCAAATGTTGTTGCCAAAAAAATCGTTGGTTCAAGCTTAGTGAAAACTGCGGTTTATGGGGCAGATGCGAACTGGGGAAGAATTATTTGTGCCGTTGGATATAGTGAGGCACAGGTTGAACCGGAAAAGATTGATATTTTCCTAGGAGATTTATGCTTGTTCACAAATAACAGTCCACAATCATTTTCCGAAGAATCTGCATCAAACTATTTAAAACAAGATTCAGTGAAAATAACAGTTAACCTGGGAGTTGGGGATCAAGCCGGTAAAGCCTGGGGCTGTGATTTAACATATGATTACGTGAAGATTAACGCAAGCTACAGAACATAAGGGAGATCGTTATGTCAAAAACAGTCGTATTAAAATGTGGTGGCAGTACCGTTCATCAATTATCAGAAACATTCTTCCAAAGTTTAAAAGATCTGGTTTCATCAAATTGGCGCGTCATGATTGTCCATGGTGGTGGTCCAGATATTACAAAGATGCTAAAAGCTCTGGAAATAGAAACTGAGTTCTATAACGGTCAACGAAAGACAACAGATGACGTATTAGAAATTGCTGAAATGGTGCTAGCTGGTAAAATTAATAAACATCTGACAAATCTTCTTCAGCAAAAAGGGTTCAATTCGATCGGAGTATCAGGTACTGACGGTGGACTTTTACAAGCGGAATATTTAGATAAAGAGAATCTGGGATTGGTAGGAAAAGTAACCTCAGTTCAAACATCAGTTGTATCTTTATTAATGGATCATGGTTATATACCGGTTGTTGCACCACTGGCACGCACTGTGGCAAACGAGACACTTAATGTGAATGCAGATTTAGCTGCAGCAGCTATTGCAAATGGTGTAGGAGCTGAGAAGTTTTTATTTGTAACAGATGTACCTGGAATTATGGATCAAAATAAGCAGGTTATTGAAACCATTACACCTCAAGAAATTACTGAATTGATTGCAAAAGAGGTCATTACAGGGGGAATGATTCCAAAGGTCGAATCAGCCGTATCGACTTTATCTGACATTTGTCAAGAGGTTATGATTGTAAGTGGAAGCGAGGCCTTTGTTGAGAACGGTATTTTCAAAGGAACAAAAATTGTAAGTGAAGGGGAGGTTTTGCAATCATGAGTTATTTATTCCCTACCTACGCGAGATGGGATGTAACGATGAAAGAAGCAAAGGGCTCATGGGTTACTGATGAGAATGATAAAAAGTATTTAGATTTTATCTCCGGTATTGCTGTTTGTAACTTAGGGCATGCAAATGAGGATGTGACGGCTGCTGTTGCAGAGCAGTTAACAAAGTATTGGCATATGTCTAATTTATTTCATCAGCCAATTCAAGAAGAAGTAGCAAAGCTCTTAGTTGACTCAACTGAAGGAGATGCTGTTTTTTTCTGTAACAGTGGAGCAGAAGCGAACGAAGCTGCAATTAAACTAGCACGCAAGCACACTGGAAAAACAAAGATTGTAA
Source organism: Metabacillus sp. B2-18 (assembly GCF_021117275.1). Lineage (NCBI taxonomy): Bacteria > Bacillati > Bacillota > Bacilli > Caryophanales > Bacillaceae > Metabacillus > Metabacillus sp. B2-18. The sequence continues at coordinate 892,228 of NZ_CP088245.1, forward strand.
CCTTTCTACAATCGTTTCATGGCAGAACGTTCGCAACCATGTCAGCAACAGGTCAGGAAAAAATTCAACAAGGCTTCGGACCCTTGCTTGAAACATTTCAATATTTGCCATACAACGATTCTAATTCGTTAGATGAGCTTGAAGACGATGTAGCAGCAATTATGCTAGAAGTTGTCCAAGGTGAAGGTGGAGTTGTTCCAGCACAACAAGAATTTCTTCAAAAAGTAACGGAAACGTGCAAACGTATCGGAGCATTATTAATCATTGATGAAGTTCAAACAGGTATTGGTCGTACAGGAAAGCCATTTGGCTATCAACATTACGAAATCTCACCTGATATTATCACTTCTGCAAAAGGGCTCGGCAGTGGATTACCAGTCGGAGCAATGATCGGAAAGCAGTCACTAATTGATACGTTCGGGGCAGGAAGCCACGGATCTACTTTTGGTGGTAATCCAATTGCAATGGCTGCTGCAAAAGCAACACTTACCCAAATCTTTGAAGAAAATTTTCTTAAAGAAGTGGAAGAAAAAAGTAACTATCTGCTTGGCAAGTTGAATACTGTAATAGGATCTCATTACCTGGTTAAAGAGATTCGCGGTAAAGGCTTATTACTAGGAATAGAATGTAAGGAACAAGTTGGAGAGATTATTAATCAGCTTAGAGAAAAACAATTACTTGTTTTGCCAGCTGGACCAAATGTGGTCCGATTACTTCCTCCATTAACAGTATCATACGACGAGATCGATTTAGCGATTGAAACAATAGCAGGTGTGTTTTCAACTATCGAGCAATCTGTAGGTGCTCAATAAGATCAGTATTTTTTTTACATGTAATTGAATAAAAATACTAAGTGTTTAATAATTATCCACATGCTAATAGGTGGACGTTTCCACTATTAGAAGAACTATAGACAAACGAGGTGTAAGCAGATGAAAGGATATCTCCATTTAGAGGATGGATCAGTGTATAACGGGATACTTGAACATAGCTCCTCGGAGGACATTAACGGAGAAATTGTATTTTTCACAGGAATGACGGGTTATCAGGAAGTATTAACAGATCCTTCCTATAAAAATCAGATTGTTGTATTTACGTATCCTCTTATTGGAAATTACGGGATTAACATAAGTGATGATGAAAGTAAAAAGCCGCAAGTAAAAGCGGTAGTTATCTATGAAAATACGACAAATTATTCACACTATGAAGCGCAATACAGCTTTAAGGAGTATCTAGAAAAGTGGAATATTCCAATCATTCACCACGTTGACACACGTGCTGTTGTGAAGAAAATTAGAAACCATGGATCAATGGCGGCAACGATCTCAACAACCTTAAACCAAGAAGAACAGCCTTGTGCAATCTTCGAAGATGGAGTTTTTGAGGTTGTGTCCGATCAGCTTGAAACTTATGGTGAAGGTGAAAAACATATTGCTTTAGTTGATTTCGGCTATAAGAAATCAATTTTAACAGCCCTTTTAAATAGAGGTTGTAAGGTAACAACCGTTCCTTTTAAAATGATCGACAAAGTTGCTGATCTTAAACCTAACGGAGTCCTTTTATCAAATGGACCAGGAGATCCAGAGCAACTAGTAAACTATTTTTCACAAATTAAGAAAGTTGTTGCTGCTCACCCAACATTAGGTATCTGCTTAGGTCATCAGTTAATTGCCCTGTCATTTGGTGCAAAAACGAAAAAGCTGCTGTTTGGACATAGAGGGGCTAACCAGCCAGTATATGATGTGAAAACAAACAAAGTGTTTATGACCTCGCAAAATCACAGCTACGTTGTGATTAAAGATAGCTTAAAAGAAACAGAGTTAGATATGCGTTTTTATCATATTAATGATGATTCAATCGAAGGATTATCACACAAGAACTTACCAATTATTACAGCACAATTTCATCCAGAGGCACATCCAGGACCTTCAGATAGTGAATGGATTTTTGATGAATTTTTAGATTTAGTCGCTGCTGCAAAAGGAGATATACTTTATGTCTAAAAACCAATCAATAAAGAAAATCATCGTAATCGGTTCTGGCCCAATTGTGATCGGTCAGGCGGCAGAATTTGATTATGCAGGAACACAAGGATGCTTAGCGTTAAAGGAAGAAGGCTATCAAGTTGTCCTTGTTAATAACAATCCGGCAACAATTATGACAGATGAGGAATTCTCAGATGTTCTGTATTTTGAACCTTTAACAGTTGAAAGCCTAACTAACATTATAAAAAAAGAAAAACCAGATGGTTTACTTGCTTCATTAGGTGGTCAAACAGGACTAAACTTAGCGATGGAACTTCACGAAGCAGGCGTTCTTGAAAAATATGGAGTGCAATTACTAGGTACTTCAATTGAATCAATCCGCAAAGGTGAAGATCGTAACGAATTTCGCCAGTTAATGTACGATTTAAACGAGCCAATACCTGAGAGCTCAATTGTCACCACTCTTGATGAAGCTCTTGAGTTTTCTGGAAAAATTGGCTTCCCAATTATCATTCGTCCAGCTTACACACTTGGAGGAAAAGGTGGCGGAATTGCTTCAAATCTAGAAGAATTTAAGAAGCTTGTAAAAAGTGGATTACATGCAAGCCCTATAACACAATGCTTAATTGAAAAAAGCATTGCAGGCTTTAAAGAAGTAGAGTATGAAATGATACGAGATCATAAAGGTACATGTATTTCTGTATGTAATATGGAAAACATTGACCCAGTTGGTGTTCATACAGGGGACTCAATTGTTGTTGCGCCATCTCAAACGTTAACAGATCAGGATTACCATATGCTAAGAAGCGCAGCAGTTAAGATCGTTTCAGCACTAGGTGTGGTCGGTGGATGTAACATTCAATTAGCTTTAGATCCAAAAAGTAAGCAATACTATGTGATTGAAGTTAATCCACGGGTCAGCAGATCATCTGCTCTAGCATCAAAGGCTACTGGTTATCCAATTGCAAAAATCGCTGCAAAGCTTGCAGTTGGTTATACACTAGAAGAATTAAAAAATCCATTAACAATGAGCACATATGCAAGCTTTGAACCAGCACTTGATTATGTTGTTGTTAAATTCCCAAGATGGCCGTTTGATAAGTTTAACAAAGCGGACCGTAAGCTTGGTACGAAAATGAAAGCAACCGGCGAGGTTATGGCCATTGAACGTAATCTTGAGGCTGCTCTTCAAAAAGCTTGTGATTCATTAGAATTAGATAACATCGGAACACATCTTCCGGAGTTAGTGACATTATCAACTGATGAAATCATTAACTTAATGAAAAAGACTGATGATCGTAGATTCTTTGCTGTAATGGAGCTGATTAGAAGAGGAACCACAATTGAGGAAATTCACGAAATGACAGAAATGGATCTTTATTTCCTTTCATCTTTCAAAAAGATTGTTGATCTTGAGAACCAGCTTAAAGGAAAGTCTCTTGAAACACTAGAAGCTGATTTAATAGCTGAAGTAAAAGAAAAAGGTTTCTCAGACCGTACAATCGCATCACTTTTAAATGCTCCTGAGGCAAATGTTCGCAAGCTTCGTCTTGAAGCAGGAGTGAAGGCTTCTTATAAATATGTTGATACATGTGCAGCAGAATTTGAAGCACGTACAAACTATTTTTACTCCACGTATTTTGGAGAAAACGAACAGCCTGAACTGTCAGATAAGAAAAAAATCTTAATTATCGGTTCCGGTCCAATTCGTATCGGTCAAGGAATCGAATTTGATTATAGCGCAGTACATGGAATTAAGGCTCTTAAGCAATTAGGTTATGAAGCAGTCATGATCAATAATAACCCAGAAACAGTAAGTACAGATTTTGAAACAGCTGATCGCCTGTACTTTGAACCAATAACCCTTGAGCACGTGTTAAACATTGTGGATTCAGAAGGGATCGATTCTGTTATTGTTCAATATGGTGGGCAAACAGCGATTAACCTTGCTGAGCAGTTAGAAACGGCAGGAGTTCAATTATTGGGTACTGACACGGAAACTCTTGATTGGTTAGAGGATCGTGATAAGTTTTATCAAATATTAGATAACCTATCCATTCCACATGCTGCTGGTTTAACAGCAAACAATGCAGAAGAAGCATTAAAGGGCGCTAGTGAAATTGGCTTCCCGCTTTTATTAAGACCTTCTTATGTTATTGGTGGAAAAGGAATGGTTGTTGTTCATAACGAAGCAACATTAGCTAAGCTTCTTTCGGAAAATACAAATATGATTTATCCCGTATTGATCGATCAATTTGTTCAAGGCCTTGAAGGTGAAATAGACCTGATTTCTGACGGTGAAGAAGCATTTATTCCAACATATATTGAGCATGTTGAGCCAGCGGGCGTTCACTCAGGTGACAGCTTAGCCATTTTACCATCTCAAAATTTAACGGATAAGAATAAACAGGTGATTGCGGATTATGCTAATGCCCTTGTAAAAAAGCTTAACTATCGCGGCATTATGAATATTCAATTTTTAGTAAATGGTGAAAACATTTACGTGCTTGAGGTAAACCCGCGTGCAAGCAGAACTGCACCAGTTATTAGTAAAGTAACAGGTATTCCAGTAATTAAGCATGCAACACATTTATTGTGTGGAAAAAAATTAAAAGAACTGCAAATTCAGTCATCAGAACAGTCGAATATGGTAGCTGTTAAGTACCCAGTCTTCTCAAGTCATGCTCTTCATGATGTTGATATCACATTAGGACCTGAAATGAAAGCAACAGGTGAAGGAATGTGTGTGGGCAAAGATATAAAGAGTGTTTACCGTAAAATTTTCAAAAAAGAGCTTGAAAATGTGACAAGTGTTTACTTTGATATAGAAAATGAAAAGGCGATTAAGATTGCAAAAGAAGCAGGTCTTAACGTAGTAACAAGTGATTATCAAACATGGGTTGAGGGAGAAAAGGGGATTTTTGTATCCCTAGTTGATAGTGAAGAAGCAAAGCTAGAACGACAGCAAGCTTTAGAAAAAGGAATGATTCTATTTACAAACCTTGCTACGTACTATGCTTGTATTAATAGCCTCTTTGCATTGGATGAGGATGTATCTTCTATTCAACAACTCACGAAGCCATTAGTAAAGAACTCATAAAGAGCAAGTGGAAATGAAAGGAAGTGGGCAAGAGTGAGTTTAAAGCTAAAAGAAAAAACGATACAAAAAAGAGATTTTTTAACTTTACTTGATTATAGCCAGCAGGAAATTCTAGACTTAATTGAAGATGCTTTTAAGTTAGAAGAAAATCCGCTTCAGCCAGTGTTACAAGGTAAAACACTAGCAATGATTTTTGAGAAATCGTCAACAAGAACTCGTGTGTCGTTTGAAACAGGAATGCTTCAATTAGGAGGTCATGCTTTATTTTTAAGCAGCCAAGACCTTCAACTAGGCAGAGGAGAGCCTGTATCAGACACAGCAAAAGTATTGTCAGGATATGTAGATGCCATCATGATTCGTACATTTGGTCATGATAAAATTGAAGAATTAGCTAAGCATGCAAGCATTCCAGTTATCAATGGATTAACAGACCTTTTCCATCCTTGTCAGGCACTTGCTGATTTAAAAACGATTTACCGTCTGAAAGAGAAATTCGTTGGCGTAAAAACAGCTTACTTAGGTGATGGAAACAATGTTGCACACTCTCTTATGATTGCTGCTGCTAAAGTAGGAATGGACTTTTCCTTAGGTTGTCCAAAAGGATATGAACCAAACCAAGCTGTGGTGGAAAAAGCTCAGGCACTTGCTGCTGAGACAGGTGCAAAAATTACAATCACAAATGACCCGGTTGAAGCGGTGAAAGATGCCGATATCATTTATACAGATGTATGGGCGAGTATGGGGCAAGAAAGTGAACAACAAGAACGTCTTGTTGCATTTAAAGACTTCCAAGTAAATGATGAACTCGTAAAGCATGCAAAGAAGGACTACAACTTCCTGCACTGCTTACCAGCACATCGTGAAGAAGAAGTAACAGCATCCATTATCGACGGCGAGCATTCAGCTGTATTCGAACAAGCAGAAAACCGTCTACATGTTCAAAAGGCATTGTTGGTAAAATTGTTGGGGTAATACTTATATAAAAAGGCGTGTTAACTTGTTTTAGTTAACACGCCTTTTTTGGGGATTTGGGAGTAGATGTTGAGAGCAGAGAAAGGTGTTTTAATAATAGTGTGAATCTGACAAGAAAAGGGATTGAAAGGAGAGATGTGTCTCAATACTGTGGAATCGGGACAGAAACAGGGAGGGATGAGAGGAATGAGTCTCGATACTGAGGGGATCGGGACAGAAAAAGGGAGGGGGCAGAGGGATGAGTCTCGATACTGAGGGAATCGGGACAGAAACAGGTAGGGAGCAGAGGGATGAGTCTCGATACTGAGGGAATCGGGACAGAAACAGGTAGGGAGCAGATTAAGTCCGTATAATTGTGTAAAAAGAAAAAGGGTTCATTTTATTCACTCTTGGCTACAATGTTTTCAGCTACGATAAACATGAAAAGAGGAATAAGATGACCCAGTTACAGTTTAACCTAGATTTGGAAGTTTTAAAAGATTCTGTATTAAATTCTGATATTGATGCAGTAGTTAAATCAGCAATTGTTTTGGTCTTAAATGAGTTTATGGAAAAAGAGAGAGATGATTATCTACATGCTGCTTCTTATGAACGCTCTGCAGCCCGTCGTGACTATCGCAACGGCTACTATGAACGTGAATTAATTATGAGTATCGGCAAGATACAACTCAAGGTGCCGAGAACTCGTGATGGTGAGTTTTCGACTACAGTTTTTGAAAAATATGCTAGATGTGATCAAGCTTTAGTGATCTCCATGTTGGAAATGGTTATTAATGGGGTCTCAACACGCAAGGTAACACAAATAGTTGAACAGCTATGTGGTAAATCTGTCTCAAAATCGTTTGTTTCTTCATTGACCTTGAAATTAGATCCAATCGTAAATGATTGGGCAAAGCGTCCTTTAAACGTCAAATATTATCCCTATCTTTTTGTAGATGCCATGTATATCAAAGTGAGAGAACACCATAAGGTGGTCTCAAAGGCTGTTTATATTGCCACAGCTATTACAGATAAGGGCCAGCGTGAAATACTTGGTCTAAGTATTGATCATGCAGAGAATTACGAGAGTTGGAGTCGCTTCCTTCAACAGCTAAAATCACGAGGACTTCAGTCTCCGAAACTAGTGATATCAGATGCTCACCAAGGCTTACAAAAAGCCATACAACGTGAATTTTTAGGTACTAGCTGGCAAAGGTGTAATGTTCATTTTAAAAGGAACATTATTGAAAAGTTGCCCAAAAAGGATTCAGCTGATATTCGTATGATGATCAAGCGTGTGTTTGAGGCAATCACTGTTGAAGATATCAGAACCTTTAAGAATGAACTGATGACTCAATTTGGAAATAATCCAAAGTACGAAAAGGCTCTTACTATTTTCGATGAAGGGTTCGAAGATACCATTCAATATATGAATCATCCAGTGAATATGCGCCCTCATATACGAAGTACGAACTCTCTTGAACGATTAAATCAAGAAGTACGAAGAAGAGAAAGAGTTATTCGTATCTTCCCAAACACACAATCTGCTTTTCGTTTAGTAGGAGCTGTTTTAATGGAATACCAAGAATCTGTTTACTCTACAAAATCTATAAGAAGATGCTAATTTTTTCGTAGCTTCCATTATGGAATGATCACATATCCAGGAAAGACTGTCAAAGTGAGGAACCTTTGACAGCCTTCCCTGGATATGTAAGTGAAAGCCCATGGAATTTACGCAAAAAAAAATGTAGGGGATAATACACATATCCAAATGTAGTAGTTGAAAACATTGTATTAAATTTACACAATATTCTGGACTTGACTTAGGGAGCAGAGGGATGAGTCTCGATACTGCGGGAATCGGGACAGAAAAAGGGAGGGATGAGAGGGATGAGTCTCGATACTGAGGGAATCGGGACAGAAACAGGTAGGGGGCAGAGGAATGAGTCTCGATACTGCGAGAATCGGGACAGAAAAAGGGAGGGATGAGAGGAATGAGTCTCGATACTGCGAGAATCGGGACAGAAACAGGTAGGGAGCAGAGAAATAAGTCTCGATACTGCGAGAATCGGGACAGAAACAGGTAGGGGGCAGAGGAATGAGTCTCAATACTGCGAGAATCGGGACAGAAACAGGTAGGGGGCAGAGGAATGAGTCTCGATACTGCGAGAATCGGGACAGAAACAGGGAGGGATGGATTAAGTCCGTATAATTGTGTAAAAAGAAAAAGGGTTCATTTTATTCACTCTTGGCTACAATGTTTTCAGCTACGATAAACATGAAAAGAGGAATAAGATGACCCAGTTACAGTTTAACCTAGATTTGGAAGTTTTAAAAGATTCTGTATTAAATTCTGATATTGATGCAGTAGTTAAATCAGCAATTGTTTTGGTCTTAAATGAGTTTATGGAAAAAGAGAGAGATGATTATCTACATGCTGCTTCTTATGAACGCTCTGCAGCCCGTCGTGACTATCGCAACGGCTACTATGAACGTGAATTAATTATGAGTATCGGCAAGATACAACTCAAGGTGCCGAGAACTCGTGATGGTGAGTTTTCGACTACAGTTTTTGAAAAATATGCTAGATGTGATCAAGCTTTAGTGATCTCCATGTTGGAAATGGTTATTAATGGGGTCTCAACACGCAAGGTAACACAAATAGTTGAACAGCTATGTGGTAAATCTGTCTCAAAATCGTTTGTTTCTTCATTGACCTTGAAATTAGATCCAATCGTAAATGATTGGGCAAAGCGTCCTTTAAACGTCAAATATTATCCCTATCTTTTTGTAGATGCCATGTATATCAAAGTGAGAGAACACCATAAGGTGGTCTCAAAGGCTGTTTATATTGCCACAGCTATTACAGATAAGGGCCAGCGTGAAATACTTGGTCTAAGTATTGATCATGCAGAGAATTACGAGAGTTGGAGTCGCTTCCTTCAACAGCTAAAATCACGAGGACTTCAGTCTCCGAAACTAGTGATATCAGATGCTCACCAAGGCTTACAAAAAGCCATACAACGTGAATTTTTAGGTACTAGCTGGCAAAGGTGTAATGTTCATTTTAAAAGGAACATTATTGAAAAGTTGCCCAAAAAGGATTCAGCTGATATTCGTATGATGATCAAGCGTGTGTTTGAGGCAATCACTGTTGAAGATATCAGAACCTTTAAGAATGAACTGATGACTCAATTTGGAAATAATCCAAAGTACGAAAAGGCTCTTACTATTTTCGATGAAGGGTTCGAAGATACCATTCAATATATGAATCATCCAGTGAATATGCGCCCTCATATACGAAGTACGAACTCTCTTGAACGATTAAATCAAGAAGTACGAAGAAGAGAAAGAGTTATTCGTATCTTCCCAAACACACAATCTGCTTTTCGTTTAGTAGGAGCTGTTTTAATGGAATACCAAGAATCTGTTTACTCTACAAAATCTATAAGAAGATGCTAATTTTTTCGTAGCTTCCATTATGGAATGATCACATATCCAGGAAAGACTGTCAAAGTGAGGAACCTTTGACAGCCTTCCCTGGATATGTAAGTGAAAGCCCATGGAATTTACGCAAAAAAAAATGTAGGGGATAATACACATATCCAAATGTAGTAGTTGAAAACATTGTATTAAATTTACACAATATTCTGGACTTGACTGAGGGATGAGAGGAATGAGTCTCGATACTGCGAGAATCGGGACAGAAACAGGTAGGGAGCAGAGAAATAAGTCTCGATACTGCGAGAATCGGGACAGAAACAGGTAGGGGCAGAGGAATGAGTCTCAATACTGCGAGAATCGGGACAGAAACAGGTAGGGAGCAGAGAAATGAGTCTCGATACTGCGAGAATCGGGACAGAAAAAGGAAGAAAGCAGAGAAATGAGTCTCGATACTGCACAAAATCGGGCCTCACAAGCAAAGACTATCCCAACTCGCTTTAAATGCCGCCTTGTCCAGGTTCGGTACAACTATAATTACAACTCCTATAATGAAAACAAAAAAAGCGCAAGGTCGCCCTCCACGCTTTTAAATCTCTCTATGCAAACAATAAAACCGCAATCCCAACCACAAAACAATAAAAAGAAAAGTATTTTAAATTTCCTTTAGCCATAATATTCATAAACCATTTCAGTGAGAAATAAGAAGTAATAAGCGCTGCAATAAACGCAATAATATAAGGGATAAGTAAGGTGTCTAAATTTGGATCATCCATTAAATCCGTGATACTTAAAATCATTCCCCCGAAGCTAACTGGGATAAAAAGTAGGAAAGAAAACTTTAAAGCTGTTTCCTGCTTCATACCCAAAGCATCGCTGCAACAATTGTAGCACCTGATCGACTAATTCCAGGAATTAGCGCAATTGCTTGAGCAAATCCCACAATAAGAGCATCTTTAAAAGTAAGATCTCCATCATTTTTTCTCCCGCGTAGGTTACGAATTGTCCATAATGCAATTCCTGTGATAATCAGGGTAATGGCTGTTATTTGAATGTGTTTTAGGTGCTTTGAAATCACATCATCAAATAGGATACCAATGACTCCTGCTGGGATCGTTGCGATTATAAGATAAATGATAAATTGAAAGTCATTTTTGCTATGCTTGTCTTTTGTTGATATGTATTTTAACCCATTTACAGTTAATCTTACTAAATCTTCACGGTATATCATTAAAACAGCTATTAAAGAAGCTGCGTTAACTAACAATTCAAATGATAATCCTTCAATTTCAAGGCCAAGAAAATGCTGGGCAAAGACTAAATGTCCACTTGAAGAAATGGGGATTGGTTCCGTAAAACCTTGAAATACCCCTAATAAGAAGTATTTTATGATTAAAAATAGATCCAATTTAACATCCTCCGTTCATAAGATTTACAATCCTTTACCATTTAACTACAGGTTTGGAATCCTGTAAAGAACTTTTCTGAACTCATGAAATTTGGTCCTAGTGGAGATACTATGAGTAAGCAAGGGAGGAGGAGTTAAAATGGGCCAACAACATCGTTTTAGAGCTGGTCAAAAAGCACCTAACAATGGAATGTATGTAGAAATAGGTGAATCAGGGGACAACGTAAAAAACCCTGGTCAAATTAAATTAAAAGCGGGAGATCGTTTCCCAGAAACAGCCAACCATAATCGTCAATGGACATATAAAAGAAAGCCTTAAGGATTTAGCTTTCAATGAAACAAAAAACCCTACTTCTAAGTAGGGTTTTTTGTCTTTTAGTCGAATCATTTAATGATGGTCATGGTTTGGAACTGGCTCGCTAGGAATTAATTCCGCAATGACAAAGATGACAACGGTTGCAATCACAGCAAGTACCGTTGCAACCATAAAGTCATAATGACCACCTGTCATAGAGTTAACTACATATGACGCCATATGTATTAATAAAAAAGTCCAAAAAAATGTCCAAAAGAAACGCATATCGTTCACCTCTATTTCCAGACGAATTCTTACTATATATTATCACAATATCTTTCAATAATAAAAGAACCTTTTTTAATTGTTCATAAACTCTACAAATCCTGCATGAAATAATAAAACAAATTACTTATAAAAAGGTTGAAGAGGGTTGGAATCGTCTATATTTACACGAATAGTGATACAGTCCCATTCTTTTTGTATGTTAAGACATACATTATAAAGAATAGAAAAGTCACAAAAGAGAAAGGTGGTGGGCAAGTGATGAGTATATCGGAGCGTTTTTTTCAAATTGAAACGGAATGGAATGTAATCCATTTACCAACAAAGCCGAATGGGTTTGGAATATTTATCATCGGTGATCGATCAGATTTTGTTGATGGAACATCGAGTTTTTGGCATCAGCATTATGGACGTAATCAATTAATTTCCGAGTTGATGAACAAAGGATATACCCTTTTTCACTCTAATTTATTTGGAAACCATTGGGGAAGTCCTAGGTCAGTTACTATGGCAAAACAGCTTTATCATCTTGTAATGAAGAAAGAAATTTTAAATCAACGTATCCATCTGTTAGTCGACGGTATGGGTGGGTTAACTGGATTGCAATTAATGAATGAAATACCAGATAAGATTCGCTCTGTAGCCATGATGAATCCTTGCCTTGACCTCCAAGCCCATTTAGAAAATGAAAAAGAGCATAAGTTTTTTTATAAAAGATTAATAAAAGAAATTGCTGAAGCTTATGGGGCTGACCAGAAGAAGGTCCCTAGACTTGATTTACCAAATCTTACTACTATAAATTCACAAGTTCCAGTAAGAATTTGGCAAAGAATGAATAGCAGTACTTATGTTCATCATCATCATAGTAAACGGTTTGAAGAATTAAGGAAAGAGGCAGGTTCTCCAATTCAATTAATTTACCATTTAGGTGATAATCCTTATCGAACGAATCAATCGATCATTCGGTTTTACAAAGAAAATGAGAGGATCTTATGATGAAATATTTAAAGCGTCTTTAAGAGGCGCTTTTTTTTAGCAAGGCATCTTAAATTGATTTAAAGTACTAGTAACCGGTTCTCTCGCATATTTTGGTTATAACGCCTACTAAGGAGGTCATGTTATGGTTAATTCTGTTATGGTATTTGGAGCACATTCTTATATTGGTTTTTCACTGATTGAAAAGTTTCTTGAAGAAGGGGTAGAAGTAACAGGAATATTCACTGAACCAAGTAGAGATGATCAAAAAAACTTACTAAACGAACGACTTATGTTAATTGGAAGAAACGCTTATTTTCAAGCGAAGTTCTCTTCTCGTCATTTAACAGAAGAAAATCAAGCTGATGTTATAATGTTTTGCTTTGACATGGAAGAAAAGGATCTTAAAGAGGAAGAATTTAAAAAAGCCATACAATTAGCTAAGAAACATAAAACTCAATTTCTTCTTATAGGGTCAAATGTTATTCATCCTAATAAAGATAGAAACCCTTTCATTGAAACAGGGCTAAGCTACCTGTCTGAGCAGCTTGATCATTATTCTGTTTTGTTTTTTCCAAGTCTTTATGGTCCCTTTCAGCCTCCGGAAGAAAAAATTCATCAGCACTTGTTAGCTTATATAGACAATAAACAAACGTCCTTAAATATTGAGGAGCCCATTATGTATATAGAAGATGCAACAAATGCAGTTTGGGCCTATATGGATGAACTTGAATTGGGAAAGATGTATTCCTTTCTAAGTGAACTGAATGATGAAACTAACTCCTTTTCAGTTGAGTTAAAAATGAATGCAACCTTTTCAGAGGTGGATGAAGTATTTGAGAAACAAGTTTTACATTCTTCTACGTCAATTGAAAAAGGTCTAGAGAAACAGCTTGATACTATTATAAGATTTCAAGATATTTATAAACTGAAATAGAATGTTATTGTACAATTAAATATGGAAGATATAAAATAAAGGCAGTAAACTAGAAATAAGGGAGGGGTTGCCATGTACATAAAGTTTGGTTTAGTCCTTATCCTTCTTTTTTCGCTTTTTGGTTGTGGACAACCCGTAGCTTCAGGAAAACTGGAGAAAGTAGGTTTACTTGTACCCGATACAATAGATGATAAAGTATGGGGAACAAAAGGGTACAAGGGGCTGCTGAAGATTCAGTCTGAACTAGGCGTGGATGTTTTTTATAAAGAAGGAATGAATGATGAATTTAGTATTCGTTCTGCTATTGACGAATTTCAAGAAAAGGATGTTAATCTGATTTTTGGTCATGGTAGTGAATATGCGGCTTTTTTCAATACGATTTGTAAAGATTATCCTGATATTCATTTCGTTTTATTCAATGGGGAAGCTTCTGGAGAAAATGTCACAAGCTTAAACTTTGAATCACATGCAATGGGCTTTTTTGGTGGAATGGTTGCTGGTGAAATGACGAATAATGATAAGGTTGGTGTATTAGCCGCATTTGAATGGCAGCCTGAAATTGATGGTTTTTTTGAAGGGGCATATTTCCAAAATGAAAATGTAAATGTTGATATTCAATATGTACAAGATTGGAATGATGTCACGACAGCTATGACCCTGTTGGATGCAATGATTGCTGAAGGAGTAGACATTGTTTATGTTGCAGGAGATGGTTATAATATTTCCGTCATTGAGCGTCTAAAGGAAGAGGGCTTGTATGCAATTGGATTTGTATCCGATCAATCTGATTTAGGGAAAGGAACAGTTCTCACAAGTACAGTTCAACATGTGGATGTTTTATATGAGCTTGTTGCAAAAAGTTTTGATAGCGGAGAACTAGAAAGTGGAGAATTATTTTATGATTTCCAAGATGGTGTTATTTCACTGGGGAAATTTAGCCCCTTAGTGGAAAAAAACTTTCAAACAGATCTTCAAGAATCCATTGAGGAATATAAGGAAAGTGGGCTTTTACCTAATCAATTGTAAGCATGTTTCTATACATACAAGATCATGCATTATATGATAATACCAGAGAATATGAAGGAGTGATGATGAATGGAACAACATCCAAAAACGATGGAATTTATGCAGATTGCAATGAAATATTTACCTGAAGCTAAGCAAAAATTGGAAGGTTCAGGGATTGACTTATCTATGGAAACAATTCAACCTATGCTTGAGTTATTTACAAAGGTTATGGGAGAAGCGTACGAATTAGGAAAAAAGGATGCACAATAAAAGCTGCCATTGGCAGCTTTTTCTTGTTTGGGGAAATCATTTCTTCTTTTTTAAAAAATCCATAATAGGGGATAATTCCTTTAAAACTGGTTTAAGGTTTTCGAGAGAAACCATAATATCATCGATTTGCCCCATTAAAGTAAAATAGTTTACATCTTCTTTTTTGTTTTCTTGCTCTTCTTCTTGGTGCGAGGAATGTTGAAGTCTTTTTGGAACTCTATTTCCGAACATGAGTTGAGTGAATTTATCTGTTGAAACGGTGGTCTTCTCTTTATTTTCATCGTTTTTGGTTATTGGATCATTTAAATTATGAGAGTTTTCTTCAGAAATTGTTTCGTTATATTCCATCTTAACACCTCCTTAAAGAGATTAGTGTCAGGGTCCAGGTAATAATATTTTATGAATGTGATCAAGACGGGTTCTAGACTCGTGAACCAAAACATTCATATTGAAAAAAATTTTTGAATAAGATAAAATTAGTACCAAGTCATAACATTTGATATAAATTTAGATAAAATAAATTCACTTGTTTACTATTTATTAAAAAGATAAAGGGGCTGCACAAATGAACGCAGGGATCATTGGTATCGGACGATACACACCTGAAAAAGTTGTTACAAATGCTGATTTAGAGAAAATCATGGATACATCAGATGAATGGATTAGATCGAGAACGGGAATTGAGGAACGTCGCATTGCTGATGATTCAGTTGATACTTCTCATATGGCTAAGTTTGCTGCAGAGAAAGCACTAAAGGATGCTGGAATTGCAGCTGAAGATTTAGATTTAATTTTGGTTGCGACAGTAACACCAGATCAACCATTTCCATCTGTTGCATGTATGCTACAGGAATCATTAGGTGCAACTAAAGCTGCGGCAATGGATATTAGTGCAGCTTGTGCTGGTTTCATGTATGGAATGGTTACAGCTAAACAGTTTATTGAATCCGGAGCTTATAAGCATGTATTAGTTGTAGGTGTTGAGAAGCTTTCGAAAATTACAGATTGGGATGATCGTAATACAGCGGTACTTTTCGGGGATGGAGCTGGAGCGGCTGTTATTGGACCTGTTAGTGAAGGAAAAGGAATATTATCCTTTGAGCTTGGGGCTGACGGAACAGGTGGAAAGCACTTATATCAAGATGAATATATCATCATGAATGGCCGTGAAGTGTTTAAGTTTGCTGTAAGGCAAATGGGCGAGTCAAGTGTTAACGTTTTGGAAAAAGCAGGATTAACAAAAGAAGATGTTGATTTCTTAATCCCGCACCAAGCAAATATCCGTATCATGGAAGCTGCTCGTGAACGACTTGAGTTACCTGTAGAAAAAATGTCTAAAACAGTTAACAAATATGGCAACACTTCTGCTGCATCTATCCCTATTTCTCTAGTAGAAGAACTAGAAGCAGGAAAGATTAAAGACGGAGACCTAATTGTCATGGTAGGCTTCGGCGGTGGACTAACATGGGGAGCAATTGCTCTTCGTTGGGGTAAGTAGGTGCTAAGGTGGGGGATGGCGTGCCTGTCACTCCCCGAAATATGTCGAACAACAATATAAACTACTAAATAAAATAAATTCTCTCAAAGGTGAGGTGTCATCATTATGGAAAAAAAGCGAGTGGTGGTAACTGGGTTAGGAGCTTTAACTCCAATTGGGAATGATGTGCAAACGTCGTGGCAAAATGCGATCAATGGAGTATCAGGAGTTAGTCCGATAACAAGAATTGATTCTGAACCATATTCGGCTAAAGTTGCTGCAGAATTGAAGGATTTTGATGTTGAGCAATTTATGGATAAAAAAGAAGCTCGTAAAATGGATCGTTTCACACAATATGCTGTTGCAGCATCATTTATGGCTGTAAAGGATGCCAATTTAGAAATAACAGACGAAATCGCTCCACGTGTTGGAGTTTGGATTGGTTCTGGTATTGGCGGAATGGAAACATTTGAACAGCAATATAGAACGTTATTAGAAAAGGGACCAAGACGTGTTAGTCCATTTTTCGTACCAATGCTAATACCTGATATGGCTACAGGTCAGGTTTCAATTGCATTAGGTGCAAAAGGATTTAACTCTTGTACAGTTACAGCTTGTGCAACCGGAACAAATTCTATTGGAGATGCTTACCGAGTTATCGAGCGTGGAGAAGCAGATGTGATGATTACTGGTGGGGCAGAGGCTCCGTTAACTGAAATGTCATTTGCAGGTTTTACTGCAAACAAGGCATTATCAACAAATCCAGACCCTAAAACAGCTAGTCGTCCATTTGATAAAGATCGAGATGGCTTTGTTATGGGTGAAGGAGCTGGAATTATTGTTCTTGAAGAATTAGAGCATGCGCTAGCACGTGGTGCAACTATTTATGCTGAAATAGTTGGGTATGGCGCAACAGGTGATGCTTAT
This sequence comes from Metabacillus sp. B2-18, assembly GCF_021117275.1. Classification (NCBI taxonomy): domain Bacteria; kingdom Bacillati; phylum Bacillota; class Bacilli; order Caryophanales; family Bacillaceae; genus Metabacillus; species Metabacillus sp. B2-18. The sequence goes on from NZ_CP088245.1 coordinate 909,287, forward strand.
CATATCACAGCACCTGCTCCAAACGGTGAAGGTGGTTCAAGAGCAATGAAAATGGCAATTGAACGCAGTGGTCTTAACGCTAATGAAATTGATTATATTAATGCACATGGTACAAGTACTCCCTATAATGATAAGTTTGAAACATTAGCGATTAAAGAAGTATTCGGTGAGCACGCTAATAAGCTTGCAATTAGTTCAACTAAGTCAATGACAGGACATCTTTTAGGTGCTGCTGGTGGTGTAGAAGCTATTTTTAGTATTCTAGCTATTAAAGAAGGAATTCTTCCACCAACAATCAATTTGCAAACTCCAGATCCTGATTGTGACCTGGACTATGTTCCAAATGAAGCACGTAAACAAGAAATTAATACAGCATTGAGCAACTCACTAGGTTTCGGTGGTCACAATGCTACGATCATCTTTAAAAAATATCATGCATAACACAAAAAAGCCAAATCAAAATTGATTTGGCTTTTTGCTTTTATTAATTTCCCACGTAATCTCCAAAAGTAAGAACAGTCCTTCCTTCGATTCATAAACTAAAGAGGGAAGGAGTGATTAAACAAAATGAGTGTGATAAACACAACAGAGTGGCTAGAAACATCCCCAGACCAATATGAAATTTGTGAGAAACTAACACCTTACTTCTCTAAAATGAATGCACGTGACATTTCAAACTATCTCCATTCTTTTGGTATGTATAAACGATCTCCAGCTAGCCAGGATTGGATTGATGTTATAAAGGATAAACGACTATTGCATTTCATCAATGATGAAAAAAAGAAGTTAAAAAGTGAATGGAACGGACCAAGTGTCCCTATTTTTGTGTTTCCAGTAGATGTTTATAACAGGAAAATAGAGATGGAGTATAGAGGCCGATCTGGATTAGCATTTCATGATAAGTTATTTTTATTTTTATCACAAGATGTGAAAAAAGAAGATATAAAGTCCTTGCTAACTCATGAATATCATCATGTGTGTCGTTTGGCATCTATCACAAAACCAGAAAAGGATTTTACTATTATAGATACAATGGTAATGGAAGGATTGGCGGAAAATGCCGTTCGTGAAAAACTCGGAGAAGAGGCCGTAGCAGAATGGACGAAGCTTTATCATCCTCATCAATGCGATCGTTTCTTAGAAAGAATAATTTTGCCCCAGAAAAAAACGACTAGGCAAGATCCAAAGTTTACCCAGCTTATGTTTGGTACAGGTTTTTATCCCAAAATGCTTGGTTATTCAGTAGGTTATCATCTTGTGAAGAATTATATGGAGAAAACGAACAAGGGGACAAAAGCACTTTTAGGAATGGAAGCAGAGGATTTTATTCAATAATTAAACCCTTTAATGTTGTGAAAAGTAACATTCTCTTACAATTCACAACATATATTTTAAGTAGGACAACCTTGCATAATAAAATCAAGCATATTCTTCATTGATTGGAATAATTTATCTAAAATTTGCCTATACTGTTTGACAAATGGTACTGAAGTGAGGGGTCAAATAATGTTATTTCTTCATGATGTTTGGGTAAATTGGTTTGAAGGTGAAGAGAACGGGTACAACGTCTGTCATTTTCATGAATGGAGAAAGGATGACAGTGTTGAACTTCTTGATCAGGTTCCCCTATTAAAGGTTAATTCCTTACTTTTTGACTACATAGAAAACAACTTAGCGGAGTTACCACCTGGTCTACTAAAAGATATTTTCCAAAAGGCTTATATTCGTAAAAATCATGAAAGAATACAGTTGGATTATTGTTTTGTTGTTACAGATGGAATTGGTATTCTCGCAGTTGACACAATTGGTTATACAATTCCTATTCGCAAAAGCCGAATCATTCCAAGACAGGAGCAACTAGTATTCGAAATGGTAAAGGATATTGAGCCTGAAGAGTATTCAATTGAATTGTTAAGTGAAGAAGAAAAAGAATATCATATTTTATCGTTAGCACCTCAACATATGAGAGGGTTAACAAGAAAAGAGCGCCAATTAAAGCAATTATTATTTATGGCACTTGATCAGTTACAAGCAACTAAAAATGCCGCAGAGGTAAAGTATTGGTATACTGAATGGAATCCAACGAAATATGAGGATATCCAGCAACGAGAGTTTGATGAAGTATGGAGACAATTATATGAAGAAACTATACATGGATGGTCTCCAAAGCATATCCAGTTATGTGAGCGATTAATTAAGGGACAACCTTTCTTTGAGAAGCTTTGGGATATGGAGCATGAATCAAAAGTTAATTAAAGTGGACGAGCTACATATAAAAAAAACGATGTGAGAATGTAACGAAAACATTTACACATCGTTTTTTCATTTATCCTTTATTTTCGCTTACGACCAAGTCCCATTGCATTCTCCATCTTCTTAATCATTTTGCTTGCAACAGCATTTGCCTTTTCTGCACCTCTGTCTAAAATTTCATCTAATTCTTCTGACTCCATTAATTGATGATATTTTTCTTGAATTGGTGTAAGTGTATTAATTACTACGTTTGCAACATCCGCTTTAAAATCTCCATATCCTTTTCCTTCGTAACGAGCTTCAATTTCTTCAATTGATTCATTAGTAAAGATGGAATAAATCGAAAGTAAGTTAGAAATACCTGGTTTATTTTCTTTATCATATTTAACTATACCTTCTGAATCAGTTACTGCACTTTTAATTTTTTTCTCAATTTGTTTTGGGTCGTCTAATAATGTGATAAAAGCTTTTTGATTTGGATCTGATTTACTCATTTTCTTTGTAGGATCTGCAAGTGACATAACACGCGCACCTACTTTTGGAATACGAACTTCAGGTATAGTGAAAATATCGTTATATTTCTTATTAAAGCGCTCTGCTATATCTCTCGTTAATTCAAGATGCTGCTTTTGATCTTCTCCAACTGGTACAAGATCTGTATTATATAAAAGAATATCTCCTGCCATTAATGGTGGATATGTGAGCAATCCTGCAACAACTGCTTCTTTCCCGTGAGATTTGTCCTTGAATTGAGTCATTCTTTCAAGCTCGCCAATATAGGCAACACATTGTAACATCCACCCGGCTTGTGCATGTGCTGGAACCTCAGATTGAATAAATAATGTTACTTTTTCTGGATCGATCCCAACAGCAAGGTAAAGTGCTGCGAGACTTCGAATGTTTTTACGAAGAGCTAATCGATCCTGGGGAACAGTGATTGCATGTTGATCAACTATACAAAAATAACAATTGTATTCATCCTGTAAATCAACAAATTGTCGTAATGCCCCAATGTAATTTCCTAACGTTACTGAGCCGCTAGGTTGAATTCCTGAAAAAATTGTTTTCATTTGTTTTCCTCCTAAATGGTGAAACTTGTATTTGATAAGCTGGTCACACTTCTTTTGAAACATACAAAAAGGCCCACTCGTCCCATTGATAGGGACGATGGACCGCGGTGCCACCCTACTTATTTCTATAGTAGAAATCACTTAATCTTTAACGCAGAAAACGTCTGTACGTACTAACTTTCTGTACAGAAGCTCAAAAGTCCATTCCATATCGGTCATTACCTGTTTCCACCAGCCACAGGCTCTCTTTAAATGCTCCTAATATGTACTACTCTTTTTCATAGCCGATTATTTTTTTTCTAATTATAAGGAAAGATTTTCTTCTTTGCAAATGGTTTCTATAAATAATAAAGGATTGTTGCAAGGGTCATAATTACAGTTACTATAATCCCACTGATTAAAAACGGGGAGTGGTTAAATGTGAGTAGCTCTGAAACTGGAGTCATTTCTTCTACCTCTTGCTTTGATAATTCTTTTCCTTTTGATACAAACATTCTTCTAAATCCATATGTTATCCCATCAAAGAATCCCCCTTTAACAGTGAGTGTTAAGAATGCAATGAAAAGCAAGCCAGCTCCAAAGAAGAAAGAAATATTAATAAATGAAAGCAGCGTTAATTTTTGGTAAATAAAAAACGATAGTAAGATTGACAAAATTAATGACACAATAACAAGCGTAAACGATTTTTTATCGGGCATGTTCTTCACTCTTTTCTACAATTTCATAACGATTATTATAACAGAAGAAAGGGGGAAGGGAAAAAGTCGAGAAATTATTATAGTAGACAAAGTATTAGTAGAAATTTTTATAAAAAATGAAATAGTTGAGTTGAAAAATTTACATATTCTCCAAGAAAAGTTTGTGAGATTATATAACCCTTTACAAGTCAACGCGTTAAAGTGTTGTTACAAAAAGTGTTAAAAAGATTAAGAAAATTCTTATGAAATACATAGGTATATATACCTATTTTTTATTCAATTTTCTTTACTATTATTGCATTTCTGTAAACTTTATTAAAAAAGTAAATGCACAATTGTTTGAATACTTGTATAATAATCTCTGTAAAGCAAACTTGTATTAAAAAAAGGGAGGTCAAATTTGTGAAAAAGTCGAAATTATTTCTACTTTTAGCATTATCGCTAGTACTTAGCATGTTCTTAGCAGCATGTAACGGCGGTGGTGACACAGCTACTGAGACTGAAGGCGATAAAGAAAACGCTGCAGAATCAGTTCCGCAAGAATTAAAGGTTTTAGAAATATCTGAAATTCCTTCTATGGATAGTGTAATGGCAAAAGATGCTGCGAGTTTTACAGCATTAGCTAATACTATGGAAGGTTTATATCGTTTAGACCAAGAACAAAATGCTGTTCCTGGTATGGCTGATGGTGAGCCGGAAGTTAGTGAAGATGGTCTTGTTTACACAGTAAAATTAAAAGAAGCTAAATGGTCAAACGGAGATCCTGTAACTGCAGATGACTTCGTATTTGCATGGCAACGTGCGATTGACCCAGCAACTGCTTCTCCTTATGGTCCTTACATGATGGAAGGGAAAATCAAAGGAGCAAAAGAAATCACTGCTGCGGCAGCTGAGAAAAAAGAATATGATCTTAACACTTTAGGTATTAAAGCAATTGACGAAAAAACTCTTGAAATCACTTTAGAAAAACCAGTTCCATATTTTGAATCTTTAATGGCGTTTGGTTCTTTCTATCCACAAAACAGAAAGTTTGTTGAGGAGCAAGGCGATAAATATGCAACTTCTCATGATACTTTACTTTATAATGGTCCATTTGTTATGACGAACTGGGGCGGTACAACTGCTACTGATTGGACAATGGGCAAAAATGCTGAGTATTGGGACGCTGAAACAGTTTCTTTAGAAACAATCCAATACAACGTGTTAAAAGATCCACAAGCTGCTGCTAACGCTTACGAAACTGGTGAAGCTGATATCACTGGTAAATTAGCATCAGATATCGTACCACAATACGAAGGTGACCCTAACCTTGTTAAATGGTTAGAGCCAACAATCTTCTGGATCAAAATGAACCAACAAAACGAAGCATTAGCAAACGAAAACATTCGTCGTGCGATTGCAACTGCATTTAACAAAGAAGATTTAACAACAAGCATTTTAAATAACGGTTCTGTACCTGCAAACTATGCAGTTCCAGCTGGTTTCGTTAATCACCCTGACACTGGTGAAGATTTCCGTGAAGCAAATGGCGATCTTTTAACTTACAATGTTGAAGAAGCTAAAAAGCTTTGGGAGCAAGGTTTAAAAGAACTTGGTACTGACTCTGTTGAATTAGTATACCTTGGTGGAGACACTGAAACTTCTAAGAAAACAGATGCTTACATTAAAGATCAATTAGAGAAAAACCTTCCAGGTTTAACTATTGATGTTCAATCTGTTCCATTCAGCGTACGTTTAGACCGTGACGTGAAAATGGATTATGATTTACAATTTGCTGGATGGGGTCCAGACTATCAAGATGCGATTTCTTTCTCTGATTTATGGATCACTGATGGTGGAAACAACAAAATGGCATATTCTAACGAGCAATACGACAAATTGTTAGAAGATGCACAATACACTTATGCTACTGAGCCAGCTAAGCGCTTTGAAGCACTTCAACAAGCAGAGAAAGTTGTACTTGAAGAAGATGCAGCACTTGCACCGGTTTACCAACGTTCATCTAACGTTCTTGTAGCAGATAAAGTAGAAGGCTTCACATATCACTTTATTGGTCCTGAGTACAGCTATAAGTGGGTTAAAATTAAATAATTTTATCCAGTAATACTATACTTCTTTCTTAATGGGTGAAAATACCACTGGGAAGTCGGTGTCTTATAGTTTACGAAAAGACCTAAAGTCGGTATAATTTAACGGGTTGAAGAGAGTATAGGTGATATACTCTCTTTTTCCCTGTATAAGAATTGTCGAAAAATGTTGAAAATTAAGTTTTCTTAGGAGGTGCTTATTGATGGTTAAGTATATTTCCCAGCGTGTATTTTATATGCTCGTTACCCTGATTTTAATTGCCACATTTACTTTTTTCCTCATGAAATTAATCCCTGGTACTCCCTTTACTAATGCAGGTAAGTTATCAGAAGCACAGTTAACAATCATGAAAGACAAGTATGGATTGGATGAGCCTGTGCCGGTACAGTACTTAACGTATATGGCAAATTTAGCAAAAGGTGATTTGGGTGTTTCTTTCCAATTCAATAATGCCAATGTTACTGATATTTTAATGGATCGTATTGGACCTTCTGCTTTACTAGGTTTCCAGGCAATGGTATTTGGAACGATTATTGGTATTATTCTTGGAGTAATTGGGGCACTCCGCCAAAATACATGGGTTGATTATAGCGCTACATTTATAGCCGTTATAGGTAAGTCAATTCCTTCATTTGTATTTGCCGGTTTACTTCAATATTATATTGGAGTTCAATTAGGATGGTTTCCTGTAGCTTTCTGGCGAGGACCAGAATATACAGTTCTACCTACAATTGCTTTATCCATGTTCCCGATTTCAATTGCTGCTCGTTTCATGAGAACAGAAATGATTGAGGTTTTAGGTTCTGATTATATTACGCTTGCTAAAGCAAAAGGAGCTTCCGCTTTCGAAGTTGCCTTTAAACATGGATTACGTAATGCGTTAATTCCTGTTATTACAGTATTAGGGCCACTAACAGTAAGTTTAATGACAGGATCATTAGTAATTGAACAGATCTTTGGTATTCCTGGATTAGGTGAACAATTTGTTAAATCAGTTAACGTTAATGACTACCCAGTTATTATGGGAACAACCATTTTATTTGCTGCATTGTTTATTGTCGTTATCTTAGTTGTTGACTTATTGTACGGTCTAATTGATCCACGAATTCGTTTAGCGGGAGGTAAGAAGTAATGTCACAGCATGAAAAAGAAATTTCAAAAGAATTGTTTCAACCCGCTAATATTGATGCTTCAGCTAGTGAAGAAATTTCAAAGCCCAGTCTAACTTATTGGCAGGATGCATGGTTACGTGTTAGAAAAAATACTGCCGCTATTATAAGCTTGGTTGTACTTATCTTGTTAACCATTCTTTCTTTAGTTGGACCTTTCTTAAATGATTATGACTACAGTACTCAAACTGCAACACATGCAAACTTACCACCAAGAGTACAAGGCCTAGAAGATATTAGCTGGCTTCCTTTTGATGGTACACTTACAAAAAAGAATGGCGAAGAATACAACGCATATGAATTGAAAAATGCAACAGAAGAATATTATTGGTTTGGTACAGATAGCCTTGGGCGTGATATTTTCACACGTGTTTGGAAGGGTACCCAAGTATCATTATATATAGCTATATTAGCTGCAGTGATTGATATGATTATCGGTGTTGCTTATGGTGCCATTTCGGGTTACTTTGGCGGCAAAGTTGATACTGTTATGCAACGTATAATTGAGATCTTAGTAGGTATTCCGAACCTTGTTGTTGTTATATTGATGATCATAGTGCTCGAACCCGGTATAGTATCGATTACAATTGCCTTGACCATTACAGGTTGGGTAGGTATGGCAAGGGTTGTCCGTGGTCAAGTTCTTAAGTTTAAAAATCAAGAGTTCGTTCTAGCATCACGTACATTAGGTGCCGGTCATTCAAAAATTATTTTAAAACATTTACTTCCTAACTTAGTGGGAGTCATTATTATCAATACAATGTTTACGATTCCAAGTGCAATCTTTTTTGAAGCATTCTTAAGCTTTATTGGATTAGGATTACAAGATCCTTTAGCATCTTTAGGGACATTAATTGATTCTGGTTTTAGAACACTACGTTTATATCCTTATCAAATGTTGTTCCCAGCGATTGTAATCAGTTTAATTATGGTATGTTTCAACATGATTGCTGATGGACTACGTGATGCATTAGATCCAAAAATGCGCGACTAAAAGGTAGGTGAATAGTTCATGGAAAAAATATTAGAAGTGAAGGATCTACACATTTCCTTCCACACATTTGGAGGAGAGGTTCAGGCGATTCGAGGGGTAAACTTTGACCTATTCAAAGGGGAAACTCTTGCAATCGTTGGTGAATCCGGATCAGGAAAATCAGTTACAACAAAATCAATTATGCGCCTTTTACCTGAATCTAATTCAGAAATTAAAAAAGGTGAAATTTTATTTGATGGAAAAGATTTAGCAAAGCTTCCTAATAAAGCAATGCAAAAAATTCGTGGTAAAGATATCTCAATGATCTTTCAAGATCCAATGACATCGTTAAATCCAACGATGAAGGTTGGAAAACAAATTGTGGAGCCTATTACAAAGCACCAAAACTTAAGTAAATCGGCTGCAAGAGAACGTGCAATCGATTTATTACGTTTAGTAGGAATTCCGCAACCAGAAGAGCGTTTCAATCAATATCCTCACCAATTTTCAGGTGGTATGAGACAAAGGGTAGTCATTGCAATTGCTCTAGCTTGTAATCCAAAGGTTTTGATTGCCGATGAGCCTACAACTGCTCTAGATGTGACAATTCAAGCTCAAATTCTTGAATTAATGAAGGATCTTCAAAAGAAAATTGATACGTCCATTGTTTTCATCACTCATGACCTTGGTGTAGTAGCAAATGTAGCGGACCGAGTGGCTGTTATGTATGGAGGAAAAATTGTGGAGATTGGAACAGTGGATGAAGTATTTTATAATCCACAGCATCCATACACATGGGGACTTATCAGTTCAATGCCAAGTCTGGATTCAGAAGATGCAGAATTATATGCAATCCCAGGTACACCACCTGACCTTTTAAATCCACCTTTAGGTGATGCATTTGCTGCTCGAAATGAATATGCTATGCAAATTGATTTAGAACAACAGCCACCGATGTATCAAGTATCACCTACACATTACGCTGCAACATGGTTGTTGCACCCAGATGCGCCTAAAGTTGAACCGCCTATAGCTGTTCAACGCCGTAGACGTCAGTTCCCTGGAAACAAGGAGGGAAAATAAATGGCAGAAAAGAAATTACTTGAAATTAAAAATCTGAAGCAGTATTTCAATGTTGGCAAGCCGAATGAAGTTAAGGCTGTTGATAATATTTCATTTGATATTTATAAAGGAGAAACACTTGGTCTTGTAGGGGAATCCGGTTGTGGAAAATCTACAACAGGTCGTACAATTATTCGATTGTACGATGCGACTGGTGGAGAGGTTCTTTATGATGGCGTCAACGTTCATGGAAACAAATCAAAAGAAGAATTAAAAGCTTTTAACCGTAAAATGCAGATGATTTTCCAAGATCCATATGCATCGTTAAATCCACGTATGAAAGTTTCTGATGTTATTGCTGAAGGAATTGACATTCATGGTCTTGCTAAAACGAAAAAAGAGCGTATGGATAAGGTTTATGAGCTTTTAGAAACGGTTGGTTTAAACCGTGAGCATGCTAACCGTTATCCCCATGAATTTAGTGGTGGACAACGTCAGCGTATCGGAATTGCTCGTGCTTTAGCAGTTGATCCTGATTTCATCATTGCCGATGAGCCGATCTCTGCTTTGGACGTATCTATTCAAGCTCAGGTTGTAAACCTAATGAAAAAGCTTCAAAAAGACAAAGGTTTAACTTACTTATTTATTGCCCATGACTTATCAATGGTTAAATATATAAGTGATCGTATTGGAGTTATGTACTTCGGTAGACTAGTTGAGCTAGCAACAGCTGAGGAGCTATATAATAACCCAATTCATCCTTACACACAGTCTCTATTATCAGCAATTCCATTACCGGATCCAGATTATGAACGCACTCGTGTGAGAAAAACCTATGACCCAAGTCAGCACAATTATAAACCTGACGAAGAAGTTGAATTCAGAGAAGTAAAACCAGGACACTTTGTTATGTGTTCACAAGCTGAATTTGAAAAATATCAAAAAGAACATGGTAATAAATAATAATATCAAGTGACTGCCTAGATAGGTTATGTTATCTAGCGTAAACAATATAATAAAAAAGACCATCAAATTGTAAACTGATTGATGGTCTTTTTTGTTGATATAAAGATCTTCATCACATTTCCCTTATAACGATCATTATTAAATGTAAAATGGGTGAAACTATTTAAAGTTGATTGTAGCGAAAGGTGCGAGACTCCTGCGGGAGCAGCGGGACAGGTGAGACCCCGCAGGCGTGAAACGCTGAGGAGGCTCACCGCACGCCCCGCGGAAAGCGAGCAACCTGTAGCGGAAATCAACCAACACAATGCCCCGTAACAAAGGGTTTTCTTATATTTAATTCCATCTTAACGCATACAATAACTGAGGGGACAAAAAAATCAGGTTCTTTTATTTACATGTTTAATAAAAAAAAAGAAGGGTATAGATAATTATGGGAGAATTTATTAAATGGTGATAGGAGCAGAAAAATGAACTGGTATGAAAAGTTAAATCAGTATTTTCCCATCGAAGAGATGAAGTCTAAAGATCACATCGAGGCCTTACTAGAAGAAAAAGGTGACATTTACCATAAAGATGAAGGAAAAAAGCATGTCCTGATGTATGCCGAGCTAGATGATTTTATCTTCATTGACTACCTATTTGTATCAAAGGATGCAAGGGGAGAAGGCTTAGGCAGCAAACTAATTGATAAATTAAAGAAAAAAAACAAACCAATTATCCTCGAAGTTGAACCAGTAAATTATGAAGATACCGATACAGCAAAAAGACTAAAGTTTTATCAAAGACAAGGGTTTAAACATGCTAATACAATCGGATATGAAAGAAGATCTCTTGCAACAAATGAAGTAAACAAATTAGAAATTCTTTACTGGGCTCCAAATGATGAATCAGAAGAAACAATCTTTCAGGCAATGCAAAAAACATATAAACTTATTCATACATTTAAAGATAAGGAATTATATGGTGAATCTTATCAACCTGTTCATGAAGTATTATCGATGGATGAGGAAAATAAACATAACATTTTCGATGAGTTAAGTTAATTGAGAATGAGTTTACTGACTTATATGGATGGATATAATTACAACTTATCCATATTAAGTCACTACATATCAAGAGTTTTCCTAGTTTTTTTAAGGATTGTAATCGTTTTGTCATACTTTTAACGTAATATCTATATCCATACTTACTTTTTTATAGTATAATCAATTTAGTAATTCTTATTTAAAGTAATTTTAATTATATAGACGTTTTAGTTTTAACTCATTCTATATTTAGAGGAGTGAATGTTCATGGTTACATTGTATACATCACCAAGTTGTACTTCATGTAGAAAAGCAAAAGCATGGTTAGAAGAGCACGAAATTGCATATGTTGAAAGAAATATTTTTTCTGAGCCTCTAAGCATTCAAGAAATTAAAGAAATTTTAAGAATGACAGAGGATGGAACGGATGAGATTATTTCTACTCGTTCTAAAATCTTTCAAAAGCTAAATATCAACTTAGAAACTATGCCTTTACAAGATTTATATAATTTAATTCAAGAAAATCCAGGACTTCTTCGCCGTCCGATTATAATCGATGAGAAGAGATTACAAGTTGGATATAATGAAGATGAAATCCGTCGTTTTCTTCCACGCCGTGTTCGCACATATCAACTACAAGAAGCACAGCGCTTAGTTAATTAAATATGAAAACTGAAGAGGCAAATAATTTGCCTCTTTGTTTGTTATGTTTTTTAGTAAAGCTTTGTTAATCCCTGCGTGCAGTCTGAAAGTTGATCATTTGGTGGTACAGAACACCTGCTAATATAATAAATGAGGCTGTAATATAAGGTATGCTCATTTCAAGCATTGGGTGTGAATAGAAGATTCCCTGTAGTTTAGGTTCTTCTACAATCATTTTCCCTGAAGTAAAGGCAAGCAGACCGCCACCAATATAAACAAGGAATGGATACTTTGTTAATAGGACGAGGATTATTTTACTTCCCCAAATAATAATAGGTATTGAAATAAATAACCCCATTGCTACTAGTACCATATGACCCTGTGCTGCTCCAGCAACTGCTAAAACATTATCAAATCCCATTAATAAATCAGCAATGACGATTGTTTTGATGGCTCTCCATAGTGATGGATGACTTTTTATTTTGCTTGTGTCATCTTCTTTACCTGCAATTAAGTTGTAGGCAATATAAAGTAGGAAAACCCCACCAACTAATTGTAAAAAAGGAATTTTCAACAAATAAACAGCTATTAAAGTAATGAAAATTCGAAATACAATTGCGAGCATGGTTCCTAAAATGATTGCTTTATTTCGTTGCAAAACGGGTAAATTACGACAGGCTAAAGCAATGACTACAGCGTTGTCAGCACCAAGTACTAGATCGATGCCTATGATCATGAGAAGTGATAAAAGAAAATCTTGTTCCATAGTTAATACCCTCTTTTCAGCAGAAAAAGTATAGAAGTTTGTAATTTTTTTTGGTGTCTAGCTTCAGGCGCCATCGTCGAAGCACAGGACGTGCAAGTGCAGTCATTGCGATTGACATCGCGTTTTTGACTGCCTCGAGGTCATAAGTCAAATAGGAATTGAAGGCAGAGAACACCTTCCATTCCTATTCCCCTTATGCTTGTCGCCGAAAACTTAGCGCCTTTCGCTTTTCTAATGCTCGTACAATTATATGAAAACATTCATAAGATATGCTTGTAGAATCATATAGGTAAAATAACTGTTTTTGAAAATTCGGAGTTTTTTTATTTCATTTAAGTACTTTTTATCATAAAATAGGAGTACAAGATTCTTTCATAATTGAAGGTTCTAAAGCACTAGTGTGAAGATTTTCTAGCTTTTTTTGGAGGATATTTACACTTTCCCTTTACCCACGGTTAAATAGTTGAAAATTTGGGTAAAGTGTAGTAAAGTACAACTACCCTGAGGGGGGTTGTCCCTTCAACATCTTATATAGAAGGGAAGGTTGAGTAATGGAGATTGAACGTATAAACGAGAATACTGTAAAGTTTTATATCTCATATTTAGATATAGAAGAGCGTGGTTTTGATCGCGATGAAATCTGGTATAACCGTGATCGAAGTGAGGAACTTTTCTGGGAAATGATGGATGAAGTTCATGAAGAAGAAGAATTTATGGTTGAAGGTCCACTTTGGATCCAAGTTCAAGCACTAGATAAAGGGCTTGAGGTAATCGTAACGAAAGCTCAAGTGTCTAAAGACGGACAAAAGCTAGAGCTTCCTATTTCTGACGATAAACTTAAAGAAATCCCGGTGGATGAAAATATAGAATCATTGTTAGATCATCATTTTAATAAGTCGAATGATTCACAGGAAGATCAAATTGAAGAATTGGAACAACAGCTTCAGTTTGTCTTAAAGTTTAATGATTTAGAAAATATTATTTCTTTGTCTAAGTATTCATCTCTTTCAGGAATGACGAATCACTTATTCTCACTCGACCAAAATTACTATTTATTTGTTGAGTTTGAAGACGAAGTGAGTGATGAGGAAATTGAGAATACATTGAGTATTCTACTTGAATATGGACAAGAATCAAGAGTAACCATTCATCGACTTGAGGAATATGGTAACTTAATTGCAAAAGACTATGCATTAAATGTGATAAGAAAACATTTTTCATAATAGATCAAAGTTGGGAGAGACCGATTTCATGTAAATCGGTTTTTTTTATTCATTGTAAAAAATATGTTCTTTTCTTGGGTAAAAACAAGGCCGAAGTAACAAAATAGTGAGACATGTGAAGACAAAAGGATGACTCAATGTTTCGTTTTTTTGAATGAAGGGAAGTAAGACTAAAAATAAGTCAGGTGAAACTAATGAAGTTTACATTCAGAATACTATTATTTGTCACATTAATTGCTTCCATTATCTTAATAACGAAAAGTCTTTGGGGAGATTGGATTGTTGGTTCTGTAAGTGTTCTTTTTACACTCTCAATTATCTTTATATGTGTTGTGATCTTCCTTGAAAATAGACATCCGTCTCATACTATTACATGGTTGGTTGTTTTAGGTGGTTTTCCATTAGTTGGATTTTTCTTTTATTTATTTTTTGGAAGAAATATAAGGAAAAGACGTCTATTTGATAAAAAAGCGCTGTTGGATGAAAAAGCATTTTTAGAAATTGAGGGTAACCATCATTCATATCAAGATAAAATCAATCGAATGGGTAATCATCAGCAATTATTGTTTAAACTAGCCCATCGTTTAGGACATAGTCCTATATCATTTGCTACAAAAACAAAGGCTTTAACAGATGGTATTGAAACATTTGATCATATCTTTCGTGAGTTGAAAAAAGCCAAGCATCATATTCATCTTGAGTATTATATTGTCCGTCATGATCAGGTCGGAAATGAATTGAAAAACCTTTTAATTGAAAAAGCTCGAGAGGGTGTTGAAGTTAGGTTTTTATATGATGCGGTTGGAAGTTGGAAGCTTTCCAAGGAATACATTAGAAGTATGGGGAAAGCTGGGATTGAAATGGTTCCTTTTCTGCCTGTTCGGATTCCTTTTTTGAATAATAAAATTAATTTTCGTAACCATCGAAAAATTATTGTTATAGATGGGGAAGTGGGTTTTGTCGGTGGTTTAAATGTTGGCGATGAATACTTAGGTAAGGATACTTACTTTGGATATTGGCGTGACACCCACCTTTTAATTAAGGGTGAAGCTGTTCGAACTCTACAAATGATCTTTTTGCAGGATTGGTATTATATGACAGACAAAAAGCTGTTGTTTCAATCTTACTTAAGCTCTAACTCTGATGATTTGGAAGAAACGGGTGGAGTTCAGTTAATTGCCGGTGGTCCTGATAATAAGTGGGATGTTATTAAAAATTTATTCTTCTCGATGATTATTTCTGCCAAAGAGTCAATCTGGATCGCATCTCCATATTTTATTCCTGATGAAGATATTCTAACGGCTTTAAAGGTGGCTGCACTGAGCGGAATTGACGTAAGACTGCTAGTACCTGAACGTCCCGATAAAAAGATTGTTTACCATGCTTCAAGATCTTATTTCCCAGAGCTACTAGATGCAGGTGTTAAAGTATACGAGTATAAAAAAGGATTTTTACACAGTAAAATTGTTATTGTTGACTATGAACTTGCATCCATTGGAACAGCGAACATGGACATGAGAAGCTTTCACTTGAATTTCGAGGTAAATGCATTTCTATATAGAACTGGAAGTACACAAAAACTTGTAGATGCCTATATGAATGATATTGATCTATCGAGAGAAATCATTATGGAAGAGTTTGCGAAGCGGTCTTTTGCTATAAAGCTTTTTGAATCAGCGGCACGCCTTATGTCGCCATTATTATAGTTAGAAAGAAGTGCTGCCTAATTGGTCAGCGCTTTTTCTTTTTTTATGATCTAAAATTTAATTTTCACGATTTGTCCTATTTCTCTTTATGTGGATAATAAAAAGAAAAAGGAGAGGAAGCTTTTGTTTGTAGCAAATGATCAAAGAGGTAATCAACTTAATGTAGCAGAGAAAAAGTGGACAATTGAAAGGTTAAGAAAGATAAGAGAAAACAGCACTTTTATTTGCCCTCAATGTCAGAACGAATTAGATTTAAAAATTGGTTCAATCATATCAGCACACTTTGCTCATAAAAAGCACTCTGACTGTCCGTCTAGTAAGGGAGGACCTGAAAGTCAGTATCATATGAGAGGAAAGCTTGAATTATATGATTGGCTTCAAATAGATGAAAATGTTATACATGTGGAACTAGAACCTTTTATAACGGATATTAAGCAGCGTCCAGACCTTTTAATCAACGATCATCAACAAACCCTAGCAATAGAGTATCAATGCTCACCAATTGACTTAAACATACTTCAAAAGAGATCTGTTATGTATAAAAAAGCAAATATTCCTTTTCTATGGATTCTAGGTGGGAAGTTACTCAAAAGAACAGGAGAAAGATCATTTCAACTCTCACAGTTTCAATGGCGTTTTACAAGTAAAATGGAAGATGGCTCACTTATGATCTATGCCTATTGTTCTAATATAAAAGCGTTTATCATTATAAGAACTATCATCCCATTTTCTTCTCAAGTTGTTTTTGCCAACCAGTCAATTATTCCTAAAGAAACAATATCGTTTACGCAGTTAATAAAACCGCAGTTTTGTCCCATAAATTTTTATGAAAATTGGTTTCATAAAGTTAGAACTTTTCGCTTAAAGCCTTTTCCATTTACTACGAAGCAAGCCAGTACTCTAAATCAATTCCTATATCAAACAAAGCACACTTCTCTTCTTTATCTTCCATCACACGCATTTCTACCCCTTAAATTCAACTACTTAATAGAATCACCTGTCTTTGTATGGCAAGGATGGGTGATGACGTTTATTGATGAAGTACCTTTAAACTCTACCTTTACCTTTCATTATATTTATGAAAGAACCAAAAAAAAGGTAAAAGATCGATTACTCTCGGTTCGGGTTCTGCCACAAATAAATGTACACTATTCCCAAGTTATTTATGAATACCTTGAAAAGCTCTCAGAGTTATCTTTTATCACTAAGGTAGAACACCATATATATATAAAACAGCAGACAACTAATTGGGTAATAACTATTGATGAATTACTAAACCAGGATGAAGAGTTAATGAAAGAGCTAAAACGAGGATGATGTATAGCAATTATTTTTTTGAACACATTAAAAGGGAGATATTAACAACAAGAGGTGATCATATGTTTAATAAAAAGCGTAAACGTAATCCAGTTTTATTTATGGCATCTATGCTTGGAGTAGGTGCAGCTGCTTACTATTTGACAAAAGAAGCTACACAGGGTGAAGATAGAGGTAGTAACAATCAAACATATCCATCTGAAAATCCTTTCGATTATATTGGGAAAGATTTTTAATTGGCTCATGCGGAGAAAAAACTTCGGGAGGGATGGGTATGAACAAGAAAAAAATGCTATCAATTATGACGGCATTAACACTCATGAGCTCAATGAATACAAGCTCCGCATACGCCATTAATTTAAAAGGGGGAAATGGTATGTCAGAACAAGCGGCAGTGAAAAAATTACCTTCTAGAAATGAAATAAAAACAGAAGACACGTGGAGACTTGAGGACATTTTTGAAACAGATGAAGCTTGGGAAAAAGAGTACAAAGAAATACAAGCAGCTTTACCTAAGTTGGCTGAATTCAAAGGAAAACTAAGTGAAAGTGCCAATACACTCTATGAAGCACTTTCTTATCAAGATGGTGTAATGGAGCGTTTAGGAAAGCTTTATACATACGCACATATGAGATACGACCAGGACACAACAAACTCCAAATACCAGGCACTAGATGATCGTGCAAAAAGCTTATATACACAGGCTTCTAGTTTAAGCTCTTACATTGTTCCTGAAATTCTTTCAATTGATGAAGAGAAGATAAAGCAATTTTTAGAAGAAAAAGAAGAACTGAAGCTGTATGAACATGCTCTTGATGAAATCAATCGCCAACGTCCACATGTTCTTTCTGCTGAAAAAGAAGAGCTATTAGCAGAAGCATCAGATGTCTTAGGCGCTGCAAGTAATACATTCGGAATGCTGAACAATGCCGATTTAACATTCCCGACAATTAAAGATGAAAACGGAGAAGAGGTTGAAATTACTCATGGCCGCTATATCCGCTTTTTAGAAAGCGAAGACCGTAGAGTACGTGAAGAGGCATTTAAAGCCGTATATAAAACGTATGGTGATTTTAAGAATACATTTGCTAGTACATTAAGTGGAACCGTTAAGAAAGATAATTTCAGTGCAAAGGTAAGAAATTATGAATCTGCAAGACAAGCTGCATTAAGCAGTGATAACATACCTGAATCTGTTTATGAAAACCTAGTTAGTACTATTCATGATCATTTAGATCTTCTTCAGCGCTATGTGAAGCTTCGTAAAGAGGTACTAAACCTTGATGAAGTTCATATGTATGATCTTTATACACCTCTTATTAAGGACGTCAAAATGGACGTTACCTATGATGAAGCAAAAGATTATATTCTAAAAGGACTTCAGCCACTTGGTGATGAATATATCTCGATTTTAGAAGAAGGCTTTGAAAACCGCTGGGTTGATGTTCATGAAAATAAAGGAAAAAGAAGCGGTGCCTACTCATCAGGAGCATATGGAACAAATCCATACATCCTCATGAATTGGCAGGACAATGTAAATAATTTATTTACACTTGCGCATGAGTTTGGACATTCTGTTCACAGCTACTATACGCGCAAAGAGCAACCATATACATATGGAAATTACTCCATTTTCGTAGCGGAGGTTGCATCAACGGCTAATGAAGCTTTATTAAATCACTACCTTTTAAATACAATTGATGATGAGAAAAAACGTTTGTACTTACTAAACCACTTCCTTGAAGGATTTAGAGGAACTGTTTTCCGTCAAACAATGTTTGCTGAGTTTGAGCATATTATTCATCAAAAGGCACAAGAAGGTGAGTCGTTAACACCTGAATTACTAACTAAAACATATTATGATCTTAACAAAAAGTATTTTGGTGATGACATTGTTGTAGATGAAGAAATCGGCTTAGAGTGGGCTAGAATTCCACATTTCTACTACAATTATTATGTGTATCAATATGCTACAGGCTACAGTGCTGCAACAGCTCTAAGTAACCAGATTTTAGAAGAAGGTCAACCTGCAGTTGATCGTTACTTAGAATTCCTAAAAGCAGGAAGCTCAGATTACCCGATTGAAGTTTTAAAGAAAGCCGGTGTTGATATGACATCTTCAGCACCAATTGAAGAAGCATGTAAAGTGTTTGAAGAGAAATTAAATGAAATGGAAGAGCTATTGGCTAAGGTTAAACAATAATTAAGCTACATGAAAAAGGAATGTGCCATTTATGTGCACATTCCTTTTTCCATTAAAAGCCTCTAAACGTTTTCCTATGATTAATAAAATAAAGTGTAACAAAAATTGAGATCAATAATAATGGAGATGTGATATAAAGAGGGACAAGATTCATGAACCCTAATACATTAATGAAGAATAACACAATCGTAAGCACTGTGAGCAATACAATCCATCTTAGCTTCACATATATCCTCCTTGTCTATTTTCTATTTATTATTGTATATGTTTTTATCTTCTACATTATCCATTAAGTTGAGACGAGTTCTTTTTAAGCACAAAACAATATAAGTAGAAATTATTCTAAGATAATAGGTTTTGTGACATTTTTGTGAAAAAGAAGTATCGCACTTGTCAATAGTCGACATATTTTGATATATTATAGATGTGAAATTAATCACAAACAAACATTTACCCCTTTGTTTGACCGTGAAAAATTTCTCCCATCCCCTTTGTTGTCGTTAAGACATAAAAAGAAGACCCTTTACTTTGTATGGGGTCTTTTTATTTTGCCTCGAAAATAAGAATCGGAGATAAACCGTTTGAAATCGAAGATAAAGGTTCAGGAATCGAAGATAAATTGTTTAAAATCGTAGATAAAGTTTCAGGAATCGGAGATAAACCGTTTAAAATCGAAGATAAAGGTTCAGGAATCGAAGATAAACCGTTTAAAATCGAAGATAGCGGTTCAAGAATCGGAGATAACATTCACAATCGAAGATAAAAGTCTAAGAATCGAAGATAAACCGTCCAAAATCGAAGATAAAGGTTCAAGAATCGGAGATAACATTCGCAATCGAAGATAAAAGTCTAAGAATCGGAGATAAACCGTCCCAAATCGAAGATAAAAGTTCAAGAATCGAAGATAAACCACTCGAAATCGAAGATAAACCACTCGAAACCGAAGATAAGACCTCAAGACCCGCGGATAAACCTATTAAAATTGCGGTTAAGACCCAAAACAATCAACTAATTAGAGGGAAATCACTTATATTTTAATAGAAATAAACCCTATATCGTAAACAAATCCATGAAATACATAAAAACATGAGCATTCTCCTTATAAAGTAACGGCCTCCTTGCACACCCTCCCCCTCATTTCATCCTCGCCAGCTCTCTTATAACTCTGCTATTCTAGTAGTATCAAATCAAATCAGGTTTTAAGAGGGAAGGGAGCTCGTAACAATGGAAGTAACAAGTATACATCCTGCAGTTGCTGTGATTATTTTTGACGAAGAAGGTCGAGTGCTTTTGCAAAAACGACGAGATGTTGGGTTATGGGGAATTCCTTCGGGTCATGTAGAGCCTGGTGAGACGGTGGAGGCTGCTGCGAAACGCGAAGTACTTGAGGAAACAGGCTTACATATTGAAGTTGATAAGCTCATTGGCGTTTATTCTGATCCAGCTTCACAGGTTTTTCACTATCCAGATGGGCGAGTGGTTCATTTTATCACCACCTATTTTTCAGCGGCTATATCTGGTGGTGAGCTTGAAGTAAACGAGTCAGAATCCTTAGAAATAAAGTTCTTTCCACCTTCTAATTTGCCAAACGAATTACTAAATATGCACCCTAACTGGTTAATAGATGCTCTGGAAAAACAGGAGGCTGCATTCATTAGATAATCCCGGGCTCAATTCTCTTACGCAGAAGCGTCATTTCACCAATTGTTTGCCCCTGTAAAAGTTCAGCTCCATCAACAACAGACGCAAAAAAAGGAATGGCGTCATACCATTCCTTTTTATTATTACCCTATATATCTCCAGAAAGTACCGTGTTTTGCTTGTACCTTTTCAACAGTTTGAGATAGAACTAATTTTTTTAATGTTTTTTCAACATCAGCTATTGTCATATTATATACCGATGCTATTTCAGCAGTGGCAACAAATTGGTAGTGAGCTAGGAATGCTTCTAATGGAGGGGTGTGGGAAGGCTTAATATCATCGCCCACCATTTCTTTTAAGACTTGAACATATAAATCATACGTATAAATGCCTGTTATTTTTAAGCCTTCTCTTTCTACCTCTTCACTGAAAAAAGCAAGTGTAGGGATTTCCTGGACATCCATTTCAGAAGTGATTTTCAAGTCACATTGCAAAGCTTTTGCTGAGCTTTCTGAATGAAGGTCTTTTCTGAATTCATTGACGTCAAGTCCGACATCTTTTGCGATTTCAACTAAAATTTCTTCATCTGAAACATTTTGACTTTCAATAAATAGTACTTCCTGCAGCTTTCTCATAAATTTAAGAGCTGCTTTTCGTCCTTGAAGTTCAGCTGATTTTATTGCTAGTGAAGCTGTGTATGGACTTGATAATGGATTTTTTAGCCACACATTTCCATCACATGACATTCCAGTACGACTGCCTGTTTTTTCCCAGGCCTGTGCAAGCTTTTCAGGTTTTTTTCTTTTTGAAACGTTTAGTGTTGCAAGACGGCCGCTGATAATATATTTTAGCGTGAAAAGTCGTCCGTATTCTATTTGTAATTTTTTTATGATTGGTTCCAAGGCCCAGCATTCAGGGCATAAAGGGTCAACAAACATATAGATTTCCAATGGCTTATCAGGGTGACCGTTACAGTGTGAGAAAAAGAGGGAGATGTTTTTATTCTCATGATGTCCCATCAAGATATCCCTCTTTACTGTCTGGTGAATTCACCATATGTTCAGCAGTAAGTTTTAAGCGGTGCAATAGAAAGTCCTTTACTTCCCCCTCGAGTTGAACTTCCTTCATTGCTTTCTCCATACAAGCAATCCATGCTTTTGCTCTTGAAGGTGTGATTTCAAAAGGAAGATGTCTTGCTCTGAGCATCGGATGGCCGTGTTCCTCGGTGTATTCTTGAGGGCCACCTAAGTACTGTGTGAGAAATTGCTTTTGCTTTCGTGCTGTTTCAGTTAAATCATCTGGAAAAATGGGAGACAATAACGGATGTTTTTGTACGTTTCCATAAAAGGTATCAACAAGCTGCGAAAGAGTTTCTGCTCCTATCGCCTCATAGGGTGTTAGATTTTGATTCGTCACGTTGATATCTCCTTTTCAAATTGCTAATGTTATTCTAATAAACGCAAAGTTTGTTATTGGAAAATGAATAGAAGAATGTTTATATATCAAAGAGTTTCACATCTATTAGGATAATATGACTACTTCAGCTTGCGTTATGTAAATTCATTTTAACAAGCACTTCTATATATCTCAAACAAACCGCTCTCATAATAGGATATTTACCATTATTGTATGTTATTGGAGTTATTGTATGTGTTTCTTTAAAGGGGTATAGAACAATTCTTTAAACAAAAAAAGAGCCTCAAAAAAAGAGCCTCTTTTAAACAGTCAATTATACATTATAAGTA
This sequence comes from Metabacillus sp. B2-18, assembly GCF_021117275.1. Classification (NCBI taxonomy): domain Bacteria; kingdom Bacillati; phylum Bacillota; class Bacilli; order Caryophanales; family Bacillaceae; genus Metabacillus; species Metabacillus sp. B2-18. Next base: position 931,834 of record NZ_CP088245.1, read on the forward strand.
GAAGTGATTTTACGAACGTAATTTTGTGTTTCTTTAAAAGGAGGTATACCGCCATACTTATCAACGTTTCCAGGTCCTGCATTATAGGCAGCTAGTGCAAGTTTTACATCTCCGTTATATCTCGATAGCATCTGTTTTAAATATTTTGTTCCACCTTCAACGTTTTGCGCCGCATCGTAAGGATCGTTTACACCAAGAGAGCGGGCAGTAGCCGGCATTAATTGCATAAGTCCCATTGCACCAGCGTAGCTTTTGGCAGTAGGATTAAATCCGGATTCCTGCTTGATAACTGCACGAATTAATTTCTCATCTACTCCGTACTTGGTGGCAGCCTGACGAATAATCTCGTCGATAGAGCCAGATGCAATCGGCCCTGATGTTTCTTTAACAGAAGTTGTTTTTGTTACAACTGGTGAGTTTAAGATCATTCTAGGTAAATCTGCTAAAACAGATGAATTATTTGTTGTTGCACTTGAAGTTGAGGGATTAATAAAAGATTTTAATAAATCCTGAAAAGTTGTATCAAAGGTTGAATCTTTTGTTTGGGTTGGTGTTGTATTGAAATTTTGCAATGCCTGTAGTTCAAGCATTGTTTTATAATATCTTGCTTTAATATCCAAGATTCTTACCCCATCTCACTATATTTTTGTTCATAAAAACGGCGAATCTTATTTTTTGTTAGTCTAATTGGAATGTGAAGGTCATGTAGAAGTTGATGGAAGACCTTTTTTCCGATTTCTTCATCTTTTGCTTCATATTCAAGCTCATAATCCTCTACTGTTAAATATCGGCTATGATCTAAAACTATTAAACCGTTTTGATAATTTTTTTCTGCACGGCGTGTTGATAAAGAGCCAAAATAAGTTATTTTGTTAACATCGATGTCTAATTGAAGCAGACGATCAACAACTTCGCCATTTACGAGTTCACCAGTTTTCATCATGCTATCAGCCATTTCGTCTGATAACGTTTGATGTGTTTCGAGTAAGCCAACTGTAGCAGGTTCTTTTAAAGTCATAACAAATTTATTTTGCTTTCTTCTTATTCGCAAAGCTGCTCCGAGTGCCTTTAACGAAAAATCAGGTGTATCAAAATAATGATTTTCCTGCTCGAAAAAATCATGTTCCTCTATTTTAAATGTTTCTTTTATTTTGGAATATTCATCTTTTGTTAAAAGATTCTTAAATTCTATTTCAATTTCTTGTGACATACAGGATAGACCTCTCTTATCAAATTGTTTAGGGTAAGACAAAAAACGATCTCTTTCTATTATCTCTTGAATTTAAATAGACCGCAATGTTATCAAGTGACTTTTTAATATGGTAAAATAATCTTGGATTGTAATGGAAGGAGATAGTTATGAATACTAGAATCGAATTAAATAAAGCAACATTAGAAAACAACATACTTTTATTAGAAGCAACAGAAATAAAAACTCAACTACAGGATGTAGAAGCGAAGGGACAAATGCTTGTTGATTCGGATCATCTAGCGTTTATTTACATATTAGAGTCTGGTGATGAATTTGTCTATGCTAGTTTACCTGACAGTATTTGGCCTCACTTAAAGGAAGCATTGGATAAAGAGATAAAAATTGAACTAAAATTAAACAATGAGCAGATTGAGCTAGTTAACCTTATAGATGAATTAAGTTATTTGTTAGAGAACATCAAAGATAATGCAAACTATGGTGAAGAAATGGAAAACAAAGTTGTTGAAATCTTTGCCTTAGCTTAGTCCAGGGTTTGCACTGGTGAGGCTATTAGGCTTTATTTCAATAACTTTGTTTCACAGCTTTAATGATATGAACATGTCTATTGGAACAGCAACAGGTGGTCGTGTTAGGGGGATGCATATGGAAGGTGAACAATGGAAGTCATTTTTGGCTCCTTATAACCAAGCAGTTGAGGAATTAAAGGTGAAATTACGAGGGATTCGCTCGCAATATGAACTTGAACATTCACATTCACCAATTGAATTTGTAACTGGTCGCGTGAAGCCGATTGCCAGTATTTTAGATAAAGCGAAGCGGAAAAACATTAGCCTTGATAACATAGAGGAAGGTTTACAAGATATCGCGGGTATTAGAATGATGTGTCAATTTGTTGATGATATTCGTTTTGTTGTTAATATGTTAAAAAGCAGAAATGATTTGGAGATCATTGAGGAACGAGATTATATTACATCTCAAAAAGATAGTGGATATCGTTCCTATCATCTAGTTGCTAAATACCCGGTACAAACAATATCTGGTGAAAAGAAATTACTTGTTGAAATCCAAATTAGAACATTATCAATGAACTTTTGGGCGACAATTGAGCACTCATTAAATTATAAATATAGCGGAAATATTCCTGATAATATTAAAGTAAGATTAAAAAGGGCAGCGGAAGCAGCATATTCACTTGATGAGGAGATGTCCCAAATTAGAGGGGAAATTCAAGAAGCCCAAGCTGTTTTCTCACGAAAGACGGACAAAAAATAAAATCGAACAGAGATTTTAAATTTAAACGATAAAGGGGTCATTTTTATGAAATTTGCCATATCATCCAAGGGAGATCCGGTTTCTAATTCAATTATGCAAAAAATGAAAACCTACCTATTGGATTTTCAACTAGATTACGATGAAGATCAGCCGGATATTGTTATTTCTGTAGGTGGTGATGGTACCCTTTTATACGCCTTTCATCGCTATCGAAGCAGATTAGACAAAACTGCCTTTATTGGGGTGCATACAGGGCATCTTGGGTTTTATGCTGATTGGGTTCCAGAAGAAATTGAAAAGCTTGTGATTGCTATTGCTAAAACGCCGTATCAAATTGTTGAATACCCGATTTTAGAGGTTATTATTCGTCATAATGACGGGGGAAGAGAGGCTAGGTATCTAGCCCTTAATGAATGTACAGTGAAAAGTATCGAAGGCACACTTGTCATGAACGTTGAGATTAAAGGGCAAATGTTTGAAACATTCCGTGGTGATGGCTTGTGCATTTCTACACCATCAGGCAGTACAGCCTACAATAAAGCACTAGGTGGGGCAATTTTACATCCTTCTTTACGTGCCATTCAATTGGCGGAAATGGCTTCTATTAACAATCGTGTTTTCCGTACAATTGGTTCGCCGTTAATCTTGCCTGAACATCATACATGCATGCTGAAACCTGTTAATGATGTTGATTTTCAGATTACAATTGATCATCTTACTTTGTTACATAAAGATGTGAAATCAATTCAATGTCGTGTAGCAAATGAAAACGTACGTTTTGCCCGCTTTAAGCCATTTCCTTTCTGGAAAAGAGTTCGTGACTCTTTTGTTGGGGATACAGATCGTTAATGGAGTCAACATTTCAATTAGAGTGGAAAATTACATCAAAAGATGATGGCAAGCTCGTTTTAGATTTTGTGAAAGAGAAAAAAATATCAAAGCGAGCTTTAACGGATATAAAATTTCATGGCGGAGATATTCTCGTGAATAATCGTCATGTGACAGTTCGATATCAGTTAAAAAAAGATGATCTTTTAACCGTGATTTTCCCAAAGGAAGAAAAAGGATCAGTTCTTGAGGCAGATCAAGTTCCCTTTAGCATCGTCTATGAAGATTCTCATTGTTTAGTTATTAATAAACCTCCTTTTGTACCATCAATTCCTTCGAGAGAGCATGTAAGGGGAACATTAGCAAATGGATTAATTCACTATTATGAGGAGCATCATATTCCTTCTACCATTCACATTGTGAATCGTTTGGATAAAGATACTTCCGGGTTGATGTTAGTTGCGAAGCATCGTTTTGCTCATTCGTTGTTTTCAGATATGCAAAAGAGTAAAAGTATTCATCGTTCGTACGAGGCTTTTGTACATGGAGTGATGAAGGAGCAAAAAGGAACAATATCCAGTCCTATTGGACGAAAAAAAGACAGTATTATTGAGAGAGAAGTATGTGACGATGGCCAGAGTGCTGTCACACATTTTCAAGTGGTTCAACCCTACAAAGATATAACACATGTAAAGTTAGTGTTAGAAACGGGGAGAACTCATCAAATTCGCGTTCACCTTTCATCGATAGGACATCCCTTATGTGGAGACACGTTATACGGTGGAAATCAACTGGATATTAATAGGCAAGCCTTACATAGCTCCGAGCTATCATTTTGGCATCCCTTGTTAGAAAAAGATCTTTGTTTTCAAGCGAAACTTCCGGAAGATATGGAGAGATTAGAGAAAAGGACTCATCTTAATTGATGTGAGTCCTTTTTTTGTAAAATAGTTGATTGCCCTTCATCCATCTTCCTTTTCCCGAAAACGTGACTCATCATAAGGAAGGCTTGATTCAACAGTGATCACTTCATCTTCAGGGTAACGATATGCTGTAAGCTTGTTACCAAACACCGCTCCAGTGTCGATATTAATCGTTCGATTGGCTCGTTTAGGTTCTTTTATTGGAGTATGACCATAAACAATCATTGCCTTTCCTTGATAATGCTGAGCCCAGTCACGTCGTTCAGGAGTTCCATCAGGGTTCTTTTTACCAGTAATATCTCCATATAAAACAAAGGTTTTAACGGCATTGGAATTTTTTCCGATATAATCTTCCCTAATTCCAGCATGAGCCACAATTAGCTTTCCGTTATCAAGAATTTGATAAAGTGGTGCTACTTCATAAAGAAACATAAACTGTTTTTTTACTTCCGCTTTCTTTTTAGGTGGTAATTCCTCGTATTCTGCTACTGTTGTTTCAAGACCGTGAGTGATTTGAACTTTGTTTCCAAGAAAGTAGCGGTACAGCTTATTGCAGTGATTGCCTGGTGAATAATGTGCACCTTCTTTTTGAACAAGCTGGTAGACAGCCTCAATTATTTTTATAGATTCAGGACCGCGATCGGTCAAATCTCCAACAAATGCAAGCTTTCTATCATCAGGATGAATGGGAATTCCAGTTGTCCAGTTATAGCCCATTTTTTTTGTTAGCTCTTCAAATTCACGAAAACATCCATGAATATCGCCAATAACATCAATTTTCATATGTATCGCCTCTTTGTCAAAGTGTAAAAAAAAGTACCCTATTTATAAGGGTACCACTTCGATTAGTCAAACATGTATTTTCTTGTTCGTGAGCGCACATTTAGAACAATTCCGATAGCAACCATATAAGTGGCAAGAGAGCTTCCTCCATAGCTGACAAATGGCAATGGCAGACCCGTAATTGGGAGTAGCCCAATCGTCATGCCTACATTTTGGAAAACCTGAAATGTAATCATACCGATAACACCTGTGCATAGAAAGCTGCCAAATGGATCATTGCTTTCTAGAGAGATATGAATCATGCGATAAATAAGTAAGAAAAACAGTGAAACAACAATACTACCGCCAATAAATCCAAATTGCTCTGAAATAATCGCAAAGATAAAGTCAGTATGTGCCTCAGGTAAATAAACTTCCAGGTTTTGATAGCCTTTTCCACGTAATTCACCCGATCCAATAGCTAGCAAAGATTTAACAAGCTGAAATCCTTGCTCACCAGAATATTCCCAAGGATTAAGCCATCCGTAAAATCGATCTAGCTGATATTCTTCTCCGCGTAAAATATATTTTAAGAAAAAATCAGGATATTTAATAAAGATGAAAATAAACGTTCCGGCTCCGATTAAAAAAGTAGAGGCTGCTGTAACAATAATTCGCCATTGAATTCCTGAGATTAGAATAAGCGATCCGATTATCGCACAAAAGACCATTGTCATTCCCATATCCGGCTGTCTTATTAAAAGAAGGACAGGCGGAGCTGCAGCTGCAGCAATTTTTCCAATTAAGAGAAAATCATCTGCTAATGTATTTTTAGGGTATTTTTCACGATGATCTGTAATAATCTTACTCAAGACAATGATAATAATAATTTTCATTAATTCCGAAGGCTGAAAATTTCCTAATGGACCAATTCTATACCAGCTTGTTGCTCCTTTAATTGTTTGAACAATACCTTGTGGTAAAACTTCTAGACCTAGTAAAAGGAGTAAACCAAAGCCGTATAAATACCAGGCTAGCTGCTTAAATCGGTCATAATCAATCAGCATAGTAACGACAACAGCAAATGCTCCGATAATATACCATTGAATTTGTTTCATTGAAAAATTTATACCCTTTAGTGTTTCTGGAAGGGTGGATTCAGCACTGTTTATCGCAAATGAACTCACGATAGCTAATAAAAACATGATAAAAATTAATGTGTAATCTATTTGTTGTTGTGGGGATTTTTCGTTTGTCATAGTCGATCCCTTTCTAAATCGTTAAACTTGAAATTTTCTATATAGTCATTGTATCATTAACCATCTTAATGGATTGTGAACGATTTGCAAAGGATCCATTTCATAATGGCTGTATTCTTAGGGTGAATTTTAGATGATAGTTAACTTCTGGTCCAGAATATAAAACAATTGATGGAAGAAAACTCTCTAAAAGGAAATGTTTTATTTTTGTAAATAATGTTCATCTTATTGCTTCAATAAATGCATATAGAATATTATAGTTATTATAATATGAATCGCAATATGTAGAAATACTCAAGTATTTGTCGGAAATTCGTTTGTTTTCCTTAATATATTTGGCAAAGAGAGGAGGAACAGACTTTGTCAGAAGAAAGAGAACAAGTTGAGCTTGAAGAAGGAACGCTGCTTACAGCACTTACTCAGAAAAATATGGATGATTTTCGTTCCGTGTTTTTAGAGCAGCATCCTTACGACCAGGCCAGCTTTTTTATTAAGCTTGACCCAGAAGATCGCCAGACTGTTTATCATTTTCTTTCTCCAGAAGAAATGGCAGCGGTCTTTGAAAATATTGAAGATGAAGATGGTCTGTATCAAACTTACTTATCAGAAATGGATCCAACGTTTGCTGCTCAAATGCTTGCACAGATGTATGCAGATGATGCCGTTGACGTTTTAAATGAGCTTGATAAAGATCAGGTTGCAAGTTATTTAACAATAATGGACGATGAAGCAGCTGAAGAAATACGAGAGTTGCTTCATTATGAAGAATATACAGCCGGGAGTATCATGACAACGGAGTATATCTCCATTCATGCTCATCAAACGGTTCATTCTGCCATGCAAATATTAAAGAAAGAAGCTCCGAACGCTGAAACAATTTATTATGTATTCGTTGTGGATGAAGATGAAAAGCTTGCTGGTGTTATTTCGTTAAGAGATTTAATTATTAGTGAGCCTGACACGATGATTTCAGATATTATGAATGAACGTGTTTACTCGGTAAGTGTTGCGGAAGATCAAGAAGAAGTTGCAAGAAAAATGAAAGACTATAACTTCCTTGCACTCCCAGTCGTTGATTTTCAAGGACATCTGCTAGGAATTATCACTGTTGATGATATCGTCGATGTTATTGATGAAGAAGCAAGTGATGACTATTCAAAGCTTGCTGCGGTATCTGACGTTGACTCCACTGATAGAGGACCGTTTTCTGCTGCCAAAAAAAGATTGCCATGGTTAATTATATTATTATTTCTTGGAATGTTTACAGCAAGTTTAATTGGTCGATTTGAAGCAACATTAGAGAAAGTTGCTATTTTAGCCGTGTTTATCCCTTTAATTGCCGGTATGGCAGGAAACACAGGAACACAGGCTTTAGCCGTTGCTGTTAGAAGAATTTCACTTGGTGATACTGAAGATCAAAATCTTAGTAAGATGATCGTTCGGGAGGCAGGTACAGGTTTAATAACAGGGGCCATTTGTGGTGCGGTTGTGACTGTTGTTGTTTTTGTATGGCAAGGGGATCTATTTTTAGGTGCACTAGTAGGTATCTCAATTTTGGCTACACTAACTGTAGCGACGATTTCTGGTGCCTTTATTCCATTAATTATGCATAAATTGAAGGTGGATCCGGCTGTTGCATCTGGTCCTTTTATTACAACTATAAATGATATTATTAGTATTTTAATTTATTTTGGTATGGCGACATTGTTTATGCAATATTTAATTTAACTAGTTTCCAGCTTTAGAGCATATTGTTACAAGTTATGTTCTAGGTTGTATATGATAGAAGGTATACATTCTTCGCTGGAATTACTAACTTTTATATGTTCATGAATTTAAGATAAAGGAGGGATACGATGCATGGAGCATCTGTAACTTCATTAGTTATTGTTATTCTCGCAGCATTTCTAACCCCTATTTTGCTACATCGACTAAAGCTAAACTTTATGCCAGTCGTCGTAGCCGAAATTATCGTTGGGTTAATTATTGGAAAAAGTGGTTTTGATGTTGTCCACCAGGATATGTGGCTTGAGACATTATCAATGCTTGGATTTATTTTCTTAATGTTTCTTAGTGGTCTTGAAATAGACTTTACAGCTTTTGCAGGAGGAAAGAAAAAGGAAAAGCTTCCTTCAGGTAAGGATGCACCTAATGCGTTTTTTGTTTCACTTATCATATTTGTTGGGATTTTTGCTCTATCCTTATTATTATCCTACATCTTTGTATGGATTGGGTTAATGGATAACGCGTTTTTAATGACCTTAATTATTTCGACTATTTCTCTAGGGGTAGTAGTTCCTACATTAAAAGATGCAGGAATTATGAAATCAAATATTGGTCAAATTATTTTACTTGTGGCTGTTATAGCTGACTTAGTCACAATGGTGCTTCTTGCTGTTTTTGCTTCCATTTATGGTGGTGGAGACAACAATACCTGGTTGTTATTAGTTCTATTTGGAGCAGGTGTTGGGCTCTATTTCTTAGGAAAAACATTTATGAATCGTTCATTCATCGAAACAATGTCAAAAGGGACGATTCAAATTGGAACACGAGCTGTTTTTACCTTAATTATTTTATTAGTGGCCATTTCCGAAACAATTGGTGCCGAAAATATTTTAGGAGCTTTTTTAGCAGGTGTGCTAGTTTCGCTATTATCTCCTAACAAAGAAATGGTTCAAAAGCTTGATTCTTTCGGATATGGATTTCTTATTCCGATTTTCTTTGTAATGGTTGGAGTTGATTTAGATATTTGGGCATTGTTTAAAGACCCTAAAATCTTCCTGCTTATTCCATTATTATTTATCGCACTTCTGATTTCTAAGGTTTTGCCTGTTTATTATTTGAAAAGATGGTATGATGGCAAAACAACACTTGCAGCTGGTTTTCTCTTAACATCAACGCTTTCTCTAGTGATTGCTGCTGCTACGATTGGGGAAAGAATGGAGATTATCACAGCTGAAATGTCAGGTGCACTTATTTTAGTTGCTGTTATTACAAGTATAGTAACTCCGATTTTCTTTAAAAAGCTCTTCCCAAAAAGCGATGGCAAGCCAACAAAAATCAAGGTTGCCTTTATTGGTGCCAATCAAATGTCACTGCCTGTTACGAGAGAGCTAAACCAAGATCTTTATGAAACAACGGTTTATCATATTCAACAAGATAAAATTGATAAACAAATCTCTGAATCATTGTTTGAAATTAGAGAAATTGATAATTTTCAGGTTGAAACATTAAAAGAACAAAACGCATTTGATGTAGACTTAATCGTTGTGGCTACTGGTGATGAACAACGAAATGCCGATATAGCCTTATCTGCAAAAAATGAGCAAGTTGACCGAGTGATTGCCAGTGTGGCTTCACCTGATTTAGCAAGTCAATTAAAGGATGAAGGTATTGATATTTTCTCTACACTTCTTTCAACAAAAACGATGCTTCGTGCTTTAATTGAAGCGCCAAGTGTCATGAGAATCTTAACAAATCAGGAAACAACTCTATATCAAATTAACTTAAATAATGCAAAATACGATAACATCCTGCTACGAAACTTTCCGTTTACAGGAGACATTATTTTTGTCCGTATTTTCAGAGGCAAAGATTCGATTGTTCCACATGGAGATACAGACCTGAAATTAGGAGACCGTCTAATTGTGACGGGCTCTAGAGAATATGTAAATGAACTTAAACATGAGTTGGAATTGATATAATTTTTATCAATTAAAAAACATCAGGGTATCTTACTCTTGAAAGTTTCCAAACATTTGGTATGATAGAAATAAGTAAATACGAGAGAAACAAAACAACCGCTAGGGGAGCCTTAAATAGAGGCTGAGATTAAAGTGTGACTTTAAGACCCTTATAACCTGATCTGGATGATACCAGCGTAGGGAAGTGGCTACAGCATGGTTATTTGTGTATGTAAACCACTTTCCCTATTGGAAAGTGGTTTTTTGCGTCTTATAAAACTTTACTATCTAAGAATTAAGGTGAAAAAAGTGGAATTTCATGTCATTACAGATGGCAAGCAAACGGTAAATGAATTAACAGTGAAACTTACGATGCTCCATCAAGATGTGGATTATATTCATATCCGGGAAAAACAAAAAACGGCTTCAGACATCATGTTACTTGTGTCAAATTTGCTTCAGCGGGGTGTACCGAAGGAAAAACTTGTGATCAATGATCGACTTGATGTTGCTTTATTACATAATATCCCTAATGTTCATTTACCAGGACACGGCCTTCCTGTTGAAGTAGTAAGAGCTTTTGATTCACACGTAAGAATTGGACGGTCCGTCCATTCGCTAGAAGAAGCTTTACGATGTGAGGAAGCGGGAGCTGATTACCTGTTATTTGGTCACATCTTTGAAACAAATTCAAAAGCAGCATTACCTCCAAGGGGTGTAGAACAATTAGCTGAAATTTGTGAGCACATTACCATTCCAGTTATTGCGATTGGAGGCATTACTCCTAATACAATTAAGTTGCTTAACAACGTAAGCGTTGATGGTGTTGCTGTTATGTCCTATGTTATGGGGACCAGTGATCCAATCGGAGCTTTAACCACTTTAAAAGAGGGGGGTTACCATGCAAAAACAATATGATGTAGGAATTGTTGGCGGTGGTATTATTGGACAGTCAATTGCTTATCAGCTTGCAAAAGAGGGAATCTCCGTTCTTGTATTAGATAGCCATAAAGGTGGTACAGGTGCTACATGTGCAGCTGCAGGCATGCTTGGTGCAAATTCTGAATTGGAAAACAATGATGCTTTTTTTCAGTTTGCGAAAGAAAGCCAAAGACACTATCACATTTTGCGTGATGAACTTTCAGAATTGTCACAGATAGATATTCAGCTAGTTGACAAAGGAATGTATAAGCTAGCAATGACAGAAAATGAAGCGAAAGTTTTGAAGAAAGCTGTTGATACCTACGAAACATTAGAATGGCACACGAAAGAAACAGTTTTACAAAATGAACCACATGTTTCTGATTCGATCGTAGGAGCGCTCTATATACCAGAAGATGGTCATGTTTCTCCTATACATGTATGTGCGGCATTTACGAAATCTGCTAGTTTACTAGGAGCAACCTTTAAAGAAAATACACCTGTTCATTCTATTAAGAAAACAGCTACGAATGAATACACGCTATCAACACCACAAGGAGATTATCTTTGTAGCAAAGTAGTCATAGCGAATGGAGTATGGAGTGGTCACTTTTTTAAACAATTAGGACTTGATGTCAGTATGAAGCCAGTTAAGGGTGAATGTCTTTCTGTTCAAGGAGACCACTTAGATCTGAAAAAGACTCTTTTCTATGATCATTGTTACATCGTTCCGAAGGGTAATGGAAGGTTTGTGGTAGGGGCCACAATGGTTGAGAATGATTGGAGTACAACTCCATCTCTTGGTGGAATTCAGTCTTTAATCGAAAAAATTACTCCGATGATGCCAAGTATTACTTCTGCTAAATTGATAGATACTTGGGCTGGATTAAGGCCGCAATCAGATGATGGAAAGCCTTATATTGGACAGCATCCTCTTGATGAGAACATCTACTTTGCAGCAGGACATTATCGAAATGGAATTTTGCTTGCCCCTAAAACAGGAACAATGATTAGAGATCTTATTTTAAAAAGAAAGCAAAACGAAGAGTATGTTCATGCTTTTTCTTTAACGAGAAAGCTTACTCAAACAGCGAGGTGATTTCATGAGTATTAAATTGAATGGTGAACTTGTTGATTTAAAGCAAGATGTTAAAACAATTCAACATCTACTGGCGTTTTACAAGCTAGAAGATCGACTTGTTATTGTCGAGCATAACCGCGAAATCGTTTTAAAAGATCAATACGAAAACACAACCATTTCAAATGGTGATGAAATTGAATTAGTTCATTTTGTAGGAGGAGGATGATGTTATGTTAAAAATTGCAGATAAAACATTTCAATCAAGATTATTATTAGGTACAGGAAAATACCCTTCATTTGAAGTTCAAAAGGAAGCAGTTGCACAATCAGAAGCTGAGATCTTAACGTTTGCGGTACGCCGTATGAATATTTTTGAAGAATCACAGCCTAACTTTTTAGAACAATTAGATGTTTCAAAATATACACTGCTACCAAATACAGCAGGAGCTAAAACAGCTGAAGAAGCAGTGAGAATTGCTAAGCTAGCAAAAGCATCAGGCTTATGTGACATGATTAAAGTTGAGGTTATTGGCTGTGATCGTTCATTACTACCTGACCCAGTTGAAACATTAAAAGCAAGTGAAATGCTTTTAGAAGAGGGCTTTATCGTTTTACCATACACATCAGATGATGTTGTGCTTGCTAGAAGATTAGAAGAGCTAGGTGTTCACGCTATTATGCCGGGAGCATCTCCAATTGGCTCTGGTCAGGGACTTTTAAATCCTCTTAATTTATCATTTATTATTGAGCAATCTAAAGTGCCTGTCATTATTGACGCAGGAATTGGTTCACCAGCGGATGCAGCATTAGCAATGGAGCTTGGTGCAGATGGAGTTCTATTAAACACAGCTGTTTCGGCTGCTAAAGATCCAGTGAAAATGGCGGTTGCGATGAAGCTAGCGATTGAAGCTGGAAGACTAGGGTATGAAGCTGGTAGAATAGCTAAAAAAGACTATGCTATTGCAAGTAGTCCAACAGAAGGAATGATTACGACTTAATGGAACGCTATTCAAGACAAATGCTATTTACTCCAATTGGAGAAAAGGGTCAAGATAATATACGAAAAAAACATGTATTGATTGTTGGAGCAGGTGCATTAGGAACGGCTAGTGCTGAAATGATTGCACGTGCGGGTATTGGAAAATTAACAATTGTTGACCGAGATTATGTTGAATGGAGCAATTTGCAAAGACAACAGCTTTATATAGAAGATGATGCGATAAATCGGATTCCTAAAGCTGTTGCAGCAAAGCAGCATCTTGAAAAAATAAATTCAGAGGTTGAGGTTATTTCATATGTAGAAGATGTAACATCTGCAAACATAGAGGAATTTGCCGAAGGTGTAGATGTAATCATTGATGCAACAGATAACTTTGAAACAAGATTATTGATTAATGATCTTTCAATAAAAAATAATATTCCGTGGGTTTACGGTGGGTGTGTTGGAAGCTATGGTTTATCTTTCACCATTATTCCTAACGAAACACCTTGTTTACATTGCTTACTAAAGCATATCCCATTTGATGGAATGACCTGTGACACAGTCGGGGTGATCTCACCAATTGTTAGTATGGTTGCTTCACATCAAGCAGCAGAAGCACTAAAAATACTCGTAGCTGATATGGAAAACTTGCGCGGTAAGCTTGTATCATTTGATTTATGGAAAAATCAATATTCTTCGATTAATATGGATCGATTGAAAAATGATGCATGCCCAACTTGTGGTAGTGATCCAGTCTTTCCTTACTTAACAGCTGAAATGGAAACAAAGGCAGCTGTGCTTTGCGGAAGAGATACTGTGCAAATTAGACCGAGTTCAGGTAAACAATTTTCTTTTGAGCAAATTGCCGAGCGTATAAAGCCGATCGCAGATGCTTTTTTAGAAAATCCATTTCTTATGTCATTTACGTTTGGTGAACACAGAATCGTTCTATTTAAGGACGGTCGTGCCCTGATTCACGGAACAAAAGATATTTCTGAAGCGAAGAAGATTTATCATCGCTACATAGGGTAGCAAGGAGGATATAAAATGACGGTATCTCGTGCTTTAACAATTGCGGGATCGGACTCTGGAGGAGGAGCAGGCATCCAAGCGGACTTAAAAACATTTCAAGAGCTTGGAGTATTTGGTATGACAGCAATCACTGCTGTTACAGCTCAAAATACACTTGGTGTCCAAGGAGTTTATCCTTTAACAATAGAAGCGTTAAAAACTCAAATTGATTCAGTTGCCGTAGATTTACAACCAAATGCTGTCAAAACTGGCATGCTTTTTAATGCTGAAATGATTCAGCTTGTTGCTGAGCGAATTCGTTATTATAATTGGGAAAATATCATTGTTGATCCTGTTATGATCGCAAAAGGCGGGCAATCATTATTACAAGAAGAAGCTGTAGAGGCTTTGATTACCTCCTTATTGCCGTTGGCTAAAGTGATTACCCCAAATATCCCTGAAGCGGAAGTGTTAACAGGTATGAAGATTGAAACGTTTGAGCAAAAAAAAGAGGCAGCTAAAAAGCTGTTTGATCTTGGTGCAACGTTCGTCATGATTAAAGGTGGTCATGATCCTAACGGTGAAGTGGTTATTGACCTGTTATATGATGGACAGAGTTTTGATACGTTCGAAGGTGTACGAAAAGAAACAAAACATACTCATGGTACCGGCTGTACATTTGCAGCTGCAATCACTGCTGAAATTAGTAAAGGGAAGAGTGTACGTGAAGCTGTGAAAACCGCAAAAGCCTTTATTCAAGCCGCAATTGAAGATCAATTAGGCATTGGTGGGGGACACGGTCCAACCAATCATTGGGCTTTCAAGAAAAACAACATAACAACCGTATAAATGAAGATTATGGACTGACTCACAGATGAGAAATGACAGGTAGCAACTGTTATAGCTCGAGTCAGTCCTTTTGGGTTTAATCGACAAAATTCGGGTGGTGCCAGGCACCACCAAAAAAGGAGCGCAAAAAATGAACGTATCTCAAGCGCTAAAAGTATATTTTGTAATGGGATCTGTGAATTGTCTTAACTTTGATCCGGAAAAAACATTGTCTGAGGCCATAAAGGGTGGCATTACTATGTTTCAATATAGAGAGAAGGGCGAAGGAGCTTTAGTAGGTGAAGGACAAGTTTATTTAGGAAAAAAATTAAAAATGCTATGTGAAAAGAATAGAATTCCATTTATTGTGAATGATGATATTGACTTAGCATTGGAACTTAATGCAGATGGAATTCATATTGGACAAGATGATAGTGATCCTTTCTACACAAGAAAAAGGATAGGATCAACCAAATGGATTGGAATTTCAACACATTCTGTTCAGGAGGCGAAAAAGGCAGTAGCTGAAGGAGCCGATTATATCGGAGTCGGCCCAATGTTCTCAACGAAAACAAAAAAAGATGCACATGATGTAGTAGGGCCATTCCTTATTACGCAAATAAGAGAAGCTGGCTTTATTCATTTGCCGATTGTAGGAATTGGTGGAATTACATTAGAAAATGCCAGTGAGGTTTACCATTCAGGTGCAAATGGGGTGGCAATCATCAGTGCGATCAGCCAGGCTATGTCACCAAAAGATGCCACACAAGCATTTTGTTCGATACAATAGAAAAAGTCTTAACAATGGAAATTATGAAATAGCGCTTTTGTGATATCAATGCTATAATTATAACCAGGTACTAATAACATGTATTAATTTAAGGAGGATGTACATGGATTTATCACTTAAAGGACGTAATATCGTCGTAATGGGAGTAGCAAATAAACGTAGTATTGCATGGGGAATTGCCCGTTCTTTACATAATGCTGGAGCAAGATTAATTTTTACATATGCTGGTGAACGTCTAGAGAAGTCAGTTCGTGACCTTGCTGAGTCTTTAGAAGGCGAATCCCTTGTAATACCTTGTGATATTACAAATGATGAAGAAATCAAAACATGTTTCTCAACAATTAAAGAGCAAGTTGGTGTGATTCACGGTATTGCTCATTGTATCGCATTTGCGAACAAAGAAGAGCTTCAAGGTGAGTATTTAAACACAACTCGTGAAGGTTTCTTACTATCGCAAAACATCAGCTCTTATTCATTAACAGCTGTGGCTAAAGAGGCAAGAGGTCTTCTAACAGAAGGCGGAAGCATTGTAACATTAACATACCTAGGTGGAGAAAGAGTCCTACCAAACTATAACGTGATGGGTGTGGCAAAAGCTTCCCTTGAAGCAAGTGTTAGATATTTAGCAAGCGACCTAGGAAAAGATGGGATTCGTGTTAACTCAATCTCAGCTGGACCAATACGTACACTTTCTGCCAAAGGAATCAGTGACTTCAACTCAATCTTAAAAGACATTGAAGAACGTTCACCACTTCGTCGTACAACAACACCAGAAGAAGTGGGAGATACAGCACTATTCTTATTCAGTGACTTATCAAGAGGAATGACTGGTGAAAACCTACATGTTGATTCCGGATATCATATTCTAGCTTAATTAAAAAGGGCGACTCAATTTAAAATGTACCCTTTGTAAAGGACAGTTTTAAAAAAAGGCATTAAGCAGCCTGAAGAAGATGATCTCTGTATTTTACAGGGGTCATCTTTTTTAGGTTCCATTGATATCTATGATGGTTATAGTAAGTGATGTATTTGTCTATTTCGCGTTTTAGTTCGTCCAAAGTTTTACATGGCTTAATATTTGCTTCGTCTTTAAGGTGGCCAAAGAATGATTCTATTGGTGCGTTATCCCAACAGTTTCCCCGTCTAGACATAGATTGCCGTAATCCCATTTTCTTCACAAGCTTTTGGAATCCTGGATGGGTGTAGTGAGTTCCTTGATCTGAATGAATGAGAGCGTCTTTAGCTTTCTTATAGTTTCGGTTCTTCTTTAACTTGTGCAAGGTGTTTGTAGCTAACTCCATGGTGATACGATCCGATAGATGATAAGCTAGAATTTCACCTGTTGATCCATCTTTAATTACTGATAAATAAGCTCTTTGGCCATTATGGTAATGCATATAAGTGATGTCAGTAAGAAGTACGTTATATGGAATCCCTTGCTTAAATTGGCGGTTTAATATGTTTGGCACAACGCGATGTTCTTGGGTTGCCTTCATCATTCTTTTATATGGGTTAGCTTTTCTAATAGGACAGAAAATATTGTATTTCTTCATAATTCTGCGAACACGTTTCAAATTAAAGACACACTGAAATTGACCCGCCAATGTCATCTTAATTTGGCGTGCCCCTTTCTTTCGACCTTTAAAGTGGAAGGCTTTTAAAATTAATGCTTTAGCTTCTTCATCCCTCACTTCCTGACGTTTCCTTTGTTCTTCGGACTTAGCTGAGAAATAATTATAGTAACCACTTCGTGACACCCCGGCAACGTCACAAAGGAATTTCACCATGTGTTTTAGGTTGTATTTTTCAATAACCTCACGAATAAGAATGTACCTCTGACTAGAAGGAAGCCTTACTTCTTCAGCCCCCTTTCTAACATACGAATCTTTTTTAGGAGTTCATTTTCTGCCTTTACAAGATTCATCTTAGCTTCTAATCTTGCATACTTCTCCTCAAGGGACAGTTCTTTTACTCGCGGTCTTCCAGAATTATTTTTCCTAGTGTCTTTAAGCCCCAACAAGCCTTCAGTTTTATAAGTGTTTCTCCAACGCTCTGAAGAAGATTTAATTCTTTGCATGCCAATAATTTCAACATCAAATCCAGCTTCTTCAAAGATTTGTCTTGAAAGCTTCCCCTTACTGAATTCAGATACAAAATGTTGTTTAAACTCATCCGAGTAAGTAATTCCCTTTGAACTGACCGATTTCACATATGGGTTTTTAGATAATAGTTTGATTTCTTTTTCTGTAAATAGCTTTTTACTCATGATTCTCCGTCTCCAAGTTATGTCTGTAGTTGTGATGCTTACATTATACAAAAAAGCACCCTATAGAGAGAGCACTTTTTTTAAGTGTCTACTCTATAGGGTACATTTTAATTGTGAGTCGCCCTTTTTATCGTTAATTTTTATAACATTGTATCGAATTTGAAACATGTTTCTCTAGAAGGCTGTCCCCATGTAATAAGGTTCGTGCAGGTTGACGTTTGAGAATAGTTCCGTTTTTAACGAGAATAATTTCATCTCCAACATCAACGATCACAGATTTTCTATTTTTATAAGGATTAGCCAATTCAATGCATTCTTTAGCGTAATGATTGATTTGTGGAAATGGGTGATCTGGCTTTGCGAGAAAGAAACCTTGACCAAATTGAATGCCAAGATTCATGACTCGTTGTAACTCAGCTTCCGTTTCAATTCCCTCTCCGATAATTTGACTATTCATTTTCTTGGCAAAGGTTACGAAAGCTTCAAGAATATTTGATTTGACCTCATTGTGATCCACACCGCTTATAAGAGAACGGTCTACTTTAATATAATCCGGCATCAATTCCGAAATGGATTGAAGCGACGAGTAGCCTGCTCCCGCATCATCAATAGCAATCTTAAATCCCTGCTCACGATAGTGATTCAAAGCATTTCGAAACGCTTTAAAATCGTTAATGGCATTTCTTTCTGTAATTTCAAACACAACATTTTTTGGTTCAATACCATAATGCTTTAGTACCGATATTGTATGACCTGCGTTGAATTCTTTATCATAAATAACCTGTGAATTTAAGTTAATAAACAACTTTTGATTGCCAATGGTATCTTTACTTAACTCAAATGCACGTTCTCTTGCTAATTTTTCTAATGAATATAATAAACCCTCTTTTTCTGCATAGGGAAATAAAGCATCCGGGCGATAAAAGGGACTAGAAACTGGTCCACGTGATAAAGCTTCGAATCCATAAACTGTATTACTATGAAAATGAACAATTGGCTGGAAATGAACAGTAAGCTGCCGCTGATCAAGGATCTCAAGAAAGTGATTCTTTAATTGTTTAGCTTGATCGGGCGTTTCTTGACAGAAATTGTTCATACTACTACTCCTTTAAAGGTCGTACTTAGACGATCTGATATCTACTTTTCCTACGTAATTCGACAATAACAGTTTATTGTTAAGGAGATGTAAATCTATTGTAAAATTTACATTATTTTGGAGATGGATGTGTTTTTGGGCATGGAAGTTGTATGGAGATAGCTTTTTTTAGATAAAATTGCATCTTCTTATCACAACCTCAAAGAAATAGGCACATTACCCAGTTCGCAAGCATAACATGTTGAATGTGTAGACTTACCTTTATAGGAGGGATATGAGTGTCAAATAAGCAAAATTACAAAATGAAGCCCCTTATGTATATTGTTTCACCCGAACATCAAGATATAGATGTAAATATGCAATCATTTGTTGTAAAAAAATCAAAACAACAAAAAGTTGATCAACTTAAAGAAACGAATTCTCAAATTCAAACGGTAGTGAAGGAAGACGAGGAAGTAACGGAAGAAAAACAACCAGAAAAAGCTGTTACGGTTGTTGAGGAAGAAGAACAACCTGAGGAAGAAACATCTGTCAAACAATATCGAAAACAAAGAAAACCAATTACACAAATGAATATTGCCGAGAAAGTAGAGTTCTTCACAAACTTACCAAAAAATATGCCAAGAACACTATGTCAAATTGAAACAACTGAGGAAACATACCGCGGTGTTATTATGACAGAAGAAGATAATATTGTGACGATCCGTTCACTAACACATGCAAAGCCGATCGACTTGGAGCTTGGTGAGATTAAAGCGATTAACTTATTAGGTTTTTAATTGTACTTAAAAAAGTTAGGCACTGGTGTGTCTAACTTTTTCTTTGTGTTGCATTTGGACATGGTGGTTTAGATAAGGATAGAGGTAGAGGTGTTGTGTATGGATATGAAGAGGAATTGAGACAGAAAAGAGGTAAGGAGAAGAGGTTGTGTCTGGATACAAGGAGAATCGAGACAGAAATGAGGTAAGGAGAAGATCTTATGTCTCGATACAAGGAGAATCGAGACAGAAAAGAGGTAAAGAGAAGAGCATATGTCTCGATACAAGGAGAATCGAGACATAAAACGTGTTGGGAGAAGAGCATATGTCCCGATACAAGGAGAATCGGGACATAAACCAGGTAAAGAGAAGAGTTTCTGTCTCGATACAAGGAGAATCGAGACAGAAATGAGGTAAGGAGAAGATCTTATGTCCCGATACAAGGAGAATCGAGACAGAAACCATGCACAGAGAAGCGTATATGTCCCGATACAAGGAGAATCGAGACAGAAACCATGCACACAGAAGCGTATATGTCCCGATACAAAGAGAATCAAGACACAAAACGTGTTCGGAGAAGATATTCTGTCTCAATACAAAGTCAAAGTAAATCAAGACAAGAATCAGACACAGAAGCAGGATCTCATACCTCATACAAAAACAAAAGAGACATAGTTTCAGGCGTGGAGCCAAACTATGTCTCAGGTAGGAGCAAAATTTTTATGAAAAAGTCTTATCCAGCAATTAAGCGAGGTGATAAACATTGAATCGCACAGAAGCAAGAAAGGTCGACCTCTACGCAGTTTCTAGTTTTCACTAATTCTTTCACGTCACAAATTTCTTTTGCAAGGTGGCCATGGCAATCAAGTGGAAGTAAGAGTCTTAGTGTTGCACAGCAATCATGAATACCTTCTACACGAAAGAAATTCGTTTCAAAGCAATTTTCGCCGACATTACCAAAGGCTTGAAATGGCTGACCCTTTTCATTTAAAAGAAGAAAAGGAATTGTATCTCCAAGTGTTTTGACAGGGTTTAGAAGATTGCTATAACAGCTTGTAGGGCATTTTTCGTCCTCAACGGCTTTTTGTTGATTTAAGATATTTTCAACTGCATCACATACACATTGATCTTTCATTATCTTCCCTCCTGTTATTCGTTCTTATTGATAGTATAAGAAAATAGGTACAAGAACGTTCTAGGGAAAGCGCCTATTTATGTAGTAGGGACATAAAAAAGAAAAGACTGCTGATAAAACAGCAGTCTATCTATCTACATTTATTTGTGGTATTTTTTTCTGTCTTCAGCAACACGGTCAACTAATTCTGGTGATAGGCATTGAATTGCACAGAAGCAATCAAGGTCTACTTCGATACAGAAATCAGTTTTTTCAAGACCGAAGAAGTCTTCGTCACAAGGATTACATACGCTTAGCGTATTGCCATCAACGTCTACTGGGCGAAGTAATGATAATGTTGCACAGCAATCTTCTACACTTTCAACGCGGAAGAAGATTGTTTGGAAACAAGTCATGTCTCCAGTGAATCCACCAACATTACCGAATGCTTTAAAGAGTTCACCTTTTTTTCCATAAAGGATGAAAGGAATTGTATCTCTTTGTGGACCAGCGACAGGGCCTAGTAAATTGCTGTAGCAGCTTGTAGGGCAAGTAATTTCTTCTACTGCTTCTTGTTCAGCTAAAATTTGTTCTACCGCATCACATACGCAATTGTTATCTCTGTCTCTTTTATCTTTGCAACCCATTAATAGTCATCTCCTTAATTTTATTTATTGACTTTAGTCCTTAACAGACTATGTGGGTAATGACTAGTTGGTGTGGGTAATCGTCTAGTTTGAGATGAATTCATTGGGAAAGAATTTAGGTGAATGGTATGTATGGTTTGTCTATATTCGGTACAAGAGCCATATTTATAATAGAAGAAAGTTATGTCAGGGATTTAGGGTGAATTGCAGGTCAAAAAAATGTTGGATGTCTTATTTTCTCCTCAATCAAACAAAAAAGCAGGGGGTGTCCCCTGCTTCTTAGCTCATTAGAAAATGTCGATGTTTACAACTAATGCAATTAAGATTTGTAGAAGTACTTGTAGAGAAATTGCTACATCTGTGTCAGTAGTTGTTACTTTAACATCTTTAGAGTTTTCAATAACTAATTTTTGTTTGTTTAATTGTTTCATATCAGCTTGTTGGATTAATTGTTGAGTTACTTGTTCTGCACGGTTGCTGTCAGCGATTGTTAAGTTGATAACTAATGCGATTGCTACTTGAAGTGCAACTTGTAAAGAAACCGCTACTTGAGTGTCTGTTGATGAAATATCAATATCACAAGAATCTCTTACAATGATTGTTTCAGAAGAAATTTGTTCTGTTTCGCTTACTTGTGCAGCATTTTGTGAAACTGTTGCATCGTCGTCGAAGAAGTTGCCAACGTTAGCTCCAGCCACCTCATTTTTAGAATGACAATCTGTTGGATGACAAGAATGACGGTCTAGTGCTACCCATTCATATGGTCTTGCTTGCATTTTCTAATTCCTCCTTTCGATTTACTATTATTAAATGTCTAGAATTCATTTTTGTATAAGACAAACATCTTGGTGTTTTTACCCATTTTTAGTTTATTTGTCTTTTTTTCTGTTTTTCATCATGTCACGTAATGTTGTGTTTTTCGGTGCTTCTTCTGCTGCAGGCTTTTCCTCTTTCTTTTCTTTGGAATTTTTCACAAATTCATCTACTTGTGCCTGAAGATCTGCCACTACTTTTCTTAGCTTTTCTTTTTGATCTTCAGATAACGTTTTTTTGTTTTCTTCTGAAATATTGTTCTTATTAAAAACATCTTGAACAAATAGTTGCATCATAGAAGAAGAAATATCCTGTAGGTTTAATTTTTCGTTAGACAATGTGTTCACCTCCAATTTTGTAATGGTTAAGGGATATATCCCTATGCCCAAAACAGCTCTTCCTCATTCAGATTGATTAAAGGATGTCAATTTGTACTAGCAATGCTAGTAAAATTTGAATAAGAACCTGGAGAGAAATTGCAACATCTGTATCAGTTGTTGTGATTTTTACATCGCGAGAGTTTTCAATAATGAGTTTTTGTTTGTTTGCTTGCTTAATAACAGAGCTTTGTAGCAATTGTTGAGTTACTTGCTCAGCACGGTTGCTATCAGCAATTGTTAGATTAATAACCAAGGCAATTGCTACTTGAATTGCAGCTTGTAAAGAAACAGCAACCTGAGTGTCAGTTGAAGTCACTTCAATATTGCAAGAGTCTTTAATGAAAATATATTCTTCTGAAGCTTGAATGGTTTCGTTCACTTGAACAGCATCTTGTGTTGTATCTTCGTGTTTGCATTTGCAGTCATCTAATGCAGACCATCTAGTTGTCATTAAAACTCACTCCTTTCATCAATAAGAGGTTAAAAGGAAACCACGACCTTTAACCTTAACGATAAGGACGCCGAGGGAAGGATCATAAATCGTGTGTTAAGCCGTGATTTCCTTTTAATTGTATTTAATGCAGATGCACTGCCTTTTGTATGAGTCAAACATACAGGTTTGAACCCATTTTTCAGATAAAAGCTGATGGACAAATATATTGAGTTGTTAAATCATCAACGGACAAATGCTCGTGTCAGAAAAAAATTCGATGGGTAACTTGTACACATACATAAATGAAAAATACTTTCATAATTTATAAAGATTATCGTTTGAGAGGTGGGGGGAAATGACAACCTGGCTACAATTCATCATCTTGGCTTTTGCAGCTTTTCGACTAACTAGATTAATTGTGTTTGACAAAATTACTGCTTTTATTCGTAATCCTTTCCATCGTGAAGTTGAAGAGATGAATGATAATGGTGAATATGAGGTTTATATTGAAATAAAAGGATCAGGATTACGGGCGTGGATTGGGGAGCTTTTAAGTTGTTATTGGTGCACAGGTGTTTGGTGTACGGGATTTTTATACGGAATTTGGTGGATTTGGCCTCAAGGAGCAGAGCCACTCCTAATGATTTTAGCCGTTGCTGGAGTTGCGGGAATTATTGAATCAATTGTCAGTAGAATAGTAGATTAGGCAATACCCTTAGAAACAAATAGAAATTAACACATAAAATGAGATATAGAAGCTGAAAAATTCTAGGAAATTATGCTCTATTTTACGAAGTAACCCTCCTTAACAAGCTGTAATCAATTTTCAATCAGCTAATGAATAGTGAAGGTTTGCTCCTAAGATAAAGAATTTTTTAAAGGAAGGTGGGATATAACATGAAAAAGGCTAACTTGAATCCTTCCGGAAGACCAACTAATTCCAACCAATCTGTATCTGTTTCTAAACCAAAAAAAGTTAAAAAAAGCGGCTGCGGTTGCGGAAAGAAAAAGAAACGCGTCTAACTGTTCCGATTCAGCTTCTTTTTCAGTTTTATAACAAGGGAGTACTTGATTTTTCGAGTACTCCTTTTATATTACATATTTTTACAGTGTCAGATGCATAATAATGAGGCTTTTATATGATTTTATGAGGAGAAAAACAACATGCCAAGCTGGACAGAAGTTATCATACGATCAGTACTCATTATCTTAGGGCTTTTTTTTATTACAAAATTACTCGGGAAAAAGCAACTATCAGCTTTATCGTTTTTTGAATACATTGTTGGTATAACAGTTGGTGATATTGCGGGAACCATTACGATGGATGTTGAATTAAATGTTGTAAATGGACTTATATCAATTTTAATTTGGTCTTTATTTCCTATTATTATTTCTACTATGTCACTTAAAAGTAAAAAATTTAGAGACATAGTGGAGGGGCAGGCAACTATTTTTATACAAGATGGAAAGATTTTAGAGAAAAACATGAAGAGAGAAAAATATAGTACGGATGACTTACTTGAACAACTTAGGAAAAAGGATATTTTTCAAGTTTCAGATGTAGAGTTTGCGGTTTTGGAAACATGTGGACAATTAAGTGTATTGCTAAAAAAGGAAAAACAACCTACAAAATGGGAAGATTTTTTCGGAAAAGGACCAGAAGTGGTAAAACCTCTTACGGTTATCATGGATGGAAAGTTCTTATCAGAAACCATTTATTCTGCTGGTTATAGCATTGCCTGGATCAAATCAAAACTACAATCCGAAAATAGTCATGTAGAAAATATTTACCTCGCACAAATTAGTTCAGATGGACAGTTATATGTTGATTATTTTGATGACCATCTTGAGAAAGAAGGAGAGAAAAATGGAGATTCTTGAACAACTCTTTGAACGTTGGATGGAATCCAATTTAAGAAAGCATGATTCTATTCAGAGGAATGAAGACAATAGATATGATAACGTTGATCACCAATTAACTAATTTAGACAATACAGCTGATGAATTTGAGCAAAAGATGGAAATGGTTGCATCCCAGATGGAAAAATGGATGAGCGGAAAAGTAGGGGCGAAATAATTAAACTTTTCAATTATGTATATTAGTCCAACCAAAAGTATTTCCTTTACATATGATGTAGAGAAGTCAGGTAAAGGAGGTGCTTAGCGCATGGGTTACGGCTATGGTTACGGATACGGCGGTGGCGGCTACGGTGGTGGTAGCACTTTCGTATTAATCGTTGTATTGTTCATCCTTTTAATTATTGTTGGTGCTTCTTATTACAACTAATCTTAAAAAGATGTAAAGATAAAAGTATGAGCACTCTTGCTCGTACTTTTGTCATTTTTTGGAGTGTATTTTTTCGATGACGGGGTCCAAGGCGAGGATACTGTTGGAAAAATCACAGTAGCCCAAAAGAAAATTGAAATTTAATCACATTTTCAAATTAAGTCCATAGTATATATCATGAATTAAGGAGGCGGGAAAATGGATAGCAAATTCTTTAAAAACCTTGAAGGTAAAACTGGCGTAAACATGAATGATATCTTTTCTTTAGCTAACTCTTTACAAGGAGCAAACTTTAAAGACGAAAAAACAGTTCGCGGTGTCATCCAACAAGTATCTAGGATTGCAAATAAACCAGTAAATAAAGAAATGGAAGATAAAATTGTTAATTCCATTGTAAATGGTAAAGAAAAGCTAGACTTTAACACAATTGCAAAAATGATGAATAAAAAATAACATAGCTAGGTTTGGAGATTCATAGTTACAAAGTAAAACCACACTTTTAATGTAAAGTGTGGTTTTACGTTTTTTATTTTAGCAACCCCTTAATAAACCGCGAAGGTGCGGCTTTTCGTCCTCGGCGATAGGATGGAACAGATAGGTAAAGGTGTTCCTTTGCTCTTGTCATCGCGACATATAGCAAGCGTCTTTCTTCTTCAAGAAATTCATATTTTTCTTTTCTGGCTGATTCAAGGGCGAAGTCATGTGGTAGTGCTCCATCCACAATGCCCAATACGTAAACATATTTAAATTCCAATCCCTTGGAGCGGTGAATCGTCATCAGTTGAACTCCAGAATTGTCTTTATTTCCTTTAAGTGCTTGCTGAGTTACGGTCATGTGATCGATATGTTGAAGAAAATCTGGGATGGTTAAAAATTTCTTTGCGACAACTTTTAGGTCGTTCATGTCGTCTGAGCCCTTTTCCATCGTATTTCCTTCGTTTCCTTGCTTTTTAAGATAATCAGTAAAGCCCAGTTCCTTTTCGATAATCGTCAGTGCTGTCACCGGCTTCTCATTTTTTAGAGAGCTGATTCTTGGGATGATCTTTTTAAGCTTTGATTTTTGAAAGTTTGGCAAACCATTCACGTGCAACAATGCTTCAACAAGGGAACAATCATGTAAAATGCTCAAAGCCTTTACATCGTTCACAACGGATTGCTTTAAAAATAGTGCCCGAATAAGTTCGGCAATAGCTGTTGAATCATCTGCATTCATACTTAATCGCAAATAGGAAAGCATACTACGAACCATTTTTCTTTCATAAAAAGAAGATTGTCCATTTTCCATCGTAAAAGGAATGCTTGATTGCACGAAGCGTTCAAACACAGCTCGTCCACCGGTATGAGTTCGGTATAAAATGGCAAACTCATCAGGAGCTGCTCCTTCTTCAATTTTTTCCTTCATATCTTGTAGAATCATCGTTGCCTCTTCTTCCTCATCATATGGAAAAAAGGTAACAGGTGATTGCTCTGATTGATACTGAGCAATCATGCTCTTACTTAAGCGATGTTTGTTTTTTGAAATAACCTCATTGGCTGTTGATACGATCTCGTGATCTGATCGGTAGTTAGAGGATAGGTGAATCACTTTGGCATCAGGATATTCCTGCTTGAAGTCCAAAATAAAAGAAGGCTGACTTCCTCTAAAACTATAAATCGTTTGATCATCATCGCCAACTCCACATAAATTTCTTGTGTGGTTTGAGAGGAGTTGAATGAGCTTATATTGAATAGGATTGATATCTTGAAACTCATCAATAAGAAAATACTGAAAACGATTTTGATAAGCTTTAAGAATTTCGGGATTTTCCTTTAGTAGTTGGTAGCAATGAACCAGCATGTCATCAAAATCAAATTGACCTCGTTGTAGCTTTTGATCCTCGTATGCAAGGTAAAGAGTTAATGCTGTTTGTTCCCATTCATCAGCTGGGTGAATATCATTCACTGACTTCATTGTGTTTTTCCAAAAACCAATTTGTTGAATGGCTTGGTCGAATGGAAAATCCTTCTCATCAATACCTAGCTCTCTACATGAATTTTTTAAATAAACTTCTTTTTGCCAATCCCATTTTAAAAGGTTTTTGCCGTTCCACTTATCGCGATTGTGATGAAGTAGGATTTTATAGAATATGCTATGAAAAGTACCAATCACGAGCTGATTCAATTGACCAACATGTAGTGATGAAGAAGCGGCGAGACGCTCATGCATCTCTCGTGCGGCTTTTGCTGTAAACGTAACAAGCATGATCGAAGTTGGTTGGATTTTTTTTTCTTCAATCATATAAAGAGCTCTTGTGGTAAGCACTCGGGTTTTACCACTACCAGCACCAGCTAAAATAAGCAGTGGTCCTTCAATTGTTGTCACAGCTTCTTTTTGTTCAATATCAAGAGGAATACCTACTATTGAAGAAGGTGTTTTCACTTTTAATGTAAACGGTGTTCTTCCTTTAATGTATTTAGGCTGACGCCACTCCACTACCTGTGGCTTTTCAACTGTTGCAACACTTCGGGATTTTGGGATGCGGAATCCGTTTTTTTCTTCATATAATAGTTCAGGCTCTTTTACCTGAACAGGCTGCTCAGAGTGATACTGTTGAAACTGCTGCTGACAAGTTTCATTTCGTTTTTGATTGGAATGATAAAAATATGGAGATTTGCTAATTCCTAGATAAAATCGAACAGGCTGCCCACAACATAGGCAAATAACTTCTTCTTTTAAACAAGACTCATAGATTCGTTGATAATCTTCTCGAGGTAATTGAAGCAAGGAGATTGTAACTTCTTTCAACTTTGCAGAATTCATAGTGACCCTCCTCCCATAAAATAGGATGCTAAATCGTATGTATTTATAAAATAATAAAAAACAAACTTTCATAAGCGACAAAGTCTATCTTAACAGAATGACAACCGAACGAAAAGGTAAAAATACATGGTTTAACTTAACAAAGATAAGGGAATTTATGTAAGGGAGAGGTGACGAAGATGGGTTATATTTTACCAATTCAGCAAGATACATACACACAATACGCAAATCGATCAATCTCTGTACAACAACATTATTCACAAATCTTACCAACATCTGCTATTAAGCTGAATCAAAATAATGCACAAGAAAATTCACAACAGCAGCAGAAATTTGCAGATATCTTAGAAGAAAAATTGAAGAAAAATAAATATTCATCTTCATTTACAGGAAAAGGTAAGCTCTTTAACGAATATGTGTAAAAAAACGTTTAAGAGGTAAAAAATGAATTTTATTCAACTTAACAATAGTTGTTACTATTTTCAAGGTGCAGTTAATATTGGGTATTTACGCAATGGAGAAAACGGCTTACTAATTGATGCCGGAATTGACAAACAAACGATGAAAAAGGTGTTAAAAAGATTACAGGGCGACAATTTACCTGTAACTCATCTATTTGTTACACATGCTCATGCTGACCACTACGGTGGGGCAGAGCATTTACAATCTACTGTAGACGTTTATACGTACGCACCGAAACTCGAAGCGGCTATGCTTAGACATCCAATTATTGAACCACTCTATCTTTTTCAAGGAAATAAGCCATTGCCTGAAATGAGAAATAAATTTTTAGAAGGTAAGCCAATAAGGGTTGATGAAGAAATTGAGCAAGCAACCTATCCTTTTGGCGACATCTTTTTTCAATGC
The DNA here is from genome assembly GCF_021117275.1 of Metabacillus sp. B2-18. Classification (NCBI taxonomy): domain Bacteria; kingdom Bacillati; phylum Bacillota; class Bacilli; order Caryophanales; family Bacillaceae; genus Metabacillus; species Metabacillus sp. B2-18. The sequence continues at coordinate 960,848 of NZ_CP088245.1, forward strand.
TATTCCTTGCCAGGGCACAGCATCAATCAGCATGGCTTACTTATTGATAAAATCCTATACGCTGCTGATGCTTATTTTGCAGAAGAGCAGTTACATAAACATAAAATCCCATTCATTATTGATGCAAAAGATACATTGGAATCTCTTCACAAACTTAAAAAAATAGATTGTGTTGGAGCTGTTCCTGGACATGGATTGTTTGAAGAGGATTTTGTCAAAACAGTCGATGTGAACATTTCTTATCATCTTAAGTTAATGAATTCCATAAAGAGTGTTATACAAGAGGATGAAGCTGGTATTTATCATGATGAATTAGTAGCCGACATTTGTACAAAGTGGGATATAGGAGACCTAAATATTCCTTCATGGATGCTGTTTCGTACAGCAGTTACAGCTTATGTTACCATGCTTGTACAAGATAATACGGCTGAACTTCTAATTCATAATCACCGGTTAATGATACGAGAGAACAAGAAAAACTCCCACTAATTTAGTAGTGGGAGTTTGTTTTCTATTTAGAAGGATTGAACATGTAAACCAGAACCCTCGAGCCACTCAGCATATAAAACTTCTTCTGTTCTGAATATGTTTTGCTGTTTTAACTGTTGCTCCAGCCAATTGTAATTAAAGCCTGCTTCAACTAAATTTTGTTTAATCACTTTTCCATCACTTATGATGGTAATGGGGATATATACTTTTTGCAGATTCACCTGGAGATCAGGTTTCGTTGGGTTCTCATATTCTGCCTTTTTTAGAATACTGACCGTACCATCTGTTTCTAGAACAGCATATTCTAGTTCTCTTATTGAGAAAACGCCTTTTGCCCGAATCAAGTGTTGCAGCTGGTTGATATCTAGTTTACATTTCTTTAAGCTTTCTCTTAATATTTTGCCTTCTTGAATAATAATCGTTGGTTTTCCTTCAAGAAGTCCACGCGATTTACTCCACTTTTGCGTAATCAATTCCAGAATGAAAATTAATAATCCCCATATAACGACTGCATAAATAATCCGTGAGATTCCAACTTCATCATCAAAAATGGCATTTCCAACAAGTTCACCAAGTACAAGTGCAGAGATAAAGTCAAACGTTGTAATTTGGGTAATTTGTGTTTTACCTAATATTTTTGTAATGATGAAAAGTGCAATAAAGCCAAAAACTAACTCAATTGTAATTTGTCCAAACTCCATGCTAGATACCCCCGTTCACGATCCATATGATTAGGATTATCGTACATGTCGTTTTTATACAAAATCAATGAGATAGTATGTGATTAAAATAAAATAGTGAGTTTTTGTTAACACTATTGGATAATAATTACTCTATTAAAGGGGGTACACAGATGTCTCACGATTCAACTAAGCTTACCTCAACAGAGATTGCTTCTCTTTGGACATCCTATATGAATGACACAATGGTGGCAACGATGTTAACACATATGCTTCAGTACATAGAAGATCCTGAAATAAAAGCAGGGGTAGAGCATGCATATAATATGGCTGTGAAAAATATTCATTTTCTAAAAGAACTGTTTCAACAAGAACAATTTGCCACACCGAATGGCTTTACTGAGGATGATGTTAATACTAGCGCACCTCGTTTGTATTCTGATACATTTTCTTTAACATATGTAAATCATATGGCTAAAGTTGGGATGCTCGCTTACGGTGGATTTTTATCAATGAGTGTTCGATCAGATGTAAGGGAATTCTTTACGAATGCAATAAATGAAACAGCGACATTATATAACTCTACTCTCGAAACAGCTGTTTCAAAAGGATTCTTTGTAAGAGCCCCTTATATTGGCGTTCCGGAAGAAACAGACTATGTGGATACAAAAAAATATTTAAGCGGGTTAAATCCATTTACCGGTAAACGACCTTTAAATGCAATTGAAATTTCTCATCTATATATGAATATTCAAACAAACTCTATTGGAGCTAAACTTTGCTTGAGCTTTGGTCAAACCTCCCAAAGTAAAGAAATACAAGAGTATATGCTACGAGGAAGCGAAATTTCCAAAAAGCATGTGAAGCTCTTTACAGAGGCATTAGCTGAAAGTGACTTGATTGCACCTGGCTCTCCTGATGTATGTGTTAGCTATTCCACAACCCAAACATACTCAGATAAAATCATGATGTTTCATATGTCTTTACTTAGTGCGGCAGGAACAGGGAACTATGCTACTGCCGCGGCCGCAAGTCAGAGAACAGATTTAGCTGTGAATTATGAAAGATTGTCTGCTGAAATTGCTCAATTTGCAAAAAGTGGAGCAGATATTATGATCAAAAATAACTGGTTGGAGCAGCCGCCAGGGTTAAAGGATCGGGAGAAATTGGTGAAGAAAGAAGGAATGAGCTAATCTTCTGATTTTGTTTTAAAGAGTAAAAACACAGAGAATTTTTTATGTAGTTCATTTTTTTTTCATAGGCGGAGAAATTCCGGTTAAGTTAGATAGTAGGTGCTTAAAATCCGATATAAGCGGAAATATTCCGGTTAACTTCTCTATATTTAACTAAATCCAAAGATTATGTTCATATAAGCGGAAAAACTGCCCTTATTTTGTGGGGAATGTTGGTATTTTCCAATTTAAGCGGAATTTTTACGTTTATTTATCATGTTGTTTAGCGAAAGCACAACTATAGAGTGCAAAATAATGTAAAAAAATGCTTGGAAACACAATGTTCCAAGCATTTTTTTTTACTATTAAGTGTGATAGTACGGTTATTTCTAATTTGATACTTCAAAACCGAATCCAATAAGAATTTCTCTCTGTGGGTCTTCCTATTGCTGTTTAATCATCGTTACATGAGGAATACCTGCATCCATAAATTCATCTGATACAACCTCATAGCCTAACTTTTCGTAAAATGGTATCGCATGTGTTTGCGCGTTCAGTTTAAATTTATTAACTCCTTGTTCTGACGCAATGTTTTCTAATTTAGATACAATTTTACGGCCTGCACCAGTTCCACGAGTTGTTGATAGCACACAAATTCTTTCAATTTTACCTAAACCATCAAGCACACGTACTCGACCTGCACCTGCTGGCTTTTCTTGATCATCATATAAAACAACATGTGTTGCTTCATCTTCATACTGATCAATTTCCTCTTCTTCAGGGACGTTTTGTTCATCTACGAACACAATTTTTCTTACTGTGAATGCATCTTCTAGTTCATCTCTTGTTGCTACTTGTTTTATTTCCAATTATTCGCTTTCCTTTCCGAGTAAAAATGTTTCATGAACAGTCCAAGAACCGTTCTCTAGTTGATATAAAAGGTGGAAGCGGTCAATAACTTCCTCGTGGTGAATATCGAGCATTTTAATGCTGCCGAGAACATCTGAGTGTTCATCATCTGAAAGATTTTGTCCAAGTGTAATATGAGGGACAAAAGCATATTCAGGCTGACTGCTTAAGGAACCTGTATGTAAATTTTCATGAAGAGCTTGTAGCTCATCAGTTGGATCTACTTTTAAATAAATCACGTTGTTTACAGGTGAAAAAGAGCTAACCTTTTTAATTGAGATTTTGATTGGTTCACTTGTTTCAGCTACTTTACGAAGTTCCTTCGCGATAACCTTTATTTCATCGTCTTCTGCTTCAAAAGCCGTTTTTAATGTAACATGTGGTGGCACTAATGCGTAGTGAGTATCGTACCGTTTGCGATAAGAATTCACTAAGTCCTGCAATTTTTTTGATGGAAAAAGGGCGATTCCGTATTTCATGATATTCCCTCCTAAACTGTTCATTATAGTTTTAGTATAGCAAATTTTTAAAAATAAACATATGTACGATGTTATTCAAACATAAGTTTAAAAATTGGTGTTAAAGCCGGTTGCCAATACTTCCAAGTATGATCTCCATCAAACTCTTCATACGTATATGAAAAACCCTTTTCAGACATCAATTGGGACAGCTGTCGATTTGGAGTAAGAAAGTCTTGAATGATACCATCAGTAGTCTTTACCTCTGTTTCTTTCTTGCCAATTTGATGATAAATCATCGGTTTGGAGGAAGAATCAAACTCTTTAACAGCATTCATGACATCTTCATTTACAAGAGGTGATTGGAGTATGAGCTTTCCGAAAGTATTAGGATACGATAAGCCTGTTAATAAGGAAACAGTTGCTCCTAAGGAATCACCAATTAACGCACGACCAAAGCCGATTTGGTATGTTGGAAATTCGAAATCGAGATATGGTACTAATTCATGCGCAAGAAAACGCACATACTGCTTAAACTTACTACCATTCGGATGGTATTTTTCTTTTCTGTCATGAACATCTTTATAAGGAATGCCAATAACAATAACATCTTCTATTTCTTCATCTTTAACTAAAGCCTCGACCTGTCTACCAACACGACCGAGTTTAAAGTAATCTTGACCATCTTGTGCAATCAATAAACTATACTTATATAATGGAGAAAAATTCTCTGGAAGATAAATTAGCAATGTTAATTCTTCCTGAAGTGCTTCTGAATAAAAGGAGTGCTCCTTAATAATACCTGTTTGTTTACTCATGGTTACCCCTCCTAAAACATGAATGAAACCCCTTTTATTTTAACACGCAACAATTCATTCATCCTTAAAAAAGCATATTTATTATGTTTTCCGAGAAAAAAATGTTTAAAAATGTCGGACAAGGGTATTTTCCAAGTAAGACCTATTAATAAAAGTGAGAGGAGAATCACAAATGAAAAAATCAAGCAAAGTGGTTTTATCCGGTGTTGCACTATCCACAATAGGGGTTACATCTTATTTATTAAAGGAAGAAAAAAGAAAGAACAAATTCATCTCTTCCATGCAAATGATGAAGAATAAAGCCATTAATTCTATAAATAAAGACAAGCAGGTTATGGAGAAATCTGGACACCCGGATCCACATGATATTGAAGATAATACGATGGTAGCTGAAGGTTCTATGTATGCTGTTAATTATTATGATGAAAAGAAAAAATAACGTGAACAAGGCCGACTTACATGTCGGTCTTTTTTATTTTGGTGAGAATTAGGGAAATACTAATTTTACCATTGACTTATTTCCTAAACCTACTATAATAAGTAAATCCGATAAAACAGATATGAATTAAGAAAAGTAGGTGATATCAGTGTTTTTATCTATAAATAATGTTAATAAACAATTCAAAAACCGTGATAACAAAGAAGAAACAGTTTTAACAAATATAGATTTACAAGTGAAAGAAGGAGAATTTGTTTCGATCCTAGGTCCTTCAGGATGTGGAAAATCAACTTTGCTTTCCATCGTTGCAGGCTTAACACAGGCAACTTCTGGTGAGCTTATTCTACAAGGGAAACAACTAAAAGGACCTGGTAAAGAACGTGGCATGGTATTTCAGCAAGCTGCATTATTTCCATGGTTAACTGTTGAAGAAAATGTAATGTTTCCTCTTCGCAAGGAGCTTTCCAAGAAAGAAGCACAGAAAAGAGCTCATAAATTTTTATCTCTTGTGCAATTAAGTCCATATGCCAAGCATTCTCCGCATGAGCTTTCAGGCGGGATGCAGCAGCGTGTCTCCATTGCGAGAGCATTAGCGATGGATCCAGCTCTATTATTAATGGATGAGCCATTCGGTGCGCTTGATGAGCAAACACGTTCAAGACTTCATGAAGTGTTAGAAGAAGTATTTTTAGAGACGAAAAAAACGATTCTTTTCGTTACACATAGTATTCATGAAGCATTAAAGCTTTCTGATAGAATTGTCGTCATGGGAACACAGCCAGGACGAATTGTTGATATTATCGAGCTTGACTTTCCTAGACCACGTGAGCAAGCACGTGAAGAGCTAATAGCTTATGAAGAACGAATTAAAAAATTACTAAAATCAGAAATTGATAAAGTAATAGAAAAGGAGCAGCAATATGCAGCCAGTCGTTAAACGAATCCTTTTTTACGTTATTCTTTTAACTGTATGGCAGGTAACGGTAAAACTTATTGATGTTTCCGTAGCAATATTCCCTGCCCCTACAGATGTTTTCAAATCATTGTATACAGGCTTTTTAGATTTAACACTTGTCTATGACTTAGTCGCAAGCTTTAAAAGACTTGCAATTGGATTAGTCATTGCATTAATCTTAGGACTTATTTTAGGAGTAGCTTTAGCTAAATCTAAAACACTTGATGAAACATTAGGTTCATTAATTATCGCTTTACAGTCTGTACCAAGTATTGTTTGGTTACCTTTAGCGATCATGTGGTTCGGGTTAAATGAAGCAGCTGTTACGTTTATTGTCGTTTTAGGTGCAACACTTGTGATGACGATTAACATGAGAACAGGGATTAAAAATGTGCCACCACTTTATATAAAAGCAGCACAAACGATGGATTATAAAGGCTTGAGCCTGTTCTGGAAGGTCATGATTCCAGCATCTATCCCTTATGTTGTAACAGGAATAAGACTTGCTTGGGCATTTGCATGGAGAGCATTAATGGCCGGTGAATTATTAAGTACAGGTCCTGGTCTTGGATATAAATTAAAATTTGCATCAGATTTTGGTGATATGAGCTTAGTACTCGCCATTATGATCATGATTATGGTCATTGGTGTTATTGTCGATTTACTCTTTTTCCAACGTATTGAGAAAAACGTAATGAAAAAATGGGGATTAGATAGTTGAGGATTTTTTTAATAAAAGCAATTGGTATGTCACCAATTGCTTCAAATCTCACCTCTGACTTCTGACTTCAAGCGTAAAATAAGGTATCAAAGTAAAAGGTTATTTTTAACTTACAATCATTATTCAAAATGGAGGTTACATCATGAAAAAAGGACTTTTATTTGCAATTATTTCAATTTTATTAGTAGGTGTCCTTGCAGCTTGTGGAACTGGTGAATCATCAAATACAAGCGGTAGCGGGAGCACAGAAGAGGTTGTGATTGGATATTTCCCAAACATTGACCACGTACCAGCTATGATTTCTAGAGAAAAAGGTTATTATGAAGAAGCTCTTGGAGAAAACGTAAAAGTAACATACAAAACGTTCCCTGACGGAGCAGCGTTTATGACGGCTTTAAAAACAGGTGAAATACAAGCAGGACTAGTAGGACCAGGTCCAGTTATGAACAACTATGCAAATGGAGCAGACGTGAAAATTATTGCAGGTGCATCTTCAGGTGGTACTGTTGTTGTTGCATCAGCAAAAAGTGGTGTTCAATCAGTTGAGGATGTTTCAGGTAAAACGTTCATCACACCTGGTGTAGGTTGCACACATGATGTTCAAATGGAAACATTTCTTAAAGATTTAGGAATTACATCAGCACGTATTGGTGGAACTCTTAAACATGTAACTGGTAACCCAGCTCAATACGGTGCAATGTTCGAATCAGGTAAAGTAGATCTTGCTGCTGTTCCAGAGCCGTGGGCATCACAATTAGTAAATGACGGTGCAAAAGTAATCGTTGATACAGATGAAATCTCATATGGTACAACATTACCTAACACAGTGTTAGTAACAAGTGGAAAACTAATTGAAGAAAATAAAGAGCTAGTAGCTAATATCGTAAAAGCACATGAGCAAGGCGTTAACTTTATTAACGAAAATCCAGAAGAAGCACGTGATATTGCAATTAAAGCTATCAAAGACATCACAGATCAAGAATTAGACCCAGCGATCGTTGACAGCGCGTGGGAGCGTGTAACATACACTACAGAAGTAAACGCAGATGTTGTTCAAGAATTTGCAAATTCTTCTTATGAATTAAAATTCCTAAAGGAAAAACCAGAATTCAGTGATCTAATCGACACTTCATTCTTAACGAAGTAGGAATCTACCGTGAAAAAAATACTATCAATTGTAATTGCTGTTCTAGCGTTGGTAGGCTGTTCTCAGTCTATCAACCTGGAAGAGCATTTTTCATTAAATGGAACTGTAGAGCCACTGGAAGCCGTGAATCAAAACGGAGAAGCTGTAAGAATGTCTGACTACGAAGACAAAGTTTGGATAGCTACGTTTATTTTTACAAATTGTGATACTGTCTGCTCGCCAATGACTGCTCACATTGCTACACTTCAAGAGCAGTTAAAAGATGAAAAAGCAGAAGCAGAGTTAGTTTCCTTCAGTATTGATCCAGAACATGATACACCTGAAGTGTTAAAAAAGTTTGGAAATCAATTCGGTGCTGATTATGAAACTTGGAACTTTCTAACAGGCTATGATCAAGCAGAAATTGAATCTTTTTCTAATATAAGTTTCTTAGCTCCTGCTGCAAAACTTGAAGGCTCAACTCAATATGTGCACAGTACCTCGATCTTTCTTATGAAAGGTAGTCAAATCCTTGAGCAATACGATGGAGTATCTGACGTACCATTCGAAAAAATTATCGAAGATATCAAACTATTACAATAATTCTATTGCATTCTCCACTTGAATAAGGTACAGTAATAAAAAGTTAAACATTTTAAAAATTTCATATATTTCTTATCAAGAGAGGCAGAGGGACTGGCCCTATGAAGCCTCAGCAACCGGTTCATAACGAGTGAAGATCTGGTGGTTGATGATAGATAAACTCTAAGTAAGTTTTTTACAGCACCGACAGGAAATGAAAAATGAATGGAACAAAGCGCCCTTGTTTGTTACAGGCATTTTTCATTTTCTGTCGAGGCTTGCAGAGCAAGCCGCAAGCACTTGCGTGCTGTGAAAAACTACACAACACTAATTATATGAGTTTACTTATTTAACAACACCATACCAAGACTTCTGCGAGTGCCAAGGTGCTAAATCCAGCAAGCCACACCAGCTTTATGCTTGAGAGATAAGAAGAAGCGCACTTTAACGACACAGTCTTCTTCTTAACGGGGAAGACTTTTTATTTTGCTTTTTTAAGACATGTACACTTTCTCTCATGTACATAATCATTAAATTTATATCTTAGGAGTGACAAACATGAGTAAACGTATCGAAACAAAATTAGCACAAATCGGCAACCGCAGTGAAAATGTAACAGGTACAGTTAACCCGCCAATTTATTTATCAACAGCCTATCGTCACGCAGGTATCGGTGAATCAACTGGATTTGATTATATCCGAACAGGAAACCCTACAAGACTATTAGTCGAAAAAGCGATTGCAGACCTTGAGCATGGCGACCGCGGCTTTGCCTTCAGCTCAGGAATGGCTGCCATCCAAACAATCATGGCCCTCTTCCAAAGTGGAGACGAACTGATCGTTTCTTCGGACCTTTACGGTGGAACATACCGTCTTTTTGAAAGAGAATGGAGAAAATACGGATTATCATTTCAATATGATGATTTCACAAATCCAGCTGAAACGGAAAAATTGATCAATGAAAACACAAAAGCTCTATTCATTGAAACGCCAACAAATCCATTAATGCAGGAAGCGGATATTAAAGAGCTAGTAGGAGTTGCGAAAAAGCATAACATACTCGTGATTGTTGATAACACTTTCTATACACCAGTTCTTCAAACGCCAATCTTAGATGGAGCGGACATTGTCATCCATAGTGCAACAAAATACTTAGGAGGGCACAACGATGTTCTTGCAGGCTTAGTTGTTACGAAGGGGCAGGAACTAAGTGAAGAATTCTTCCAACACCAAAACGCAATTGGTGCTGTTTTATCACCATTTGATTCTTGGTTGTTAATGAGAGGGATGAAAACTTTATCACTTCGTATGAGACAGCATCAGGAAAATGCTCAAAAGGTAGCGGCATTTTTAGAAGAGCATTCTGATGTACTTGATGTCTTATATCCAGGAAAAGGTGGAATGCTTTCATTCCGTTTACAAGATGAAGAATGGATTAATCCGTTTTTGAAAAATCTTAACACGATTTGCTTCGCAGAAAGCTTAGGTGGCATCGAAAGCTTCATCACGTACCCAGCAACACAAACACATATGGATATTCCAGAAGATATTCGAATCGCAAATGGTGTCTGTAATAAGCTGCTACGTTTTTCAGTTGGTGTTGAGCATGCAGAAGATATTATTGAGGATCTAACACAGGCATTTAAAGCAATGAAAGGAGTGGAAGCAGTTGAGCAATCATGATTGGTCATTTCAAACAAAGCTACTTCATAACGAGTCAAAGGTGGACCGCGGCACAGGATCGGTAAGTGTGCCGATTCACCATTCCTCTACTTTTCATCAATTTGATATCGATGAATTTGGGAAATATGATTATGCACGTTCAGGCAACCCTACGCGAGAAGCATTGGAGAGTGCCATTGCAGAATTAGAAGGCGGATCACGTGGATTGGCGTTCTCCTCTGGTATGGCAGCTATTTCTACCGCGTTTTTGCTGTTATCACAAGGAGATCATGTACTTGTAACAGAGGACGTGTATGGGGGGACTTTTCGTATTATCACAGATGTATTAACTCGATTTGGAATTGAGCATACATTTGTAGATATGACAGATCTTCATCAGGTTGCGTCTGAAATTCGTCCTAATACGAAGGTAATTTATATGGAGACACCTTCGAATCCATTGTTAAAAGTAACGGATATTAAGGGGATTGTGAATCTAGCGAAGGCGAATAACTGCTTAACTTTCTTAGATAATACGTTCTTAACACCAGAGTTACAGCGACCTTTAGAGTTAGGCGTTGATGTAGTGTTGCACAGTGCAACGAAGTTTTTAGCGGGGCATAGTGATGTGCTTGCAGGTCTTGCTGTTGTGAAGGATCCTAATTTAGGCGATCGTTTGTATAAATTACAAAATGCATTTGGTGCCGTTCTTGGTGTGCAGGACGCATGGCTAGTTCTTCGTGGATTAAAGACATTGCATGTACGCCTACAGCAGTCTCAAGCATCTGCCTTAAAAATAGCTGAGTTTTTAGCGGAGCACCCGAAGGTAGAAGAGGTATATTACCCAGGCTTGAGCTATCACCCAGGTCATGAAACACAAAACTATCAAGCGGATGGTCCTGGAGCAGTGTTGTCATTTAAATTAGCTGACGCAGCGGCAGTTAAGACTTTGGTTGAAAATGTGGAGCTTCCGGTGTTTGCGGTTAGTTTAGGTGCAGTGGAATCTATATTATCGTATCCTGCTAAAATGTCACATGCGGCAATGCCTCCGGAAGAGCGTGAAAAGCGTGGCATTTCAGATGGACTGTTAAGATTAAGCGTTGGACTTGAGAAGGTTGAGGATTTAATTAAAGACTTTGCTGCAGCTTTGGAGAAGGTGCCTGCTGATGCAAAGAAGAATGTGAATGTGTAAATTTTGAGCTGACTCTTTGTGGAGTCAGTTTTTTTATGGGTGAGGTATTTATTTGATAATAAAAATCCCTTCTCTAAAAGAGGAACAGTTTGTTTTGTTCCTCTATTTGAGAATAAGAGATGCTTAAAGAGTAGGTAATTTCATTGCTGTATCCATATTTTTTAAATTCAGCTGTATTTGTTCATGGGTATCAAATGCATGATACCAGCCTTTTTCCACCATATAACTTGAGATTCTTTCATGCATATCCAGTGCTTCCTCTAAATGACGAGTGAGAGTATGTTTAATTTCTGGAGTGCCTGATTCAGTGAGGGCAATTGCATAGTTTCTTACTCCACTTTTTGCAGAAATTAATAAGTCCATTGCAACAACTTGATCGGTTAATGCTTTCATACCAGTTAAACTTTCAATGATTGAGTTCATGTTCCTTCATCTCCTAACTAATACTTTGGTTTTGCTTTAGAAAGAATGGAGGAGTACTCCTCTAACTGACGGGTTGATATTGTAATATCTTGCTGCATGATGTCTTTTAGTTCTGGATCAGATACAAGTGCTCTCATCGTTTTGGACTTTGTTAAACAAGTTGTCTTAAATGCCGCAATTTCCTGAACTTCAAGAACTTCGTGTAATGCGTAATCCATGACTCTCCTCCTTTTTTTTAAGGTTTTAATACTACTTTGATACAATTATCCGTTCTTGTATCAAAAATTTCATACCCACGTTTTGCTTCACTTAGTGGGAGTACGTGACTAACAACATCACCTGGATCAATTTTTCCAGTAGAAACGAGTTCAAACATGTAAGGCATTAGGTGAATCATTGGAGCTTGCCCAGTGCGGATATTTACGTTTCGTTGCATAATATCTCCTAATGGAAAACCGTTATATCGGCCACCATACACGCCAGTAATTTGGATGGTTCCGCATTTTCGAACAGCTTGAGAAGCCATTACGAGTGCACTCATTGCCCCACCTTGAAGTCTTAAACCGGTCGCTAGGAATTCCATGTCAGTCATTTTTCCGTCCATACCAACTGCGTCGATGACAACATCTGCTCCGCCTTTTGTAATTTCTTTCAGATAACTTCCCACATTTTCATGTTCCTCAAAGTTAACGGTTTCCACTTTGTTTGTTCTTTTTGCATGCTCTAAACGATAGGGAATATAGTCAACAGCAATTACTCTTTTTGCTCCTTTTAACCAACAAAACTTTTGAGCAAAAAGGCCAACTGGGCCACAGCCTAGAACAATGACAGTATCGCCAGCTTTGACACCAGCATTTTCAACACTCCAATAGCCTGTTGACATGGCATCAGCAATGACACTTAACTTCTCATCAGGTTCTTCACAGCTTTCAGGTATTTTAAAGTGAGTAAAATTGGCAAAAGGAACTCTTAAGTATTCAGCTTGTCCACCTGGATAGCCACCAGTGTTACCTGAATAGCCAAAGTATGCACCCATTTCTCCGTTATCATTTGAGTTATCACATTGACTCTCAAGATTGCTTTTACAATATTGACATTCACCACATGCGATATTAAAAGGAATAATTACACGATCCCCTTTTTTTACCTTCGTAACTTCAGGGCCCACCTCTTCTACGATACCCATTGGCTCATGGCCGATCACATAGTCTTCTTGCATATTTGGTATCATTCCGTGGATTAAATGCAAATCAGATCCACAGATGGCTGTACTTGTTACTTTGATAATCATGTCATCTGGCTTTTGGATTTTTGGATCTTCTACTTCTTTTACTTCAACATTTTTGATGCCTTGATAGGTTACGGCCTTCATTCAACTAACCTCCAATGTTAATGTTCATCAGGTGTACGATCAAACATCCCTTTTCGATTGGTTTCAACAGGGAATAGATTCATGTTTCCAACCATAATTGTGTTTTTGGCGGATAGCTGATCTAATTTATATTGTTCTTGTAGATCATGAGGATGAAACCATTTTTTCTCGACCATAAGCTCAGTAATTTCTTGATGCATGGTGATGCTCTGCATTAATTGCTTACGCAGCATGGCTCTTAAGTCAGGTGATGCGGTTTCAGTTAATGCCGTAGCTGTATTTCGTACCGCATCTTTTGCTCGCATAAGAAAATCCATGGCAAACGTGGTATCTGCTAACTCAGGAACATGTAAGGAATTAATTGGATCTAAATGATCGTTATTCAATGCTACTACCTTCCTTTCAATTGATTATTGGTGTTGGACGGCTTTCAGGTACTGGCGCTTCAAAAGGAGCACGTTGATAAATCGCTTGTAACTCGGTTAATGCCTGAATCGATTGATCAACATCTTTTTGCATTAAATTTTTTAGATCTTGATCAAAAACTAGTCCTTGCATAAGCTTTGATTTAGCCACACATAAAGTTTTGAAGTTTATCATTTCATGTAAGTCTATAGATTCATGAGCTGCTAATTTTTGTGAATCCATTATTTGTTAACCTCCCTATTTTGATACGCTTCAGTATTTTCCCCGAATTATGGTCATTCATAATTTGTAAAAAATGACTGCGATTTGATTTCTCAGTTAGTGAACATACAGAAAAAGTTGGAAAACTTCGAATCATATAAGGAGGTACTACGTACGTCTACGTTGAAGTAAGACCTATGGATGAATAAGGAGGAAAGATGATGTTGGATTTTGATATGAATATAGATCAATTCGCCAAAATTAAAGTGATCGGTGTTGGCGGAGGTGGTAATAATGCGGTTAACCGAATGATAGAAGATGGAGTTGAGGGTGTTGAATTTATTGCAGCAAACACAGATGCACAGGCTTTAAATCAATCAAAAGCTGAAATTCGGATGCAAATCGGTGCATCATTAACAAGAGGTTTAGGAGCAGGGGCAAATCCTGAAATTGGTCGAAAAGCAGTGGAAGAAAGTAAAGAGCAGCTTAAAGAAGTATTACAAGGAGCAGATATGGTCTTCGTTACAGCTGGAATGGGTGGTGGAACAGGAACAGGGGCAGCACCTGCTATAGCGGAAATTGCCCGTAATCTTGGTGCTCTAACAATTGGAGTTGTCACACGTCCTTTTAAATTTGAAGGCTCAAAGCGTTCAAAAAATGCTGCAAGCGGTATTGAGGCCATGAAGGAATCAGTTGATACCTTAATTATTATTCCAAATGATCGCTTATTAGAAATTGTTGATAAAAAAACAAATATAATGGATGCTTTCCGTGAAGCAGACAGTGTTCTTCGTCAAGGGGTGCAGGGGATTTCTGACTTAATTGCTGTACCAGGTTTAATTAACCTTGACTTTGCTGATGTGAAAACAGTTATGTCTCATAAAGGAACAGCACTAATGGGCATTGGAATTGCGAAGGGAGAAGACCGGGCTGCGGTCGCTGCACAAAAAGCCATCAATAGTCCGTTACTTGAAACGTCCATTAATGGTGCTCAAGGTGTAATCATGAACATCACTGGTGGTACAAACCTAAGTCTTTTCGAAGTTCAAGAAGCAGCTGATATGGTATCTAATGCATCTCATGAGGATTTGAATATGATCTTTGGTTCAGTGATTAATGATCACTTAAAGGATGAAATTATCGTAACGGTCATTGCAACTGGTTTCATTGAGCAAGAGGAGGCACCACCATTGATCCAAACAAATTCACAGCCACAAAGAGAAAGAGTAGAAAATACGAATCAATATGAAAATCAGCGTATACAACGGGATGTTGGTTACCGTGAAGAACCGGTTCAAAATTTTAGTCGCCATAATGAACAACAGGAAGATTCACTGGATATCCCAACGTTTTTAAGAAATAGGCAAAATCGTAGATAAAACTGTGGAATGAGTACATAGATATAAACTGAGTATAGTAAGGGGAAAGAGATTGGGAACTATATAAAGTGTCCAATCTCTTTTTTTATTTTCTTTATGTAATCGGGCTTAATAAACCTTTCATATTTTTCATGCATGTACCCAAATGTTTCCTCATATATAAAAGGGAGCTACCGCTTTACACAATTTTACAAAAGGGGGAACAAGCGTGAAAAAAATGCGTAATAGCTTGTTGTTTGTTATGATGCTTGCTTTTATGATGGTGGTCGCTGCATGTAGCGGGGAAACAGAATCGGAGAGCTCTAGTGAAGAAAAAGAGGAAACAACAGAAAGCACATCAGAAGAAAAACAAGACTTAAGCTTACTTACTGGCGGAACTGGTGGTACATATTATCCGCTAGGCGGGCAAATTGGTAAGATCATGACAGACAATACAAACGCAAATATTACACCACAAACATCAGGTGCTTCTGCTGAAAACATGGAAACGTTAAGAGCTGGTGAGGCTGAACTAGCATTTACACAAACAGATATCGCGGCATATGCGCTTGAAGGAAAAGAAATGTTTGAAGGAAATGCAATTGATACTATTCAAGCAATTGGATCACTTTATCCGGAAACCATTCAACTAGTCACGACCAAGGATAGTGGAATACAATCAGTAGAAGACCTTAAGGGGAAAGCTGTTTCTGTTGGAGCTCCGGGTTCAGGTGCTTATATTAACGCTATGCAAGTTTTAGAGGTTCATGGTTTAACAGCAGAAGATATTAAACCGCAAAATCTATCATTTGATGAGTCAACGGATGGTATCCAGGCTGGAACAATTGATGCTGCGTTCATTACTGCTGGAACACCAACAGGAGCTGTTGAAGCACTATCAGCTCAAGCAGACATTGTCATTGTTCCAATTGCAGACGACAAAGTTCAAGAGCTAATGGATCAATTTCCATACTACTCAAAAGACACAGTTGCAGCTGGAACATATAATATTGAAGAAGATGTAAACACAGTAGCAGTAAAAGCAATGCTTGTCGTCACAAAGGATCTAGACGAAGAATTAGTCTATGAAATGACAAAAGCATTGTTTGAAAATACAGATTCAATAACACATGCAAAAGGTGAATTCATCACACCTGAATCAGCACTTGAAGGTGTGGGAAATTTAGAATTCCATCCAGGTGCAGCTAAGTATTTTAAAGAAAAGGGCCTTCAATAAGAATAGGATAGTAGGGAAATAAGAGAAGAATGCTGTCTAAATGGGGCAAGAATGTAGGGATTAATGCCCCTTTTGACAGCATTCAAATATTTTCTGGGAAATAAGTCGAATAGTGAAGTTGGACGAGATGTATTGACTTGAATAGTTCTTCAGAATATAATAGAATATGTAGCTTTAAGAGCTATTATACAACTAAATAACGATCCGATAGTTCAGTGGGAGAACACTACCTTGACAGGGTAGGGGTCGGGGGTTCGAATCCCTCTCGGATCATCAGATGTGAGCTTCAGTTCCTTGGTTTAAAGGGTGGAGCTTCTTTGTTTTTTTCCTAAGTAGAGAACCCCTATGAAAATTAAAGATTAGGAATGTTATTCAATGCTATACCTTATTTCGCGAGTAGTAGACAATATATGTGTAGTGAAAAATGATGAGTAATCAGTGGGAAATAAAATAGTAGCAATGAAATCTTCGCCAAATTTAAGCAATTGCAATCTTTCCTACACCAAAAAGTTAATAAATACTATACATTAACATCAAATGCCCATCTATGATAACTCGTACTTATTATTGAAAATTCTTCTTATAACAGACATTGTAAATCTAACCATTAAAAAGGAAAATGAGAGAGAATAAAAAGTGGTTTTCCAGTTCCATCCATTTTTATATTTAACAAGTTGTGTATTTTTTTCTAGCCATAGCTCGGCAATAGTCATTGGTACACTGAAAAACAGAACTTTTATAAGGCACTTAATAAGGCGAGAATCTTTAGTATGTTGATTATAAAAGACACAAGTAATTGGGAAAAGTAAGTAATCGAACAACACACTTGTTTTAACTTGTTTTGGAAATCGGGTCGGATATTGAACATAGCCTTTATTTACAACCAGATTATCGACCAATGATGCATAGTAACTTTTTATAAAGAAAGTAAGGAGCCAGTCCTTTGCAAGTGGTTTTTTTATTAAATATATAAAAGAGCTAATACCAAAAAAATAAAGGAATTTTATAAGATTTATTTCAAATTTTTGACCCATTGTCTAGCACCTCCACAAAGATAGGTTATCCTTCATGCAGGGGGTTATACAAAGGACATTGCAAAATTAGATAAGTCCGTAATGTATAAACAAGGCTCTATTCTGATCAATTATATTGTGAACCGTTTCACTTAATCTATTGGGAGCTTATGTTGAAGTGACGCCAGTTTTTTAAGTGGATCTCAGGTATTATACTTACATCTGTTCCTGACCATCTAGTATTCTGTAGGAAACCAAGGCTTTTTGAATAAGCCTTGGTTCTTCTTTATAAGGACTACCCCCCTGTGTTACTCTTATCTAAATCAATGAATTGTTTCATCCAAATTTCCCCATAAATTCATCAATTCTAGAACATATTTATATTTTAATTGACCACTAAAACTTGTTCTGGTTAATATAATTATAATTTCCCACTGAATGGAGGGTAAAAGATTGAGGTTATTATTAATTGAAGATGAGCCAGATTCCTTAATAGGTATGAAAATGGCTATTGATTCTCTATATAATGTTGAAGTAGAATTGCTTACCTCAAATAATGCGGAAGATGCAAGAGAGGTAATCTTTAAACACTATCCTGAATTAATTATTACTGATATTATGCTTCCTGGTATATCTGGTCTTGATTTAGTTGAAGAAGTTGTAAATAATGACTACCAACCAAAGGTTATAGTTGTAAGCGGTTTCGATGATTTTGATTATGCAAGGAGAAGTATACGCTTTGGTGCGGTTGATTATTTATTGAAACCATATAGCACAGAGGAGTTTATAGAAAAGGTAAACAGGACTCTTTCAATGATAAAAGAGGAAAAAGAACAACTTCAGTATACTGAGCAGCAGAAATCATTTGCAGAGATTGGAACACGTTCCATGAGGGACAACTATTTAATCGAGTTTTGTTTAAAAAGAACACCTCTTGAAGAACATCTCTATCATAGACTGTGTTTATGGGATATTGATTGGTTAGCGAATAAATCCTTTTCACTCCTTATTTTTGATGTAAAGGGCTATCCTGACGGAAAACCTTTTACAGAAGAAAATCAATTAAAGACTTTTGTTATAGGAAATATTATGCAGGATGTTATCCGAGATCAAATGCACTCACTCCTTTTTAAAGATCCTAAAAATCGATGTGTATTATTAACCACTATTGACGATACCGAGGAAATGGCTAGATCCATTCAAAAAAAGTTAAAGGAATATCAAAAAATCGAGTTAGCAATAGGCATTAGCACAAAGGTATCATCATTTGAGGAAATGCATGCAGCTTACAGCTCTACACTAAAAGAATTTCAAATAAGCTCTCTAACAAATCGCGAGGAATATGTAAAATCTGATCATCTAATGTCTACAGACCTTACCACTGCTAACCATTTAGCATCTTTAGTTATAAATAAGGATGAAGAAAGCATTCGTCAGGTGGTAAAAGTTTTTTTTCAACAGGTCATATTACTCGATGGACTTGAATCAAGAGACGATATCACGCGAAAAACATTAAACTACTTGTCACAAATCCTTGCAAGTATAAGTGAACAAACCTCAAAGGAACTTAAAGAAATCCCAATGAGTGTATGGGAAAAGGTGGATGAATGCACTACATTAGAAGAATATGAAAAGGTCTTATCTGAGTATTTAACGAGTGTTAGTTATGAGGTTTCAACACATGCTACCAATTCAATCATTGAAAGAGCCATTCAAATAATTCATTCTAGTTACATGGAGGATTTGAGCTTACAAATGATCGCAGACGAGCTATCCTTACATCCAGTCTGGCTAAGTCAGTTGTTTAAAAAAGAAACTGGACAAACATATATGGATTTTTTAACAGAGACGCGGATTAAAAAAGCGAAAACACTTCTAAGAGAAACAAGCATGAAAGTGTATGAGATAGCGGAAGCTGTAGGTTATCAAAATTTACAGCATTTCGGTACTATTTTTAAAAAAAGAACAAGTCAAACACCCAAAGAGTATAGGTACGGAAAATGAAAGTTAGAAAGGTAAGAATAGAAGATAATTTATTTAACAAAATGTTTGTCTTTATTACCTTATCCATTATTATTCCATTAGCATTATTAGGTTATTTATCATATGATCGATCTAAGTCTCAGTTAGAAAAGGTTACCTCTCAGCTTCTTCAAGACAATTTAGAATTGAATAAAAAGCAGGTTAATCGTTTATTAAAAGATGCAGAAAATGAATCAGAAAAAATGGTGACATCTATACAGTTACAAAAGCTCTTGCAAAGTCATCCGCCAACATCTTATGAAGAAGAAAAGGCTTTTATCAATCGGATCAGTCAACTTATTGCCCAATTAAAAGGGACGTACGGAGTATATGTCTTTCCAAAACAAATGAAATATTACCCGAATTATTTGGAGCTAATTAATGGGAGTGATTTTAAGCCAAGCACTGAATTGATGTTAAAAGCCTTTAATTTGAAAGAAAAAGGGGTTTGGTACCATTATTGGGATGAAACTTCAAAGAAGCCAGTTTTAACTTATATAAGAGCGGTTCGTTCATCCTATTATTACGAACCACTAGGTGTTATTGTTCTTAAGATTCCTGATTCACTTGTACGAGAGGAATTATCCTTCCCTTCTTCTTTTAAAAACTACAAAACAATGATTGTTGATCAAGATAAGAACATTATTTCAAGTGAAAACTCTTTGCTTTATAATGAAAAATTTATACCAGAAGGGGATTGGAATACAGCTGAAACTCAATTAAATGATCAGGGATGGAATTTAATTACTGCTCTGCCAAACAAAGAAGTGACAGGCAATATTGAACAAATAAAAAATTTTACTATGTGGATTGTCATAATCAGTATAGTGGTTGTTACGATCTATCTTGCTATTATTGTTCGTAATTTTACGATACCAATTAAAGCACTCGTCACACATATGGAAAAAGTTCGAAGTGGAGTATTAAAGCATTTCCATATGGACAGGTCTAAAAAAGATGAGATTGGGCAACTAGTTGGTGGGTTTAACCAAATGATTACAGGAATGTCTGAACTTATTGAACAAACAAAAAAGATGGAATCAGACAAGCGAAAATTTGAGCTTCAGACATTAAATCATCAAATAAATCCACATTTTTTTTATAATACATTAGATGCGATTAAGTGGAGAGCAGAAAAGGTAGATGAAAAAAATATCGCTTTAATGGTAACGAAATTAGCCAACTTACTTCGATTCAGTTTAAATAATAATAACGAGTGGACAACGGTTGAAAGAGAAATTGAGCATGCTAAGAATTATTTAGACATAGAAAAGCTCAGAAGTAATCGTTTATTTAAAGTATTTGTTCAGGTAGATCCAACGATTTTGAAATTAGAGGTCATCAAGCTAATCCTTCAACCAATCGTAGAAAATTGCATCAAGCATGGAATTAGTAACTTGCCAGAAGGTAAGGGGAAAATTCTGTTAACCGTTAAACGCATTGAACAGGATATTATCTTTATTATTGAAGATAATGGTCCAGGGCTGAATAGTAACCTAGTGGATAAAGAAAGAAATTCAAATCATGTGCATCATGGAATTGGGTTGAAAAATGTTCATAAACGACTTCAACTTCATTTTGGAACTGAGTATGGAATAATAGTTGATGAAGATCATCATGAAGGCTTTAGAGTGATCTTGCGGCATCCGGTTCATGAGGAAGAATAATGAGCTAAAAGGGGGGGAGATAATTGACTAAGCACTATACTCTCTTGATTTTTATTATTGTGAGTTCTATTATTTTAACGGCTTGCAGTCAACAATTAAGAAAGCGAGAAGAGGCTAAAGAAGAAAATAAAGAAGTCGAAGTGAAAGAACAGATATCCTTAAATGGTGTTTTTCTTAATACGACATGGGGAGAGGTAACCCAAAAGTTAGCGGAAGAATATGAGAACGAAACAGGAGTATCTGTCAATATTGAGTTAGTAGGACGTGACATGATTTTTCAAAAATTAGCTCTTTCGATCGCTGGTAATGCTAATTATGACCTTTTTAATGTTGATTACAACTGGGTGCCTGAACTTGTCTCTACAAATAGCTTACTACCCTTAGAAACCTATATAGAAAAAAACATAGTAGATATGGAAGGTTTTTTGCCTAGAGCACTAGCTCTTACACAATGGAATGGAGAAAACGGTGGATATGGTGAGGGCGGCAATATATATGGATTGCCACAGACGATACACCCTCATATCCTTTGGTACCGATCTGATTTATTTGAGCATGAAAAACTGAAATCAGAGTTTAAAGCCATATACGGGTATGACTTATCTCCGCCCAAAAAAATGCAGCAATTTCGTGATATGGCTAAATTTTTTAATGGGAAAATGGTGAACGGGAAAAAAATTTATGGCTGGGCTGGACAAGCTAGTGAAGGATTCGGCAATGTGCATACATGGTTAACATTTGTCTACTCTAACGGCGGAGATGTTATTGATTGGAATAAGATGACATCATCATTATCAACTCCAGAAGTCATAGAGGCGACAAAGACGTGGATTGACCTACTCCAATTCTCTCCTCCAGGTATAAATGATTATACCTTTTCAGAAGTATCAGCTGATGCTGCAGAAGGAAATGTTGCAATGGCTATACACTGGTCTTGGGCCGCTGATAAGGTAGACGATCGGGCATATTCTAATACTGTTGGTCAATGGGAATTTGTCCAAACACCTGCAATGAAATCATCTGTCCCACACCTTGCTGGCTGGTCAATTGTTATTCCTAGAACGTCAAAGTATCCTGAAGAAGCGTTTAAATTTATGGTTTGGTTAGAAAGTAAACAAAATGATGTTAGACAAGCTCAGATGGGCGGGGGAGATCCAGTCCGACTCTCTTCCTATTTAGTCCCAACTCTTAAGCAGTTGAAAGTTGAGGGAACTGATGTTAACAAATTTCGCCGATACGAAGCAGTAAATGAAGCAATGAAGACAGCAAAAGCTCGTCCATTTTTCCCACAGGAAGAACAATGGGAAAGTGTTGTAACCGGTTATTTACACGATGCCCAGCTAGGGAAAATGTCAGTTGAAGAAGCATTAATGAAGGCTGATGAAGCTGTAAATAATTTGTTGAGATAATTTAAAATTTTCCTCGATCCTCAGATTTCTGAGGTTTTTTTGTTGTTGAAAACCTATAATTTCCAACAGAGAAAGCGTAATCACTCATCTCTACATCTACACTAAAAATGCATGGTGAAAAATTAAATTAACCATGTTTTTTCGATTTTCAATAACCGGTAAGATAAAACTAAGAAATAAACAAGCAATACATTTTATCTAAACGAAAATGATTGCGATTACAATTTTACATTAATAAGTTCATAGAAAAGAGAGTCTTAGATGGTTAGAATCGTAGATGTTGCAAAGAAGGCAAATGTTTCCACTGCTACAGTCTCTAGAGTCATAAGTAAGCCTGATACTGTAAGAGAGGAAACAATTAACAAAGTATTAAGAGCCATTAAAGAATTAAACTATCATCCAAATGTTTTAGCACGTCAGCTAAGGACTTCAGAAACTAAAACAGTGATTGTTGTGATTCCGGATATATCTAATCCTTTCTTTTCGAAGGTTCTACGAGGAATAGAAAATCTTGCATCAGCTAATGGATATCAAGTTTTACTTGGTGATGCTGGGAATGATAGTGAACAGGAAAGTCGGTATTTAGATATGCTCCGTCAAAAAAAAGCAGACGGAATGATCTTATTAACAGCAAAGATGAAAGCAGAGCTTGTCGAAGAAATGGCAAATGAATTTCCTGTAGTACTTGCCTGTGAATATATTGAAGGCTCTTCTATTCCAACCATTTCAATCGACAATGTTAGCAGTGCTAGAAAAGCAACAGAATATTTAATTCAGTTAGGACACCGAAGAATAGGAACTATTTCTGGGCCACTTGATAGTGTATTAGGACAGGATCGATTAAAGGGTTTTTACCAGGCGATGGCAAGGTATAGCTTATCAATAGATCCAGTACTAGTACAAGAAGGCCAATTTAATTATGAAAGCGGATTTAATTTAATGAAGAAGTTTTTAGCGCTCAATAGAATCCCAACCGGAGTATTTGCAGCGAATGATGAAATGGCTTTGGGTGCCATTAGAGCCATAAGAACAATGAACCTTAGAGTACCTGAAGACATCTCGGTTATTGGATTCGATGATATTCATTTTTCTTCTATTTTCGAGCCTGCTTTGACCACAATCTCACAACCAGCTTTTGAAATAGGGTCTAAAGCGATGGAACTATTAATTATGCTAATGGATAAAAAGAGAATCGAGAAAAATCAATATATTTTAGATGACAGTCTTGTCATAAGAGAATCGTGCTCAAAAATCAATAAATCATTACAAGATTAATGTAATCGGTTACAACTATCAGTTCACTCATAACTTTTAAACCTAGTAAACAGGGGTGAAAAGTTTATTTTAATAAAGAAAATGTAATGGATTACAAAATAAAGAAATTAGATTTTCATTCATTTTCTCTAAAAGTTAAGAAAGCGATAATTTATAGCTTTGTATTGCAGTTGATTTGTAAACGATTACAAATTCCTGCCAATTGAACTTTAAAGGAGGTGGTTGTAAACGTTAGTTAAACCATACAAAAGATTAAACTACATGAAAAACATGGGGGTTATGAAATGAAAAAGAATCTATTAATTTCCGTATTAATGCTACTCGTTTTTAGCGTAATAATCGGATGTGGAAATAAGGAAGAAGCACAGACAACAGAAGGAAGCACAGAAAAAAATGAAAATTACCTCTCTGAATCAGGGCCACTAACAATAAACCCTGAGATTCCAGATATAGAAGTTCTAGATAAAGGACCAAATGGAGAACAAGCAGTTTCTGCAAAGTCTTTACAGTTAACTGAAGAAGAGCTTCAAAAAATTAAGGATGGAAATTATAAAGCAGCCATTGTTATGCACTATTCAGGTACAGATTATATGAATGCGGCAGTTGGAGCGATGCAAGATACATTTGAAAAAATGGGAATTGAAGTTGTAGCTGTTACAGATGCACAATTTAAGGCTGAGAAACAGGTAAACGACATTGAAACGGTTTTAGCAAAAAAACCAGATATTATGATTTCGGTTCCGGTTGACGCAGTATCAACTGCACCAGCTTATAAAAAAGCAGTAGAACAAGGCGTTAAGCTAGTATTCATGGATGGAGCAGCAGAAGGTCTTGAAGCAGGTAAGGATTATATCAGTATTGTTTCCGGTGACAACTATGGAAACGGTGCTCTAGCAGCGGACATTATGGCAGAAAAAATTGGTGGCAAAGGGAAAGTAGGTATCGTTTATCACGATGTTAACTTCTTCGTAACCAAAAACCGCTCAGATGCTTTTGAAGCAACAATCAAAGAGAAATATCCTGACATTGAAATCGTAGCACAAGGTGGAATTACAGACCCGAATAAAGGAGAAGAAGTTGCTTCAGCAATGCTGACAAGAAACCCAGACATTGATGGTATTTTCGCTCCTTGGGATGTACCCGCAGAAGGTGTAATGGCAGCAGCTCGTACAGCCGGAAGAGATGACTTAGTTGTGACAACAGTTGATTTAGGTACAAATGTAGCGATTTCAATCGCATCTGATGGAATCGTTCAAGGACTAGGTGCTCAATTACCTTATGATCAAGGTGTAGCACAGGGCATTCTTTCAGGATATGCGATATTAGGTAAAGAAGCTCCTCCTTATGTTGCTTCTCCTGCCATTGAAGTAACAAAAGAAAATGTTCTTGATTCTTGGAAATTAATTTATGGGGTTGAAGCTCCTTCAACTGTTAAAGATGCATTGAAATAAGAGACTAGTAACAAGTGTATAGAGGCTATCAATTTCTTAAAGCCTCTATAACCAAAGGAAGGTGAACAAACAATGGATCAACCTATTCTTGAAATGAAGAATATAAATAAAGCGTTTAATGGTATTACGGTTCTAGACCAGGTTAACTTTTCAGTGAAAAAAGGAGAAGTACATGCCTTAATGGGTGGAAATGGTGCAGGAAAATCTACATTAATGAAAATTCTTACAGGCGTTTATACTGCAGACAGTGGAGACATTTTAATTGAAGGAAAACCTGTAAGCATTAAAAGCTTTGATGACGCAAAGGCAAATAAGATCTCAATGATCTTCCAAGAGTTTAGCTTAGTACCAACCCTTACAGTTGCCCAAAATATCTTTTTAACGAGAGAAGATAAGACATCACTTGGGCTTTTAAATGATAAAGAATGTGAAAAGAAAACAGAGGTTCTATTAAAGGAACTTGGGGTTGATATCAGCCCATCTGATGTTGTTCAAAATCTAGGAGTTGGCTATTGGCAAATGACTGAGATTGCAAAAGCACTATCTCAGGAAGCGAAAATATTGATAATGGATGAGCCAACCTCTTCGTTAACTCAAACGGAAACGGAAGTATTATTCAAGTTTATCAATCAATTAAAAGCAAAGGGTTATGCGATTATTTATATATCTCACAGAATGGATGAGATTTTCGAAATTTGTGATCGCATCACGATCTTGCGTGATGGTCAATATATTACAACCGAGGATTGTAGTGAAACTGATCTTGATACAGTTATTCAGCATATTGTAGGACAAGAATTTGACCAAGCCTTTGAATATCAAGAGAGGGAATACTCGAAAGAAGCACCGCCGATTTTTGAGGTAAAAAATGTAAGCGCTGGAGATAAGGTTCAAAATATTAATCTTAAAATACAACCTGGAGAAATAGTAGGAATTGCTGGATTGATGGGGAGTGGCCGAACGGAATTAGTTCGTTGCTTATTTGGAATTGACTCAATAGAAAGTGGTGAAATTTACGTTGATGGTCAAAAACGTTCAATTAATTCGGCTAAGGATGCAATAGACTCAGGGATTGCATTAATTCCCGAGGATCGACGTGTGCAAGGATTGGTTCTAGAACATAGTGTGAAAGACAATATGATTCTACCAATCTTATCTAAAGTGAATAAAGGATTGTTTATTGATAACAAAAAAGCAAATGAAATAAGCAATCAACTTGTCAAAAAGTTAAATGTTAAAACTGATGATATCTTTAAAAAATCAGGCCTATTGTCAGGTGGAAATCAGCAAAAAATTGTTCTTGCAAAATGGTTAGCAAATAACCCAACCGTTTTATTGCTTGATGAACCAACAATTGGTGTAGACATTGGAGCAAAAACAGAAATTATCGACATTATTAGAGAATTAGCTATTAGCGGCAAGGCCATACTTGTCATTTCATCAGAAATCCCTGAACTTCTTGCTATGAGTGATCGTGTTCTTGTGATGCATCAAGGCAAGATAAAAAAGGAACTACAACGAACTGAGATTAAATCAGAGGAGGATCTACAATATGCAATCCAAGGTTTCTAAAGTGGAAAAACCAGCATTACCTATGTTTAAGAAATTTGAATGGCGTAACTATATCGTCTATTTTGCCTTCGTAGGAGTGTTAATCTACTTTTCTATCAATTTATATGATGAAGGGTTTTTATCTTCAAGCAATCTATTAAACATTGTGAGACAAACAGCAACCATTTCTTTAATGGCACTTGCAATGACATTTGTTATCAGTACAGGTGAAATTGATCTTTCTGTTGGTTCGATAGCCGCTTTATCTTCATTAGTTGGAGCATTAGCACTACAGGCAGGCTACGGTATCATTGGCGGATTAATCGGTGGTGTTGGTACAGGTATTGTTGTTGGCCTAATTAACGGTTTACTCGTTACAAAAGTAGCAATTCCATCCTTCCTAGTAACACTAGGGACAATGGGAGCGATAAAAGGTGTTGCGATGTGGGTAACAGATACAGCTCCAGTTCCAATTGTTAACTCAAATTTCAACTTTATCTTTGGTTCTGGTGATATTGGGCCAATTCCGGTATTACTTTTATGGACGGTTGTCTTTACAATCATTGCTCATGTTTTACTACGTAAGACGTCTTTTGGAAGACAAGTATTAGCAACTGGTGGTAATGAAAGCGCTGCACGTTTCTCAGGTGTAAAGACGATGAAAATTAAGTTGCTCGTTTTCTTAGGAACAGGTGCAATGGCTGGTTTAGCGGGATTACTTTATGCAGGCCGTATGAACGCAGGAAGATTTTCATTCGGTGAAGGAGATGAGCTTTCTGTTATTGCTGCTGTCATTTTAGGTGGAACAAGTCTTTTTGGTGGAGTCGGGACAATTATTGGAACACTCGTAGGATCTTTAATGATTGGGACAATTAATAATGGACTTATCATTATGGGGCTGGATGTTAGTCAGCAAATGATTATAAAAGGAATCATCATCATTTTAGCTGTAGCTTTCGGTAAAAAAGCAATTAAGAGATAAATAGAGAAAAGGAATCATCAAGAAGAAATGACAGAGCAGGAGGATGAAACATGGATAAAATAAAGGTCGGGATTATTGGTACAGGTTTTATTGGGCCAACTCATATCGAAGCAATTAGAAGACTTGGATTTGTAGAAGTGGTTGCTTTAGCAGAAACAAGCCAGGAGCAAGCGGAAACAAAAGCTGCTGAACTTGGTATTCCACTTGCTTATGGAGATTACCGCGAAATGCTTAAAAATGATGAGATCGAGGTTGTGCATAACTGTACGCCAAATCATGTTCACTTTGCGATAAATAAGGACATCATTTTAGCCGGTAAACATGTGATATCTGAAAAGCCGTTAGCAATGAACAGTGAAGAGTCAGCAGAATTGTTGACTCTAGCTAAAACAAAAGATGTTGTTCATGGTGTGAATTTCAATTATAGACAGCATGCAAGTGTCCAAAATTTACATGCGATGATTTCAAGAGGAGATCTAGGAAAAGTCAACTTGGTGCATGGGAGCTATCTACAAGATTGGTTGTTATATGAAACGGATTTTAACTGGAGATTAGCCCCAGAGGTAGGGGGGAAATCCCGTGCTATTGCAGATATTGGCTCACATTGGTGTGATACGGTTCAATATGTAACAGGGAAAAAAATCGTAGAAGTTTTCGCTGATCTTGCCACGGTTATCCCTGTAAGAAAGAAAGCAATATCTGGCAGTAATACGTTCAGCGCGGTCAATCATGAGGAGCAGGAGTATGAGGATGTTGCCATCAATACAGAGGATTATGCATCAGTACTGGTTCGTTTTGAGGATGGCTCAAGAGGTGTTTTCACCGTTTCACAAGTAAGTGCAGGAAGAAAAAATAGACTGAGTTTTGAAATAGATGCTAGTAAGAGTTCAGTATTTTGGAATCAAGAGGAACCGGAGAAATTGTGGATTGGCCACCGCGATAAACCAAACGAAATTCTATTAGCAGATCCGAGCTTATTCTCGGCAGAAGCAAAATCGGCCATTCATCATCCGGGTGGACATAATGAAGGCTGGCCAGATGCATTAAAAAATATGATGCTAAATTTCTATACGTTTGTTAGAGAAGAAAAAAGTCTTAAAACAGATAAACCTAACTTTGCCACGTTTGAAGATGGTCACTTATCAATGTGTATTACTGATGCTATCTTAGAAAGTCACCAACAGCAGAAATGGGTGAAGGTCAAGCAAGAAAAGGAGGTCTATTCATGAAACTAGGTGTTTTTACACCACTTTATCAAAACCTCCCATTTGAAACGATGCTAGATAAAGTGAAGGAAATGGGATTAGAAACGGTTGAACTTGGGACAGGAAATTATCCTGGTAACCATCACTGTGATCCAGATGAATTACTTCAATCACCTGAAAAAGCAAAGGCGTTCATGAGAGCGATTGAAAGCAGAGGATTATCCATTAGTGGGCTTAGTTTCCATGGGAATCCTTTGCACCCTAATAAAAAGTTAGCAGATGATTCTCATGAGGTGTGGAGAAAAACAGTTCTTCTAGCTGAAAAATTAGAAATACCTGTTGTAAATGGATTCTCCGGATGTCCTGGAGATCATAATGAAGCAAAAAATCCAAACTGGGTAACATGCTCGTGGCCGCCAGAATTTACAGAAGTTTTAAATTGGCAGTGGAATGAAGTAGTGATTCCTTACTGGAAGGAAGAAGCGAAGTTTGCCAGATCACGTGGTATTCAAGTTGCGTTTGAAATGCATCCTGGATTTGTCGTTTATAACCCTGAAACATTGCTAAAGTTACGAGAACATGCAGGAGATAACATCGGAGCAAATTTTGATCCAAGTCATTTAGTTTGGCAAGGAATCGATCCAATTGCAGCGATTAAAAAGCTTGGACGTGAAAATGCGATCTTCCATTTCCATGCAAAGGACACCTATTTGGATAAAGAAAACATAAAAGTAAACGGTGTTTTAGATACGAAGCACTACAGTGAGATTTTAGACCGATCATGGACATTTCGATCAGTTGGATATGGACATGAAGAGAAATTATGGAAAGACATGATTAGTTCATTGCGAGCAGTTGGTTATGATTATGTGATCTCAATTGAACATGAAGATATGCTGGCTTCGACTGATGAAGGACTAAAAAAAGCAATCTCTCTATTAAAAGGAGCCATGTTTAAAGAAGAGCTAACTGAAATGTGGTGGGCTTAATAAAAGCAAACAATTCAACAATGGAGGCGAAACAACAATGTCAATGAAGGCTGTTTTTTTCCCAGGAGATAAAAAAGTAGAAATTCGTGAGGTAGACATTCCAACTCCTGGTCAGGGAGAAGTGTTAATTCAGTTAAAAGCATCCGCTATATGCCGTAGTGATATGAGCTTATACCATGGTACGTCTGTATTTGAAGGGACAAAAACAGGTTGTACGGTTCCAGGTCACGAGCCGGCAGGTGTGATTACAGGTGTAGGTCCAGGAGTGACAAAATTCCAAGATGGAGATCGCGTAGCTGTTTATTTAGCACTAGGCTGTGGTGAATGTGCACATTGTAAGAGTGGCTACAAAATGTTCTGTAAGGAATTTAAATGTATTGGCTTTGACTCTCATGGTGGTGACGCAGATTATATGGTAGTTCCAGCTGAAAATTGCATGAGATTACCTGATAGTATGAGTTTTGTTACAGCTGCTGTATCGACGGATGCAGTTGGTACTCTCTACCATGCTCAAAGAAGAATGAACATATCTGGAAAAGATACGCTCGTTATTTTTGGAATGGGTCCTATGGGTGGGGCTGGCGTTATGATTGCAAAAGGCTTAGGCGCAACTGTTATTGCCGTTGATATGCTTGATGAACGCCTAGAATTAGCAAAAGATCTAGCTGCTGATTACACAATTAATGGAAAAGAATTTAACGTACAAGAAGAGATTAATCGCATTACAAATGGAGCAGGTGCTGATGCAGCAATCGATTGCTCTGGAAGTCCTTATGCTGAAAATGATGCGCTAGATTGTGTGAAAGCTCATGGAAGAGTTGCGTTCATCGGTGAAAGCAAAGAAACAACCATTAAACCAAGTCAGCAATTAATTCGTAAACAAATTACTGTTATGGGCTCCTGGTATTTCCCGATTCAAGAATTTGATGAAATTACAGAATTTATTGTGAGAAAAAATCTACCTGTTGAAAAACTAGTTACACATACGTTCAAACTTGAAGAAGCAGCAGATGCATTCCGTATGTTCGATGAAAGAAAAACAGAAAAAGCTGTGTTTGTTTGGTGATAACAGAGAAGATAGTTACTTACTACGATTCTCAAAAAATAGGAGTTGATGTTGTATGTTAAAGGGCATTTCTTTCAATACATGGGTTTATAGCAGTTTTCCAGCTTGGGTACCTTCTTATCCTCTAGAGGAAGTAATTAACCGTTTATCATCATTTGGATACGATGCAATTGAAATTGGCTGCGCAAGTCCTCATGCTTGGCCAGATTATTTATCACCAGAGAGAAGACAAGAAATATTTAATCTATTAAAAGAAAAGAACTTAAAAGTTTCAGCTATGCTACCAGCTCCAGGTGGTGGTCCTGGTATGAATCCAAGCTCACCAATTAAAGAGGAAAGAGAATTTACGATTCAGCATTATAAAGATGTTGTTAGATTAGCACATGATTGGGAATGTCCAACTGTTATGTGGATTGCTGGATGGGTACCATTTGGAACATCACAGCAGGATGCTTGGAATTATAGCTTAGAAGGTTTAAGAGAAGTTGCAAATTATGCAAAAGATTTTGGCATCACGTTAGTTGTTGAACCTACTCCTGCTGATAGTAATTTAATAGAAACTGCTGATGATGCACTTCTTTTAGCCGAGGAATCAGAAATGGATAATGTGAAAGTAATGTTTGATACATTCCATGCACTTTATCGAAATGAAGTACCTAGTGATTATGTTTATCGCATGAAGGAAAAATTACACCATGTTCATATTTCGGATAATGATCGCCTTCCTCCAGGAGAAGGAAGATGTGACTTCGATGCGGTGTTAAAAGCTTTAAAGGACATTAATTATGATGGATATCTTTCAATGGAAGTTGGTTTCCATTCTAGACAATCAGAACCAGATTGGTACGCAAAAACATCAATTGAATTCTTAAAACAAAAGATATCTGAAATCTACTAAGAACTAAGGTGTGGATTCTATAATGGTTAGAATCCACCGTAAGTCTACAGTTTCATTTCTTGGCCGGGAGTATTGTTCAATATCATCATTTGAATTAGGAGGAACATAATGAAGTTAGGTTATCAAACGAACACTTGGGGAGGCGTAGTTGGCCATCCTGCAGGTGTAACGTCAGTAAAAGATGCATACTATCTTGCAAATGGCTCAACGGAGGAAGCGTTGGAAGATATTGCTGCAGCAGGCTATCAGGGCTTTGAGCTTTTTGATGGAAATCTAATGCAATATAAAGGAAAAGAAGAAGAGTTTAAGAGACTCGTTGAAAAAAATTCGTTAGACTTTATCGGAGTTTATACTGGTGGGAACTTTATCTTTCCGGACATTTTAGAAGATGAATTAGTGAAAATTGAAGAAGTTGCTGCTCTAGCATCTACTCTAGGAGCAGAGCACCTAGTTGTTGGTGGAGGAGCCGTTCGAGCTAAAGGTATTTTAGAGAGCGATTACAAAGATTTAGGTGAAGCATTAGATAAAGTCAGTCATATTGCGGAAAAATATGGTCTCATTGCTAGCTACCATCCACACTTAGGTACTTGTGTTCAGTCACCGGAACAATTAGAAAAATTAATGCCTCTAACCATGATTAACTTATGCCCAGACACAGCTCATATTGAAGCGGGTGGAGGAGATCCAGTGGAGGTCATGAGAAAATACATCGATCGTATTAAATATGTTCATCTTAAAGATTATCAAAACGGAGAGTTTTTACCATTAGGGGATGGAGATCAAGTCTTTGATGCAATGCTTAAAGTATTAGACGAAGCTCAATATGATGGGTGGATAACAGTTGAACTTGATAGCTACCAAGATCCAAAGGTTGGTGCAGAAATTAGTCGTAAATATCTTTCAAAATATGAATCTTTGACATCAAATTAAAGATTGTCCAAAACAAGGGGGACTCGATATGAAAAAGTTACTTTCTATTTTATCTATGGTTTTGTTAGCAACAATGCTAGGTCTTGTAGGATGCAGTCAAGGAAGTTCTACTACCTCTGAAACAAGTGATCAAGATCAAGGTTCAGAAGAACAAGACACAACAGAAGCATATGGTCCTATCGTCATTAACCAGGAAATTCCTGATCAAGAAATCTTAAGTAAAGGGCCTGATGGAGAGTCGGCTGTCTCCGCAAAAACACTTGAGCTAACAGAAGAGGAAGTTCAAAAGATTAAAGATGGTAACTATAAGGCAGCTATTGTCATGCACTATGCTGGAAATGACTGGGCTACAGCACAAATTGAAGGGTTGAAAGCAACATTTTCCAAAATGGGAATTGAGATAGTAGCAGTAACAGACGCGCAATTTAAAGCAGAAAAACAAGTATCAGATATTGAAACAGTATTAGCTAAAGATCCAGATATCATCGTTGGGATCCCTGTTGACCCTGTGTCTACAGCATCGGCATTTAAGAAAGCGGCTGATGCGGGTGTCAAAGTAGTCTTTATGGATAATAAGCCAAATAATTTAGAAGCTGGTAAAGATTATGTCAGTGTTGTATCTGCTGATAACTATGGCAATGGAGTTCAAGCAGCTGAAATCATGGCAGAAGAATTAGGTGGAAAAGGAAATATCGGTGTTGTTTATCATGATGCAGATTATTTTGTTACAAAGCAACGTGTTGAAGCATTTGAGAAAACAATAACAGAAAAATATCCTGACATAAAGATCGTAGAGCGTGGAGGAATTGTGGCACCTAACGATGGAGAGAAGGTTGCTTCAGGTATGTTAACAAAAAATCCAGATCTTGATGGAATGTTCGTCGTTTGGGATGTTCCTGCTGAAGGGGCATTAGCAGCAGCACGTACCGCTGGAAGGAATGACCTAGTAATCACAACAATTGACTTAGGAACAACAGTTGCCATTGATATTGCATCAGATGGAATGATTAAAGGCTTAGGCGCACAACTTCCATATGATCAAGGAATCTCAGAAGCGATCTTAGCTGGATATGGTTTGCTTGGAAAAGAAGCACCTGCATATGTAGCAGTTCCCGCATTAAAAGTAACACCGGATAATGTATTAGATTCCTGGAAACTTGTATATTCAAAAGAAGCTCCAAATACGATTCAAGAAGCTGCAAAATAATAGAAGACTAAATAATTGGAGGGAATAAATATGAAAAAATTAAACGTAGGAATGATTGGCGGAGGATTTATGGGAAAGGCACATGCTCTTGCTTACGCGGGAATGCCAATGTTTTTTTGGCCGGCACCTGCTGTCCCGCATCGTCACACGCTTGTTGACGTGACAGATGAAATTGCAAAAGAAGCAGCAGCGAAATTAGGTTTTGATAACTACTCATCTAACTGGAGAGAGGTAGTTGAAAATCCAGAGATCGACATTATTGATATAGTGACACCAAATAATTCACATGCTGAAATTGCCATTGCTGCAGCAAAAGCTGGTAAACATGTAATCTGTGAAAAACCTTTAGCTAGAGATGCTGACGAAACAAAAACAATGTTAGATGCAGTAGAAGCAGCAGGTGTAAAGCATATGGTCGCTTTTAACTACAGAAGAACACCAGCTGTTGCACTTGCGAAAAAATATATTGAAGAAGGTAGAATTGGAAACATTTTAAACTTCCGTGGAACATATCTTCAAGATTGGTCTGCAGATCCTAACTCACCATTATCATGGCGCTTCCAAAAGGAAATTGCCGGATCAGGTGCACTAGGTGACATTGGTACACATGTTATTGATTTTGCCCGCTACTTAGTTGGGGAAATCACAGATGTCAATGCCGTATCAAAAACGTGGATCCCAGAAAGACCAGTTCAATCAGGCGGCGCAGACAAATTAGGTACAGTAAAAAGTGCAGGAGATGTTCCTAAAGGTAAAGTAGACGTAGATGATGAAATCACAACATTAGTCAAATTTGAAAATGGTGCAGTTGGAAGCATTGAAGCAACTCGTAATGCATGGGGACGCAATAACTTCCTAACATTTGAAATCCACGGTGATAAGGGTTCTATCTATTTTAACTATGAGCGTCGTGATGAGCTCCAAGTATGCTTCTCAGACGATCCAGGAGATGCAAAAGGGTTCAGAACAGTTTACACTGGACCAGCTCATCCATACGGTGAAGGCTTATGGCCAATTCCTGCATTAGGGATTGGTTACGGTGAAACAAAGATTATTGAAGCGTATGACTTTATTAAATCAATTGTGGATGATACAACAGTTTCTCCTAACTTTGACGATGGATATCGAATTGCTGTTATTAGTGATGCGATTCTTGAATCAGCTGAAAAAGGTCAGTGGGTGAATCTTGAAAAATCACCTGTAAAAACAAATTAAGTTTTTACATCGAAGACCGCCAGGGATTAATTTCTGGCGGTTTTTTTAATGCTATTTCTGGGCTTTATATTGTACTAAAATAAGGATTAGTTGAGGTTTATTATATGCAAAAGAGTGATATCATGGATGCCAAACTAGGTGGGTGCGGGGAATATTTCAAGTATTCTTACTCAATATAGGTCAAACTCTCTGCTAAAAAAGACATCCCATTTTTGGAATGCCTTTTTACTAGTTATTCTCATTCGTAGCAATATCCTTCACAACATCCTCTAGTGTTACGCTCCTCAACATCTTCTCCATAGCTAACTGAGCTGATGTGAACAATGGTTCGATTGTATTCTGAATGTTCCTACCTACAGGACATTTTGGATTTGGGTTTTCATGGATGCTAAATAGCTCTTTTTCCTGTACTACATTCACTGCTTTATAAACGTCAAACAGTGTAATATCATATAATTCTTTTGAGAGTTTAGCCCCTGCAATACCTGGTTTTACCTCGATTAAACCAGCGTTTTTTAACATTCCCATGAGTTTTCTGATCACTGCTGAGTTTGTGTTCACACTGGATGCTAAAAATTCAGAAGACGTTATCCCTTCTTTATTTAATTCAATTAAAGCTAATATATGAATGCCGACAGCGAATCTGCTGCTGATGGACATGTTCAGTCACCACCCTTGCGAACAAATCTGTTTACTAATTTTAAGTGTAATTAATTTGATTACAAGTTTATTATACCAAATTACGAAGAAAATAATATATGGAACCTTACCTGTTGACAAAATGATTACATGTAACTAAAATAAATACATGTAATCAAATTTGTTACAAGTGAGACCGAACTGGAGGAATATAAATGAAAATATTAGTTACAGGAGCTACTGGAAAATTAGGATCTAAGGTTGTGGAGACATTATTAACATCCATACCTGCGAGTGAGCTGGCGGTGAGTGTTCGAGATCCTGAGAAAGCAGAAGGACTTCGAGCTCGTGGAGTAGAGGTTCGAAAAGGTGATTTTGACCATCCAGAAACATTAGATGATGCTTTTAAAGGGATTGATCGTTTATTAATTATTTCTGCAGATGGTGATAATGATACAAGAATTCGTCAACATACAAATGCAGTGAAAGCAGCTGAACGTGCAGGGATAAAATTTATTGCATACACGAGTATCGCAAATGCAACAGAAAGCAAAAATTTAATGGCTCCACCTCATGTTGCGACAGAAGCAGCCATCATGAAGTCAGGTATTCCGTATTCTTTCTTGCGTAATAATTGGTATTTGGAAAACGAAATTGGTAGCATTCAAGGTGTTATGGCAGGAGCTCCATGGATAACTTCTGCTGGAGCTGGTAAAGTTGGTTGGGCACTACAACAAGATTATGCAGATGCAGCGGCAGCAGTTCTTTTAGGTGAAGGGAACGAAAATACAGTTTATGAACTTTCTGGCCCTCTTTTAACTCAAGAAGAATTAGTAAAAGCTATTGGTGCTGTATTAGGCAAAGAAATACCGGTACAACAAGTTGGTGACGAAGAATATGCCGAAATGATGAAAGGCTTAGGTTTACCTGAATTTGTCATTCCGATTGTAGTAGGAATTCAAGAAAGCATTCGAAATGGTTCACTTGAAATTGAAAGCAATGATTTTGAAAAAGTTCTTGGTCGCCCAATTACGCCAATCAAAGAGGCACTTACACAAATTGTAAATGAAAACGCTCAATCAAAATAAAATAGATAATTCCAAAAATTAATCATGTAGATAAACCGACCTTCGAACGAGAAAAGGTCGGTTTTTTAATTAAGGAGGTATAAAAAGTTGATACGGAGTTTTGTTGAATAACAACTACAACAAATTAGGGCTTACCTGGAAATATAAAAAATTTAACCGGTAAAACTAGTCAAACCTAATAATAAGACCGTTTTATTCTAATAACTATATTAATATTGCGCTATTTGATAATGTTAAGTAGTTGACCACATACTCCTAATTGCACAGAATTTATTACTTTAATTTTTATTAACTTATTTTCTATAAAAAGTCGAAAACGTTGATTTTTCATTAGTTTAATCCATATTTATCGCTACCCAATTTTAAAAGAGGAGGGGCCAAACTAAACGGATATAAATGAAACGTCTAAAATCATTTTTATGCAAGGGTTTGAGGCGTTTTTTTGCCGACCATCCTATAGAGGGACATAGGGACAGTTACCTGAAGTGCACCCCAATTGTTTGATACACTTAACAATTGGAGGTGCTTTTTTTCATGAAGAAATATCCCTTAGAAATAATACTAGCAGCTGTTACTACCTACCTTGAAGGTGTAGAATCTATAAGGAAAATAGCTAAAAAGTACAACGTTAGTAAATCCATGTTGCATAGGTGGGTAGTGAAATTCATGGCGTAGCTGGCTTACAAGAATCCTATACAAATTATTCTGTTAAGTTTAAAATGAACGTACTTAACTACATGAACGAGATGGGAGCGTCCATCGAAGAAGCTACCGCAGTATTTAATGTTTCTTCCTCTTCTGCCGTGTACCGGTGGAAGGTTTTATTTGAAACACAGGGAATTGACGCTCTTCAACAAAAGGAAAAGGAGCGTTCAACATCTATGTGGAAAAAATCTAATAATAAACCAGTAGAGGGATCAGAAGAAGCACTACGTGCTGAAATAGAAAAGCTTAAGATGGAAAATGCATATTTAAAAAAGTTACAAGCCTTAATAAAGAAAAACTTACAGATAAAGACAAAGCGCAAGTGATCTATGAATTAAGGCATGAATATAAAATTATTGAATTAATAAAAATCGCTGATATTCCACGTAGCACATATTATTATTATTGGATAAAACAAATAGATGTCCAGATAAATATAGTGAAGTAAAGAAAGAAATTCAAAAGATTTATGAAGAAAATTAAGGGCGATATGGCTATCGTCGTATTACGTTGGCATTACGTAATCAGAAAATCATCCTAAATCATAAAACAGTCCGTCGCTTAATGAATTTGGGATTAAAGTGTTTAGTTCGGATGAAAAAATACCGTTAGTATCGGGGAGCAATAGGTAAAATTGCACCTAATATTTTAAATTGTACAAAACTAGGAATATACAATATTTCACCCCATTTCCTTCGCCATCTTAATAAAGGTTTTCACTAAAGGTGATTGATCGTTTCGTCGCCAAGAAACACCCATGGAAGCAACAGGTAATTGATCTTTGAGATCCATGTATACAACATCTTGAGTATGCAAGTTTATTGCCGATTTTGGAACCACTGCGATTCCTAAACCAGCTGCAACTAAACCAATGACGGTTTGGAACTCGAGGGCTTCTTGGTGAATGACAGGGTTACATAATTTCAGAATGTCGTTATAGAGTCCGTCCCATGTTTTCCGAGATAGCATGACAAATGGGTAGTGATTAAGATCTGAAAGGGAAATGGTTTTCTTCTCCAATAATGGGTGTTGTTTAGGAACCGCCAACACGCAAGGGGAAGTGGATACAATTTCAGTACGTATTATATCGTAATTAACAGGAGGACGTACAAAACCTACATCAATTTCCTCCTGTCGTAATGCCTCAATTTGGACGGGTGTGGCCATTTCATGAAGCTGTACTTGGACATCTGGATACAAACTTCGAAATTCTCGTAGAACATAAGGAAGGATGTCATAGGTTGCAGATCCAACAAAGCCTATTCTGAGTTTTCCGGTTTCTCCGCGATGTGTACGTTGGGCAATCTCCACAGCATGATCAATATGGTCGATTATTTTGCGAACTTCTTCTGAAAATATTTTCCCAGCATCAGTTAACTCTACATGTCGGTTATTTCGATAAAAAAGGTCAATCCCTAGCTCTTTTTCTAAATTTTGGATTTGTAAGCTTAAGGGCGGTTGTGTGATACGAAGACGTTCAGCCGCGCGGCTAAAATTTAATTCTTCAGCTACAGTAAGAAAATAATGCAGTTGGCGGAGCTCCATTGATTATCACCTGCTTTACAGTTATATGTTTTTTATATCATTGTAATATAAATTATATATTTTACAAATATATTCTACCGGGATAAAATTAAAGCATAAAGGTGATGAGGAGGATTACATATGACTACAAATAAACAACCTGGACAATTTTCTGTTGGAACGATCAATGAAAACTGGACTGGTGATGCTCGTTTTTATGAATATACGACAGCTGCTGATCCGGTTGGAAGCAGTATCATTAGTCCGATCCCAGCTAAGGAGTTTGGACCTCAAATATATAACTCAGGTGAAACACGTATCATTCAATTGGATCTATCTAGTGATTTACGAACAAAATACCCAGCAACAAGTCCATCACTTCTAGCAAACTTTATTCGAATTAATGCTGGAGATTCCATCAAAACACAACCGAATGCAACTAGTGAATTATATTATATTATTTCTGGTGCAGGCACAACAGAGGTAAATGGAGAATCAATTGACTGGAAGGAAGGAGATTTCGTAACTCTTCCATCTGGTTCAGTAAGTACTCACACAGCGATGCAAGATACAACGATTTACTATATTTTAGATACTCCACTTCTTGATTATTTAGGGGTAAAAGCTACAGATGCACGTTTTAAGCCAACGGTATTTACCGCTGAACAAGCGAAGGAAAAATTGAATGAAGTTGCGAATGCACCAGATGCTCATTTGAAAAATCGTATTTCTATCCTATTAAACAACCAAAAATTTGATCAAACATTAACGATTACACATGTATTATGGGCAATGTTTGGTATTGTGCCTGTCGGATCCAATCAAGCTCCTCATAGCCATAAGTCGGTAGCTCTTGATTTTGTTGCTTATGCTGCACCGGGAACTTATACATTAGTTGGAGATAAGATTGATCCTGTTACAAAACAAATTATTGACCCTATTCGTATCGAGTGGGAAACAGGAAAGGCGTTTGTTACTCCGCCGGGATTATGGCACTCTCATCACAATGAATCCGGGGAGCCTGCCTACATTATCCCAATCCAAGATGCAGGTCTGCAAACATATCTTCGTACGTTGGATATCCAATTTACTCACTATGATCAAGGATAAAGACACCAAAAACACCCTTTAGGGTGTTTTTTTAGAGAGGTAAGAAAGTATATAATTTTCAACTTAGTTTTGGTGTCTAGCTCCAGGCGCCATCGACTCTAGGTCTAGTCAAATAGGAATTGAAGGTAAATTTGAGCACCTTTTATTCCTATTCGGCTTATGCTTGTCGACGATTAGGGGCGCCTTGCGCTTTTCTAAAGAGGAGGAATGAAAATGAAAGTAGCTAAGTTTTGTGAACGCAATATTGAAGTAACTGATGCTGGTAAAGTAAAAGATATTCTTCGGCGTGATTATCAAGACGAAGTAGATGTCGTCGTCGTCGATTGCTTTAGGCGTTGTTTGGAATGCAGGGTGAAACCGTTTTGTCGGATCCAATTAACAACAATTGAAGCAAATGATGGGGATATCTTGGTAACTAAAATAATACAAAGTGTACGTAGAGAAACTTTTAGCTAGGCATAATAGGCTGGAAACATTCCGTTTCTTTAAACGGCTTTTTCAACCCATTATGCCTTTAAAGAAAATGTTGTTATAGAGTCAAAATTATTACATTTATATTGGGAGGAGAACGGGTTGATACGGAATATTGGAGGCATTATTTTTCAACTTGTTATATTGTGGGGAATTAATCAACTCGGCTATTTCATAGTAAGTTGGACTAAGCTTCCATTACCAGGAAATGTGATGGGGATGCTTATTCTAATTATCTTGTTAGGGACTGGTATTTTCCCGTTATCACTTATAGAAAAAGCAGCAACTTTTCTAATCAAACATTTAGCTTTCTTTTTTATCCCAATAGCAGTTGGATTAATCCAATTTGGTGATTTATTTTTAGAGTACGGTATTTTGTTGGGGATTGCCATTACGATAAGTGCATTGGTTGGAATATATGTAACAGGTTTTGTTACTCAATTTTTATCTAAAAGGAAGGGGGAGAAAAGTTTATGATGATGATTGTAACCCCAATTTTTATTACTATTACTATAGGGGTCTACCTACTTTCAAGAATAATTGCAAGAAAATATCCACTACCTTTTACAACACCTGTTTTCTTTAGTGCATCGACGATTATTTTGCTTCTGCTTACTACAGGAATCCCATATGAACAATATGAACCGGCAAAGAAGGTTATTACATACCTTTTAGGACCCGCAACAGTCGCTTTAGCTGTTCCATTATATAAAAATCGAAAATTGATCATACGATATAGCCTTGCAGCTGGTGCTGGGCTTGTACTTGGAACTGTCGCGACGATTTTATCAATTGTGTGGATTGCCAAACAATTTCAGTTGACGGATACGATCATTGCATCTCTTAGTGTAAAGTCAGCAACTGTTCCAATTGCCATTGAAGTAGCGAATATGATATATGGAGATTTATCCTTGACTGCAGCCTTTGTTGTTGCGACTGGAATCATCGGTGGAATGATTGGGCCATGGTTTTTAGATGCAACGAAAATTACAGATCCATTATCACGTGGATTGTCTATGGGAGCGATTGCTCATGGACAAGGAACAGCAGAAATTGCCAGGGAAGGACAGTTACAAGGCGCTGTTGCAGGTATGGCAATGGTATTAGCGGCGATTTTCACATCTATTTTTGCTCCAGTGTTATTTTCATTTTTGTTAAGTCTCTAAATAATTTTGATGGGGAACACTCACTTAAGACAGGAAATCAAGATGTTTCATTTTATCTATAGATGTTTAACAGAATTCTTTATTTAGTTCTGGCGCAAATGATCTATCAATTCTATGTTTTCATTACACCAGAACTAAATATGACATCTTTCTTATCTGACAGAAGACTGCTCGGCTTCAAGCAGCAGGTCCGCAATATGGACGGCACGCACTTTACCTGTAAGGCCTTCTCGTTCAATACCGAGTTTCATTTGCAGTAAACATCCGGGATTTGCGGTGACGATTGTCGCTGCTTCTGTTTGTTTAGTTGCTTTCATTTTAGAGTCAAGAATCTTCATCGACATTTCAGATTCAACAATATTATAGATTCCAGCTGAACCACAGCACTGATCAGCGTTCTGCATTTCACGATATTCAATATTATTTATAGATTTTAATAGGGTACGAGGTTGTGATGATGTTTTCATCACATTCCTTAAATGGCATGAATCTTGATAAGTAATCACCTGTGAAGGTAGACTTAAATTCCGCTTATGGAACTCTAAGTCAACTAAAATACTTGAAATATCTTTTAGCTTACTTGAAAATTGTTTAGCCCGTTCTGCCCACTCTGTTTCGTCTTTTAGAAGGT
This sequence comes from Metabacillus sp. B2-18, assembly GCF_021117275.1. Taxonomy (NCBI): domain Bacteria; kingdom Bacillati; phylum Bacillota; class Bacilli; order Caryophanales; family Bacillaceae; genus Metabacillus; species Metabacillus sp. B2-18. Next base: position 1,003,282 of record NZ_CP088245.1, read on the forward strand.
GACCATAATCTATTAAAAATGCGCCGCAGCCGCCGGCATTCGTAATAATGTAATCAACATTCAACTCTTCAAAGGCAGTAATATTACGTTTTGCAAGCTCCTTTGCTGTGTTTTTTTCCCCGCTATGTCCGTGCAAGGCTCCGCAGCATGCCTGTTCTGTAGGTATGACAATTTCACAACCTACTAACTGTAAAAGCTTCATTGTAGAATCATTTGTTCTCATAAACATTGTATCCATTAAGCAGCCAGAGAAAAAGGCAACACGCTTTTTTACAGATGCTTGAGCTGGAAGGTAAGAAGGACGATTCTTCATCTCTTTTATAGTTGGAATTTCCGGTAGAACCTTTTCCATTGATGACAAGCTATCGGGTAATACCTTCATCATTCCGCTAGTCCGGACAACACGCTGTAAGCCAGAGCGCTGATAGAAGCCGATTAGTCCTGTTAATGTACGCATACGGTTTGGAAAAGGAAAAAGTCCTTCAAATACTGCTTTGCGAATCGTTCTGACCGGTAAAGAGTGTTTTTTGTTTTGATTAATAATATCGCGCGCTTCTTCAAGTAAATGGCCGTAGTTTACTCCTGATGGACAAACCGGTTCACAAGCTCTACAGCCTAAACACATGTTAAGTGAACGTTCTACATCTTCATCAGGTTCGATGATCCCATCTACAACTGCTTTCATTACAGCAATACGTCCCCTCGGTGAATGTGACTCTTGATAACCCGATTCAATATAAGTAGGGCAAGTAGGTAAACAAAAGCCGCAACGCATGCAATTTAGAAGGTCGTCTTCATTCATTCTCTCTTTGAATTGTTGTTGAATGTTTTCGCGTTCTTTTACTGTTGTCATCTTGTAACCACCACTCGTTTTCTTGTGTCTTTTGCAAATACTTTACCAGGATTCATAATATTATTAGGATCAAAGGAATCTTTAATTGCCCTCATTGCTGCAATGCCAGTCTCACCAAGCTTTAATTCTAAGTATGGTGCTTTCATCACCCCGACACCGTGTTCACCTGTAATCGTTCCTCCGAGCTCAATAGCTTTTTGGAAAATTTCCTCAAATGCTTTTTCAACACGTTCAATTTCTTCATGATTACGAACATCTGTTAAACATGTAGGATGGAGGTTTCCGTCACCAGCATGACCAAAGGTACAGATGTTGACGTTGTACTTTTCAGCAATTTCATTTGTAGCTTTTACCATTTTTGCAATTTCAGAGCGTGGAACCGTTGCATCCTCTAAAATGGTTGTTGGCTTCAGCCTTGCTAAAGCAGAAAGTGCAGATCGACGTGCTGTTCTAAGACCGTCAGCTTCTGCTTCAGATTCAGCTATTTTTACAGATACAGCATTTTCGTGTTCACATATAGTCGCCATTCTTTCCATATCACGTTTCACAACTTCGATTGGACCATCTTGTTCCATTAAGAGGACAGCTTTTACATCTGTCGGTAGGCCAATTTGAGCGTGCGCCTCGACTACCTCCAGTGTTGGCTGATCTAGGAATTCAAGTGTTGTTGGTATGATTTTACTTGCAATAATCTTTGAGACTGTTTTTGCTGCAGCTTCAAGATCTTGATAAAGTGCAAGCATCGTCATCTTAGCTTCAGGCATTGGGATTAGTTTAAGTGTTGCTTCCGTAATAATCCCAAGAGTACCTTCTGACCCTACAAATAGACGGGTTAAGTCATAACCAGCAACATCTTTTGCAAGCTTACCTCCAGTTTTGATGATCTCTCCGTTTGCTAATACAATTTCTAACGCCATCACATAGTCGCGTGTTACACCATATTTAAGACCACGAAGCCCTCCAGAATTTTCATTAATGTTGCCGCCAATCGTTGATATTTTCATAGAGCTAGGATCAGGCGGGTAAAATAAGCCTTTTTCTTCAACTGCATGAATCATATCTAACGTTATGACCCCGGGTTGTACTGTTACAGTAAGGTTTTCCTCATCTATTTCTACAATTGAATTCATATGTTTAAAAAGGATGACAATTCCACCCTCTGTTGGACAAGTACCTGCACAAAGATTTGTTCCCGATCCTCTTGGGACAATAGGAATGCTATTTTCGTTGCATATTCTAACAATCTCAGAAACTTCATGAGTATTCCGAGGGGCAATTACCGCGTCAGGCATTGACTGAAATTGTGGAGTAGCATCATAGGAATAAACGAGTCTGCCTACTTTTGAGTCATCATAGTTTTCGGAACCTACTATTTTACATAGTTTTAACTTTATTTCATTTGTTATCAAAAAAACCAATCCTTCCGGTAGTAAAGTGAAGAAATTACGACTTTTTCTCAAATAGCTTAATTAAATCATAAAAGAAAAAAGTATAATTAAATATAGTTAATCCTCTTAAATTTAAACGTTTTCAAAACTTATTTTTGGATGATTATCCAAAAATATAGTAGCAAGGTATAATGTTGTCATATCATGGAAATCTCTCGGGTTTAGATTTGTTATTTGTTCAATTCTTTTTAATCTGTAGTGAAGGGTGTTGATATGAATATGAAGCTCATCCGCCGTATTTTTAAACGATTGATTCTTGACGATGAAAGTTTTGAGCGTATCTAATAACTCACTGTCTTCTACGATCGTTCCAATTGTACGGTTAACAAATTCAATACGCGTTTGCTCTTTAATATCTTGTATGCACATTTCTAATCGCAGATCATCATCAAAAACAATGCCAGTTGTTCGCTTAGCAACAGCTAAGGCTCTTTCAGCCTGCTCAAATGATTGATAAACATAACTTGCTGAGACAACATGACCAATTCCGATTGAAATAGATTGGTTATATTTTTCTTTGAAAAATGTTTTTAGTTGTTGAGTGTAATAAAGGATTTTTTCTTTTTTTTCTTTTCCTGTTACTCCATGTAATAAAATAAATCGTTCATTGCCCCATCGTACAAAGACATCCTTGCTGTCCGTCATAAATGTCTGCATGACATCCTGCCAGACATTTCGCTGGATTAAGTTTTCATTATCATGCAAATAATGACCCATAATTACTTGTCTATCGATACTTAAATCCACCCCAAGTAATTCTGCTTGATCTTTAAAAGCTTTTGACCATTCTTTTTGTTGAATCCAATCAAAAACAAAAGCTTCAAGTGTGCGTGACTGCCATTCTATTTGTTCTGAATAGTAACTTTCTTTAATGAGTAACTCTGTCATTTTTCTTAGAACTTCACCATACTGTGAAACTTTTTTCGGATTTCCTGTAATTCCTATTACACCGACAATTTGTTGCTGAAAGAAAACAGGTAAATTGATACCAGCCTTAACGCCCTTTAAAATACTTTGATCTTTTTCTGTTATAATCACTTTATTTCGTTCACGATAAGAGGCAAGGGCCCCCTCATGAAATGAACCGATTCTGCTTTCATCAGTACTAGCAATAATAATGCCATTTATATCAACAACTATTAAATCTTCATCTAGTAACCTTCTTACTTCTGAAATTATGTTTTTGGCTAATGAAGGTCGTAACATTGTTCACTCTCCATATCTATTAAATATTGCTTTTTAATAATAAAAAACGATATATAGGTGTGTCCTATATATCGTTTTTATTTATTTTTTTTCTACGCCGTGAATGACTTCGGACTTTTTGCATCTTTTGTACGTTTTCCTTTATTTGAGATCATTAGAAGAATAAAACCAATTACGACTGCTCCGTAGATAAAGAACCAGAAGCTGAAGCCTCCTGCAATCACCGCCATACCCAGTGTTCCAGCCGCCAATACATAGTATGTCATTGGAATCAGTGCTTTTCGAATTAGTGCCCCTTCTTGACCGACTAAACCAACTGTTGCAGATGCAGCTACTACATTGTGAACGCAAATCATATTTCCTGCTGCACCGCCAATTGCTTGAAGGGCAACCACATAGCTTGCCCCATCAGCGGATAGGCCAATGCTCTCAGCAGTTCCAAACTGAAATAATGAGAACATCATATTACTAAAGGTATTACTTCCTGCTATGAAAGCTCCAAGTGCCCCTATTGTTGGAGCGAATACAGGCCATAATGAACCGGTTAAATTCGATACACCTTCCGCTAAAACAAGTGGCATACTTGCTAATTCCTCTGTTTGTGTATTAATAAAGATTTTAATCATTGGTACAGCAAAGATTAAGGCCGCTCCAGCAGTTACAACTGTTTTAAACGAATCTGACCATGCTTTCATATAATCTTTTGCTTTCATACCGTGTAAGAAATATGTAATGATAGATACGACGATAAAAATAGCACCCGGTAAATATAGCGGAGTAGATTTAATTGCAATTCCTGAACCAAATACATCTTCAATTAAAATCGTTACATTAGTATGTGTAATTAAAGCTTTTACTTCTTCGATAACCCTTGTCATAACTAATAAAACGGCAACTAACAAATATGGAACCCAAGCCATTACTAACGAAATCTTTTTATTACCTTCTATGACTTTTGGTTGTTCATGGTTTAATTTACCAATCCAATCCTTTTCCCATTGACTACGATCTTCAAAATCAAAAATCTCTTCCTTCTTTGGCATAAATAAACCAGCTTTTGCCGATGGAATGACGATTAATAATCCAATTAATGCCCCTATTAGAGAGGGAAACTCTGGACCAAGGAATAGGGCAATAAAATAATATGGAGCCGTAAAAGCGATTCCAGCAAATAAAGCAAACTTCCATACCTTTAAGCCTTCCGTAAACGAACGGGTTTTACTGAAGAAACGAGTTAACATTCCAACCATAATAAGTGGAATTAAAAATCCTACAATGGCATGAAAAAGTCCTACATTAGCGACAATTTGTAATAAATATTCACTATATTCCATTGAACCAATTGATGCTAATACTGTGGGTTGATCAATTAGACCACCGTTAACACCGACAAGAAGCGGTGTTCCAATTGCTCCAAAAGACACCGGTGTACTTTGGATGATTAAAGCAACTAAAACAGCTGCCATAGCTGGAAACCCAATGGCTACTAGTAGAGGGGCTGCAATAGCTGCAGGTGTACCAAAACCTGCTGCACCTTCGATGAATGCCCCGAACAACCAAGCGATAATGATTGCTTGAATTCTTCTGTCGGGAGAGATCGTAATAAATCCTTGGCGGATTGTAGAAATGGCTCCACTTTCCTTTACTGTGTTTAATAAAAGAACGGCACCGAATACAATAAACATGACATCTATCGCGGTACCAACACCATTAAGAGCTGCTCCGGCTACAACATTTGCTTTTGTTCCCCAGAAAAACACAGCTGTTAAAGCGGTTACAATAAGTGAAATAGGCATTGCGCGAGTTGCTGGCCATTTCAAAATAACCAGAAATAAAAAAATCGAAAAAATAGGTACTAAAGCAATTAAAGATAAAATTCCAACGTTCATCCATCTTACCTCCTTTAATCTTACCTTGATTTAAAATCTGTTAGGTCAAAAATGTAATAAGATAATTATCGTTATGTAAATAACTGATCATAGAGTCATCGGATGACTTAATATTAATGTAAGCGTAACCGAAAATCAACAAAAATTTTTAAAAATAATGATAGTGTAAACTTATCGTAGTTATTGAATAGGTAAAATTTTTTCTCATATTATTAATTTGAGTAACAATTTAATAGTATAATTTAAATAGTTGGTATAATTGTGGATTTTAACAGGGGTGAAGTAATGGAATATAAACAAATTAAACCTAGAAAGATAAATGAAGAAGTTGCAGAAGCTCTTTTAGAAATGATCAAAAATGGAGAGCTAAAACCTGGAGATAAATTGAATTCTGTTCAACAGTTGGCTGAAAGCTTTAATGTGGGACGGTCAGCAGTTCGTGAGGCACTTAGTGCATTACGAGCGATGGGTTTAGTTGAAATGAAGCAAGGGGAAGGCACATATATTCGAGAGTTTGATCCGATGATGCTAACGTTGCCTTTATCAACGGCAGTTCTAATGAATGAAACAGATATCGTTCATTTATTAGAGGTTCGTAAAATTTTAGAGGTTGGTGCAGCGGGTTCAGCAGCTATAAATCGGAAAGAAGAAGATTTGAAAATAATGTCTGAGCTAATAGAAGTAATGAGAGAAGGACTCAGTGATGAGGAACTCGGTGAAAAAGCGGACCTTAAGTTTCATCTTGCCATAGCAGATGCAACGCATAATCCAATATTAAAAGGATTAATGAGCAATGTTTCTGGAATGATGGTTGAATCTATGAGGGAGACGCGTCGATTGTGGCTTTTTTCAAAGCAAGCAACGACTGAACGGCTGTATCAAGACCATTCGAGAATTTATCAAGCCATTAAGGATCAGGATGCAATTCAAGCTCAAAAGCTTATCATTGAGCACTTAGAAAATGTTGAAAACGTGTTGAAAAAATATTATCAAGACAAAAAAGGAAGTTCCTAATTGTAGAGGAGCTTCTTATTTTTTTGTACTGAAATTTCAGGTCATCAGATGACCGGTTGACATATCATTATCAATATATTAAATTGATTAATAGAAAGCGTTTTCTATTTTGGTGAGGTGATAATCATGAAAGTGACATTATTTGTTACTTGTTTAGTAGATATGTTTGAAACATCGGTTGGAAGAGCAACCGTTGAACTGCTTGAGAGATTAGGCTGTGAGGTTGATTTTCCAGAAAAACAAATATGCTGCGGACAACCGGCATATAACAGTGGGTATGTAAAAGATTCGAAGGAAGCGATGAAGCGAATGATACAAACCTTTGAGAATTCGGAGTATGTTGTAACCCCTTCTGGATCATGTGCAACAATGTTTCGTGAATACCCACATGTTTTTGCAGGGGATGCTTTGTGGGAGGAACGAGCCATCAAACTTGCTAATAGAACGTATGAGCTGACACAGTTTATTGTTGATGTACTGAAAGTAGAAAATGTTGGGGCAAAGCTCAAGGGGAAAGCAACATTGCACAAATCATGTCATATGACTCGTTTATTAGGAGTAAGGGAAGCACCTACTAAACTTTTAGAAAATGTAGAAGGCTTAGAATACATACCACTAAGTAATAGTCATGATTGCTGTGGGTTTGGTGGTACCTTTTCAGTGAAAATGGGTAATATCTCTGAGCAAATGGTTGATGAGAAGGTTAAAAAGGTTGAGGAGACTGAAGCAGACTATTTAATTGGCGCAGATTGCGGGTGTTTGCTGAACATCGGCGGACGAATTGAACGACAAGGCAAGCCAATTAAGGTAATGCATATCGCAGAAGTTTTGAATAGCAAATAAGAAGGGAGATGGAAGTTAATGGCGATGAAAATCGGAACAGGCGAGTTTAAAGAACGTGTTGAGAATGGCATTAATAATACGTTTATGCGCGGGGCAGTCTCTGGTGCACAAGAACGCCTTAGCACAAGACGAATTGAAGCGGCAAAAGAACTCGGTAACTGGGAAGAGTGGCGGGCACTTGGTGAAGAAATTCGCCAACATACGCTCGATAATCTTGATTACTATTTAAAGCAATTTAGTGAAAAGGTTGCTGAACGTGGAGGACATGTCTTTTTTGCAGAAACTCCTGATGAAGCAAATCAATATATAAAAGATGTTATTAAGAAAAAGAATGGTAAAAAGATTGTTAAATCCAAATCAATGGTAACGGAAGAAATTAATATGAATCAATGTTTAGAAGAAGAGGGATGTGAAGTCATTGAGACAGACCTAGGAGAGTATATTTTACAGGTGGATGACCATGATCCGCCTTCCCATATAGTTACTCCTGCACTACATAAAAACAAAGAACAAATCCGTGATGTATTTAAAGAAAAATTAGCCTATACAAAAACAGAAAAGCCTGAGGAGCTTGCATTACATGCACGTGAAATGTTAAGAAAAGAATTTTTATCAGCTGATATCGGTGTGACTGGTTGTAACTTTGCGATAGCGGAATCAGGTTCGATAAGTCTTGTGACAAATGAAGGTAATGCAAGACTAGTCTCAGCCCTTCCTAAGACACAAATTACTGTTATGGGAATGGAGCGGATTGTACCAACTTTTGCTGAATTTGAAGTTTTAGTGAGCTTGTTAACCAGAAGTGCTGTAGGGCAGAAATTGACAAGTTATGTAACCGCATTAACAGGTCCGAAGCAAGCTGGAGATGTAGACGGACCTGAAGATTTTCACGTTGTCATTGTGGATAATGGTCGCTCAAAAATATTAGGAACAGAATTCCAATCTATTTTACAATGCATCCGTTGTGCTGCATGTGTGAATGTTTGTCCGGTTTACCGTCATGTCGGAGGGCATTCCTATGGTTCAATTTATTCAGGACCAATTGGAGCGGTTCTTTCACCGCTACTCGGTGGCTACGAAGAGTATAAGGAGCTTCCATATGCATCTACACTTTGCGGAGCCTGTACAGAAGTTTGTCCAGTCAAGATTCCATTGCACGAATTACTCCACAAACATCGTCAGGTTATTGTTGAAAGAGAAGGGAAAGCACCGATTTCTGAAAAATTTGCGATGAAGGCTTTTGGACTAGGTTCTGCGTCAACTCCTCTTTACAATTTAGGTTCAAGACTAGCACCTACTGCAATGAGCCCTTTTGCAGTGAATGCAAAAATTTCGAAAGGTCCTGGTCCACTAAAGGCGTGGACTGAGATTCGGGATTTTCCGGCTCCTGAAAATAAGAGATTCCGTGACTGGTTTAAGAACCGTGATAAGGAGGGGGGCGAGCAATGACAGGAGGATCAATTCAAAATCAAGAAACTTTTTTAAATAAGATTGCCTCACAGCTTGGACGAGAGCAAAGAACGGAAGGTGTAACGCTACCAGAATGGAAGCATCAACCGCAATGGGATGTTTTACAAGGTTTGTCACAAGATCAGCTTGTTGATGTTTTAAAGGAGCAGTGCCGGCGGATCCAAACTCAATTTGTTGAAACAACGTCAGTAGATTTAGTAACCGTTTTAAAAAACGTTGTTAAAGAATTTGGAGGAGGTCCTATTATAACGTGGAATGACGATCGGTTTACTGAATTTGGGCTGACTCATTTACTACATGAGGAGTGGCCAAGTGAAGATGTCGATGTTAGTTTATGGAATCCATCGCTTGGAAAGAAAAATATCGAGTTAGCAGAACAAGCAAACGTGGGGATTACCTTCAGTGATAAAACACTTGCAGAATCAGGAACCGTTGTCCTATTTAGCGACACTGGGAAGGGTCGTTCCGTAAGCCTGTTACCGGCTACGTACATTGCAATCATACCGAAGAGTACGATTGTGCCAAGAATAACTCAAGTTTCCCAAGAAATTCATGAGAACATTAACAAGGGGGAAGAAATTGCTTCTTGCGTAAATTTCATAACAGGACCAAGTAACTCAGCTGATATTGAAATGAACTTAGTAGTGGGCGTTCATGGGCCAATTAAAGCAACGTATATTTTAGTTAACGATAAATAACGGCGAGATTGGTTATGAAAATTTATATGGTAGCTTTTGAGGTTTTACATTTCATAATAAAACAAAAATAGTAACAACAATAAGCGACCTTGTTATTTGTATTAGCATCTCAATGTCGCTTATTTACTTCTTTTATTACTTGAAAAATAATTATGAATTTTCTTAGTTAGAATGAAAGAAAAGGATTGTAACTTATTATTTTTAATGGTAGAATACTATTTAATCAAATGGTATGACATATTTATTTATTAGTATAACACATTTGTTCTGTTAAACAATTAAAAGAGTGAATAGGAGGTCGGATGTGAATAAAAAGGAAATAGTTTATGTAGTATCTGATTCTGTTGGCGAAACAGCTGAGCTGATGGTAAAAGCAGTTGCATCTCAATTTAATAGTGTAGAAGTTGAAATCAAGCATATTTCTTATGTTGAAGATATGAAAGATCTTGATAATATCATTATTGCCGCCAAATATAATCACTCCATTATTGCCTATACAATTGTCATTCCATCTTTGAAGCAGTATCTTGATGAGCGAGCAAGGGAAGCAGGAATTCGTGCTATTGATTTAATGAATCCGCTAATGGATGCATTTATAAAAAATTTAAATACAGACCCAGTACATCAACCAAGACTAATGAGGAAATTAGATGAAAACTATTTTCGTAGAGTAGAAGCAGTTGAGTTCGCAGTTAGATATGATGATGGTCAGGATGTTAGAGGAATTAGGCATGCAGATATTGTCTTAATTGGCGTTTCTAGAACATCAAAGACACCGCTTTCAATGTATTTGGCCCATAAGCGGTTTAAGGTGGCAAATGTACCTTTAGTTCCAGAAGTAGCACCTCCTGATGAACTTTTTGATATTCCCAAGAACAAATGTGTTGGGTTAATCATAACACCAGATAAACTGAATGAAATTCGCATGGAGCGATTAAAAAATATAGGATTAACAACCCAAGCGAATTATGCGAATTATGACCGGATTCTTACAGAATTAGAATATGCAGAAAAAATTATGAAAAAAATCGGTTGTCCCGTTATTAATGTTTCAAACAAAGCAATCGAAGAGACGGCTGATTTGATATTAGAGATGTTAAAAAAGAAAGGGGCTGTATTTCATGGGTAAGTTTGTGTATATGTTTGATGAAGGGGATAGTGGAAAAAGGGAACTACTAGGAGGAAAGGGAGCAAATCTAGCTGAAATGACAAAGATTGGTTTACCTGTTCCTTATGGGTTTACCATTACAACAGAGACCTGCAATACTTACTATGAAGCTGGAAAATCAATTTCATCAGAGATTGATTTTCAAATTTTACAAGCGCTTACAACCCTTGAAGGAAAAACCGGTAAAAAGTTCGGAGATCCAGCAAATCCGTTGCTAGTTTCTGTAAGATCTGGAGCCGTTCATTCGATGCCGGGAATGATGGATACGATTTTAAATCTTGGAATAAATGACGAAACGGTCGTGGGACTGGCAAATCTGACGAATAACCCGCGCTTTGCGTATGATTCTTACCGTCGATTTATCCAAATGTTTAGTGATGTTGTCCTAAAAGTTGATAGCTTTTATTTTGAACAATTCTTGGATGAAGTTAGGGAAGAAAAAGGATATCACTCAGATCCTGAAATGTCTGCAGAAGATTGGAAAGAGGTCATTACAGGATACAAGAGAATTGTTGCTAAGCATTCGAAAAGGGCCTTTCCTGAGAATCCAAAAGAGCAGTTATTCCTTTCCATTCGTGCTGTTTTTGATTCTTGGAATAATCAACGTGCTATTGTATATCGCCGTCTTCAGAATATTCCCGGTCATCTTGGAACTGCAGTGAACATTCAAAGTATGGTTTTCGGAAATATGGGCAGCAATTCTGGCACTGGAGTAGCTTTTACACGTAATCCATCTACAGGGGAAGCAAAGCTTTACGGTGAATATTTGATCAATGCTCAAGGTGAGGACGTAGTTGCCGGAATTCGTACACCTCAACCAATTATTTCTCTTCAAGAAGAGATGCCAAACGTATATCAGCAGTTTACCCAAACATGTCACCTCCTTGAAAACCATTATGAAGACATGCAGGATATTGAGTTTACTGTGGAACGGGGAGAACTTTTTATTCTACAAACACGTACCGGAAAAAGAACAGCTCAAGCAGGAATTAGAATAGCTGTTGAATTAGTAAAAGAACAAATCATTAGCAAGCAGGAAGCGATTCTACGTGTAGATCCTGATCAGCTTGATCAACTTCTCCATCGTCGCATCGATGATTCATATGTACGAAAGCAATTAGCGAAAGGTTTACCAGCTTCCCCTGGTGCAGCAACTGGAGAAGTCGTATTTGATGCAGATGAAGCTGAGAAAATGGCGAAAGATGAGAAAAAGAAGGTCATTCTTGTTCGTCCAGAAACAACACCTGATGATATTCATGGAATTGTTGCAGCCGAAGCCACTGTTACTAGCCGCGGAGGAATGACAAGCCATGCAGCCGTTGTGGCAAGAGGTATGGGAAAAGCATGCATTTGTGGATGTGAATCATTAAAGATTGATTTAAAGTCAAAGCAATTTAAAGTAGGAGAAACGATTGTAAAACAAGGTGATATCATTACAATTGATGGTTCAACAGGTGAAATCATGTTAGGAGAAATTCCGATGATCGAACCACAGCTTTCAGATGAATTTCAATTGTTGCTTTCATGGGCAGATCAGGAACGAAAACTTGGTGTTAGAGCAAATGCGGACAATCCAGTTGATGCCAAAAAAGCTCTTGAATTTGGAGCAGGTGGAATTGGATTATGCCGAACAGAGCATATGTTTATGGATGCTAGTCGAATCCCAATTGTCCAAGAAATGATTCTTGCAGAAACTAATCAGGAACGCGAACATGCATTAGACAAGTTATTACCAATGCAACAAGAGGACTTTGAGGGAATTTTTGAAGCGATGCAAGGAAATCCTGTCACCATTCGTTTATTAGATCCGCCTCTTCACGAATTTTTACCTGATAAGGAAGAACTGTTAGTTGAGGTTACCAAACTTCAATTAACCAATTCAAGTTCAAGGGAGTTAAAAGAAAAAGAACAGTTATTAAGAAAAGTACGACAATTGGATGAATTTAATCCGATGCTAGGTCATCGTGGATGCCGATTAGGAATGATTTTTCCGGAAATTTACGTGATGCAAGCAAAAGCGATATTTTATGCCATTGCGAACGTAATGGATAAAGGAATCGATGTAAAACCAGAAATCATGATTCCATTAGTTGGTCATGTGAATGAGTTAAAAGAAATGAGGCAATTAGTGGTCAATGCTGGAGTGCAAGTTGAGGAAGAAAAGGGGCTAACATTTAGCTACTTAATCGGTACGATGGTAGAAGTACCACGTGCAGCCTTAACTGCAGACCAAATTGCTGAAGAAGCAGACTTTTTCTCATTCGGAACAAATGACCTAACGCAAACAACATTTGGATACAGTCGTGATGACGCAGAGGGAAAATTCTTACAAACTTATATTGAAAACAAGGTACTTCCAGCAAATCCATTCGTTTCCCTTGACCAAGAAGGAGTAGGAAAACTAGTTGAAACGGGTGTTAAGCTAGGAAGGGGAAAGAAGCTGGAATTAAAAACAGGTATTTGCGGAGAACATGGAGGAGAAAAGAAATCAATTCAATTCTGCCATGATGTAGGCTTGGATTATGTAAGCTGTTCACCATATCGTGTACCGCTTGCACGCCTAGCAGCGGCTCAGGCTAAGATTAGACATGAACAAAAACAGAATGAACTTCATGAACTTCAAGTTCAAGTATGAAAATGGAAAAGGCTGCCTATTTTGGGCAGCTTCTTCATTTTTATATTAAATATTTTTACTAAGTTTTTGAGGAAGTTACTGTGTTTTTATATGAATTGAATATTTTTGTCTATCTATAAGTAGTTTGTGTTGTAAAGAGTGCTCCCAATTATGCAAGGCGCTTCGCTTATATGCTAGTAGATAAATTTGAGCTCTGACCACATACTCCAAATTGCACAAAAATTGCACAGACTTATTTTATTTCATTGATTTTAATTAATTTATTTTATAACCACCAGCCAAAACGTTGATATATCAATACTTATTTAACTAAGTTTTACTACATTTAACTCTATTAATTCCCCACCCAATTTTGACAGGGTAGGGGCGGGGGTTCGAATCCCTCTCGAATCATCAGAGTGAGAAGCTTTAGTTCCTTGGTATGTAAGGAACTAAAGCTTTTTTAAGTTATTAGAAATATACAGTTCACTAATTTAACAATTAAATCTCCCATTCTTGAATAGGATAATAGTGACTTATATAAACATGGATAATAAATAAATATTGTATCTAGGCATAATTTTAATAATTCATCACTTTATTAATTTAACACTGTTTCAAGTATTTCAACATTTTTCTCCATAATACTAAAATAATCTTCCTTATTTATTATGTTTTCTTCTGTAACGGATTCAAGATTATGAAGGGTAAGCGACTTAGCACCGATTTCATCTTGGATGACTTTTGCTACGTTAGATTGTACATTCTGTTCAAATAAAACGTATTTTAGACCATGTTCTTCGGATTCTGTAATAATTTCCGTAAGTTGTTGTTGACTAGGTTCTTGGGAAGGAGAAAGACCAGCTATTGCAATTTGTTCAAGGCCATATCGATCCTGCCAATATCCGTAAGCAGCATGAGAAACTAAAATGTATTTTGTTTTTGAATTTTCGAGAGTTTCATGGAATGTTTGATCTAGAGCAGTTAAATCGGCTTTTAGTTTTGTGAAATTTTCCTCAAATGTTTCCTTTGATTCTGGCTTTATTTCTATTAGTGCATTTTTAATGTTTTCTGCTAGTTTAATAGAGCGCATTGGATCAAGCCAAACATGTGGATCTTGATCTCCGTGATGGTGATGCTCTTCATCATGAGTGGCATCCTCTTCATGTGCATGCTCTTCATCATGAGCGGCATCCTCTTCATGTGCATGTTTTTCATCATGAGCAGCATCCTCTTCATGTGCATGTTTTTCATCATGAGCGGCATCCTCTTCATGTGAATGTTCTTCCTCATGAGCAGCTTCATTTTCATGTGAATGTTCTTCCTCATGAGTAGCGTTATCTTCATGTGAGTGTTCAGTTGTTTTAAGTAGTTCAATACCCTCGGCTGCTTTTAATATGAGAACGTCCTCTTTCTGTAACGCCTCTTCAGCTTGTTCGACAAAACCTTCTACACCAGCACCTGTATAGACAAATAGATCAGAGTCAGCGATGTTTTTCATTGTTTTAACTGTTGGCTCATATATATGAGCATCAACATTTGGAGGGTAAACACTAGTGACTGTAATCTCATCCCCACCAATTTTTTTCGTGAAATCCTCTAATGGGAAAATGGTTGTGTATACTTCAATTTTATTACTGTTATCATCGTTGCTTTCTGTAGCGTTTGTTAATTGATTTTCTTGATTGCCGCATCCTGTTAATAGAAGACCTACTGTCAGCATCGAGGTTAATAAATAAGGTTTTGTATGCATGGTTAAAACTCCTAACATTTGGTTTTGTAAAATAATTTGGTTTATATGTCTTGGATAACATACTAGCTTTCAAAAATTGAAGAATTGATAGCTACTTCACAGTTAATAGTTTATTTAATGTTTGTAAATAGTAATGATTACGATTTGTATTCTACACTCAAAATTCGGTTATGTAAACAATATAAGTATGATTCATTTTCTCACTGCTATAAAAAACAGAACCTTAAGTGTGTAGTGAATGTAGTTATGACATTGTCACGGGAGCTGGAACTTTACAACTAAGGACATTTGACTTTAGGATCGCATGGTATTATATCAATTTGTTCATTTGTCAACTTTCCAGTACGAATCAACCCTTCAAATTCTCTTCTTATTAAGGTAATCTCTCTTATTGATTTGTTTTGAATCAACTCTGTCATCATAGAAGAAGATGCCATACTTATGCTGCACCCTTCACCAAGGAAGGTTACATTTTTTATAAAGTACTGTTCGATTTCAATAAACAGGGTGATCACATCCCCACAAGTTGGGTTTTTATAATGCACTTTAAGAACATTTTCACTTAATAATTCTTTGAAATTGCGTTTTTGTCGATAATGATCTAAGATAACCTGTCGATACATTTGGTCGAGCATGAAAAGTCTTCACCTTCTTCCTGATAACGATTCATATTCTTTCTGTTATTTTGACATTTTGTTTACTTTTTCCCGATCTTTAGAAATACCGGTCACTACTTCCGGTGAACGGTCAAATCCTTGACCATTATAAGAATGACTAATTTTTCCTGTATAATCCTCATTATAAAGCAGGGAGTCAATAAACAAAGGAGCATCATCTGGTAGCAAGTCCTTATACCAATGTCCATGAGGGTAGTTAATAACAACACACTTATCGTGGCATCTCCCATTACATCTAGTTCGTGTTGTGTGAATTCTATCATCTAAGCCTCT
The DNA here is from genome assembly GCF_021117275.1 of Metabacillus sp. B2-18. Lineage (NCBI taxonomy): Bacteria > Bacillati > Bacillota > Bacilli > Caryophanales > Bacillaceae > Metabacillus > Metabacillus sp. B2-18. Next base: position 1,019,188 of record NZ_CP088245.1, read on the forward strand.
TTCAGAAATTTCTCTTCGTATTTCCTGGGTTAGGTCCTCAGCGCCAACATGAGTGCAACTGCTACCATTACAAATAAGAACATGATGAATAGTGTTGTTTAAATTCCATGTTGCCATAAATATATACCTCCATAACAGTAGCTGTTAGTACGAATTTTAGAATGTTTCTAATAGAGTTATTAATTAAATTCTTTTTAATTGATGTTACCAGCTTGATTTTTTGATGCCAGGTAGGTGACCTTTATGAGCTAATTCCCGAAAAGCAATTCGAGACATCTTAAATTTACGAAGATAACCTCTAGGTCTTCCGGTAATTTCACATCTGTTATGCAATCGGGAAGGGGCTGAGTCTCTTGGTAACTTTTTTAATGCTTCATAGTCGCCCTTTTCTTTTAACTCTTTTCGTATTTCTGCATATTTTTTAACCATGTCTTGCCGTTTTCTTTCTTTTGCAATTTTCGACTTTTTTGCCATTAGTAAACAACTCCTTATACAACTTATTAAAACGTAATGATTACGATTTGAGTTTTATCTTATTCTATCTTTGAACAAAATGCAAATATAACATTTCGTACCTCAAGAATAGGAATCAACAGAGCCAATTTTTTATAGACATCGTTTAGGAGTTGATGATAAAAATTTGCTCTTATCTTAACAAATATAGTACAATTCAAAACGTAATGATTACGGTTTAAATTTAAAGGAGAATTATTATGTATGAGTGGATAATTATAGGTGGAGGAATTCATGGTTGTACAATTGGGAATTACTTAATTAAAAATAAAAAAACAACAATTGAAAAACTTCTTATCATTGATCCTCATCAAGAGCCGATGGAGAAATGGAGGACAAATACTCGAAAAATTGGTATGGAGTATTTGCGTTCACCATCTGTCCATCATATTGATGTTCCTGTATTTAGTCTGCAACATTTTAAGAAACCAAATGACTATAGAGCTTTTTATGGTCAATATAAACGGCCTTCACTTCATTTATTTGATGAACATTGTGATATGGTTTTTCAGGAAGTTCAGTTAAAAAAAGCTTGGAAGCAAGGAAGGGTGATTTCTGTTTATCGAGATTCTGATAACTGGATCGTTCAAACAGATGATGGTGAATCATTTATGACGAAAAATCTTGTTCTTAGTGTGAGCGTGAATGAAAAATTGCATATGCCTGAGTGGGCAAAAGCATCATCGAATGACGTTCTACATATTTTTAGTGAGGAACTTAAGAACCTAAGTGAATTAACACCATCTATCGTTGTAGTGGGTGGAGGAATTACAGCAGCACACACAGTTATTAGTCTTTGTAGCATGTTTCCAGGAAAAGTTACACTTCTTAGCAGGCATAATATACGTGTTCACGGTTTTGATAGTGATCCGGGATGGTTAGGTCCAAAGTATATGAATTCATTTTTAAAGATAACTGACTATGGTTTGCGTAGAGAACATATTAGGCATGCTCGTAACAGAGGCTCCATGCCAAATGATGTTTATCAAAAAATAATCAGACTAGAAAAAGAAGGGGTATTACAAGTGATGTATGATGAAGTGCTAACGACTAGTTCCCAGGAGCAGACTAGTGTTTTACACCTTAAAAGCGGTACTCAGCTCGCTGCTCAAACAGTCTTACTAGCCACGGGATTCGATTCCAATCTTCCGGAAGAAGGCTGGTTAAAATCATTGATTGAAACAGAAAATTTGAAATGTGCTACTTGTGGGTATCCAATTGTCAATCAAAAGCTCGAATGGTGTTCTCATCTATTTGTCTCAGGACCATTAGCAGAACTGGAAATTGGCCCGGTATCAAGAAATATTTCAGGAGCAAGAAAAGCAGCAGAACGAATTGTTAATGAGTTTATAGTTTAGAAAATTTACCGGTCATGGAATATCCCTTTAAATGTTATAAATGGTAAAAGTAACAAAAAGTAGTTGACGTATTTTTTATTCATTAGTACCATTTTTAATAGTAATCATTACGATTTATTCTGTAGATTACCTATGATAATTATCGATCTTTATAAGGTAAATCGTAATGATTTTGGTTTAAGGAATGAAAAGGAGGGCTATGAAAGGAATAATAAGTAGGTTAAAGATGTAATTGCTACTTAATAAAGGTGAATGGGTTCTTACTAGTGTAAATTTTTTAGTGATCACTCTAAAGCTTGCCACGATAAAAGGGAGAGAAGTATATTGAGAGTTAAAAAATTAAAGATTGCATCCATAATAGTATTGTTTTTTTCTAATCTAGTTGCCTGCTCTGCACAAAATTCTTCTAGTGAGAAAGAGGAAGGTGTTAAGGATGATAATAGCTTAGCAGAACTAGTCTATGCTTCTGCAAAAGATGTTAACGATATGAACCCACATTTGTACACTGGTTCAATGCCTGCTCAAGGAAAGGTCTATGAATCATTGGTTGAAAATACAGAAGACGGGATCAAACCATTGCTGGCTGAATCTTGGGAGATTTCAGATGATGGAAAAACATACACATTCCATTTAAGAGAAGATGTCACATTTCATGATGGCGAACCGTTTAACGCAGAGGCAGTGAAGAAAAATTTCGATGCTGTACAAAATAATGCAGAAAAACATGCTTGGATAAAGTTATCTACAAAAATTGAACGTGTGAATGTGGTAGATGAGTATACAGTTGAACTTGTTCTAACTGAATCTTATTACCCTACTTTGGTCGAATTATCAATGACAAGGCCTTATGTATTTATATCCCCTAAAGATTTCATTAATGATGGAACGAAAGATGGGGTAAGTGGTTTTAACGGTACAGGACCATACATTCTAGCTGAACATAAAACAGATGAGTATGCAACATTTAAAGCAAATGAACAGTACTGGGGTGGAGCACCAAAAATAAAGACGATCACATCTAAAGTTCTTCCAGCAGGGGAAACGACGTTTTTAGCCTTGAAAAAAGGAGAAGTCAACTTTGCTTTTACGGATGATCGGGGTGCAGATAGCCTTGATGTTGAAGCTATGAATCAATTAGTTGATTCAGGTGATTACCAACTTGTTAGAAGTGAACCAATGAATACGAAAATGATTGTAGCCAATAGTAGTAAAAAGGATCATCCTGTTACGGAAAAAGCTGTTCGTGAAGCAATTTGGTATTCAATTGATAGAGAAACCATTGCAAAGGATATATTGAGTGGTACTGAAACGGTAGCCAATACATTATTTTCTAAGAACGTCAATTATGCTGATGTTGATTTAAAGAAACGAGACTATGATGTAGAAAAAGCGAAAACGATTCTCGAAGATACTGGATGGAAAATAGAAAATGGTGGTGTTGTTCGAACAAAAGCTGGCAAAAAGTTAGTGATGAACCTCTATTATGATAGCAATTCGTCTTCTCAAAAAACTCAGGCTGAATTTATCCAAGCTTCATTACAAGAAATTGGTGTTGGATTGGAGATTATTGGTGAGGAGTCAACCTCGATTGCGAATAGAAGGGCAACGGGTGACTATGATTTATTATTCAATCAGACGTGGGGACTAGCTTACGATCCGCAAAGTACAATTGCTGCTTTTACATCTCCTTCTTCCTACTTACATACGACCAAAGGTATGGAAAATGCAGACGAACTGTATAGGAAAATTGATGAAGTAATGGTGTCAACAGATGAGGAAACAAGAAAATCATTGTATGCTGATATTTTTAAAATGGTACATGAAGAAGCTGTTTTTATTCCTATTTCAAATGGAAGTGTGACCGTAGTTGCTCCAAAAAGCTTACATGGACTATCATTCAAACAAACTCAATATGAGCTGCCGTTTGAGTTAATGGAGTTTAAATAGAAAGGGGGGGAATTCCCCTCTCTATATTTAGAAAACGAATACATTTAAATGTTGAGATTTAATGGAAAAGGAGGTTGTCTATGGGAAGTTATATTATAAAAAGGTTACTCATGTCTGTACCTTTACTTTTTATCATCTCGTTTTTGACGTTTGTATTAATGAATCTTTCTCCTTTAGATCCTGCTGAAGTTGTATTACAAGCTCAAGGTGTGCCACAGATAACAGATAAATTATTAGAGCAAACGAGAGAAGAGTTTGGGATGAATAAGCCATTTATCCTTCAATATTTTGATTGGCTTTTTGCTTCCTTACAGTTGGATTTTGGAGATTCATATATTAATGGTGAATCAGTGTGGTCATTAATAGGTCCTGCATTTTTAAACACGTTAAAATTAACAATCGTATCATCGTCTTTAATCATTTTTATTTCTATTCTATTAGGTGTTACATGTGCATTGAAAGAAGGGGAAATGATTGACAAATCGATCAGAGGATTCTCATTTTTTTTAACCGCAATGCCTTCATATTTGTTAGCATCCATTCTGATTTGGTGTGTTTCAGTCAAATTAGACTTATTGCCAACAAATGGAATGGATTCTTATAAAAGTTATATCTTACCAGTGTCTGTCATCACCATTAGTTATGCGGGTATTTACTTTAGAAATATAAGAACCTCTATGCTGAGCAATTTAAATGAGGACTATGTTTTGTATGGAAGGGCATCAGGGCTATCAGAGAAGAAAATCACGAGTCATATTCTTAGGAATTCATTGCAAGTAACCATTTCTATATTTGGTATGGCCATACCTATTATATTAGGAAGTACCGTTGTTGTAGAAAATGTTTTTGCCTGGCCGGGATTAGGAACGTTGAGTGTGAATGCCATTCTAAGCAGGGACTTCCCTATTATTCAGGCGTATGTTCTCATTCTAGCGGCATCTTTTGTTTTGTTTAATACACTTTCCGACATTATCAATGTTGCAATGAATCCTAAGCTAAGGAATGATGTGTAAATGAGAATATTGAAAAACATTCGTAAGGATAAGGTAGCTTTCCTATCCTTAATTGTTATTTTGATGACCATTATTGTTGGTATTTTTGCCCCGGTATTTGCTCCGCATGATCCTAATGAAGTCAAGATGAGCTTGCGCTATGCATCTCCTTCGTGGGAATATTTGTTTGGAAATGACCACCTAGGCAGGTGTGTCCTGTCCAGAATAATCTATGGTATTCGGCCAAGTGTAATAGGGGTTTTGGTTGTTCTCTTTATATCCGTATTAATCGGAGCAATCTTAGGTTTTGTTGCTGGATATTTTAGAGGGAAAGTTGATGGTATCATTATGAGATTATGTGATATCATGCTTTCTTTTCCAGGTTATGTTATGGCGCTGGCTGTTATTGGTATTTTAGGAGTAGGTCTTGAAAACATCCTTATTGCATTTGCATTAATCAAATGGGCTTGGTTTGCTCGTATTATTAGAACCTCTGTTATGCAATATTCAGAATTAAATTATATCAAATTTGCCAAAGCATCAGGTTTAAGTGAAATCAACATTATCTACAGACATATTATTCCGGTTACTTTTTCTGATATCGCTGTGATTTCTAGTGGATCTATGGGATCGATGATTTTGCAAATTTCCGGCTTTTCATTCTTGGGGTTAGGAATTCAAGCCCCTCATGCTGAATGGGGTATGATGTTAAATGAGGCCAGAGAAGTAATGTTTACTAGACCAGAATTAATGATAGCCCCAGGTTTAGCTATTATAATTGTCGTATCTGTGTTTAATTTCTTTTCTGATGCACTTCAAGTTGTTTTAGATCCGAAATTAGTAAACTCTAAAAACACTAATAAACATAAATTGCGGTTATCTAAGATGAATGTTCAAGAAAAAAAGGTGGCTAATTAGATCATGGATATTTTAGAGGTAAACAACTTGAAAGTATGGGACGCTCATTCTGGTAAAAAGATTATCCAAGATAGCTCATTCCACTTGAAGCGCGGAAACTGCCTGGCAATTGTAGGAGAAAGTGGGAGCGGAAAGTCTATTACTTGTCGAGCTATCATGAGATTAAATAGGCCCACTATCCACCAATCAGGAGACATCCTGTTAAATGGCGAAAACATCAGTCAGCTTTCTGAAAAAGAGATGAGAAAGAAAAGGGGAAGAAACCTCTGCATGATTTTACAAAATGGAATGAGTGCATTTGATCCCTCCTGTGTGATTGGTGTTCATCTAAGAGAAACCTTAACAGAACATTTCGGTTGGAGTAGAAAAGTAATAGAAGAAAACATAACAGCTGCTATGAAGAGTGTGATGTTGAAAAATCCAACAGATATTATGAACAAATATCCACATCAATTATCAGGTGGAATGCTGCAACGCATCATGATCGCATTAGCTATTTGCTTGGAGCCTGATATTATTATTGCTGATGAACCAACAACAGCACTTGATACAATTTCACAATTTGAAGTAGTTGAGCAATTGATGAAATTGCGGGAAAGAATGGGTTGTTCAATGATATTTATTTCCCATGATTTGGGTGTTGTAAGGAAAATCGCGGATGACATGCTAGTCATGAGGAATGGAGAAATTGTAGAAAGAGGTAAAACCGAGGCTTTATTTGTTCAACCCGAACATGAATATACGAAATATTTGATATCTACAAGAGTGTCTCTAAGCAATCACTTTAAGAAGATAATGGGGGAGGCGTTATAGTTGCTCAGAGTTGATTCTGTTGAGAAATCCTATAAAAAGGGTGGATTGTTTTCTGTAAAAAGGCAAAATGTTTTAAAGAATGTCAGCTTTGAATGCTACAGTGGCGAATGTCTTGGTATTATCGGAGAAAGTGGAAGCGGAAAATCAACATTAGGGCGCTTGATCATGGGAATTGAAAGGTCTGATCGTGGACATGTTTTTTAAAATGAAAAAAATGTAGTAGAAAGAAGAGCAAGATCAGGTTATATAAGTGCTGTCTTTCAAGACTACAAATCTTCTATTAATCCATTCTTTACTGTTGAAGAGGCCATAATGGAGCCGATGAAAATTCAAAACAAGAGTAGACAAGAGATGAGAGAAAAAGTTATTAATCTACTAAAGCAAGTTGGGTTGCCTTCGTCTTATCGAGACAAATACCCCCATGAACTATCAGGAGGAGAGGTTCAAAGGGTATGTATTGCTAGAGCCATCTCAACAGTACCAGCCTGCATTTTATTAGATGAGTCAATCAGTTCTCTGGATGTATCAGTTCAAATACAAGTTCTTGACTTACTAAAGGATTTAAAAAGAATATATAACATGAGCTACATTTTTATAACGCATGATATACAGGCTGCTGCCTACATTTGTGATAGAGTCATCATTTTTAAGGATGGTCAGATTGAAGAAATAATTAAAACTGAACATTTAAAGGATGTTAAGTCAGCGTATGCAAAAAAACTAGTACAATCCATTATAACGATTTAATTGTGGCAACTGTCTAGTCTGAGTTGGTATAGAACCGGAGGGGAACCAATTGTGAATGGAGCATTATCTTGGCCTTTTTTAAGATTGTATATATTGGTGCTTCTTTATTTTAGTGCAAATTCTCTATTAAATGTCCTTATTCCTTTAAAAGGAGAATCATTAGGAGCTACTAATACAACAATCGGGCTGATTATGGGAGCTTATATGTTTACGACCATGTTTTTTAGACCATGGGCAGGTCATATTATTCAAAAGCATGGATCGATAAAAATATTACGAATTATACTGATTATCAATGGTTTAGCTTTAATCTTATATACGATAACTGGACTAGGTGGATATTTGGTCGCACGTATGTTGCAAGGTGTTTCAACAGCTTTTTTTTCAATGGCATTACAGGTAGGGATTATTGATGCATTGCCGGAAGAAGATCGCTCTCAGGGAATTTCCCTTTATTCTTTATTTTCCTATATACCGGGGATTATTGGCCCTCTACTTGCATTGGGGATTTGGCACGGGGGAATGGGATACTTTCCAATAGTGATGGTATCAATTGCGGTCTTTACTGGGGTTGTGGGCTATAGTACAAAAATAGATAAAGCCAAGACAGAAACGAAAAAAGAAGATCCTGTTCATGGCGTTAACATGTTCAGTTCATTTGGTCAGTTAGTGAAAAATCCTTATTTATTAAAATGTAGTGTTCTGATGTTAGTAGGTTCTATTGTATTTGGAGCAATAACTACCTTTATACCTTTATATGCTGCACAACTAAAAAGCAGTAGCGCTGGTGTTTTTTTAATGCTTATGGCTGGAACTGTTGTCATTTCCCGTTTTACTTTAAGAAAAAAAATCCCCTCTGATGGGAAATGGCATTCATCTTTTATCATGGGAAATATGCTTCTATTAGTAATAGCGTCACTGTGTGTGGGATTAGCTTTAAATGGAGGAACTATTCTTTTTTATGTAGGTGCTTGTTTAATGGGGATTGCTCAGGCTCTTTTGTATCCTACGTTAACCACGTATTTAAGCTTTGTATTACCTCATAATAATCGAAATGTGTTATTGGGGTTATTTATTGCGATGGCAGACCTAGGTGTATCATTAGGCAGTTTCATAATGGGACCGATAGCTGATATATACTCTTATTCATTTATGTACATGATTTGTGCCGGCTTAGGTGTGATGATGATTTTTTTTGCGTATGATCGTAGAAAAATATTTGTGGGTTAGGAATGAGGATAAAGAGTACAGGTTATTTCTGTCTTAAAGCTGGTAAATAAATAGTATAAACTTTTAATAAAATGAGAATAAATGATTTCTTCGCATGCTTTTTCTTGTGATTCCCCTTCAAATAAATCGATTTCTCAACTGTCAGGTAAGGTATGGAAGTATCATAAATAGCTAAAAAGAGTTGCCAAAGTGTAAGTCAATAGAAGCAGGAGTCATGCGAAATGTTTTTCCAATTAAACTATTAATTTTTTTTTAGTAGTTTGATTGGAAGAATCATTTTATAAGTAGCTCCGGGATAATGAAAGAGAGTAAATACTCATCGGTTTTAAAACGTAATTATAACGATTTGTAAAGGTAAAGGTAAATCTACTATTTATTTAAGGAAAGAAACGTCTCTACATGACGTAACAAGATAGGTTTGAAGAGTTGCTTTTTTTATCTTGATATATATTCAAAACTTGAGTGAAACAAACTTAAGGAGAGATTTTTTCTTGCAGAGGAGATTGTTTATAAAAATATTTAGGAGGTTACATACATGAAAAAAATTCCTGTAACAGTCTTAAGTGGTTATTTAGGAGCCGGAAAGACAACTGTACTAAATCACATTCTTCAAAATCGTGAAGGCTTGAAAGTAGCTGTTATCGTAAATGATATGAGTGAAGTAAATATTGATGCGGAAACCATCAAGCAAGGCGGAGGATTAAAAAGAACAGAAGAGAAATTGGTGGAAATGTCAAATGGTTGTATCTGCTGTACCCTCAGAGAAGACTTGCTTGTAGAGGTTGAAAAACTGGCGTTAGAGGGGAACATCGATTACATCGTGATCGAGTCAACAGGGATAAGCGAGCCTGTTCCTGTTGCTCAAACCTTTTCATACATAGATGAGGAACTGGGTATTGATCTGACCCGTTTTTGTAAGCTTGATACGATGGTCACTGTTGTTGATGCGAACCGCTTTTGGAAGGATTTTAGATCAGGAGAAAGTCTGCTTGATAGAAAAGAAGCACTGAGTGCAGCAGACGATCGTGAAATTGCAGATTTACTGCTGGATCAAATTGAATTTTGTGATGTTCTGATTATCAATAAATGTGATCTTGTAAATGAAGAAGAATTAACACATCTAGAAAAGGTACTACGCAAACTTCAACCTGAAGCAAGAATGATTAGAACAAATAAAGGCAAAATTCAATTAACAGATATCCTTCATACAAATCTTTTTGATTTTGAAAAAGCAAGTGAATCCGCAGGGTGGATAAAAGAGCTTACAATTGGACACAAAGAGCATCAACCGGAAACCGAAGAGTATGGAATTACATCCTTTGTTTATAAAAGAAGACTTCCTTTTCATAGTGAACGATTTTATCAGCTCATGCATTCACTTTCTGACAATATTGTTAGGGTAAAGGGAATTGCCTGGTGTGCTACAAGAAATAAATTCGCTCTTTCCGTCTCACAAGCTGGCCCTTCTATCGTAATAGAACCAGTGGCTTATTGGGTGGCCGCTATGGCAGCTGGTGAGCAAGAGCTTATTTTAAATGAAAATCCTCACATTAAAGCTGAATGGGATCCAGAATTCGGTGATCGTATGACTCAATTGGTTATTATAGGAACAAATATGAATAAAAAAGAGGTATTAAAACAATTAGATGCATGTCTACTAACTAGAGATGAATTTGATACTGAGTGGACGTTGTTTAAGGATCCGTTTCATTGGGATATTCCGGAAAGGGCTTAGTTTGTATTTTGGAAGTAGAAGAGGTGGATGTCAATGGAATATAAAGTAGCTATAGTAGGAGGAGGTCCTTCAGGTATAGGTGCGTTTAACATGAATATTTAAATGCAACAAGTTTTAGAGTTGAAAAATGAATTTTTAAAAGCTTTATGAAAAGTAGTTGACAAAAACCAATAATTTATTTATAGTTTGATTAACTAAATAGTTTCTCCTAAAGGGGAGTAGCTTTTACAGCAAAGTCGTCATTTCGGAGATTTCGTATCTCTCGGCTTTGTTGGCAACGTTCGGTTGTTAGCAAGACCTTTACCAATTGGTAAAGGTCTTTTACTTTTTATTAAAACCTTTACCGTTTACGGTAGAGGTTTTTTCTTTTTTCCGGAGACTAAAAAACTTTTTATGGAAAATTCACATTACAAAAGGAGTGAGTCAAAATATTGGTTCGTAAGAGCTAAAAGTAACCTTCAAGATTGAAAGTTTACTGAGTGTGAGATTTATAAATTAAGGGTTAATAAGGAGGAGAAATTATTTGGAACTTTCAATTTTAATGGAGTATGGTTGGGTGTTGATCTTATTAGTTGCACTGGAGGGCTTGTTAGCAGCAGATAATGCACTTGTTTTAGCAATCATGGTTAAGCATTTACCGGAAGAGGAAAGAAAAAGAGCTCTCTTTTATGGTTTAGCGGGAGCCTTTGTGTTCCGATTTGGTTCACTCTTTGCGATTTCGTTCCTAGTGGATGTGTGGCAGGTGCAAGCGATAGGTGCTCTATACCTATTATTTATTGCTATAAATCATATAGTAAGAAAGCTTGTATTCAAAAAGAAAGAGGGAACAAATGAAGAAGAAAACAAAAAGGGAAAATCTGGTTTTTGGGGAACTGTTTTAAAGGTTGAATTAGCTGATATTGCATTTGCAGTTGACTCAATTTTAGCTGCTGTAGCCCTTGCTATGACACTGCCAAACACAAACCTTCCACAAATTGGTGGAATGGACGGCGGTAAGTTTCTTGTCATTTTTGCCGGTGGAATTATTGGATTAATTATCATGCGTTTTGCAGCTAACCTTTTTGTTAAGTTACTTCATTCAAGACCAGGTCTTGAAATAGCGGCTTTTGCAATTGTTGGATGGGTAGGAGTGAAGCTTGCTGTGTTAACATTAGGGCATCCTGATGTTGGTGTACTTTCTTATGAATTTGCCCATTCCACTGGATGGAAGCTGTTCTTCTATACTGTATTAATTGGAATTGCTGCTGCAGGGTGGTTCTTAACGAAAGAAAAGAAAGAAGAGAAGCAAGCTGCATAGTGGATTATAATTAAAAAGCTGCTCTTCGTAGAGCAGCTTTTTAAATACGTTCTTACGCTATTGGGTTAAGAAAAATAAGCTTGTTGTAAACAAATTGTGAAATATTTATTAATAATCAGTTTATTAGTTGTAAATTCTACGTTTGGTAAATATAATCAAACTATCACGTTATGGTTTGGAGGGTTATCCTTTGGGACTGAAAAGTTAAAAATCGGTGAACTGGCTGAAAGAACAGGTGTTACAAAAAGAACAATAGATTACTATACTAATTTAGGACTTCTTAAAGCAGAACGTTCCCCTTCGAATTATCGTTATTACGATATTTCTGCTGTTGAACAGTTAAATGATATTGAGAAGTGTAAAGAACAAGGAATGTCGTTAGACGACATAAAGAAAAGAATGATTGACAAAAACGCAGAAGAAATTGACGTGTTGGAGTTACGTCTTAAAATAAAAGGATTAGAAAAAGATGTAGCAGAGGTTTTATCTCAACTTGAAAACAGCAACCTAAAAAATCATGAGTTTATAAAAAAGAATGTTTCTCAAGAAAGTCTGTCTTTGATTCAATCATTGTTATTACTGCTCAACTAATTAATATCATTACCAGGAGGTGTACGTCTTACTTATAAGACGACTCATTGACAACCATTAATTTACTTTTAATTTTAGTATTAATAGCATTAACAGCATTCTTCGTGGCAACTGAATTTGCCATTGTGAAAGTACGTGTTTCAAAAATTGATCAGTTAATTTCAGAAGGAAATAAAGGTGCAGTAGCTGCTAAAAAAGTTGTAACACATTTAGACGAATATCTATCAGCCTGTCAATTGGGAATTACAATTACAGCATTAGGACTTGGTTGGTTAGGGGAACCGACTGTGGAGAAACTATTACATCCTCTTTTTGAACATTTTGCTTTGAATGAATCCGTTACACATATTCTATCGTTTGGTATTGCGTTTGCTTTGGTTACGTTCCTTCATGTTGTAGTAGGTGAACTTGCCCCTAAAACAGTTGCGATTCAAAAAGCAGAGGCTGTAACATTACTGTTTGCCCACCCCATTATTTGGTTTTACCGTTTAATGTATCCATTTATCTGGTTCTTAAATGGTTCTGCACGTGTGTTGGTAGGTTTATTTGGATTAAAACCTGCATCAGAACATGAATTAGCTCATTCAGAAGAGGAGCTTCGTATGCTTTTGTCTGAAAGCTATAAGAGCGGAGAAATTAATAAGAATGAGTTAAAGTACGTAAACAATATCTTTGAATTTGACGAAAGAATTGCAAAAGAGATTATGGTTCCTCGTACTGAGATTGTTTCTATAGATATTGATACAAGTTATGAAGAAATTGTAGAGATTATTAAGAATGAACGATATACAAGATACCCAGTTATAGATGGAGATAAAGACAATATTGTTGGTTTTCTTAATATAAAGGAACTGTTAACTTCCCATTTTACTGATGGGGGTAATGCTAAAAAGTTCAATATAAATACATTTATTAATCCGGTTATTCAAGTAATTGAAACAATAGCAATACATGATTTATTGTTAAAAATGCAAAAAGATCGAACGCATTTAGCTATATTAATTGATGAGTATGGTGGCACATCTGGATTGGTAACAGTTGAAGACATTCTTGAAGAGATTGTTGGGGAAATACGAGATGAATTTGATGAAGATGAGGTTCCCGAAATTCGAAAAATCAATGATGATCATTATATTCTAGATGGAAAATTATTGATAGATGATGTTAATAATCTTCTAAATACAGATTTTCCTAATGAAGATATTGATACAATTGGTGGATGGTTTCTTACACAAAACTTCAACGCAACTGTTGGTGTAGAGGTAGAAAATGACGGTTACCTCTTTAAAGTACATGAAAGTGACGGACACCATATTCAATATTTAGAAGTTACCAAAGTGAAAAATAATGTTATACCTATACACCAATAGGAAATTGTATAAAATGTGAAAGTCGCGCTCATTAATTGATGGGCGTTTTTTTTATAAATAAACTTAGGTTACCTTAGATTTAGAAGGGGAATCATTAGTCTATAGTTGCTTTATATGACATTTATGTGACAGCTTGTCACTTTGAATTGACTTGTGACAAGGTGTCACATATGATTGGGGTATAGGAATTGTGACACCTTGTCATTCACCCCGAATAGGAGATAAAAATCATGCCAAAACAAACGTTTTATCACTTACCAAAAGAGAAGAAGGATACGTTAATATTATCGGCAAAAGAAGAATTCTCACGGGTTCCCCTTCATGAGGCATCAATTGCCAATATAATAAAAAGTGCAGGGATACCAAGGGGAAGCTTTTATCAATACTTTGATGATAAAGAGGATTTGTACTTTTATTTGTTAGATGAATTTACACAAAACACAAATAGAAGAGTAATGACCATTCTAAGAAGAAAACAAGGGAATTTGACAGAAACCTTGATTGATCTTTTTCAACATATTGTTCATAACCGGCACAATCAGGATAATAAAGCTTATTTAAAAAATGTATTTTTAAATATGTATTTTAAAATTGAAAATACGTTGGCAAGAAGTATGTATGAAGAAAATCAAAAATCTCATTACCAAAGTCTACTAAAATTAGTGAAAACAGATCATTTGAATATTAAATCTGAACAAGAGCTGAATGACATGATTGAAATAATGGTCTCAGTTACTATTCATAATTTAGTTCGTGTATTTGTACTAAACTTAACTGAAGAAGAAGCACTAACCAAATATATCAATCAAATTGAATTACTAAAAAAGGGATTTCAAAAGGAGTAAAACTGTGGGAACTGATCTTGTAAAGAGTAAGATTGATTTTAAAAGCATAGTAAAGAAACTACAAAAACAAGGCATTAATGCTCAATTAATCAGAAGACCTACAAAAACAATTCAATTAAAATAGTAGTCTAAACACTATCTTGTTTTAAATAAAGGAGTACTGAATCGGCTACACTTAACTAGACAGAAAAATTAAGGTCAAGTAGACTACAGATAATATTATCGAGGAGAATCTACAATGACTAAAAGAGAACGCCGAACATTTACTGAGGAATTTAAACAACAGATTGTGCAGCTTTACAACAGCGGCAAACCTAGAAAAGAGATTATTCAAGAATATGATCTTACTCCTTCGTCTTTAGATAAATGGGTGAGTCAGAATCAAACTTCTGGTTCTTTCAAGGAAAAAGACAATTTAACACCGGAACAAAAGGAACTAGCTGAGCTTAGAAAGCGAAATAAGCAATTAGAAATGGAGAATGACATTTTAAAGCAAGCCGCGCTGATACTAGGACGAAAGTAAATGTGATTAAGAATAACCAGCACAAATACTCGATATCAGCAATGTGCAAGGTCCTACAAATACCTAGAAGTACTTATTATTATGAAGCAAAAGAACGTCAGGCTGAAGACGACATCACTTCAGATATTATTGAGATTTTTCATGAGAGTTTCCAAAATTACGGGACTCGTAAAATCAAAAAGGAACTAGCTAAGCGTGGAAAGGTTGTGTCTAGACGTCGAATCGGACGAATAATGAAAGAACAAGGCCTGGTGTCTTCATATACTCTAGCGCAATTCAAGCCACATGCCAGTGGGACAAACGAATCGGAACAGAAAAATGAGCTTGATCGTCAGTTTACACAAGACGAAGCATTATCAGTCGTAGTAAGTGATTTAACATATGTGAGAGTCAATAAAAAATGGCAATACATATGTATATTTGTTGATCTTTTTAACCGTGAAATTATTGGATATAGTATCGGTCGTCATAAAAATGCTTTATTAGTTTATCGTGCGTTAGCGTCAATCAAAACAGATTTACGTAAGATTAAGCTGTTTCATACAGATCGAGGAAGTGAGTTTAAGAATAAGCTCATTGACGAGGCATTAGCGACTTTTAATATCCAGCGATCGCTAAGCATGAAAGGATGCCCATATGATAATGCAGTAGCAGAAGCTACATTTAAAATCATTAAAACTGAGTTTGTCAAGGGACGTCATTTTGATAGTCTTGAAGAATTAGAGAACGAACTACAACAGTATATCCATTGGTTTAATCACAAACGAATCCATGGAACATTAGGCTATCTTAGCCCAATTGAATTTAAACTTGGACACCTTAAAAATGTTGTCTAGTTTAGTGTTGACTATCCAGTACTAACAATTTGGATACAATAAGTTTAAGAGATAATAACAAAATGGATCCATTAGAACTTGTAAAGTTTATTATGACCTATAAATTTGCTGTTAATGAAATCACCACAAAGCTTAATATTTTGAATGAGGAATTTAAGTATGTTCACGACTATAATCCAATTGAGAATATAAGTTCAAGAGTGAAAACACCAGAAAGTATTTTGCAAAAAGTTAAAAGGAAGAATTGTGATTTATCTATCATGTCAATAAAGGAAAATATTAAAGATATAGCAGGTGTTCGAATAACATGTTCTTTTATTTCTGATGTATATAAAGTGTATGAGATGCTTCAAAAGCAAAAAGATATAGATGTGGTTCAATGTAAGGATTATATTAAGTCCCCAAAACCTAATGGGTACCAAAGTCTTCACCTTATTATTAGAATACCAGTTTTCCTGTCTGATCGAGTAGAAGACACTTATGTTGAGATTCAAATTAGAACAAAAGCAATGGATTTTTGGGCAAGCTTGGAACATAAGATCTATTACAAATTTGGGAAAGAAATTCCTGATAATTTAACAAGTGAATTAAAAGAAGCAGCTTTATCTGCTATTGAGCTAGACAAGAAAATGGAGAGGCTTCATGAAGAGGTAAAACTCATAAAAAATATTGAAAATGATAACGAGCCGGTCATTAACATACAGGTGAATGGATCGAAACTAAGCCAATTATTATAAGAGATGGATCCTATTTGTGGTAGTGTCAAAAGATTTATGAAAACTACCTAAAGGGTTAGCTTCTCTCCTATTTACTGGATGGAGATGCGCCGCAATCTCTCTTGACAAACACGCCAATGGTTTGTGGATTGTTTAACAAGGGCGAAGGGAACAAAAGAAGGCATACCAAATAAGCCCTTGGTTGTTTCCATTTTAAACCATTGGCAAGTTCGGTTTGTCAAGAGTTCGCTCCGCCGATTGCTGAATTAGCTTAAGGGCTCAGCTAAACAAAAAGTTAGGCTTGTCTTTGTTCTACTATCCATTGTTGTGCTAATCCAATGAGCTTTGTCCAACGTGCTGGCATTGTTGGAAGCCCCTTGAGTTCTGGATTCACTACGGGCACTTTTCCTTCTAAGGCGGCATGCGGACGCAAAAAGTTAAAGTAGGCCGTAAATAAGGTGACGTATGAAATGGAACCATGTTCAGAGCCGAATCCATGAGTGGAGCGATAATTGCCCTTAAAGGTGCGGTTAAGTCTCTCAATTATTTGTTTCATTGGTCTATATTCGGTTGAAACAGGGTCCTCATTGGTTAATCCAATGACCTGCTTCACATCGAATAAAATCTCATGTTGAGCGAAGAAATGTTGGGCTAAAAGATAGATTGGATTCCCGTCTACCACAAAGGTCAGATTTTCTGGAATCTCTTTCATCTTGATTAAGACCTCATCAATTGCTCGAATGGCTGTTGCTGTGTCTCGATTAGGCGACACCGGATACGAAAGAATAATCTTTTTCACGGCGTCAAAAAAGAAAAATAAATAATGCCATCGACCGTTTACTCTGATATACGTTTCATCACCGCAGAATTGGTCTGAAAGTTCATAGGGATAGTGATCCACATAAGGTTTAAGTAATAAAGCTACGCTATTTTCGTAGTTCAATACAGTCTGATGTGAAATCATCACTCCGTGTACGTCCTGCATAATCGCAGCTGTTTTACGGGCCGAAAGGCCATAGTTTACATGATAGGTTAGGATCAATCCTAATGTATGTGGGGATGCATAAATCTTTGATAAGTCCACGGCCGGCAGTTCTGGTGATTCCTTAGATAACGGCTGGAAATCGATATAAAACTGACGGAAAATGTATCTCAATTTAAATGCTTGAGGGTCCTTTTTGAACCTTTTCTTTTCTTTTGAAGTCATCCCATTGAGCTTCTTTTGATAATAAGAACAGTCATTGTTCTTGCACTTAAACACGTGAAAATCTTTTCTTTCTTTTATTTTCTCGAGAGTCTTGGAACAATGAGGACACTTCAGGATGGCCTCCTTAGAGTAACGGTTCTTTTCACTGAAAAGTTCTGTACACACCTTGCATTGATACTGACCTTTATCTCCATTGTTGGCATAAAGATAATCCGATGGAGCACCACACTTTGGACAGTTCATGGCTTTAGGTACGGAAACTTTTGCATTCTTACGCCTTTGAACAGGTTTGAGAGCTTTCCCGTTCTTCTCTAGATATTCACTAAGAAGAACTCGATAATCAAGCTGTTCTAGAACTTCAATGACCGGAAGGTCATCCACTTGAAGTTTTCGATAAGGTTTATTTACGGGCTGTTCAGTAGGTTTATCGAACATGCTTTTACCAATCAATAAAGTAAGCAATGTTCGAATGAGTTGTTCTTGATAGTTTATAAAAGTTAATAAATAGGTTATAATTTGAGGGTACAAATTGTCACTTCCATTCTTGGTTGTTGGGTGTGTGGTAACCTCAATTATCCAAAGAATTTAGGGGGTGGCAATTTTTTTGCCTATAAAGCCCTCTATGGAGATATTTTATAACCTATTTCTTATAGAAGTTTTGACAATACGCTATTTGTTAGGGGGATAATTATATGAAACTTATTAATTTGGATTTGCCGAATTTTGCAAAGAAAGAAATTGAGAAATTACAAGAAGTGATCGCTCCATTTGCAAAAAAAGCATCTCGGTATATTTTTTGGTCCTTCCCTTTAATTGTTTTATCTATCATTAATATAGTTACTATGTTATTTGGAGCTGGTTTTAACGAATCAATAACACCTTCTTTAGTAGTGTATGCGATAATGGGAGCGCTAGGCATGGCTCTTTCAAAAGAAGCAAAACTTCAACAGGCAGAGATACAGAAAGTAAGTATGGACTATATAGTTGAACGAATAAAGAAAAGTGAGGTTGTATCGGACCGTGTTAAAGAGAAATATATCTCTTTAGTAAAAGAAAGACCGTTACAGACTTTGAACCATTTTGTGAATTTTTTAGAAGTAGAGAATAGAGTAATGAATTGAAAGTAGAGTGTTTTAAAGGTTGAGATAGCCTTTAAGCACTCTTTTTTATTAAGCCTGGTTAAAGTTATGTACCCCAATAACACTTTCTAATGATGAGTTGACAACCATTTTCCCCCCCTTCATAATAGAAAAAATATAATTCGCTTTGAATTTATTAATTTAAATCTTAAGATGAGGGTTTTATTATGCGACTGTTTACTATCTTTTCATACTTAATCTTATTTTTTTATCTTCTCGTTGTTTATTCTCTTATCTTTTTAGATAAAGAAGTCATCTTTAATCTATTGCAAGAATTCCATATCCAACTCTGGTTAAGTCAAATAGTTTTTGTTGTTTTGTGCCTATCGCCCTTATACTTCATTTTAGATTATGTAAGAAAACAACAAAAAAGATATTCTACTTCTCAAATGGAAACCGAAAAGTATCAAGTAACTCTTGAAAATTCTTCAATAGCCGCCTTTATATATAAAGATGATGCTTTCCTCTATGTCAGTCCTGCTTTTGCTCAATTATTTGGATATACTCGTGAAGAAATATATGAGACTCCTTTAAGTGCTAATCATTTATTGGCCGAGGAATATCAAGACATTTTGGCTAAACATATTGAAGGACTGCTAAATTCGAATACTATTCGTAGTAATTTTCAAGCTAAAGGCAAAAGAAAAGATAACACAGAACTCGATCTAGATATATACCCTTCTAGACAAATCTTTTATGGTCAGGAAGTAATGGTAGGAAGTGTGGTTAACTTCACAGAAAAACGACACATTCTAAATGAGTTAGAAAAGCGGGAAAAAGTTTTATCACAGGCTCAAAAGATTGCTGGAATACTATATTGGGAATATGACAATGTAAACAATATTCTAAGTTGGAGTGAGCAAATTTATGCTCTTTTTGGGTTATCGTTAGACCAACAGCCAACGTTTGAATTTTTATTATCAAAGGTACATCCTGATGATCGGGAAACATTAAGTAACAGTAGGGAAAAGGAAATAACAGGAGAATCCATTCTTAATATCTATCGTATTCTATTAGAAGATGGAACAGAAAGGACATTACATTCAATCTCACAAAGCATTTTTAATGAAGATGGACAACCTATACAAACCATAGGAACTATGCAGGACATTACAGACCGTCTTGTAGAAGAAAAAAAACTGGAACTATCAGAGAATCGCTATAAATCGTTGTTTGATAATAACTTAGATAGTGTGTTCTCACTAGATCTTAAAGGAAGTATTCTTTCGGTTAACGAAATGGCGATCAAAACGTTTGGCTATTCAAAGGAAGAATTTATCCATCAAAATCCACGTGATTTCATTATCACTGAGTTCAAAGAAGAGGTATCTGAGCTGTTTAAAAACGTACTTTCTGGTGAAGCAAGAAGAATATCTATCCAAGGGCTTCATAAAGACAGCTCAAGGGTTGATCTAGATGTAACGGTGATGCCTATTATTGTAAAATCACAAGTAACAGGGGTGTTCTGTCTTGCAAAAGACGTTACGAAAGAAAGAGAACATGTAAAAACGATCGAGAAATTGGCTTATCATGACCATTTAACAGGTTTACCGAATCGAAGAAATTTAATGATTCTGACGGATAACTATATACAAAAAGCTAAAAAACAAGACTTTATGATCGGGGTTTTATACATTGACTTAGACCGATTAAAATTCGTAAATGATTATTTGGGACATGAATATGGAGATGAAATGATCATTGAAGCAAGTAATAGGATACTAGGATGTATTCAAAATACAGATACTCTTGCACGAGTTGGAGGGGACGAATTTATCTTAATTCTTCCAGAAATAAGTGGTGTTGATCAGACGATTGAGGTCGCAGAGAAAATATTAGAGGCATTTAATCAAGGGTTTTATCTCAAAAATAAATTATTTAAAACAACTGCTAGTATAGGAATTAGCATCTATCCTTTGAATGGAGAAGATATCACTCAATTATTCAGTAAAGCGGATAAGGCCATGTATTTTGTTAAAACACATGGTAAAAACTCTTATAAATTTTTTGAAAATACCCTGGAGGAGAAAGAAGAAAGGAAATTTTTAATTGAAAATGCCTTAGAGACTTCTTTAAATGACGGAGATTTTTTTCTTATGTATCAACCTAGATTAGATGTGGAAACAGGTGAGATTTCTACCTTTGAATCACTGCTTAGATGGAAACATCCTGAATTGGGAATGGTCAGTCCGGGAGAATTTATCCCTGTGGCCGAAGAAACAGGAGACATTGTTATAATTGGTGAATGGGTGTTAAAAGAGTCTGTAAAAACTCTTAAGGAACTCCAAGCAAAAATAAACACGGATGTTCGAGTATCAGTTAATGTGTCTGTTAGACAGCTCTATCAATCAAATTTGGATCACTTGATAAATACCCTATTACGCGAGTATAATCTTTCTCCTCATTTACTGGAACTAGAAGTAACGGAAAGTACCTTAATTAATGACGATCCTGCCATACTAGATACTTTGAAAAATATTAGAGAGTTAGGTGTTCATTTGGCCATTGACGACTTTGGAACAGGAAATTCATCTATTACCTATCTAAAACGCTTGGAAGTGGATATTATTAAAATTGATCGTTCCTTTGTATCGGGCGTACCTCATGCAAAAGAAAATGCTGCTATTACCTCAGCTATGATTGATATGGCACACGACCTCAATATTAAAGTAGCCTGTGAGGGAGTTGAAACAGAAGAAGAACTTCAATACATTAAGGATAAAGGCTCAGATGAAATTCAAGGTTACTATATTTCTTATCCACTGATTAAAAAAGACCTCTTTACATTTTTACAAAGAGGTTGTAATTAAACTACAAGGAGTTGTCGATGAGGTAGCTCCTTCACTGAGGCCATTTGTTAAGCATCCTTTTTTATAAGGACTTTTTAAATGCAAGATTCTAGTGAATTTTATATACTGAAAAAAAGTAACGATAATTGAAATCTTATAATTTGGATTTCTTTTTCAGGAGGAAACATTTTGCTTATAACGGAAAGGCATCGCCTAATATTAGATCTTTTAAAAGAAAAAGAGAATGTTAAAATCCAAGAGCTTGTTGAGCTTACTTCTACTTCAGAATCTACCTTAAGACGTGACTTAGATCAATTAGAAAAAATGAACTATTTAAAGCGAGTGCATGGTGGTGCTTCGTTGTTACAGCGTAAGAGAGACGAACCTAGTGTTATAGAAAGAACAACTCAAAATCTAAAAGAAAAAGAAACTATAGCCAATTATGCCGCGGGTCTGATTACAAATGGAGAGTGCATATACCTTGATGCTGGAACAACCACCTATCAAATGATAAGGCATTTACAGGAGAAGGATGTTGTTGTTGTAACTAACGGGACAGACCATTTAAACACATTGTTAGAAGCGAATATTTGTACATATTTTATCGGTGGCTTTGTAAAAAAGGTGACAAAAGCAACAATAGGACGCGATGCCTATGAAAGTATTAAAAATTATCGTTTTGATAAATGTTTTATGGGCGCAAATGCCATTCATCATGAACTGGGGCTAACAACACCAGATCCAGAAGAAGCACAAATAAAAGAAAGAGCCATTTCCTTATCAAGAGAAACTTACATTTTAGCAGATCATACCAAAATTGGAGAAGTCTCCTTTTCCAATTTTGCAGACCTTAATCAAGTGAAAATTATTACAAATAAAGTCGATTATGTAGATTTAGAAAAATATAAAAAATTAACAGATATTATTGAAGTTAAAGAAACACAATGAATTTTTTAAAA
This sequence comes from Metabacillus sp. B2-18, assembly GCF_021117275.1. Lineage (NCBI taxonomy): Bacteria > Bacillati > Bacillota > Bacilli > Caryophanales > Bacillaceae > Metabacillus > Metabacillus sp. B2-18. The sequence continues at coordinate 1,041,713 of NZ_CP088245.1, forward strand.
AATATACTTGGTTGGTTTAAGAAACTCGCTCATGTTTGAGAGGCCACTGAAAAAGTCCAAGTAAAAGGTAGAAAGATTCACTTAGGTGAACTTTTCTACCTTTTTTACTTTATAATTAAAATTATAAATATAAGTGGGTGGTTTCCAATGATACAAAAACAACAAACAATGATGTTTAGTCCATATGTGGCTCTATATGATATCGTCGTTCCTCAGGATAATATGTTACGAAGAATTAAGGATCTAATTGACTTTTCTTTTATTTACGAAGAATTAAAGGATAAATATTGTCTAGATAATGGGCGGAATGCGATAGATCCTATTCGCATGTTTAAATATTTGTTTTTGAAAACCATTCATGATGTTTCAGATGTTGATATTATCGAGCGTTCAAAATATGATATGTCCTTCAAATATTTTTTGGATATGGCTCCGGAGGAAGCCGTTATTGATTCAAGTTCTTTGACAAAGTTTCGTAAGCTTAGGTTAAAAGACATGAACTTATTAGACATGCTTATCAATAAGACAGTGGAGATTGCCATTGAGAAAGAGATTATTAAAAGCAAGTCCATTATTGTAGATGCCACCCATACAAAGGCGAGATATAATCAAATGACTCCAAAAGAAATACTAATGGAGCGCTCCAAAAACCTCAGAAAAGCAATTTATAAAATTAACGAGAGTATGAAGAAGAAATTCCCCGTAAAGCCAAACAATGATCTACTTGAAGATGAGATTACTTATTCCCAAGAGCTCATTGAAGTGATTGAAAAGGAAGAAAGCCTTTTAGAGTATCCAAAAGTCAAGGAACATCTTAATCTCCTGAAAGAAGCCGTTGCAGATGATATCGAACAGCTACAGTCCATGAATGATCTAGATGCCAAAGTCGGACACAAAGCAGCTGACTCATCATTCTTTGGCTATAAAACTCATCTGGCGATGAGTGAAGAGCGAATTATTACAGCCGCAACGATTACAACCGGAGAAAAAAATGATGGAAAAGAGCTACAGACACTTGTTGAGAAAAGTATAGATGCAGGAATGGAAATTGAAACGGTTATTGGGGATACTGCGTATTCTGAGAAAGACAACATTCAATATAGTAAGGAAAATGGAATTAAACTGGTCTCAAAATTAAATCCTTCCATAACTCAGGGTACCCGAAAAAAAGAGGATGAATTTGAATTCAATAAGGATGCGGGCATGTATGTCTGCAAGGCAGGGCATATGGCTGTACGGAAAGCTAGGCAAGGTAAAAAAGGAGTAGGCAAAAACCAAGTTGATACCTACTATTTTAATGTTGAAAAATGCAAGAGATGTCCTTTCAGAGAAGGGTGCTACAAAGAGGGAGCCAAAAGTAAAACATATTCTGTTTCCCTTAAGTCTGATCAACATTCATCCCAAGCACAATTCCAGAAAAGTGTATATTTTAAGGAAAAGTCTAAAGAGCGTTATAAAATTGAAGCGAAAAATAGTGAATTAAAACACAGACACGGGTATAATGTGGCAAAATCCTCGGGTCTAATTAGCATGGAGTTGCAAGGCGCCATGGCTATATTTACGGTAAACATTAAAAGAATTCTAAAGCTACTAGGGTAAAATTAGAGAAAATATGTGGCTAATGCAAAGAAAGAGCCGACTTTTTTTCCTTTTTTAGGAATTAAAGTCGGCTCTTTTTAAACTCACATGAATAATCTTTAAAATCGTCAGATTTTCAGTGGCCTCCATTTCATGGGTGGCTTTTTTCGTATAGTTGATAGCATTGTAATTGCTTGTGGGTTGCCCTGTTTTCTAAAGAAAATAGTATGCTTTCGAATCAACATTTCATACCAAAACCTGAATATAATAAAAAGGATCTCTTTTAGGCGTACAAAAATAATATGATATTAGACTCAGTACAAACATGCGGACATTTAGATAAAATAAAGATTAATAGACTAATTTTTTACAATAAGAAAATAAAGGGGGCTATGTTCAATGAAAAGCATTGAACATATAAGAGAAGAAATTCAACAATTTTCAAAGGCAAATGAATACCTTTCCTATCGTGAAGTCGAAGAATTACAACATATTTTACATGAAGATGAAATGATAATGAATGTTACAACCGGCGAGATTGAGGGATATAAGGGTCTATTTTTTGCAACAGACTATAGAGTGTTGTTTGTTTATTATAATGAAATTAACCAATCAAAAGTATTGGAGGTCGCATATGAAAAGCTGGACTATTTTCATGTAAAACAGGTTAGTTATTATGTGGCAATGGAATTGTTTTTTTCTGGATCAAAAATTGAAATCACTGATTTACCACCCGATGATGCAGATTCATTTAAAGAGATTTTAGATGGTATTATTGGCTTTAATAAAACGTTAGAAAATAATCGTAGGGCCCCGAAAAAGAAGTTTGGTTTTATTCGTTTATTACTTTTTATTGGTATTGCTGTTTTAACAGGTTATCTAGTTGGACCACAGTTTCAGGTAGTTGAGGTATATGATGAAGTGATAACAAATGCTCTGTCTAAAGAAGAAGGAGAAAAAACCTATCAAATCGATTTATCCAATCTAGAGCTTGAGCAGAATGAATATGAAACGACAGTTAAAGGGGAAATAATAAATAATTCGGATAAGGAATACCGTTACATAAGTATTGATGTACAATTTTATGATAAAAAGGGATCAATCGTGGACAGTCAAATTGAATATATTTATGACTTAAAGCCCGGTGGATCATGGAATTTAGAAACATACTCGATCAGTGAGTATGCAGACAGCTATAAAGTTGTCGGTGTTTATGCAGAAGCAGCAGAGTAAGTAATTTGTGACATTCGTGGATGAAAAATAGCTCTGAGTACTAAATAATGAGCTATTAGCAGTAAAAATCTCAGTCCAGCAAATTAAATCATTTGAACGAGTAGCAGCTTAGGCAGTAGTTACAGGTAATTAAGATACTGCTTTACTGGCCATGACAGTATATCCCCTTGTTCCATCTGATAAAGTGGGGAAACTAATCTTGGATGAGATGCATGAAGCGCATAAGGGGCACTTATCACAGTTTTTTCAAATAACAGTTGTATAAGAAAAGGCCTATGCCGAGTAGCATAGGCCCTTTAAATATCCCTATAGTAGATTGTCATTTATCCTAAAACATGCGATGTGCCTTTGCATTTCCTCTTGCTCTAATGGTATTTTGTGTTACTTGAGTTTCACCATTTACTTGAGAATTTAAATGCTTACGACTTGTCCATCTATGGTGAAATAACTGAGATTGTTGATCTAATTGATCTTTGTAGCTCATTATTTTATCACCTCGTGTTAGGATAATGATATTCAAGGGAATATCACTATTTATCCTTTGCGATAAGGATAGAAATTATGTATGGGTTTTAGGTTTATTACCTTTAAAACGAAATGCTGAGTAAAGCAAGAAATAAAGTTTATAATATAAATAATCGAACCTACATAATGGTATTGCGAAATGTGTAGAATTTTGCAGAATCGCGGATGAAATGAAATAATCGCAGATAAAACTCTAAAATCGCGGATAAAGTGTTCAGAATCGCAGATAAACCCTTCAAAATCGCAGATAAATTTATAATTAACATAAAACGGTCTGAATTTTTCTCAGTAGTGCATTTAAAATGACCTGATTTCATGTTAATAATAAGAAAAAACATCAATTCTTGGAGAAGTTGATGTTTTTTCTTTCATATATATAATAACTTTTTTGTATGATGATATTTTGAAGTTGCATATTGTCCTTATGAAGTATGCATAGCAGGTGATTAGTTTTACTCCTTGTCTTTTTTTATAGGAATAAAATCTAGAATTTCCTTTGTCTCAAAACTGTCAATGAGTCTGTTTTGCCATTCGTAATATTCCATTCTCTCCTCGAGCTTTTTGATATCTTTTTGGGCATGCTCTCGAATTTCTTCGGATGTATCCGGATTATCAACGAGCTCTTGCAAATGTGCTATTGATTTTTCCATCGCACTGCTATTCGTGGTAATGGCTGTCCTCCATTTAATCGAGAAAAAGTCAAAAAAGCATTGATACCAATCTTCTTTGATTGTGTACAAATCTTTTCTTTCACCTTTTATCCAAACCTTTTCCACCATATTTAAATCAAGTAAGCTTCTAACCGAATTACTCATACTTGTTTTACTCATTCCAAGCTCTTCTTTCATATCATCAAGTGTAAGCGGTTTATCAGAAAAAAATAGGAGTCCGTATAACCGTCCAGCAGAGGGTGTGAGACCATAAAGGTTCATATTTTGAGCAATTGCATCTATAACCACATTTCTGGTTCTGTCTAATGTTTCGTTGTCTTTCAAATAAATTCACATCCTAAAATGTTTTTATCTTTATTTTAATTCTACACTACCCATTTATAAATTAAATGTAAAGGACTCCTTTACAGAAGAATAGCGAGTATTTAGGAGTATTTATAAGTAATCCTTATGTATAGTACGTACAGTTATTTCTGTACGTACTATACATACAATAAACATAATATACACTGTTTGAACTATATTGAATTATCTGTTTATAATTAAGAAGTCCTAAAGAGACAGATAAAAAGAGGTGAAAGAATGGAAGAAAATCATATAAAGATTAAGGTTAATGAGGTTACTAAGATCTTTGGAAAATCTTCAAAAAAGGCTTTGCAATTAGTAAAAGAAGGAAAATCAAAGGAACAAATTTTAAAGGAAACAGGCTCAACAGTTGGGGTTAACCGAGCATCCTTTGAAGTTAAGTCAGGTGAAATCTTCGTGATTATGGGTTTGTCCGGAAGTGGTAAATCTACATTAGTTCGATTGCTTAATCGTCTGATTGAACCAACATTAGGGCAAGTTCAAATTGACGGAAAAGATGTTGTCAAAATGAATAAGGAAGAACTAAGAGAAGTACGAAGAAAGAAAATAAGTATGGTTTTTCAAAAGTTTGCTTTATTTCCACATAAAACAGTCCTTGAGAACACGGAATATGGATTAGAAATTCAAGGTGTAGTTAAGGAAGAAAGAAGTAAAAAAGCCTTAGAGGCACTTGAATTAGTTGGATTAAAGGGCTATGAAAATCAATACCCTAGTCAGCTAAGTGGTGGAATGCAGCAACGTGTTGGACTGGCGAGAGCACTGGCAAATGATCCTGATGTGCTTTTAATGGATGAAGCTTTTAGCGCATTGGATCCATTGATTCGAAAAGACATGCAGGATGAGTTGCTAGAGTTACAATCTAATATGGAAAAGACGATCGTCTTTATTACCCATGATTTAGATGAGGCCCTTCGTATCGGAGACAGAATTGCCCTTATGAAGGATGGTAACATCGTACAGATAGGAACACCTGAAGAAATCTTAATGAGTCCTTCTAATGAATATGTTGAAAGATTCGTAGAAGACGTTGATCTTTCTAAGGTACTAACAGCACAACATGTTATGAAGCGGGCGGAAACTGTTCAAATTGATAAGGGTCCACGTGTAGCCCTTAAATTAATGAAGACTTTAGGTATTTCATCTATATATGTTGTAGATAAACAACAGAAGCTTCTTGGTGTGATTACGGCAAAAGATGCATCAAAAGCTGCTGAACAAAATCAGTCATTAGAATCTTTCATAGAAAAAGATATAACAGTTGTTGGAGCGGAAACGTTATTAATTGATTTATTTGAAAAAGTGTCTTCTGCAAGTATTCCCGTTGCGGTTACAGATGAAAAAAATCGCTTAAAGGGAATCTTGATTAAGGGTGCTGTAATTGGCGCACTTACGGGTAACGAACAATATATCAATGAGGTTGCCGAACCTGAAGCACCCCATGCTAAGGAGGTGATGTAAGGTGGAAGGAATGTTACCGAAGCTCCCCTTAGCTGATTGGATTGATGCTTTAGTTGATTGGATGACCAATACCTTTGGTGGTTTATTTGATGGTATTTCTACTGGAGTGGACTTTTTTGTTGAAGGAATTGTTGCTGGTTTAGGCTTTATCCCTTCTATTATATTAATTATTCTTTTAAGTTTACTAGCTTGGAAGGTTTGTAATATAAGAATTGCACTATTTGCATTATTAGGCTTATTTCTTATTGACAATTTAGGTTATTGGGAAGAAATGTTAGAAACACTCGCTCTTGTTTTGACGGCAGTGTTGATTTCGGTTGTGATTGGAATTCCAGTTGGTATATGGGCATCACAAAGTGAAAGAGTAAGACAATTTGTTACACCGGTCCTTGATTTAATGCAAACAATGCCGGCATTCGTTTACTTACTACCAGCCATCTTTTTCTTCAGTATAGGAGTAGTACCAGGAGTTGTAGCATCTGTCATTTTTGCGATGCCACCAACCATCCGTTTAACAGTACTCGGAATCAAACAGGTACCAGCAGATTTAATTGAGGCAACAGAAGCCTTTGGTTCTACAACGAAGCAAAGACTATTAAAAGTGCAACTGCCATTGGCTATGCCAACAATCATGGCAGGAATTAACCAAAGTATCATGTTAGCTTTATCAATGGTTGTGGTCGCATCCATGGTTGGAGCTCCTGGGCTTGGTACAGAGGTTTATCGTGCTGTTACTCAAATAAAAACAGGTGTAGGGTTTGAAGCTGGTTTGGCAATAGTTGTTATTGCTATTTTGCTAGACCGCATCACTCAAAATATAGGAAAGAAAAAAGAAGGGGGAACAATTTAATGCTTAAAAAATTACTAGGAGTCACTTCAGCATTAACACTAACATTAGGTTTAGCAGCGTGTGGAGGAAATGAAACAAGTGGATCAGAATCATCAGAGTCAGAAGGTTCAACAGCATCTGTAGGGGAACAAGTAGACTATGAAATTGTGGGTATCGATCCAGGTGCTGGACTAATGAAATTGACTATTAATGAAGTATTACCTGAATACGGCCTAGATGATTGGGAAGTAGTAGAAGGTTCAGGTGCGGCTATGACTGCAGCTTTGAAAAAAGCATACGATAATGAGGAGCCAATTATCGTTACAGGCTGGAGCCCACACTGGAAATTTGCAAGCTATGACTTAAAATACCTTGAAGATCCAAAGGGAATCTATGGTGGAGCAGAAGATGTTAACACAATTGTTCGTTTAGGATTAAAAGAAGACCAACCTGACGCTTATAGGCTTCTTGATCAATTTAACTGGGAACCAGAACATATCGAAACAGTGATGAATTTAATTCAAGAAGGCAATGAGCCTGCTGAAGCAGCAGCACAGTGGGTAAGTGAAAATGAAGAATTAGTTAGCTCTTGGACGGAAGGTGTTAACGAGGTTGACGGTGAAGAGTTAAAGCTTCTTTATGTAGCATGGGATGATGTAATTGCAAGCTCACATGTTGTAGAGAATGTGCTTGAAAGTGTTGGATACGAAGTAGATTTAGTTCAGGTTGATGCAGGTCCAATGTGGGCTGGTATTGCTGACGGAAGCGGTGATGCAATGGTAGGTGCATGGCTACCAACAACACACGCTGATTATTATGCTGAATACGAAGGGAAGTTTGAAGACCTAGGTGCAAACCTTACTGGAACGAAGCTAGGACTAGTTGTACCAGCATATATGGACATTGATTCAATTGAAGATTTAAAAGAATAAATAGGTAAAGTAATAATAATATCAGTTTAAGAAGGAAGCACTCATATTTTGGGTGCTTCTTTTTCATTTGAACGTATTTCTATTCTAAGAGAAAGTTAAGATATAAGTGGTTGAAAAGTCAAGATAATATGGAATTTTTTAAAATATTTGGAAATAGTAAGAAGAGATGCTATTACTTAATAAGTCTTTTGTAAATTTAATGTAAAGATTTAATTAATATATTGTAAATTTAATGTTAAGTTGTTTTCAACTCATATTTACATTGTTACTATATATGAGTATTTTTATTAATATTTACTATTTAGGAGTGACATCACATTGGAGATTAACTATCAGGAAATGCTCTTTCAGTTTTTAGGAGGACTTGGAATTTTCCTTTTCGGAATAAAATACATGGGAGACGGCTTGCAGTCAGCTGCAGGAGATCGTTTAAAAGATATACTTGACCGTTTCACGACAAACCCTTTTATGGGTGTGTTAGCTGGTTTACTTGTAACAGTTTTAATCCAATCTAGTTCTGGAACAACGGCTTTAACGGTTGGACTAGTAAGTGCTGGATTTATGACATTAAGACAAGCAATAGGTGTCATAATGGGGGCAAATATCGGGACGACTGTAACAGCCTTTATCATCGGTATAGATGTTGGCGCCTATGCTTTGCCTATCATTGCGCTTGGTGCGTTTTGTATTTTCTTCTTTAAAAAGAAGGCAATCACTTCATTTGGACAAGTTGCTTTTGGCTTTGGATCACTCTTCTTTGGTTTAGAATTGATGAGTGGAGGCATGAAACCATTAAGGTCACTAGAAGCTTTTCATGATTTAACAGTAAGTATGGCTAGTAATCCAATTTTAGGTGTTTTAGTTGGTACCATCTTTACGGTTATTGTTCAAAGTTCAAGTGCAACAATCGGTATTTTACAGGAATTATTCTCACAGGATGCAATTAGTTTAAATGCTGCTTTACCTGTTTTATTTGGAGATAATATTGGGACTACGATCACAGCAGTACTTGCATCTCTTGGGGCTTCAATTGCTGCGAGAAGAGCTGCATTTGTGCACGTTTTATTCAACCTGATAGGAACTGTAATCTTTTTAATTCTATTAATTCCTTTCACATATTTAATTACTTATTTACAAGATACATTAAGTTTAAATCCAGCGATGACAATTGCTTTTGCTCATGGGACATTTAATATTACGAATACCATTATTCAGTTTCCATTCATTTTTGCTTTAGCATGGTTAGTGACAAAACTAATTCCTGGTGAAGATAAATATATTGATACGAAGCCGCAACATTTAAACCCAACATTGATTGAGCATTCACCATCAATCGCTTTAGGACAAGCTAAAGAAGAGCTGAAAAGAATGGGAGAATTTACAGTCGATGGTCTTAATGAGGCATTTCAATATTTAAATCTAGGCGAGAAAAAACATGCTGAGAATGCACTTCAATATGAAACAGGAATCAACAATCTAGATAAAAAAATCACAAATTATTTACTTGAAATATCAGCAAAACCACTTTCAGTAAAAGAAAGAGATGAGTTTTCAAACATAGCCGATTCTATTAGAGATATGGAACGCATTGGTGATCACATGGAAAACATCGTTGAACTTGTTGATTTTAAAATTAACAAAAAAGTTAACCTATCTAACGATGCAACAAATGAATTAAAGGAAATGTATGAATTCACGTTAACTACATTAAAAACGGCTTATTCTGCCTTCTTTGAAAATGATGTAGAAAAAGCTAAAGAGGTGTTATCTCGTGAAAATGAGATAGACAAGATGGAGAGAGTTCTTAGAAAAAAACACATCATGAGATTAAACGAAAGACAATGCTCTGGTGATGCCGGAATAGTGTTCGTTGATATAATAAGCAACTTAGAAAGAATTGCGGATCATTCAGTTAATATAGCTGAGACTATATTAACTGTTGAATCGAACTAAATAACAATTCATTCACTCAAATAGGCTGATTCAAACTGAATCAGCCTATTTTGTGTTTGAGAAAAATAAATAAAGTTTGCAAAGAAAGTATATGTAACCATTATCTGCGGATTATTTACAGAAAATATGTTTCCCAATTCGTTTTATTTGTGGCCTACCCCAAATCCAGCTACTTGTTGCTGTATCAGGATTAAAATAATAAACCGCATTTCCTGTAGGATCCCAACCGTTAATGGCATCAAGTACAGCTTTTTTTGATGTTTCATTAGGAGTTAGCCAAATCTGCCCATCAGCTACGGCGGTAAAAGCTAACGGTTCAAAGATGACACCTGAAACAGTATTAGGAAATGTCTGGCTCTCAACACGGTTTAAAATAACAGCTGCCACCGCAACTTGTCCAATATATGGTTCTCCGCGTGCTTCTCCATGAACAGCGTTTGCCATAAGTTGAATATCATTTTGGGAATATCCTGATGGTACATTTATAGCTGTTGATTTTTGAGCTTGTCCTTGTCCTGCTCCTTTAGAGTAATCATATTTTGTTACTTTAACAAGTTTTTGCCTCGTTTTCAAACCTGCTATCCCATCAACATTGAGTCCGAATTCAGACTGAAAATTTCGAAGCGCCCAGTAGGTTCCCCAACCAAAAGCACCATCAATTTCTCCTTTGTAAAATCCAATATATTTTAGACGAGATTGCAATTCAATAACATCATCGCCCACTGCTCCCCGCTGAATTGCTTGATTTGTAAAGGCATTAGTATTGCTTTCCTGAAGTGTTAAAATCATTGTACTTATAAGAAAAACTAAAAGAATAGATGTTTGTTTCTTCTTTTTCATATTGCTCATATTTTCCTCCTGATCACCAACATATTGTTATTTTTTGTTTGGAGTAAATTTTTATACTAAATAAGGATCAAGCAGCTATAAAAAGTGAGCAATCGTAAATTAATACCAGTTATAATAGTAATAGTCCATTTTGGGTAGAAATATATGTGTGATTTTTCCACAACAAAAAAGAGGAACTCATTTGTGAGTCCCCCTTTGTTTCAAACTAGATTGTTCCATTATTTAATTGATAGAGCTATGTTTTTTAAGTTTTCAATGATTGATGGTTTACTTTCACCACAATAGAAGGATGTGACCAATTCATAGCACGTATCTTTGTCTATTAAGTAACAACGGTGTGTTCCCATGTCATAGACAAAATGAAATTGCTCTGCACCTTTCTTTCCATCAAAGACTTTATATTGTTCTAGTCCAAACAACTCACGAGCCCCATCTTGAGCCAAGACAAGAAACTCGTCTCTCGTTACTTCTCTAATTGCCACTAATCCAATCGCTTCATTCATATATATAAAACCTCCAATATCTAAAAAAATTAGTCACAAAAAAGTATTTCTTTTATTACCAACTATATAGGTTGTTACATCATATTATGCATGATAGTACTTGCTTTAAAATTTTATCATAAATTACTTTTGAATGAAACTTATTTTATAATAATTATAAAATAAGATTATTTTTAGATATGGTTGACTTTGAATATGTTAAATGAGGAAATGCAAAAATAAATATGTATTTAATGTAGAAAAAAATATTTTTGTATTTCAAATGTAGAATTTAAGAAAAGTGGCGATACGTAATGAGGGTATATTTAAGAGCTATTGGTCGCTTGTTTCATTATCAATACCCATTAATTTTTGATATTGAAGGATCAATTTATCAAGCTTTTGACTCTGAGAAATAGTTAAAGGATGATTTAAGCCTTTGGCTAAACCTATAGCAATTAGTTCATTTTTGTGGGAGCTAATTCTATTAATTAATTCAGTTTTTTCATTAGAGTATCTAGAGATTGAACTATTCAACAGTATAACTCCTTTAATTAAAAATAAATGGTATCGAAATATTATTTTACAAATAAATACTAAAATTGTAAATTACTATATGACTGAATAATAGAAATTAATTTCCTCTAACTTCAAAAAAAAGAATTATTATAGAAGAAAACGACATTCATGTAAGAAAATATCGTCATCATGTTTTATTTTATATCATATTCCCATAATCCAAGCTGTCCTTTAGCTGGGATAGATTGGTCCAACATTTTTATATTCTGAACAATCCAAGCATAATTTCCCTCTCTATAATCGCCTAATAAATAGTCATTGCCTGATACAATTGTCCCATCTTCTAAAATGGCCCAAGACTGATTATTTTCAGTTACTTTTATACAATTTTCAAGCATACAGACAGCAATAATTGAGCCAGTTGGAAGAAGATCATTTGTTAATCCATGCTTACTCAGCAATGTCCTAATTGTATCTTGGTTAGTTGCTGTTTTATCTATTTTTTTGCTTGTATGAATGGCTAGGGGACCACGATATTTCGTGTTCCATGACCTTGTTTCATATTGGATCTCTCCGAGAGTAAAAAGACTAGCCCAAGGCTGAATCATTGATAGAACTTTCACTTTTACTACCTCCAACCTTTTTTACTTTTGTTATGCCAAAAGATACCTATAATATGTACTGCTTATTTCAGTTTCATTGGTCATTCTAATAATGGAAGTTACATCTTTGTGAAAAAATAGACGAATTTGGTTTACAATAAATCCAAAGTTACTTTACTTTCTTTACAATGTTTTATAGAATAGTTGAATGTTAAGCAAACCCAAAAACATTTATTTTAAGAAAAGTAGACAACCGTGAGGTGAAAGTAAAGATGTTTAATAAAATTCAAAAAAGTCATCTGAGTCTTTTCTTTTTAGCTGTTGTCTTATTATGGATTAAAACATATATAGTACAACAAACAGAATTTAAATTAGGCTTAGATAATAGTTTGCAAGAGTTTCTTTTATTTTTAAATCCACTAGGCTCAGTCCTTTTATTCTTAGGTTTATCTCTATTGTCAACGAAAAGAAAATTTTTATGGCTCGTTGTTTTTGATTTTATTTTGAGCTTTTTGTTATTTGCTAATGTTGTGTATTATCGATTCTTTAGTGACTTTATTACAATTCCAACATTAACGCAGACGCAAAATTTTGGTGATGTTAGTGGTAGTGTATCCTCACTTTTAAAGCCTTATGATATCTTATTATTCTTGGACACACTAATTGTTCTAGCCCTAGGATTATATGGTAAAAAGAAGGGGATTACCGCTGTAAATATAAAACGCAGAAGTGTGGCAACTGTATTTATAGCAGCCATCTTAATCATTTCAGTTAACCTTGGATTAGCTGAAAAAGATCGTCCGCAATTATTAACAAGAACGTTCGATCGTAACTACATTGTTAAATATCTTGGGATGTATAACTATACAATTTATGATGCTGTACTCAGTGCCAATGTATCAGCAAAGCGTGCGATGGCAGATTCAGATGATGTTACTGAAGTACTGAATTATAAAAGCACAAATTACGCAGCTCCTAACCCAGAATATTTCGGTGCTGCAAAAGGAATGAACGTTGTTTACTTCCACCTTGAATCAATTCAGAATTTCTTAATTGATTATAAGCTTCATGGTGAAGAAGTAACTCCATTCCTGAACTCTTTAACTAGAAGTGAAAATATCCTGTATTTTGATAATTTCTTTCATCAAACAGCTCAAGGGAAAACAGCTGATGCTGAATTTATGTTAGAAAATTCCTTGTTCGGATTACCACAAGGATCTGCATTTTCATTAAAAGGCATGAACACGTATCAAGCTGCTCCTGCTATTTTAGGTCAGCATGGTTACACATCAGCTGTGTTCCACGGAAATAAAGGATCGTTCTGGAATCGTGATGAAATTTATAAATCATTCGGCTATGACAAATTCTTTGATTCAAGTTATTATTCATTGAATTCAGAGGATCTTGCAGAGTATGGATTAATGGATAAGCCGTTTTTAAAACAATCACAGCCTTTGCTTGAATCATTGCCACAGCCATTTTATACAAAGTTTATAACAGTAACTCACCATTTCCCTTATAAGATGAATCAAGAACTAGCAACAATTGAACAGCATACAACTGGTGATGCGTCTGTTGATCAGTATTTCCAGACAGCACGTTATGCTGATGAGGCTTTAAAAGAGTTCTTTGATTATTTGAAGGAATCTGGTCTATATGACAACACTGTTGTTATCATGTACGGTGATCATTATGGTATTTCAGAAAATCATAATGATGCGATGTCAAAAGTATTAAATAAAGAAATTACACCATTTGAAAGTACTGGACTGCAACGGGTACCTTTATTAATTCATGTACCTGGTACAGAAGGCGGTACAATGCATCAATATGGCGGTCAAATAGACTTACTTCCAACTTTAATGCACTTACTGGGAATTGAATCAAAACCATATATGCAATTTGGTACTGACTTATTATCAAAAGACCATGATGAGCTTGTACCATTTAGAAATGGAGATTTCGTAGGTCCAGAAATCACTTACACTGGTGGTAAATATTATGACTCAACTACTGGTACTGAGATTGAAGCAACTGAAGAAGCAAAACAACTGAAGGAAATCATTGAAACGAAACTAGGTTATTCTGATAAAGTTGTAGAAGGTGATCTTTTACGCTTCTACACTCCTGAAGGTTTTGTCCCTGTTGATCGTTCACAGTATGATTATATTAATAGAAATCCGGTTATTACTGAACAGGATAGTATTACTGAAGCGGAGACTGAATAATATACTAATAAGCTCGGTGGAGTAAATAAAAGAGTATTAATCCAAGAAAGGATTAATACTCTTTTTTATTGAATAATACATTGTACATAGAGTTATTCAGAGAATATCATTACATAATAAGCTTATTCAGATTTTTGACAAATTTCTTCTAACAAGAGATATAGAACTAATTTAGTTTAGCAAGTACATTTTACAACTGGAGCTGGTACAAGAATGAAGCTAGGGCAAAAAACACAAACAATCGTACGTTATCTTAGTCCTGATGAGAAGGTATATTATGGGATCATTGAAGATGGAGAGATCTTACAATTAACTAATTCATTCACTGAAATAATAAATGATGAAATAACATTTGATGGTGTAAGACTTAACATTGGTGATGTGAAAATTTTAGAGCCGGTTGTACCACAAAAAGTGGTTAATTTCGGCTGGACATATACAGAACATGCAAAAGAAACTGGAGGACAAGCTAACCTCAAAGAACCTTTTTTGTTCTTAAAACCTGCGTCTTCCTTAATTCCTAACGGCGGAGATATCATACTTCCTTCTAACAAATTAACAAAACAAGTAGAACTGGAAGGCGAAGTTGCTCTTATCATTGGAAAACGTGGGAAAAACATAAAAGAAGAAGAAGCATTGGATTATGTTTTCGGCTGTACTATTTTTAATGATGTTACCGCAAGAGATCTTACAAAAACAGATCCGCAATTTACACGTGCAAAAGGCTTTGATACATTTGGCCCTTTAGGTCCGTGGATTGTGACAGGTTTAGATCCAACTAATTTGCAAATCGTTACAACATTAAACGATCAGGTTGTACAAAATGGCAACACAAATCAAATGTCATTCTCCATACCATTTCTTATTAGCTGGATTTCACAGGTCATGACATTAGAGCCAGGTGATGTTTTAGCTACAGGCTCTCCATCAGGGAGTTGTCCTATGAAATCAGGAGATGTAGTGACTGTGGAGGTAGAGAAGATTGGTAAGCTTTGTAATTATGTGAAGTAGATCCACTTTTTAGATTTTAACGGCGGTCCATCATATTGTGTTCATAGCAGGTTGGTGTGTGAAATAGTAGGAGCAAATTTTAGTCTCGATCCAAGTGGAATCGGGACACAACCGGTGTTATGAGCAAAGTTATGTCCCGATTCAAGTGGAATCGGGACATAACTTGGTGGTAGGAGTACGCTTCTGTCTCGATACAAGGAGAATCGGGACAAACCTCGGCGTTATGAGCAAGCGTCAGTCCCGATACAAGGGTAATCGGGACAAACCACGGTGTTATGAGCAAGCTTCTGTCTCGATACAAGGGTAATCGGGACAAACCTCGGTAGTTTGAGCAAGCTTCTGTAAATGTCAAGCTAACGATGTACAATTTTGATCGTTTAAGAATGTACAAAATTAATCATCATCTTCTTTTTGTAAATGATCCTTAATTCTATAAGAGGGACCAACAATATTGACAACTGTTGCGTGGTGTAATACACGATCTAATATTGCATTCGCTAATTTAGAATCCTGGAACACCGCATCCCACTCTTTAAAGCTAATGTTTGTAGTTAAGATTGTACTTTTCTTTTCATATCTCAAATCAATTAGCTGAAAGAATAGTTTGGCATCTTCTTTGTCAATTGGAAGGTAACCAATTTCATCAATAATTAGTAATTTATATTTCCCATAGTGCTTTAATCGAGACTCTAAGCGATTTTCTAGCTTTGCCTTTTTCAAGTTTAAGATAAGTTCATTACATTTAATAAAATAGGTACTTGTTCGTTTTTTGGCTGCAGCGATTCCAATCGAAGTCGCTAAGTGAGTTTTGCCAACACCACTAGTTCCCATGAAGATAATATTCTGTTTATCTTCGATAAAACGCAGAGAAAGAAAATCAAGAATTTGTTGTTTATTTATCGTTGGTTGAAAATCAAAGTTAAACTCATTTATCTCTTTACGGTGGGGAAAAGCCCCCACCTTAACCATTGAATTTATCATTGTTTTCTCACGAACATCTATTTCATAGTTCGTTAATTTCATCAATGTGTCAACGAGAGATAATTCATTCTTGGTACTAAAATCAATGGTATCGTTAAGATGAGTAATCATCTGTTTTAAGTTTAAATATTCTAAATTACTTACTAATTGTTGATAACTACTATTCAATTTTATACACCTCATCCATTGCCAGTAGATTCTTTTTAGCTAGCTCATCAATATCAGGATAGTCTGGCATTCCCCGTGACAATACGTCTGTATAATGTTCTTCCTTATAATTCAACACCTTATTACTGATTCGATGTTGAGCGATCAAATCCGTGTTATAATATACATGTATGTGATCGTCATAGACTTGTAAACCAACGGTTTTCCCTTTGTATTCAGCTGGTACTGAATACTGGTTTGATTTGTACGTAATCATGCTCGCAGGGTTAACCTTTACAAGCTTGTGTTTGATCTTATAAGAGTCTCTTATTTCTTTCCTTGGTAGGGGGAGTAAGTGACTCTTTTCTTGTTTTAAAGCAAGTATTGGAATCTTTCTATTTCCTTGATTAAAACTTTGATTATGGCGTTCACAAAGCTTTTGTACAAATTGGTGAAGTCCTTCGTAAGTGAATTTCCCCTGATAAGCATGAATCTCATCTAAGAGCTTCATAATACTCTCTACTTTCCCTTTTGTCCTTGGCCTTCCTGCAATACAAGGTTTGATTTCAAATCCACTATCACTGGCAAACTGTTCAAATCGTTCATTAACCACTCCTTTTGAATACTCTGTTCTATGTTCATCCATTACTGTTTTCATATTGTCCGTTAAAATGATCTTTGGTACTCCACCAATTGCTTCAAAGCACTCCATTAAAAAGGACATTAATATACTTTGTGATTTGGATATGGTTAAACCATAAGACTTAAACCTTGAATTTCCTAACACCAACACTCCTACATTAACGTGTATAATCTCCCCATCACACGTTATGTATTTTATGTTCTCCTTCCAGTCGAATTGAGCCTGTTCCCCCGGAGGGGTTTCATAACGAACAACAGATTGTGCAGCTTGAGTTCTTTTACCATCGGTAAAATATGCTTGGAACTCAGGTTTGTTTGATATGTATCGTCGGAAAGATGACTGGGAACAGTTCAAACTATGGTTATCCTTTAAGTACTCCCAAAGAACTCTCTTGTAGTAAAAAGTTTGTATTGAATCCTTTGAGAGTAAGTCTGATATAACTTCATATAACTCATCTATTCTAGATTTTCTATTACGGGTTTTACTTGGCCCCTTTCCATTTAAATATCGATCCACAGTCCTCCGATCTACTCCCAATTCTCGCCCTATCTTACTTTTATTTATTTTCATGTTTAAGCTCTCCATTAGAAATTTTAACTTTGGTAAATCTTCTAGACTTTTTACTTCTATCTCTGTCGTTAAATCTAGCTGTACATGCATTCTCTCCACCTCAAACTAAGTATGCATGTACATCACAAAACTGTACATTTTTATGTAATCATCTTTGTTCATTATTAAATTAGCATTTATAGCTTCTGTCCCGATACAAGGGTAATCGGGACAGAACTTGGTAGTACGAGAAAGTTTCTGTCCCGATACAAGGGTAATCGGGACAAACCACGGTGTTATGAGCAAGCTTCAGTCCTGATACAAGGGTAATCGGGACATAACTTGGTAGTATGAGCAAGCTTCAGTCCCGATACAAGGAGAATCGGGACAAACCTCGGCGTTATGAGCAAGCTTCAGTCCCGATACAAGGGTAATCGGGACATAACTTGGTAGTATGAGCAAGCTTCTGTCTCGATACAAGGAGAATCGGGACAAACCTCGGCGTTATGAGCAAGCTTCAGTCCCGATACAAGGAGAATCGGGACAAACCACGGCGTTATGAGCAAGCTTCAGTCCCGATACAAGGAGAATCGGGACAAACCACGGTGTTATGAGCAAGCTTCTGTCTCGATACAAGGGTAATCGGGACAAACCACGGTGTTATGAGCAAGCTTCAGTCCCGATACAAGGGTAATCGGGACAAACCTCGGCGTTATGAGCAAGCCTCAGTCCCGATACAAGGGTAATCGGGACATAACTTGGTAGTACGAGCAAGTTTCTGTCCCGATACAAGGGTAATCGGGACAAACCACGGTGTTATGAGCAAGCTTCAGTCCCGATACAAGGGTAATCGGGACAAACCACGGTGTTATGAGCAAGCTTCAGTCCCGATACAAGGGTAATCGGGACAAACCACGGTGTTACGAGCAAACTTCAGTCCCGATACAAGGGTAATCGGGACAAACCACGGCGTTATGAGCAAGCTTCAGTCCCGATACAAGGATAATCGGGACAAACCACGGTGTTATGAGCAAGCTTCAGTCCCGATACAAGGGTAATCGGGACAAACCTCGGTGAATTGGATTTAGTATCTGTAGACTGCAAATTTAATGGTAATTATTTTGACTTATC
Organism: Metabacillus sp. B2-18; assembly: GCF_021117275.1. Lineage (NCBI taxonomy): Bacteria > Bacillati > Bacillota > Bacilli > Caryophanales > Bacillaceae > Metabacillus > Metabacillus sp. B2-18. Next base: position 1,060,400 of record NZ_CP088245.1, read on the forward strand.
AGCTGGAGAAATCAGGAAAATCGCTGTTAAAAAAGAAAGTTTAAGTGAACACCTTAGACTTGATTCTTTTAAAGTGCAGTTAACATTAAGGGGTGTTTACGACATTTCATCTTAACTTACTTACAAGCTCAATTAGGATAGACGGCTTACATATGAATTTAGCCGGTAATATGCTAATGGCTATCACTTGGGTTAAGCATGTTCGTTTAAAGTGATGAATTAGTTGAAGCACAGCCACAATCTCTTGGGAATTAAGAGGTTGTGGCTGTTTTCTGTTTTTTAAAAAAGCAAAATGAAGGAAATGATTTCTTAAGACCTAATCCTAATTACCTAAAAAATTATCTATCATACTTATTTCCTCTTTTTCTAAAGATAGGAAAATTCCACCGAAAAATACAGTAATATGTAATCATTGTTATTTTGTTACAGGGTGGAAGGAGAGAGAGTAAATGAAGAGGCTATTGATTGGTTTAGCGATATTATCGTTCATGCTGACAGCTTGTTCTTCTGGTGATGGTAGCCAGTCGGCACAAACAGATGCTGAACCAAAGGAAACAGAACAAAAAAATGACAGTGAAAAAGAAGAAACATATACACCTAAGGAAGCAAGCTATTATGAAATGGAAGATTTAGATCGTGAGCTAACAGACGTAGAAAAGGAAATGCTTCGAAAACCTGGAGTTTTTAGTGGTGAACAATATGATGAAGCGAAAGTGAAGGAAGCGCTCGATCAATTACCTGATAATCTCACAGAAGAGCAATATATGGAGGAGCTTTTATATTTATTTGCTGAAGATTATCATGAAGAAATGCAAACAATGCTTACTTTTGATTCAACGGTTGATGTTTCAATTGAACGTCCAGATGAAACTGTGGATAATCCTACTTTGAAAACAGCTCATTATGCTATTTTAGTAGATGCAAGTGGAAGTATGGCAGCAAAAGTGGGAGGTAAAACGAGAATGGATGCTGCAAAGGAAGCTGTTTTGGAATTTGCTAAGCAAGTACCGGAGAATGCAACCATTTCGTTACGTGTATACGGTCATGCAGGATCAAATAGTGAAGCTGATAAAAAAGCTTCGTGTAGTAGTTCTGGCAACTTATATAATGCCAGTTTTGATGAAAATGCCTTTCAAAAGGCACTAAGTCAGGTAAAGCCTGTTGGTTGGACACCGATTGCACTTGGGTTACAATCTGTAAAGTCTGATATCCCTGAAAATGCTGATGATGTAGTTGTATACGTTGTGAGTGATGGAATTGAAACATGTAATGGAGATCCAGTGCAAGAAGCTAAAAACCTAGTTTCAGCAGATATTCAAACAGTTGTTAATATTATTGGGTTCGATGTTGATAATGAAGGTCAAACTCTTTTAAAAGAAGTGGCAGCTGCAGGGAATGGTGAGTTCACATATGTTAATTCAGAGCAGGAACTGAAGAAATATATGAGGGCTCAGTATGAAGAAATCCAGAAAAAATGGCTGGAGTGGAAAGAAGCTGGTAAAGAGCAGGCATTCAAATTGAAGGAAGAAAAAAAGAAGCTAGCTTTTGACACAAAAGAGAGTATGAAAGAAAAGAGCATACGTGAGAAAGAGCGTTTGAAGGAAGCACAAGCTTATTTAAAAGAGAGATTCGATGATTATGATCACCCTGCATCAAAAATGTTTTCAACGATTGTAGATTATGGAAATGAAAAATGGCGTTATGCTGTGGATACAGGAAATAGACTGTATAGGGAAAGTGTAGATAGTGGAAATCAGGAATATCGTGAATATGTTGACGAAGGAAATGAAAAAATTAGAGAAACAATTGATAAGAAGAATGGAAACTAATAGATTCTTTTATTCTTAGCACATGTTCACTATAAGATCAAAGAGTTGCTTTTCATATTTTGAAGGCAACTCTTTTGGTTTTCATTTTTTTCCGAGTTTACGAATGATTGAATTATAGGTCGCAATAAGCTACACTACTGATTGAATATCTGAGCGAGGTGCAACCATGAACGTGAATGATCGACAAAAGGAATTACTAAGAACTTTATTAGTACAAAACGGACAAACTTTAAATATAGTAGATTTGTCAGGTCAATTAAGATGTTCGGAAAAAACGGTTCGTAATGACTTGAGCATAATCGAAGATCTTCTTGCTGAATACCCTAATACTTTTATAAAACGGCAACCAGGTATAGGGATTACACTTGAGACACAAGACCACGATATGTCTGAAATTTTTCAAAAGCTACTATCTACTGAACCGAAAACTCAGGAAGATCGTTTTATCGAAATGGCCTATCATTTATTGGTAAGTAATAAAGCTATTACATTGCAGGAACTATCTAAGAAGTATTATGTTCCCAAAGTAACCATAAAAAAAGAATTAGATACCATTGCTGATTGGCTTACAAACTATCAATTAGAGCTCATCTCTAAACCAAGACTAGGTAATATTGTTCAAGGATCTGAACTGCAAAAACGTAGTGCTTTGGCGCATTTAACAGAACTTCTTTCTTCCTTATCGGATCATAAAAATTACGTTCTTGAGCTTTTTTTACCCTATGAGATAGCAACCGTTAAAAATGCCCTAAATGAATTACAGCATAAATATTCGATTGCTTTTACCGATGCTGCGATGGAGAGTTTACTTGTTCATGCACTTATAATGATGAAAAGAACAAGGCAGAAATCTCCTGTAACTGTTCCTAATAAGGAAAAGGAGGCTGTATATTCTTACAAAGAATACAAATATGCGTTATCCTTTTTTGAACAATTAGAAGCTGTTTTTCGAATTAAATTTCCTGAAGATGAGCGAATCTACTTTACATGGCATTTGATTAGTGGGAAAAGAAAAAATGATATTATAGAGGATCCCTTTATTAAAAATGAACTTTTATTAAATATTATTTCTGACTTAACAACAAAGCTTAGTAGTATTACGTTATTTCCCTTTGAAAAGGATGAGATCTTAAAAAGTGGATTAATCGTCCATGTGCATTCGGTTATTAACCGAATTAAGTACGGCTTTCCTATTACAAATCCACTACTCCCGAATATCAAAAAAATGTATCCTTATTTATTTAATATGGTTTTGCTAGCTTTGAATGAAATAAAAGAAACCTATGAATTGGAAGTTCCTGAGGATGAGGCAGCTTACTTGGTTCTTCATTTTCAAGCTTCAATCGAGCGATTAAAAGAAAGTCGAGAGAAACAACGAAGAACATTAATTGTTTGTCATATGGGTGTTGGGATGTCTCATTTATTGCAGGCTAAAATTGAGCAACATTACCAGGATATACAAGTTTCTGCTTGTATTGGAAAAGCTGAATTACGTGATTATTTGCAGAATCATAAAGTTGATTTCATCATTTCTACAGTAGAGTTAGAAAAGGTGGATATTCCTTATATCACAATTTCTCCTTTATTAGAAGGAAAGGATAAGGACAAGCTAAATCAATTTTTAACTGAAATGGAAAATCACCAGCAAGCGGGAAGTAAAGAAAAAGTTCTAACACAATTAGTTAGAGGTGATTTAGTTCATTTACATGTGGATAAGGAACATCCTTTTCAAGTTATTGAAATGCTAGGAAATGTACTATATGAGAAAGGTTTCGTTCATAAAGAGTTTATACATAGTGCGCTTCTAAGAGAAAGAAAATCTACAACATCCATTGGTGGATCTATAGCTATTCCACATGGTAGTCCAACAATGGTTAATAGATCAGCTATAGCCATTGCTCTTCTAAAAGAGCCTTTAGATTGGGGAAGTGAACAAGTTTCCATCGTGTTCATGCTAGCCATTACAACTGGGGATCCAAAACTAAATCGCCATGCTGTTGGACAAATTGTAGGTTATAGTGAGACTCCGTCGCTTATCCAATCTCTAAAAGAATCAAAGAATGTAAAAGAGTTCTTGGAGAAGTTAAAATAAACAACTTTCTTTAATAAACTTCTGGTAATAATTTATTTTTACCGGAAGTTGTGGTAAAAACAAAAATCAATTCATGACTGAATTCCCATTACAATGAATGTAAGCAATTACAAAAAACATTCTTAGGAGGAAAGGTACATGAAGATCTTAGCTGTCACAGCATGCCCAGTCGGTATTGCTCATACATATATGGCTGCTGAAAATCTACAAAAAGCAGGCGAAGAATTAGGTGTTGATATTAAAGTTGAAACACAAGGATCAATTGGTGTTGAAAATGCCTTAACTGATCAAGATATTGCAGAAGCAGACGGAATTATTATTGCTGCTGATAAAGAGGTATCAAAGGATCGCTTTGTTGGTAAAAAAGTAATCGTTACAGGCGTACAGGATGGGATTCGTAAGCCAAAAGAATTAATTGAAAAAATTCAAAGTGGTGATGTGCCACTATACAGACCCGACTTAAAGTCTGCAGAAGAAATCAAGCAAAAGAGTAAGCAAAAAGAAAATCCGATTTATAAGCATTTAATGAACGGTGTATCGTATATGGTTCCATTCATCGTTGTAGGGGGACTGTTGATTGCATTAGCTTTAACTCTAGGTGGTCAACAAACACCAGGTGGAATTGTGATTCCTGAAGATTCCATTTGGAAGCAAATTGAAACACTTGGTGCAACATCATTTATGTTCATGATTCCAATATTAGCTGGTTTTATAGCTGTTAGTATAGCTGACCGTCCAGGTTTAGTTCCAGGTATGATTGGTGGGTATATTGCAGCGAATGGTAGCTTTTATGGAAGTGAAGCTGGTGCTGGTTTTATCGGAGGAATTATCGCAGGTTTCTTAGCAGGTTATCTTGCACTCGCTATTAAGAAAATCAAGGTTCCAAAAGCGGTACAGCCAGTTATGCCGATCATATTTATTCCGATCTTCTCATCTGTTATCGTTGGACTTTTATTTATTTTCGTGATCGGTGCCCCAGTGGCGCAAATCTTTGAAGGTTTAACATCAATGCTTGCTGGAATGCAAGGAGCTAGTTCTATTTTATTGGCAGTCATCCTTGGTGCGATGATTGCAGTTGATATGGGTGGACCATTTAATAAAGTAGCATTCTTATTCGGCTCTGCCATGATTGCTGAAGGAAACTATGAAATTATGGGACCAATTGCAGTAGCAATTTGTATTCCACCAATTGGGATGGGTCTTGCAACATTAATGAATAAGAAAAAATACCTTCCTAACGAAAGGGAAGCTGGTAAAGCATCATTTACAATGGGCCTTTTTGGTATTACAGAAGGGGCAATTCCTTTTGCAGCGCAAGATCCACTTCGTGTTATTCCTAGTATTGTTGCAGGTTCAGTTGTTGGATCTGTTATTGCGATGCTTGGTAATGTTGGTGACAAAGTAGCACACGGTGGTCCTATCGTTGCGGTTTTAGGAGCAGTAGATAATGTTGTAATGTTCTTTATCGCAGCCATTGTAGGTGTTCTTGTTACTGCATTTATGGTTAACTTTTTGAAAAAAGATGTAGAAAGTGCAACTAGTGGTAAGGGGAAAATGGAAAGTGCTCCAACACCACCTGAAAAAGCTGAGGAACTAGTAATAAAAAAATTGGTGGATATTACAAGTGAAGATTTAATTCATATAAATCTTGCTGGAACAACTCGTGATGATGTTATTGATGAATTAATCGAAACATTCAATTCACAAGGTATCTTAGATTCTAAGGAAGATTTTAAACAAGCAATTTTAAATCGTGAAGCTCAAAGCTCAACAGGTCTTGGAATGAATATTGCGATTCCACATGGTAAGTCAAATGCAGTAAAACGACCTGCTGTTGCTTTTGGAATCAAGCGTGAGGGTGTTGATTGGAGAAGCCTTGACGGTACGGACGCAAAACTTATTTTTATGATAGCTGTACCTGAAGAAAATGCTGGAGACGCACATCTGAAAATTTTACAAATGCTTTCTCGTAAGTTAATGGATGAAGAGTTTAGAAATCAACTATTAAAAGTAGCTTCTAAGAACGAAGCAATAGCGGTATTAGAAGAAATAAAATAAAGTAGAGTACCATATTGGAGGTAGTGTATGTATAAAGAGCCAATATTTTTAGAGCCTGTTTTTCAAGAAAGAATTTGGGGTGGCCAAAAGCTGCAAACTGAATTTGGGTATAAAATTCCCAATGAAAAAACTGGGGAAGCTTGGGTAATCTCTGCACATCCAAATGGTCCAAGTGTTATCAAGAATGGACCTTTAGCAGGAAAAACATTAGAGGAAGCTTGGGAAGAACACGGAGAGCTATTTAATAAAAATGCATCTAATAATGAAGAATATCCTTTGCTTGTTAAAATTTTAGATGCGAATGCAGATTTATCTGTTCAGGTTCATCCAGATGATCATTATGCACGAGAAGTAGAAGGTGTTCCTTATGGAAAAACAGAGTGCTGGTATGTTCTCAGTGCAGAGGAAGGTGCCGAGCTTGTTTTAGGACACCATGCAAAATCAAAAAAAGAGCTTGAAAAGATGCTTCAAAATCAAGAATGGGATTCATTTTTACGTCGTAAAAAAGTAAAAGCGGGTGATTTTGTTTATGTACCAAGTGGCACCATTCATGCAATCGGTAAAGGAATTGTCATTTTAGAAACACAGCAAAGCTCTGATATTACTTATCGCGTTTATGATTATGATCGCACTGATGCTAATGGTCAAAAGCGTGACCTACATTTAGATCGTTCAATAGAAGTGACGACAGTCCCTCACCAGGATTATGAAACAGCGCAAAGTGAAAGGATTGTAGGTGATCTTACCGAGAAGAAATTAGTAGAGGCCGAATATTTCACAGTCTATCATTGGAAGTTGAGTGGCGAGGCATCATTGACACTTCAGCATGATTTCTTACAGGTTAGTGTAACGGCAGGAAAAGGAACAATTACAGTAGATGATCATGTTTTCTTAATTGAAAAAGGAACACATTTTGTTCTTCCACATGGAGTTGGAGAATACCAGCTGTCTGGTGAAGCAGAGTTTGTTGTATCACACGTTTAATATGGGAAAGGCCAAATCATTTTGATTTGGCTTTTCATATTAAAAGACACCGCGGTTTCAACTATCTTACTTGGAGATGGTCTTCACTGGCGGAATGAAGACCACGGTTGCAGTAAATTTACTCGGAAATGGTCATCATGGGAGTAATGAAGACCAACGTGGCAGAAATTTTGCTTTGAAATGGTCATCATGAGAGTAATGAAGACCAACGTGGCAGATATTTTATTCGGAAATGGTCATCATGGGAGTAATGAAGACCATCATAGCAGAAAATTTGTTCGGAAATGGTCATCATGGGAGTAATGAAGACCAACGTGGCAGAAATTTTGCTTTGAAATGGTCATCATGAGAGTAATGAAGACCAACGTGGCAGATATTTTATTCGGAAATGGTCATCATGGGAGTAATAAGACCATCATAGCAGAAAATTTGTTCGGAAATGGTCATCATGGGAGTAATGAAGACCAACGTGGCAGAAATTTTGCTTTGAAATGGTCATCATGAGAGTAATGAAGACAAACGTGGCAGTAAATTTACTTGGAAATGGCCTTCATGACCTTCAATATATTTTTCAAAAACGAATTAATTCCCAATAATATGTAAAGGATCTATTTCCATTTAGAAATAGATCCTTTTTCGTTTAACTTCCTATTTTTAAGGGTTAGTCGACCACAATCCCGCACCCTTAAGAACAACTCTTGGATTAAGCTTTAATCCAGCTACAAGTAGTTCTGCCAGATCTTCAGGCTGCATTACATTCTCTGGATTTCCACTTATTAAATTTGTTTCTACTGCTAAGTCTGTTGCAACAGTACTTGGTGTTAAAGCTGTTACACGAATGTTTTTCTTTCTTACTTCAAGCATGAGTGATTCTGTTAACCCTAACACAGCAAATTTAGATGCACTGTATGCACTTGTTACAGGAGCTCCTTTTTGGCCAGCTGTTGAAGAAATATTAACAATATCTCCGGAGTTTTTCTCAAGCATATCAGGTAACACAGCTCTTGTTACATTATAAACACCCATTAAATTAACTCGAATAATGTTTTCCCACTCTTCAGGAGATAAGTCAAGGAAGCCACCAAATTTAGCAATACCAGCATTGTTCACTAATATATCAATAGAACCTAGTTCCGATTTGATATGCTCTACAGCATGAGTAACTGCTTCAAGGTCAGAAACATCAGCTGTTGCAGCAGAAATTGTGATATCGTATTGCTCTAATTCAGTTGTAAGTTTTTCAAGATTTGACATAGTTAATCCGATTAATCCAAGATTAACTCCTTCTTTTGCTAAAGCAATGGCAGTTGCTCGTCCAATTCCTCTGCCTGCTCCTGTAATTACAGCATTTTTCCCTTTTAATGAAGTCATATCATCATTCCTTATACAAATTTTTATGTAGTCATACTGAAGACCGCAAGTAAAAGATTGCGGTCTTCACATACCTATTATTCAAGATTGGCATGTTTGCCATACATCTTATTTGTATCATACCCCTTTTTCTCCATGAACCTCAAGATAATAGCATCATAGAAAAGTAACAAAGTTTGTTCAAAAAGGGATCCCATAGGTTGAATCGTTTGATAATCGCCTTCAGATTGGTCTTTCGGCGATCCAGGCATTTTGATTGTAAAATCAGCTAATTGTCCAATTGTAGATTCTGGGATTATCGTGACAGCAGCAATTTTACCGCCTATGTTGTGGGCTTTTTAAGCCATCGAAACTAAGCTTTTCGTTTCTCCTGAGCCAGACCCGATGATTAAAATATCATCTTTTTCAAAATTAGGTGTGGTGGTTTCACCAGGAACATATGCATCAATTCCCATATGCATCATTCGCATTGCAAAGGATTTTCCCATGAATCCTGACCTACCAGCTCCTGCAACAAAAACCTTCTTGGCTCCTAAAATCCCATTAACCAATTTTTCAGCATCTTCATCTAAAATAAGGCTTGAAGATTGCTGAAGTTCATTTAGAATTTTAGTTAGATATTGGGTCGTTTGCATTCCTGCGTTACCCTACTGATACATTTTCTTTAATCATTTGTTGCATTTTTGCCGCTGCAGCCTTTTTATCTTCTTGACCAGTAATACCGCCACCAACAATAACAAGATCTGGTTGTACGTTAATTACTTCAGCAAGAGTATCTAATTTAATTCCGCCTGCGATAGCAGTTTTTGCGTTCTTTACAACACTTTTAATTGTTTGAAGATCTTCAAATGAATTTTTACCAACTGCTTGAAGGTCATAACCTGTGTGTACACAAATATAGTCAACGCCTAAAGCGTCTACTTCCTTTGCACGGCCAGCAAGATCTTTTACAGCAATCATATCAACAAGAATCTTTTTCCCTTGCTTTTTCGCTTCTTCAACCGCACCTTTAATTGACATATCTTCAGCTGCACCAAGAATTGTTACAATATCTGCTCCTGCTTCAGAAGCTTTCATCACTTCATAACCAGCTGCATCCATAATTTTAAGGTCAGCTAGAACCTTTAAGTTAGGGTATGCTGCTTTAACTTCCTTCACAGCACGAAGGCCCTCATTGATCACAACTGGTGTTCCAATTTCAACGATATCAATATGATCCTCAACTTCTTTTATCAATTCAATTGCTTCTGGGATATTGACTAAATCAAGTGCTAATTGTAATTCCATTTATATTCCCACTCCCTTATTTAAAATTAAGCTTACCGTACTAATGTTTCCAACGGTTTATGTAAATCTACCGGTAACTTCACCCATGATTCCATTAATAGCGGTACAACATTAGTGTAATATGTATATTAAACTTTATAAAGTACGCACTTTTTTCTTACATAGTGACAAAAAGTATACTATGTGCTATTCTATGTAAAAATTGGAGGTGGTTAAGTGTCACGTATGAATGATAAGACGTTTAACTGTGAAAAAGAATTAACCCTTTCGGTTATCGGTGGTAAATGGAAAATGCTTATTTTATGGCACTTAGGCAAAGAGGGAACAAAGCGTTTTGGGGAGCTAAAAGCACTTATGCCAGGCATTACTCAAAGAATGCTTGTTAATCAATTACGCGAGTTAGAAGAAGACCTTATTGTAGAGAGAAAAGTGTACCCTGTTGTGCCTCCGAAGGTTGAATATTCATTGACAAAACAAGGAGAAACACTAATGCCAATTCTCGATTCTATGTACGAATGGGGAAAGAATTATATGAATAATGTTATTGATCCTGAAGATAAAAATGTATCGGTAAAATAACAATAAAACCCCAAGTGGCAGTGTACTACTACTTGGGGTTTTTACGTGAGAAAAGAACTTTTTCAGCATTTAGGAAGGAATCTCTGGAGGCTTTGTTTAAATTAAAGAGGAATAAACGGGCTTAGATCGAAAGAAGAAGGAAAGTAGGGAGGATATCATGTCTCACATTATTAACCGTTCACAGCCAATATATGCTTTTAGTAAAGAGCATGCTCCAATTTTGAATATGAAATCTGGAGAAACAGTGATCATTGAAACCTATGATTGCTTTGAAAACCAAATCACTTCAAATAATTCTACATATGAAAGTTTGGACTGGAGTAAGGTCAATCCCGCGACAGGTCCTGTTTATGTGGAAGGTGCAGAAGTGGGAGATGTTCTAGAAGTGACAATTGATGATATAAAATTAGAAGACCAAGGTGTGATGGCAGTTAGTCCAGGAATGGGCGTTTTAGGTGAAAAGATCACTAAATTTGAAGCTAAGCTTATTCCAATTGAAAACGGGAAAGCTATTTTTAATGAAAACATCCACATTCCATTAAATCCAATGATTGGTGTAATTGGAGTTGCTCCACAAGATGAACCAATCTCTTGCGGCACACCAGGCTCTCACGGTGGAAATATGGATAATAAAATGATTACAAAAGGAACAACCCTTTATTTCCCAGTGTTTCAACAAGGTGCGCTCTTTGCATTAGGAGATCTTCATGCTGCAATGGGCGATGGTGAGGTTTGTGTAACTGGTATTGAAATAGCTGGACAGGTTACTGTTACTATAAAGATGATTAAAGGAAAATCACTAAGTAATCCAGTTTTAGAAACAGAAGAATTTATCGGGACAATTGCATCAGCAAAAACAATTGATGAAGCAGTTAAGATGTCTGTAGAAGATATGGTTGAATTACTTCAGGATCAAACAAGCTTACCACTTAGTGAATTAACGATGCTATTAAGTGCTGTAGGACAAACTCAAATTTGTCAGGTCGTTGATCCACTAATGACAACGAGATTCTTAGTTCCAAAATGGGTTTTGGAAAAGAGCAATGTCTCCTTATTTTAATAAGGGGGTGTTGTTCTTTTTTGCATTCAGGTACAACCTATGATTCATTGATGAATTTATGAAGGATGTTCTTAAGTTGAAAGATGTTTACTTAGGTGAATATGTTTTCTTGAAAAAGTAGTTGTTTTTGTTAGTGTTAATTTTAGAATAAGAGCATTGGGAAACGCATTGTTCACTGGAATGGAAATAGCTAGTATGTATTTCCTGATTAGATCAGAAGCGAGACAAGATGAGGTAGAGAATTCGATAACCTGGGAATCGAGACAGGAATGAGGAAGAAGTGTGAAATCTTGTCCCAATAGTCGGGGAATCGAGACACACCGGAGAAAGAAAAGCGAAAATGTGTCTCGATACTAGAAGAATCGGGACAAGATCAAGCAAGAAAAGTGTAATTGTGTCCCAATAACTGGAGAATCGGGACACAGCAGCGGAAGAAGTGTGAAATCGTGTCCCGATAGCCGGGGAATCGAGACACACCAGGGTAAGAAAAGCGAAAATGTGTCTCGATACCAGGAGAATCGGGAAAAGATCAAGCAAGAAAAGCAAAATCATGTCCCGATAGCCAGAGGATCGAGACAAGACCGAGTAAGAAAAGCGAAATCATGTCTCGATAACCTTAGAATCGAGACATGATCAAGCAAGTAAAGCCAAACCATGTCCCAATACAGCTGCATGAAATACAGCAAAATATCCATATAAACAAATCAGATATTCCTCTCAATAACTAAACCACAACTAACCGACCCCTTAAACCAGAAAACTACTCTATAAAAAACATACTTCCCTCAACGAAAGAGCACCCTAGATGTAACAGTAAATATAGGAGGAGTTATGTTTGAACTTAAGTGATTTTTTCAATGCCAGGGAAAAGTTTAAAGGAATTGTTCACACCACTCCGTTAGATCATTCGAAAACTTTTAGTCATCTTGCACAAAATGATGTGTATTTAAAACTTGAGAATCTACAAAAAACAGGTTCCTTTAAAGTAAGGGGGTCTTATAATAAGCTTATTTCTCTTACAAAAGAAGAACTAAATAAAGGGGTCGTTGCAGCATCAGCTGGGAATCATGCTCAAGGTGTTGCGTATTCAAGTCAAATGCTTGGGATTCCTTGTACGATCGTAATGCCAAAGGGAGCGCCGTTAAGTAAAGTGCTAGCAACAAAGCAATATGGTGCAAAGGTCATTTTAGAAGGAGCTGTCTTTGATGAGGCTCTTGCTTATGCATTAGAATATTGTGATTCAATTGGAGGTACATTTATTCATGCTTTTGACGATGAAGAGGTTATCATCGGACAAGGAACAGTTGGAATTGAGATTATGGAACAGCTTCCAGACGTGGATGCCATTGTTTGCCCAGTTGGTGGGGGAGGGCTTATTGCGGGTGTTGCTAAGGCCGTGAAAGAAAGTAATCCAAATGTTTCAGTTTATGGTGTTCAAACTCTTGCCTGTCCAAGCATGAAGCAGTCACTTTTGGAAAAAAAACCGGTAATGGTTGAAGCGACCCCAACAATGGCAGATGGAATTGCTGTTAAAAAACCAGGACTGAAGACGTTTGATATTATTAAAGAGTATGTTGATGATATTGTTTGTGTGGATGAAATGGAAATTGCACGTACAATGCTAATGGTTTTAGAGAGAAGTAAACTGTTAGTCGAAGGCTCTGGTGCTAGTTCGTTAGCAGCACTTCTTTATCAAAAACTTGGATTGAAGGATAAAAAAGTAATAGCGGTATTAAGTGGTGGAAATGTGGATGTTAATTTTATTGCGAGAATTATTGAGCGGGGGTTAGTTGAATCAGGTAGGTATGCTCATTTTTCCATAACGCTAAAAGATAAACCAGGTGAGCTTCAGAAAGTATTAAGCGAGATAACCGATTTAAATGCAAATGTTCAATATGTTAATCTCCAGCATATAGGAAAACATATTTATCCAGGATTTGCTCAGCTCGAAATGTCAGTTGAAACAAAAAACCATAATCATATTGAAGAGCTTCATAAGGTGTTAAAAGATAAAGGCTATAATGTTCAGATGGATGAAACACTTTTCGATCAGTATCCTGCGGGATTTGGAACACCTTTAGAGTACCGTGTATGATTGTTTAGCCCCCAAACAAACGGGGGCTTTTTGACAAACCGATGTTAATAAAATTATTCAAGTGTATAATGAAAGAAAAAGATAAAATAATCGTTAAGTCTACAAAGCCTGGGGGGATTTTGTTGAGATCTAGTGAAGGGTGTAGAGTAGTCATTGTTGATGATGAGCAGTTAATCAGGCAAGGAATTAAGCATTATATGCAGTGGGAGCAGGAAGGGTTTCAAATTGTCGGGGAAGCTTCAAATGGTCAGGAGGCTCTAGAGTTAATAGAAAAAACGAAGCCTCATATTGTGTTAACAGATATTGTGATGCCAATTATGGATGGTGAAGAGTTAACTCGAATTGTTAAAAGTAAATATCCACATATTGAAATTATTATTTTAAGTAGCTATGGTGATTTTGAATATGTAAGATCTACTTTTCAAAATGGGGCAGTTGACTATATTTTAAAGCCTAAGCTTGATACAGAATCATTGCTTACCGTGTTAAAAACGGCAGTAAGCCGAATTCCTTCGTTACAAGGTGGAAAAGATGAATCGACTGTTGATGTGAATATTGGACATATTATTGAAAAGTTTATTTCAGGCTATGACACACAATACGATGAAAATCTCATTTTAGAGGTATTTCCTTATTCTAACTTTCGTTTGGTTGCAATTGATTATAGATTAATAGAAGATAAGAGTTTAGAGGATATTTCTGCGATTAATTCTGAAATCGAAGTACTTATCACTTCATTTGAGAAGGATGTGAAACTAGAAATCTTCAAAATAGAAGAAGATGTAAGCGTATTCCTAGTTAATGGTAGTGAAGATTTTTCAACTTTAATTTTAGAGCTCCCTCCTAAAATATTGGAGCATCATTCTCAACTTTCCATACTAATCTCTGAGACTTTTACAAGCTTTTCACAAATTTGGTTAAAATACAACGAAGTGATTAAAAAGATGCTTCAATATCGGTTTTATTTTCCCGAAACCAATATAGTAATAGAAAAGAATCTTCTAAAAGAAACTCCAAAGATCGTTTCTTTTAACCTTGATAAATTTACGAATGACTTTAAACATGAACGGTTTGATTTGGCATTTTCTTATTTAGACGAACATGTAACTGCGTTGTCTTCAAGCTTTACGACAGATATTTTTGAGTACAAATCATTCTTCGGAAATGTTATTTTTACGATTTCCGTTTTGTTAAGCAATTTAGATTTTGATGTGAAAAATTTAGAAAATGAAAAATTTAGTTTTTTTAATAAAATTGATAGTGCAAAAACAGCAAATGGTGTTGTTCAGCAGTTACAACTATTTATTACAAAAGCAAAAGAAGTGATTACTACAAAGAAAGCTCAACTAGGTTTTTCCAATTTTCAACTCATCCTTGATTATATAGAAGAACATTATGCCGAACCGCTTAGTTTGAGCGATGTTGCTAATACTTTTCATTTTAATCCCTCTTATCTATCAAGCGTATTGTCAAAACTTCTATAAGAAATAGGTTATAAAATATCTCCATAGAGGGCTTTATAGGCAAAAAAATTGCCACCCCCTAAATTCTTTGGATAATTGAGGTTACCACACACCCAACAACCAAGAATGGAAGTGACAATTTGTACCCTCAAATTATAACCTATTTATTAACTTTTATAAACTATCAAGAACAACTCATTCGAACATTGCTTACTTTATTGATTGGTAAAAGCATGTTCGATAAACCTACTGAACAGCCCGTAAATAAACCTTATCGAAAACTTCAAGTGGATGACCTTCCGGTCATTGAAGTTCTAGAACAGCTTGATTATCGAGTTCTTCTTAGTGAATATCTAGAGAAGAACGGGAAAGCTCTCAAACCTGTTCAAAGGCGTAAGAATGCAAAAGTTTCCGTACCTAAAGCCATGAACTGTCCAAAGTGTGGTGCTCCATCGGAT
The DNA here is from genome assembly GCF_021117275.1 of Metabacillus sp. B2-18. NCBI lineage: Bacteria > Bacillati > Bacillota > Bacilli > Caryophanales > Bacillaceae > Metabacillus > Metabacillus sp. B2-18. Next base: position 1,075,676 of record NZ_CP088245.1, read on the forward strand.
TATCTTTATGCCAACAATGGAGATAAAGGTCAGTATCAATGCAAGGTGTGTACAGAACTTTTCAGTGAAAAGAACCGTTACTCTAAGGAGGCCATCCTGAAGTGTCCTCATTGTTCCAAGACTCTCGAGAAAATAAAAGAAAGAAAAGATTTTCACGTGTTTAAGTGCAAGAACAATGACTGTTCTTATTATCAAAAGAAGCTCAATGGGATGACTTCAAAAGAAAAGAAAAGGTTCAAAAAGGACCCTCAAGCATTTAAATTGAGATACATTTTCCGTCAGTTTTATATCGATTTCCAGCCGTTATCTAAGGAATCACCAGAACTGCCGGCCGTGGACTTATCAAAGATTTATGCATCCCCACATACATTAGGATTGATCCTAACCTATCATGTAAACTATGGCCTTTCGGCCCGTAAAACAGCTGCGATTATGCAGGACGTACACGGAGTGATGATTTCACATCAGACTGTATTGAACTACGAAAATAGCGTAGCTTTATTACTTAAACCTTATGTGGATCACTATCCCTATGAACTTTCAGACCAATTCTGCGGTGATGAAACGTATATCAGAGTAAACGGTCGATGGCATTATTTATTTTTCTTTTTTGACGCCGTGAAAAAGATTATTCTTTCGTATCCGGTGTCGCCTAATCGAGACACAGCAACAGCCATTCGAGCAATTGATGAGGTCTTAATCAAGATGAAAGAGATTCCAGAAAATCTGACCTTTGTGGTAGACGGGAATCCAATCTATCTTTTAGCCCAACATTTCTTCGCTCAACATGAGATTTTATTCGATGTGAAGCAGGTCATTGGATTAACCAATGAGGACCCTGTTTCAACCGAATATAGACCAATGAAACAAATAATTGAGAGACTTAACCGCACCTTTAAGGGCAATTATCGCTCCACTCATGGATTCGGCTCTGAACATGGTTCCATTTCATACGTCACCTTATTTACGGCCTACTTTAACTTTTTGCGTCCGCATGCCGCCTTAGAAGGAAAAGTGCCCGTAGTGAATCCAGAACTCAAGGGGCTTCCAACAATGCCAGCACGTTGGACAAAGCTCATTGGATTAGCACAACAATGGATAGTAGAACAAAGACAAGCCTAACTTTTTGTTTAGCTGAGCCCTTAAGCTAATTCAGCAATCGGCGGAGCGAACTCTTGACAAACCGAACTTGCCAATGGTTTAAAATGGAAACAACCAAGGGCTTATTTGGTATGCCTTCTTTTGTTCCCTTCGCCCTTGTTAAACAATCCACAAACCATTGGCGTGTTTGTCAAGAGAGATTGCGGCGCATCTCCATCCAGTAAATAGGAGAGAAGCTAACCCTTTAGGTAGTTTTCATAAATCTTTTGACACTACCCTATCAAGCTATTTTGCAACGCATAATAAAGAAGGGTTTAATGAATATTTGAACAAAATTCGAATTGAGGAAGCTGTAAAGCTGTTAATCAATACAAACACACCGATCTCGGAGATTAGTGGACTTGTAGGATATTCTGATCATAGTTATTTTTGTAAGGTTTTTAAGAAACAAAAGGGTCTGTCACCAAGTCAATATCGTAGAAATCAAAAATTGAAATAAGTGATGGTATTCAATATGAATGTTTTTCAAAAATATTTTAAACATAACGGTTTATTTGTCATTATGTTTTCGATAAGTGTTATTAGCATTATAAGTGTTTCAATTATTATTACGTGGACAACGTTCCGTATGTCTGAGCAGTTTTTTATTGATAAATTCAGTATTACAAATGCAAAAGTAATGGATCAAATTAAGGACAGCTTTGAATCTTATAATTATTCGATTGTTCTTGCATCAAATAATATTTTGCAAAGCGGAACAATTAGAAGGATTATGACCGAAGAGCAATCAAATCGTCAGAAAATGAATTCATTTTATCAAATGAGTGAGCAAATGAAGCGAATAAAATCAAATGTTGATGCCTATGAAACGGAAATTATTGTTACAGGTATTAATGGGATGAGTTATGCAACAAATCGTCCTTATTGGATGATTTCTGATGAAGATTTGAAAACTCATAACATAACAAATGTTTCGTTACAAAACCCTAAAAGATTGATTTATCAACATGATCGACGAATGAAAGAAACAAAAAACAAAGAAGATGAACAATACATTATTGCGACGAAGCCACTAATGGAAAGAATCTCAGGAACGATATATGGAATGATGTATTTCCCTATTCATGAAAGTGAGTTCAGAAAATTCTATAACAACTATACGAGCACAGGTAATGATGTGTATGTTCTTGATAAAACTGGAAGAATTATTTCTAGTAATAAAACGGATTTAATTGGTGAGAAAGCAGAAGAACTTTTGCAATATATTAAGGAAAACAATGATAAAGGTGAAAACTACATTGTGAAAGAGTTTAAGGGGACAGATTCTATTATCTTTTGGGAATACATCCCTTCTCTTGATATGTATTTATTCAATTTAATTGACCAAAAAACAGCGATTGGTGATTTAATTAATAAAAAGCAAATTGCGCTTATGTTATTTTTTATCGTGGTTATTGCTCTTATTATTGTGTTTTTTATTTCAAGAAGAATGACAAATTCACTTTCAACATTGGTTAAGCAAATTTCTGATGCATCTAAATATGATTTTGATCAATATGTTTTAGTAAGCGGAACGTATGAAACAAGGCAAATTGGCAAGGCATTTAATAGTATGTTAGATGAATTGCAAGATTATTTGGAGAAGCTCGTTCTTTATCAAAAGCAAAAGCGTAACGCGGAGCTAGCGGCGTTGCAACAGCAGATTAATCCACATTTTCTTTATAACACACTTACTTCTATTAAATTTATGATTCAGCAGGGTGGAAAAGGGGAAGCAGAGGAAACGATTAATTCTCTCATTTCTTTGCTTCAAAATACGATTGGCAATGTATGTGAAACGATTACTGTGGAGCAGGAAATAAATAATCTTAAAAACTATGTTCTTATTAATCAAAAACGCTATGGAGATCGAATTAAAGTGAATTATTTAGTTTCACCTGATTGCTTACAACATCGAATTCCTAAGCTTATTTTACAGCCATTTATAGAAAATTCATTTTTCCATGGTTTTAATAACAAAACATCAGGCTTTATTAATGTAATGGTTTGGCAGGAACGAGACACGCTTATTTGTGAAGTGATGGATAACGGTGATGGCATGGAGATTACATCGAATAAACTGCCAGCCACCAAGAGTAAGAAGCAGCATTTTACTGGAATTGGTGTAAAGAATGTTCATGAACGAATTCAAATATTATATGGTCATCAATATGGTGTTACCATATCAAGTGAAGTTGGACAAGGGACGAGAATAAAAATTACCCTTCCAATTGTTTCATAATAAGCAATGAATTCATCACCTAAAAAAATTACTAGAATCTAAAAAAAATACAATTCCACATGTTTTGTAAGCGGATACATCATATAAAAAAATCACAAATTTATAAAAATATAGTCCTAAAGAAAAAGAGAATAAAGATGCTAACATGATAGGTGTAAGGGAGAGATAACGCTTACAAAAAACAAAAAACATGGGGGTATTTTTATGAAAAAGCTACTCGTTTTAATGATGGCTTGCATGATGATCTTGGCTGCATGTTCTTCTGGATCAAAAGAAACAGTAGATTCAGAGTCAAGTGAATCATCAGGTTCAAACGAAATCACAATTTGGGCATGGGATCCTAACTTTAATATTAAAGCTTTGAATATTGCAAAAGAGTATTATCAAAAAGAAAATCCTGATGTTGAAATCAAGATTGTTGAAAATGCTCAAGCTGATATTATTCAAAAATTAAATACAAGCTTAAGCTCTGGTACAACAAAGGGATTACCAAATATCGTGTTAATTGAAGATTATCGTGCGCAAAGCTTTCTTCAGGCATATCCAGATTCTTTTCACGAAATTACTGGATCGTTCAATACCGAAGATTTTGCGTCTTATAAACTAGCACCAACAAGTCTTGATGATAAAAACTATGGTTTACCATTTGATACTGGTGTAACAGGTTTATATGTAAGAACAGACTACTTAGAACAAGCTGGTTACACAGTTGATGATTTAAAAGGAATTGACTGGAACGAATATATTGAAATTGGGAAAAAGGTTAAGGAAGCAACTGGAAAGAACATGATTACGCTTGATCCAAATGATCAAGGGATTATCCGTATGATGATGCAATCTGCTGGTGCTTGGTATTTGAAAGAAGATGGTGTAACACCATTTATTGCTGGAAATGAAGCACTTAAAAAGTCATTTGAAATGTACAAAGCAATGCTTGACGCTGATATTGTGAAACCAAACTCTGATTGGAGTCAATTCTTAGCGGCATTTAATAGTGGTGAAGTAGCATCTGTTCCGACTGGAAACTGGATCACTCCTTCTGTTAAAGCTGAAGCATCTCAATCAGGCAAATGGGCAGTTGTACCACAACCAAAGCTTCCTGATGTTGAATCAGTGAATGCTTCGAACTTAGGTGGAAGCTCATGGTATGTGTTAAATGTTGATGGGAAAGAAGATGCTACTGATTTCTTAGCAAAAACATTTGGTTCAAATGTTGATTTTTATCAAGATTTAGTAACAGAGATTGGAGCAATTGGAACATACATTCCTGCATCAAATGGAGAAGCATATAAAGCAGCTGATGAGTTCTTTGCGGGTCAAACGATTATTTCTGACTTCTCAACTTGGTTAGAAGAAATTCCACAAGTGAATTATGGATTACACACATATGCCATTGACGACATCTTAATTGTTGAAATGCAAAACTACCTTAACGGTAAGGATATTGATCAAGTGCTTGAGGACGCTCAACAGCAAGCTGATGCACAATTACAGTAATAATCCTGCCAACTTTTCCTCACATCTGAAGTGAGGAACGAAGCCTTGAAATTTTAATCTGCTAGAGATGCAGAGGAGATTTTCAAGGCTTCAATTCTATTGATTAAGTTAAGGAGTTGACTTTGAAATGATATCAGCAAAACCAAGTACAAACACATCCGTTTCCTATTCAACCAAGAAGCGGTTTAATAAAACAACCCTCATCGGTTGGTCTTTTATCACATTAGCTTCTGTATTAATCTGCATTTTTTACTTTTATCCAATGGTTCATGCGTTAATCATGTCTTTCCAATCAGGATCAGGGACGAATTTGAAATTTACAGGGCTTGATAACTATGCACGATTATTAAAAGATCCGACGTTTATTACAGCCGTAAAAAATACCGTTATATACCTAATTATTCAAGTGCCGGTCATGATATTTCTAGCTCTATTTTTATCAGTGCTATTAAATGATAAAAATTTAAAGTTTAAAGGATTTTTCCGTACCGCGATTTTTTTACCATGTGTAACATCGCTTGTAGCTTATTCAGTTATTTTTAAGTATTTATTTAGTGTCGATGGCATTATTAACATGATGTTAATGAAGCTTTCCTTTGTTTCAGAGCCCATTCAATGGCTAACAGATCCTTTCTGGGCAAAAATCACAATAGTAATTGCGATTACTTGGCGTTGGACTGGATATAATATGATTTTTTATTTATCATCACTGCAAAACATTGATTCTTCCATCTATGAAGCGGCAAAAATTGATGGAGCATCTCCCATTCAACAATTTTTTAAGATTACAATCCCAATGTTAAAGCCAATTATTCTTTTTACATCGATTACTTCAACAATCGGAACTTTGCAGCTATTTGATGAGGTTATGAATATTACAAAAGGTGGTCCTGGTAATGCAACAATGACAATCTCTCAATATATTTATAATCTTTCGTTTAAATATACGCCAGACTTTGGTTATGCAGCGACCGTGTCGTATGCGATTGTCATTATGATTGTGATTTTCTCGATTATTCAGTTTAAAGTGGCAGGTGATCGAAATGCTTAAGAAAGTATTTAGTTACGGAGTTTTAATTGTTGCGACGATTGTATCGGTTTTTCCGTTTTTATGGATGGTTGTTTCGGCAACAAATAAGTCAGTTGATGTGACGCAAGGAAGATTATTGCCAGGTGCACATTTTGTGGAGAATTTTAAAAATCTATTAGCTACAGTCGATATTGTTCCTGCTTTGATTAATTCTGCTAAGGTATCAATTTCAACAACAATTCTATCGCTATTAATTGCGTCACTAGCAGGGTATGGATTTGAGATTTTTAAAAGTAAATCAAAAGATGTTGTGTTTAATATTTTACTTCTATCTATGATGATTCCATTCGCTGCGTTAATGGTTCCGTTATTCCGTATGTTTGGTACGATTTCACAAACAGCCCCTTTTTTAGGGATTGATACATTAACAGCTGCGGTATTACCAACACTTACAACTGCTTTCTTAATCTTTTTCTTTCGTCAAAGTACGAAAATGTTTCCAAAGGATATTCTTGAAGCAGGTCGAATTGATGGATTAAGTGAGTTAGGTGTATTTTTTAGAATTTATGTCCCAACAATGAAAACAACGTACGCAGCAGCAGCGATTATTACGTTTATGGCGAGCTGGAATAACTATTTATGGCCTCTTGTTGTGTTGCAATCTCCTGAAAAGCAAACGATTCCATTGCTTATCTCAACATTAGGCTCAAGCTATGCCCCAGATTTTGGCGTTATTATGACAGCGATTGTTATTGCAACATTGCCTGCTGCGCTTATATTCTTCATCATGCAAAAGCACTTTGTTGCAGGTATGATGGGATCAGTAAAATAAAGAGAGAGGAAGTTGGAAATGAGGACGAATCCAGATATAAATTGGTTAACAGATGTAAATACGTTTGCCGTAAATCGACTACCGGCACACTCTAGTCATGTGTATTACGAAACAATGGAAGAGGCGAAGGGGTCTGTTCCAATGGCGATGAGAAAAAGTTTAAATGGAAATTGGAAGTTTCATTATGCGATCAATCCAAGCACACGTCCTGAACGGTTCTATCATGCTAATTTTGACTGTAGGAGCTGGAGTGATATTAAGGTTCCAGGTCATATTCAATTACAAGGCTATGGTAAACCGCAATATGTTAATACGATGTACCCTTGGGACGGAATCAATGAGATACGCCCACCTGAAATTCCGATGGATAAAAATGCAGTTGGAAGCTATGTTAAGACTTTTCATGTACCTGACAATATGAAAGGAAGCCCTGTTTTTATCTCGTTTCAAGGTGTTGAATCTGCTTTTTATGTTTGGCTAAATGGCGATTTTATCGGATACAGCGAAGACAGCTTTACACCTGCTGAGTTTGAATTAACTCCTTTTTTACAGGAAGGGGAAAATAAGCTTGCGGTTGAGGTGTACCAAAGAAGTACAGGAAGCTGGCTTGAGGATCAGGATTTCTGGCGGTTTTCGGGAATTTTCCGTGAGGTCTACTTGTACACTGTGCCGAAAATGCATGTATATGATGCCTATGTTCATGCAGATCTTGATGAAACCTATACAAAGGGAACGCTGAAGGTTGATCTTCAATTAAGTTCACCTGCTGCTGCTGGTTCAAAGGTTTTCGCTGAATTAGTGGATAAAAAGGGAGAATTTGTTGGATCAACTAGTGTTGATTTAAATGGAGAAAAACTGACGTTTACGATGAATGTTGAGTCACCAGAATTGTGGAGTGCAGAAAATCCTTATTTGTATAAGCTTTATATTCAACTTATTGATGAAACAGGAGAGATCGTTGAAGTTGTTCCGCAAAAGCTTGGCTTTAGACGATTTGAACTTGTTGATAAAGTGATGAAGCTAAATGGTAAGCGTATTGTTTTTAAAGGAGTAAACCGCCATGAGTTTCATCATCGAACAGGACGTGCTATTACAAAGGAAGATATGCTTTGGGATATAAAAACATTAAAGCAAAATAACATCAATGCAGTCCGCACATCACATTATCCAAACCAAAGCTACTGGTATGAATTATGTGATGAATATGGTGTTTACGTGATTGATGAAATGAACTTGGAAACACATGGTTCATGGCAAAAGATGGGTGCTGTTGAACCTTCCTGGAATATCCCGGGAAATAAACCAGAATGGCAGGACATTGTGTTAGATCGGGCAATATCAATGTTCCAACGAGATAAAAATCATCCTTCTATCCTTATCTGGTCATGTGGAAATGAGTCATATGCAGGTGAAGTGATTCTGAATGTAACGAAATACTTTAAATCTGTTGATTCTAGTAGACTCGTTCACTATGAAGGTGTGTTCTACGACCGTACTTACAATGATACTAGTGACATGGAAAGCCGCATGTATGCAAAGCCGGCAGATATCGAGGAGTATTTAACAAACAACCCAGAAAAACCGTATATAAGCTGCGAATATATGCATGCGATGGGAAATTCTTTAGGCGGTATGAATTACTACACAGAATTAGAGGATAAATACCCGATGTATCAAGGTGGATTCATTTGGGATTATATGGACCAATCTCTTGTCCAAAAAGATCGTTATGGAAATGAGTTTTTAGCTTATGGCGGAGACTTTGGAGACCGCCCAACAGATTACGGCTTCTGTACGAATGGAATTGTTTATGCTGATAGAAAGCTTTCTCCTAAGATGCAGGAAGTTAAATTTTTATATCAAAATATTAAGCTTGAAGCAGATGAAACAGGTGTAACGATTAAGAATAAGAATGTGTTTAAAGATACCTCAGATTATTTGTTAAAGTACACTCTTTTTCTTGAGGGGGAGAAGGTGTGTGAAAAAACAGATGAGGTGAACGTATTACAGCAAAGTGAACAGCGATTGAATATTGCTTGGTGTGATGAGAATCTTGTGAACAAATTTGGTGAGTATTATGTTCAAGTTGCTTTTCTATTAAAAGAAAAAACAGATTGGGCAGAAGCGGGGCACGAGGTGGCATTCGGGAAATATGTTTTTGATAAAAAAGGTGATGATACCCTTCCGACCCAATCTGATGAGACTGTTAGATTGGTAGAAGGTGACGTTAACATCGGTGTTCATGGTAGAGATTTTAGCATCATTTTCTCAAAGCAAGTTGGGAGCTTAGTGTCTATTACTTATTCAGGTAAAGAAATGATTGCCTTCCCCCCTGCACCATTATTCTGGCGGGCAACCACAGACAATGATAGAGGGTATGCTCAAGCTTTTGTTTCAGGCTGCTGGTTATCGGCAAGTATGGCACGGAGATGTACAAAGGTTGAGCTATCAACTCATGAAAATACCGTTGTGGTCGCATTTACTTATAAGTTTTCCATTCATACAGATATTGAAGTAAACACGATTTATACGGTAAGTCCTAATGGAAGCATTCATGTAAAGTCATCGTACAAAGGAGTAGAAGGGTTACCACAGATGCCGATCTTTGCCTTATCCTTTAAGGTTCCAGCTCGCTATGATCACTTAGAATGGTATGCAATGGGACCGGAAGAAAACTATTCCGATCGAGCTCAAGGGGCAAGACTTGGTGTGTTTAAGAACACAGTAAAAGATAATATGGCTGCGTATTTGAAACCACAAGAATCTGGAAATCGTACAGGAGTCAGAAGAGTTCGGATAACAAATGAGGATGGCGAAGGACTGATGATCGCCGCAAAGGACACTCCAATTGAGTGCAATGTCTCACCGTATACAGCTTTTGAGCTTGAAAATGCACAGCATCATTATGAACTACCTAATGTACATTACACTGTGATCACCGTTGCCGGGAAGCAAATGGGTGTTGGTGGAGATGATAGCTGGGGTGCTCCTGTCCATGAGGAACATGTGATAAAAGCAAATAGAGATATGGAATTTGAATTTGTGATTCAGCGTGAAGGGATTTAACAGGGGTGAGCTTGAAATTCTTTTCAAGCTCACTTCGGTTTCGAAATAGGTGGGATTGGGACAGGAACCGGTAGATAGAATAGGCTACAGTCTCGATACAGGTAGAATCGGGACATAAACCGGTGGAAAGATCAGGGTATTGTCTCGATACAAGTAGAATCGGGACATAAACCGTCGGCTAGAACAGGCTACTGTCCCGATACAAGTAGAATCGGGACATAAACCGGTGGAAAGATCAGGGTATTGTCTCGATACAAGTAGAATCGGGACATAAACCGGTGGCTAGAACAGGCTACTGTCCCGATACAAGTAGAATCGGGACATAAACCGGTGGAAAGATCAGGGTATTGTCTCGATACAAGTAGAATCGGGACATAAACCGGTAGAAAGATCAGGGTATTGTCTCGATACAAGTAGAATCGGGACATAAACCGTCGGCTAGAACAGGCTACTGTCCCGATACAAGTAGAATCGGGACATAAACCGGTAGAAAGATCAGACTACAGTCTCGATACAGGCAGAATCGGGACAGAAACTGGTGGAAAGATCAAGCCATAGTCTCGATACAGGCAGAATCGGGACAGAAACTGGTGGAAAGATCAAGCCACAGTCTCGATACAGGCAGAATCGGGACAGAAACTGGTGGAAAGATCAAGCCACAGTCTTGATACAGGCAGAATCGGGACAGAACCCGTTGGAAAGATCAGAATACTGTCTCGAACTAGGCAAAACCAAAACCGGGACAGAAACTGTTCCCGAGACCAAAATCCATTCCCGATAACAAAGGTAATCAACCAATGAAAGACTGTCAATCAAAGGAGTTGAAACATGAACATTCATATAAACGATCAACTGCAACAATTTCACTTAACAAATGGTCAAATTAGTTATATTTTTCAAGTGTTAAAGAATGGTAGTCTGGGGCAGCTTTATTTTGGAAAGGCCCTTCGTCATCGTGAGGATTTTTCACATTTTCAGCGAAATGATCTTCCTACAGCCGCAAGCTGTCATTTTTATCAGGATGACCCAGCTTTTTCTCTTGAAACAACACGTCAAGAATTTCCGGTACCAGGTAAAGGGGATTTTCGGGAGGCTGCAATTGAGGTTGTTGATTCTGAAGGCAGACTTGGAAATTTATTTGCATACCAAGGATATGAGATAGTAAAAGGAAAGCCAAAATTAACAGGACTACCTGCTACATATGCTGGAGAAGAAGAAGCTACGACACTTATTGTGACACTAGAAGATCACCGGGTAAGCGCAAGTCTTCAATTATTTTATACCGTTTTTCATCATTTGCCGGTTATTACCCGCACTGTAAAAATTGAGAATATAGGAGAACATACACTTTCATTAAATAAGCTCATGAGTTCATCTATTGATCTTCCAGACTCAGACTTTAAAATGGTGCATCTATCTGGAACATGGTCTAGAGAGCGACATATAAAAGAAAGAGAACTTGTACAAGGCATTTCTTCCGTCTCCAGTATTAGAGGAGCTAGCTCACATCATGATAACCCTTTTATTGCCTTAAAACGAGAAAATACAACAGAGTATCATAATGAAGTGTATGGATTTAATTTTGTGTATAGCAGTAATTTTCTAGCACAGGTTCAGGTTGATCATTATGAAACATCAAGAGTGATGTTGGGGATTCACCCACATCAATTTCAGTGGAATTTGAAGGAAAATGAAAGCTTTCAGGCGCCAGAAGTAGTGATTGTTTACTCTCATGAAGGGTTAAACGGGATGAGTCAGGCTTTTCATCAATTATATCGTCAGCATTTAATTCGCGATCCATGGAAACAAGGAGAAAGACCTGTTTTAATCAACAATTGGGAAGCAACTTATTTTGATTTTAATGAAGAAAAGTTAGTTCATATTGCGAAAAGTGCTAAGGATTTAGGAATTGAGTTATTTGTTTTAGATGATGGCTGGTTTGGAAAACGAAACGATGATACATCATCACTTGGAGATTGGTATGAGGATGAAGACAAACTTCCGAATGGCTTGGAGTCATTAGCAAGCAAGTTAAAGGAGTTGGATCTGAAGTTTGGTTTATGGTTTGAGCCAGAAATGATTAATCCGGTTAGTAAGCTGTATAAGGAACATCCTGATTGGATAGTAGGAAGACCCGGGGAGCACCTTGTCTTCGGAAGAAATCAACTTGTGTTGGATTTTTCAAGATCTGAAGTAGTGAACTATTTATATGAAAAAATGGCGGGTATCATCCGCAAAACAAAGCTTTCTTATATTAAATGGGATATGAATCGAAATATAACAGATGCCTACTCATCGGCCCTTAACCAAGAACAACAGGGTGAATTTTTCCATCGCTATATTTTAGGTGTTTATGATTTGTATGAAAGACTAACAACTGAATTTCCTGATGTTTTATTCGAATCTTGTGCGGGTGGTGGAGGCAGATTTGATCCAGGTATGCTTTATTACGCTCCACAAGCTTGGACAAGTGATGATACCGATGCAGTGGAACGTCTTAAAATTCAATACGGAACATCACTTGCCTATCCTATTTATAGTATGGGTTCACACGTTTCGGCTGTTCCAAATCATCAAACATTAAGAAAAACACCGATCGATACTAGAGCAAATACTGCCTATTTTGGTACATTTGGTTATGAGTTAAATCCACTTGAACTAAAAGAGGAAGAGCGGGAAATCATCAAAACTCAAGTTCAATTTTACAAAAATCATCGTAAACTGATTCGAGATGGAGACTTTTATCGACTTCAAAGTCCGTTTGAAGAAAACGAAACAGCATGGATGATCGTTTCAAAAGATAGGAAGGAAGCGTTGGTTGGATGGTATAAAGTCCTTGCGACGGCGAATCCAAAGAAGCAACAGGTGCTGCCTTTAAAAGGACTTGATGTTAACTTGTTGTATGAAGTGAATGGAGAAAAAGCCTATTATGGTGATGAACTAGTTTATCGAGGTTTACCTTTGCCTATTGAATTTAATGGCGTAAACGGAAAATTGGCTGAACGGGGCGGAGATTATCAGTCAGCAGTGTTTTATTTAAATGGAAGGGAGAAATAAAACGAAATAAGTGACCCCTTCACACAGAATAAACAAGGAAGCAGAAAGAAGAAGTTCCTATGAATTTCTTCTTTTTCTGCTGTTATACATCTTTGAATCGTTCTGAAAAGATTCATAGGTTTGAATAATCAAGTTTTCCGTTTTCTTTGATATCGGTTTTTTGGCAGTCTGAGATACTTTTCGAATAAAGGTTCGAAGCTCTTGTTCCTTTTGGAAATCCGTTTGTTTGAAAAATTCCATCATTTTAACAAGATCGTTCACCGTTAATCCTGTTCTTTTTTCAATTTCATCAAACATGAGCATACCTCCTGACAATTCCTTGATACCATTCTATTTCTTTGTTTCCCTTCTTATTACAGGTGCTACTTCAGTGGCTAAGCGTTCAATGTTTTCAACCACAGTTTTAAAAGGCATTCCTCCAATATCAATTTGCGCCATAAAACGCTGATGTCCAAAAAGTTCATATTGATGTAAAATTTTTTCGATAATTTGTTGTGAGCTTCCCACAAATAGTGATCCTTTCTCACTGGTTATCTTTTCAAAATCATTTCTTAGCCATTCCTGATTTGAATTCATTGATCTCCAATAGCTTGAATGATAGGGAAAGAATTCTTTTTTTGCTTTTTCAGCTGTTTGTGAAAGGTAGGCGTGTCCGCTAACTGCTACTTTAATCTCTGTAGGAGACACTCCATATTTATCTGCTTCTTTTCGATAGATATCTACAAGCTCTTTATAGACCCGATAATCTTTTCCAAAGGTAACGACAACTAATCCGGTACCTAATCTTCCCGCACGTGCAGCACTTTGCGGTGTACTACCAACACCAACCCATAACGGAAGTTTATCTTGAAATGACCGTGGAACAATATCTGCATGTTGCAGAGGAGAGCGGAACTTCCCCTCCCACGTTACATTTTTTTCTTTATTCAACTTTTGGAATAGGATAATATTTTCCTCGAATAATTCATCATAATTTTTTATATCATATCCAAAGAGAGGAAATGATTCCAAGTAGGCTCCTCGACCGGCAATGATTTCGGCACGGCCGTTTGATAAAAGATCAAGTGTTGAAAAATCTTCATATAAACGAACAGGATCGTTGGTATTAAAGACTGTGGTTGCGGTTGTTAGTTTTATTCTCTTGGTTACGCGAGAAATCGAAGACAATACAACAGAAGGAGATGACACTGCATAATCAAATCGATGGTGCTCACCTAAACCAAAAACTTCAAGTCCTGCCTCATCTGCAAGCTTTGCGGCTTCAATGATTTCTTCGATTCGCTGCTTAGCACTGATCGTTACTCCTGTATAGGGATTAGGACGTAAATCTGCTAAAGAATAAATTCCAAGTTCCATTCCATGAGAGTGAACAGTTTCATCATCCTTCATAATTCTCCCTCCAACATTTTCATACATAAGCTTCGTGCACTCCTTGTTTAGTTTATGTACAAATGTCATAAGTTGTAATTTGATTTATTATAAATAATCAATTGCCTATGTCTAGAAATCTTTTTTATCCCTTATTAATATATAGGGTGGTATAATCAGTTTAAGAACATAGGAAAGGAGGAGAGGAATATGGAAGAGATTTTAAGGCAAATGTTAAACGAAATAAAAGAAATGCGTGTAGATATAAATGAATTGAGAAAAGACACAAATGAATTGAAGAAAGATACCAGAGAGTTAAGAAAAGATACAAATGAATTAAAGAAAGATACTTATGAATTGCGGGAAGGTCAGAAAAGACTAGAAGCTGGCCAAGAAAAGTTGCAAAAAAACCTTGTTGATAGTTTAGGCCTATATACTGATAAGATTGTTGATTATGTTGATGATCGAACAGAAGTATTAAACAAAAGAGTCTATAAAGTAGAATCTGAAATAGAAAAAATGAGTAGACAGTAATAGTAAAAATCTTCACTTGTGAATCGATATGCCGTTCTATTTACGAATCACAATTCTACAACTTCTACGTATACCCTCATGAATAATTCCCTAGAAATAGATGCTTCATCTAAATCACTAATTGAATTTTAACTATAACAGGACACCCGAAAAGATTTTCAGGGCTTGTTTTTTGGCTTATTCTTAGTACGCAGTCCAGCCCGCGTCAGCTGCGATCACTTGACCATTTATGAAACTTTGGATAAATTCGCACCAATTTTTGCATTTAAAATAATTCGGGCTTAATATGATGATATAAAGACGTAAAAGAGGTGTTTTCATGAAAACAGAAGAACAGTATTTTAGAGAAGGCAAGTCAATTCAACAATATATGGAGGATATGGGCAATTTAAGAGAGGAAAGCTTCAATGTTTATCAATCCTTCCAACTACCAGAAGATGGGTTTGGCAACGAATTAGCAAAGCATTCACTACACTTTTTAATTATTACAGAAGATTGGTGTGGTGATGCTATGATGATTAATCCTGTGATACGAAAGCTGGCTGAGGCTTCAGATATTGAGGTTCGTGTTACATTAAGAGATGCTGATACAGAACTTATTGACCGACATTTAACAAATGGTGGACGAGCGATACCGATTGTTTTAATTTTGAATGATGAAGGTACACTAATTGGAAAATGGGGTCCTCGTGCACCAGAAGTTCAGCAGATTGTAGATGATCTCAGAGCTACACTTCCAGCAAAGGATGATCCTTCTTTTCCGGAAAAACAAAAAGAAATGATTTCATCATTACAAAGACGGTATAAAGAGGAACAAGCACTTTGGCTGTATGTTTATCAAAGTTTTAAGAAAACCCTATTATCAGTTTTAAATTAAAGTACAATTCTTTTTATTACATATAAAACTTACAAATAACTACCAAAGTAATTTTGGTAGTTATTTTTTTATTTTCCTAAAAATATAAAAATGTTGATGTTGTTGTGATAAAACTGGTTTCAGCGTTTTTTAGTAATCTAGCAAAACATAATAAAAGAAACCCTATTGACCACAAGTCATTAATTTTTTATAATGAAAGTGGAAATAAACGAACAAAAGTGGCACTAAATAAACATAATAAATAAAAAAGAAACGTTGAATAACAGAGAAACAAAAGGTTATGACCAATCAAAGAGAACTTTAAATGAAATTGAAAACGTTTTATCTTTTTGAGATTTAAAGCTATTACAATAATTTTTGGAGGGATTACAATGACTCAAAAACAAGCTTTTCTAGAGAAAACTGAGATTATTAACTACATAGATGTATTGATGGATAATCTTTCACAAATAAAAGATAATACAGGTGAATTTTTATTAAACTTTGATGGTTTAGTTGTTGATGATAAGAGCTGGAATGTTTGGAACTGGCCGCAAGGTGTTGGGTTGTATGGAATCTTTAAATATTGGAAACTAACAAATAGTCAGAAGGCATTAACTATAATGACCGATTGGTTTCAAGCTAGATTTGAAGAAGGGGTACCACCAAAAAATGTGAATACAATGGCTCCTCTATTAACGCTAGCGTTTCTATATGAAGAAACGAAGGATCAGACATTTGTTCCTTATTTAGAAAATTGGGCAGAGTGGGTTATGCATGATATGCCACGAACTGAGGAAAACGGTCTTCAACATATGACATACGGCCCTGAAAATAAAAATCAGCTATGGGATGACACCTTGATGATGACGGTTTTGCCTTTGGCCAAGATCGGAAGACTTTTCAATAAACAAGAATATATTGAAGAAGCGAAAAGACAATTTTTAATTCATATAAAGTATTTAAGTGATCGTAAAACAGGATTATGGTTTCACGGCTGGACTTTTGAAGAAAACCATCATTATGCAGAAGCATTATGGGGAAGAGGGAACTGCTGGATTACCATTGCCATTCCGGAATTTATCGAAATTCTTGATTTAAAAGAGGGAGATTTCTTAAGAGAATATCTTCTTGATACATTAAAAAGACAAATTGAAGCATTAGCTGAATATCAAGATGAAAGCGGATTATGGCATACATTAATCAATGACAAAACATCTTATTTAGAAGCTTCTGCAACAGCTGGCTTTGCTTATGGCATTTTGAAGTCTGTTCATAAACGATATATTGGTCAAGAATATAGAGAAACAGCTTACAAAGCAATTCGTGGAATTGTGAAGGAAATTAATGATGAAGGTGCTTTGCAAAAGGTATCAGTTGGAACAGGTATGGGTGATACATTAGAGTTTTATAAAGAAATCAAAACGACAACAATGCCATACGGACAATCGTTAGCTGTTTTAAGTTTATCTCAATTTTTATATGAATTTTTCTAAAAAGTTTACTCTTTGAATAATAGATTTGGCTAGTGGCGGAGTAAGCGGCTTTCAGCACAAAAGATGATAACTAGTTTAGACAGCTTTTAAGATAAGCTTGTTTTTGCCTAATTTGTTTGGGTTGTAGAAGCAATAAAAAGGCAACAAATCTATTATCAGATTTGTTGCCTTTTTATTGCTTACAAGAAATTATGTATTACAGAGATTGTGGATTGTACTTTGACATCCAGCTCCAGTACTTTTGTTCTTAATGCTGAATAAACTCTACAAATTGAGAAACACCTTCTCGATGAAACCGCTGCGGCTTTTTAACGAGCCATAAGCTTCTTTCAATATGTACATCTTTAATTTTTATTTCTTGTAAATAGCCTTGTTCTAATTCTCTGGCAACAGTTAGTTTAGAAAGTATGCTAATTCCAAGACCTGACTCAACGGCACTTTTTATGGCTTGTGTGCTACCGATTTCCATATAACTATTTATCTTTTCCAAAATTCCATACTCTTTCAGGGCATTTTCTGCGATGAGTCTTGTTCCAGAAATTGATTCACGCCAAATCATTTTTTCATTTGCTAATTCCTCAATTTGAATTTCAGATCGGTCCTTCCATGGGTGATCAGGTGAGCAAACGAGGATGAGTTCATCATTGGCAAATTTCTCAACAATTAGATGTTTATCTTCAACAATTCCTTCAACTAATGCAATATCTATCACATCGTTCGTTAAATCCTCTAACACACTTGGTGTGTTTCGAATCGTTAAGGTTACTTTTATTTCTGGTGCATGTTTTTTAAATCGACCAAGTAAACTTGGTAATAGAAACTCACCAATTGTCAGAGAAGCACCTACCCTAAGATTTGAATTATACTCTCCGGTAGCCTGAAGGATCACTTCTTTAGATCTATCAAAATCATTAATAATGGCTTTGGCAAAAGGATAGAGCATTTTCCCTGTTTCTGTAACTATAAGCTTTCCTTCTGTCCGATCAAATAATAAAGTACCATAAAAATTCTCTAATTGGCGGATTTGTCTTGTCACAGCCGGCTGAGACACAAAGCTTAATCTTGCTGCTTGACTAATGCTTCCTTCATCAACGACTAAGCAAAACATTTTCAGGTTTTCTATATTCATACATACCCTCCCAATTAGACATTTTTATCTTATCTTTATATAATACCCTAGGTCGGCTTATCAGGAAAATAAACTAGCTATAACAATCTGTTATATGCTATGCATTTGTTGCAATATGCCTCCGTGAAAAAGCGTGTTATCGTATAGATAAGAAGAACTTTAAAAGTAAAGGAAATGGTAAAGATGACCATTAAAAAATATATACCACCAGGCTTAGAACAACCATATAACAAAAGTCTAATGATGAAAGATTTGATTGCAGGCTTAACCTTATTTGTGATGCTCGTTCCTCAAGGTATGGCATATGCGATGTTAGCTGGTTTACCACCCGTTATGGGGTTATATGCTTCAACCATTCCTTTAATTATTTATGCATTATTTGCCTCTTCAAGGCATTTATCGGTTGGACCAACAGCCATAACTTCTTTACTTGTTTTTTCAGGAATATCAAGCATAAGTGAGCCAGGGTCACAGGATTATATCACGCTTGTTATTTTATTGGCACTTATGGTGGGGACGATTCAATGTTTACTAGGAGTATTACGACTGGGTTTTATTGTGAAATTTATCTCACCATCTGTGCTGGGTGGCTATACTTCAGCCGCAGCTATCATCATTGGTCTAAGTCAGTTAAAGCATCTGATTGGAATCGATCTTGGTACGTATTTTCAAGCCCATCATTTACTAATTGGAATAGGTAGGGAATTGACGAACTTACATGGGATGACTGTTCTCTTAGGAGTAAGTAGTATCATTTTCTTAGTTATTCTCAAAAAAATAAACTCTCGTTTTCCAGCTGCTCTTGTCTTAATTCTGTTGTCTTCACTTAGTGTGTACATTTTTTCATTACAAGAAAAAGGTGTTCAGATTGTTGGTACGGTGCCAAATGGATTTCCGTCTCTTTCATTGCCAACGATTTCATTAGAAAGTGTGAAGCAATTAATTATACCAGCAGTCATCATTGCTTTGCTTGGCTTTATGGAGTCATTGGCAATAGGAAAAACAATTGCGGATAAAGAAAAATATAAACTTAACCCAAATCGCGAGTTAAAGGCATTAGGTTTAGCTAATATGCTAGGTTCGTTGTTTCAGATTTTCCCTGTTAATGGAAGCTTTTCAAGAAGTGCAGTGAATCATCAAAGTGGTGGCGTTACGCAATTAGTGTCAATTTTCACTAGTTTGTTTATGATCATTACATTGATGTTATTTACCTCTTATTTTTATTATTTGCCGAGTGCAGTTCTAGCTGCGATTATTATCGTTGCCGTCTATAAATTAATTGATATTGAACAAGCAAAATTCTTGTTCAATGTAAGATCAATAGATGGATGGAGCTGGATTGTCACCTTTTTTGTCACCTTATTTGTTGGAATTCAGTGGGGAATTTTAGTTGGTGCTATTTTTAATTTCTGTTTGTTGTTAGCAAGAATAACAAGGCCAAATATTATTGAAATGGGATATCTTGAAAAGGAACAAATATTTCGTGATATAAAGAGATTTCCTCAAGCGACAACACTTGAAGATTTAATTATGATTCGAGTTGATTCTTCCATTCACTTTGCAAACATTTCTTATTTGGAAGAAAAGATCAGGGAGTTTCTTTATTTAAAGCCTCTGGCTAACATGATTATTATCGATTTTTCTGGAGTTAATGATATGGACACTCCATCGTTTGAGGTAATAGAAGACTTGAAGGAACAACTAAAAAAGGAAAAAGATATTAGCATGTTCTTTGTCGGAATGAAGGGGACTGTTAGAGAAACAGCAAATAAATTAGGCTGGGATCGTAAATTTAATGAAGAAATGAATTATTATACGATTGAAAAATTACTTGAAAATAAGAAAATAAAGGTATCAACTTCTTCTGATAAAAACCATCAAACGCCGTATATGTATTATATTTAAAAGGTGAGTAGCAAAATGTATTATTTGCTACTCACCTTTTTCTTATGTTAAAGTTTTGTACTTCTTAGGTGTTATACCGGTATATTTCTTAAACACCTTTGTGAAATAACTTTGATCATGAAAGTTTAAGATTGTCGAAATTTTTAAAAGTGAATAGTCCGTAAAAGTTAACAATGTTTTGGCTTCATCGATTTTCGTTTTATGAATATATTCCGCAATTGATATTCCTACTTCTTTTTTAAAAAGAGAAGATACATAATTTGGGTGCATATCTACTAGTTCCGCAAGTTGTGTTAGGGTCAATTCTTCGTAAAGATGTGTATAAATATAATTCATACACTTGTTTATTGGCTTAGAGTAGCTTTGTTGTTTCTGCTTACGTACATGATCGGCAAATTCACTTAATGCTTGTTCTATAAAAGGATCAATCAATGAACAATCTGTTAATTCCTCTAAGCTTTGGATATACAAATCGCTAAGTGTATAAGCAATTTCATAATGAAGACCACCTTCAATTGCGGCGCGTGTTGCTAAAGTAATCGCAGTAATACCAAGGTTTTTACTATGACGTAACTGACTTTTTTTAGAAAGAATTCCAACCTTACCGTTTTCGGGACTTATTTTAAATATCTTTAAGAATTCTTCCTTCCTACCTTCTTTAATGAATTGAAATAGCCTTTTCTCATACATAAAATCATGATGAAATGAGACATTTTCCCGTTGTTGCGAAATGGTTACTTGGGGATCTTCAATTTTGAATGGAAGATCTCCAACTTTACTATTTTTTAAAATGATTTCTGCCGGGTCCAGTGTTTCCTGGTAAAGCATATAGTATATTTGCATGCTAATATTCATTAATTTCATATGAGAAAGTCGGGGAAGGGTTTCAAAATAATAAACGAGTTTTTCACCTAGACTCTTTTGAACATTCATATCATTTATGAGTGCTGTTAGTCTATCATTTGTTAGCTCGGGTGCAAGAGTTGGACCGACAATGATCATTCCTTTATACTCATTTTCCTGTCTAATTTGAATGAAAAAAAATTCTTCATAGTGTTCTGTTTTGACGAACAGTGGGAATAGAAATGTTTCTTTTCTAAAGTTAAATTGCTTGAATATGTTGTGGTGAAACGAGCTGTTAGGATTTTTAAAACTAAGAGAAGACTGTTCAAATTTAACCATATCGTTGTGATCTATGAAGGTAATAGGAATGTTAAAGGATTCATAAATCAGTTTGCAAATATAATCTACGTCCTTAAGTATCATCTTTGTCTCCTCACATTTTATTTGAATGATACCATACAGAATATAATATTAAAATATAGCTAAAAATACTAAAATAATACCAAAAATATATAGGCTTGTTATTTATAATAAAACATATAGTTTACTAGAAAGCGTTTACTTTATCTATTTTATGGAGGGATTATGGTGGCAAAAGACATTAAAGCTCTTATTTCTCAGATGACATTAGAAGAAAAAGCCGGGCTATGTTCCGGTAAAGATTTCTGGAACCTAAAAGGAATTGAACGATTAGGAATTCCATCAATTATGGTAACAGACGGCCCACACGGATTACGAAAACAAAGAATGGGGGCTGACCACTTAGGGTTATTCGACAGTGTACCAGCGACATGCTTTCCATCTGCTGCAGGAATGGCGAGCTCATGGGATCGTAATCTAATCCAGCAAGTTGGGGTTGCGTTAGGAAAAGAATGTCAGGCTGAGGATGTAGCTGTTCTTCTTGGACCTGGTGCAAACATTAAGCGTTCGCCTTTATGTGGTCGTAACTTTGAGTATTTCTCTGAAGATCCGTACCTTTCATCAGAAATGGCAGCAAATCATATTATAGGTGTTCAAAGTCAAGGTGTTGGAACATCACTAAAGCATTTCGCAGCGAATAATCAGGAGCACCGCAGAATGTCAACGGATGCGATTGTTGATGAAAGAACATTCCGTGAAATCTATCTAGCTAGCTTTGAAGGAGCAGTAAAACAATCACAGCCATGGACAGTGATGTGCTCTTACAATAAAATTAACGGTGAGTTTGCTTCTGAAAATAACTATTTATTAAATGATATCTTGAAAGATGAGTGGGGCTTTGAAGGCTTTGTTGTTTCTGACTGGGGAGCAGTAAATGAGCGTGATGTTGCCTTGGCTAATGGGTTAGAGCTAGAAATGCCGGCTTCAAAAGGAATCGGTGAAAATAAAGTGATCGAAGCGGTTCAAAATGGTACTTTACCTGAAGAAAAGCTTGATGCTGCTGTGGAACGTATTCTCCGTATTATTTTTAAAGCAGTTGAAGAAAAGAAAGAAAATGCAACATATGATCAAGAAGCGCATCATCAGTTAGCTAGAGTAACTGCGAGAGAAAGCATGGTGCTATTAAAAAATGAAAACAGCATTCTACCACTTAAAAAAGAAGGTAGTATCGCAGTAATTGGAGAATTTGCCAAAGCACCAAGATATCAAGGTGGAGGAAGCTCTCATATTAAGCCAACAAAGCTTGAAAACATTGTAGAGGAAATTGAAAAGTCTGCTGGACCAGAAGCAAGTGTTACTTATGCCCAAGGATACTATCGTGATAAAGATGAGATTGATGAAGCATTAATCCATGAAGCAAAAGAAGTGGCAGCACAAGCAGAAACAGTTGTCTTGTTTGCAGGTTTACCAGATCGTTACGAATCTGAAGGCTATGATCGTGTACACTTACACATTCCTGAAAATCAAAAGCGTTTACTTGATGCCGTTGCTGAAGTGAACTCGGATATTATTGTTGTGTTAAGCAACGGTGCACCAATTGAAATGCCATGGTTAGATAAAGTAAAAGGATTACTTGAGGGTTATCTTGGAGGTCAAGCACTTGGCGGAGCCATTGCAGATATTCTTTTTGGTGATGAAAACCCTAGCGGGAAACTTGCTGAAACATTCCCAAAAAGATTAAGTGACAATCCTTCTTATTTATTCTTCCCAGGTGAGGGAGATCGAGTGGAGTATCGCGAAGGAATTTTCGTTGGTTACCGCTATTATGATACAAAAAATGTAGAAACTTTATTCCCATTTGGATTTGGACTTAGCTATACAACATTTGAATATAGCAATCTATCAGTAAGCTCAAACCAACTAAAAGATACAGAAACACTTACTGTTACAGTAAATGTGAAAAATACAGGTGCTATTGCTGGTAAGGAAGTTGTTCAACTTTATGTAAAAGATGTAGAAAGCAGTGTAAGCAGACCTGAGAAGGAATTAAAAGGGTTTGAAAAAGTAGAATTACAACCTGGCGAGGAAAAAGCCGTTAAATTTACGTTAGATAAACGTGCTTTTGCTTACTACAATACAGAGTTAAAAGATTGGCATGTAGAAAGTGGAGAGTTCAAACTATTAGTAGGAAAAAGCTCAAAAGAGATTGTTTTATCAGAAAAGGTAAACGTTGAATCTTCATTAGAGCTTCCATTAGTTGTTCATCGTAATACAACAATTGGAGATCTGCTTGCAAACCTTAAAGTTGCACCACTAGCGAAAGAAATGTTAGCAAGAGCTCAAGAAGGAAGTCCGTTTGCAGCAGCTGCTGATGACGAAGGGGAAGGTACAGAAATGATGGCAGCGATGATGAAATATATGCCATTACGTGCTTTATCTAATTTTAGTGATGGAAAGTTTACAGAAGAGATGCTGCAGGGAATGATTCATCAGTTAAATGAGGTACAGAAGAATCCTGTTGTGAAATAGATGATAAAAAGTCACCACTCATTCTTTGAGATGAATTCCCAGCTATTAATGATTGACCATTATCACATATTTTGCTAGAATTAGCTCAACTAAATGATCGTATTCCTCAAAGGGGAGTAGCTGTTAAACAAAGTCGTCATTTCGGGATATTATTGCCCCGGCTTTGTTGGCAATTTATATTGTTAGCGAGACCTTTGCCAATTTTATTAATTGGTGAAGGTCTTTTTTTAGACCTTTACTAAATAGTAAGGGTCTTTTTTTGTGTGCCAGGCATGTTCATCAACTAGACGGTGAAAGTCCGTTATGGGCGTTGGGATAGCGAACCATTAGTCGAAGGCAAGGGTGTCCATGGCGACATGGAATCTGAAGGAAGCCCTAGGCAAATCCTTGGTCTGAGGTATACGAATCACATTAGAGGTCGTTATTTTAGGACGAGTTTGCAAAACAAAACAAAGTCCAAAATATCCTCGGTAGAATAGCGATAAATGTGGCAGATATATGAGGAGAAAGTGGATGAACTTACCCTGGGAGATCTCTTAGACACCCTTTAAAATAGGAACTTACATAGTGATATGTAACTGAACTAAGAGAAGTCAGCTGAAGTCATAGTACCATCTAACGATGGGAAGGACGGAACGAAAGGAGGAACCCTGTTAGAGTAACATGACAAGGAAACAAAGACACAGCCAATCATTAGATGACTAAAGATAGAGGTGATACTCGGAAAGTAAGAGTCTATCTTTAGAGTGGAGTTATCCTTGTGCAATCTCAAGAACATGGGAGCCAATATGAAATCAGATAAAACATTAATTGAACAAATTCTCGATAGAGATAATCTAAACTCAGCCTTCAAGAAGGTTAAGAAGAACAAAGGAGCAGCAGGTGTCGATGCGAAAGATGTAGAAGCTACTCGCCTTTATCTGAAGGAAAACGGGCTAGAGATTATCCACTTAGCGAGAGAAGGAAAATACAAGCCTCAACCAGTTAGAAGGGTAGAGATACCAAAACCTAATGGCGGAAAAAGAAAACTAGGAATCCCTACTGTGACGGACCGAGTGATCCAACAAGCAATCGTTCAAAAGTTAACTCCTATCTTTGAAAAGCAATTCAGTGAATATAGTTATGGTTTCCGTCCTAATAGAAGTGCCCATCAAGCAATTGGACAGGCAAGAAGTTATATTGAGGAAGGTTATAGGTATGTGGTGGATATCGACTTGGAGAAATTCTTTGACAAAGTGCAACACGACAAACTAATGGCACTAATCGCAAAGACGATTGATGACAAGCCAACCTTGAAACTGATTCGAAGATTTCTACAAGCTGGAATCATGGAAAACGGTGTGGTAACAGTAAATAGAGAAGGAACACCACAAGGTGGTCCATTAAGTCCACTTCTTAGTAACATTATTCTAAATGAATTGGATAAGGAACTTGAGAAACGAGGACACAGATTCGTCCGGTATGCGGACGACTGTAACATCTATGTTAAAAGCATAAAAGCTGGAGAACGAGTCAAGGTTGGGGTAACTCAATTTATTGAAAGAAAGCTTAAACTACGGGTAAATGAGGAAAAGAGTGCAGTGGGAAAGCCGAACGCACGTGTATTCTTAGGGGTGAGCTTCTACCGAAAGAAAACGAGAGTATACGTGCCAATAAAGTCGAAGGAAAGATTCGAAATTAAATTAAAGAAGCTAACGAATCGTAATTGGGGAGTAAGTATGGAATTTCGGATTATGAAGATAAATCAACTCATTCAAGGCTGGGGCAACTATTTTAAAGTGGGGGACATAAAGAAATATGCAGAAAAGATAGATGCCCATACAAGACGCAGATTAAGAGCTTGTAGATGGAAAGAGTGGAAGAAACCGAAAACAAGATACAAAAACCTAATTAAACTTGGTGTCTCAAAAGACAAGGCAAAAAGATGCGCCAATTCAAGGAAGAAATATTGGCGCATCTCCAAAAGCCCTCAACTAGATTTTGCCTTAAACAATGAATATTGGCAAAAGTTAGGCTTAAAATCTTTGTATAATGTGATTTCATAAACTTTCGAACCGCCGTATACGGATCCGTACGTACGGTGGTGTGAGAGGTCGGCGCCGTGAGGCGCCTCCTACTCGATTATTGAAAAATGAATGAATGGAGAATGTGGATGAAATCTGTTCTGAAACATGAGATTAAGAGAAAACACCTTAATATGTCAAAGATATGGTTATTAACAATACTTTTTGGACTAGCTATGAATGTAGTTGTTTTTTTTCAATTGTCACTTACCTTATTGGAGAAAAATTCATTTTCATTTGATTCAGTGTTGATACGTGCTGTTAGATCCTACTCTTCTCAGTTATTGGATCCAGTGATGGTGTTTATTACTCATCTTGGCTCTAGTACAATGCTCGGATCCTTACTTATTGTTGGAATGGTATGGTTTTACTTAAAATACAAAGATTTATTAGCTACTCTATGCTTTTTGATTGTTGTGGCAGGAGGAGGATTACTTAATTCACTATTAAAGATCTATTTCAATCGAGATCGTCCTGATGATAATAGATTGATTGATGTTGATGGTTTGAGTTTTCCAAGTGGACATTCAATGGGAAGTATGTTGCTTTATGGATTCTTAGTTTATTTGTCTCTTCGATATGATGGAAGTAAGATTCGTAAAGTTGTCGTCGTGGCTGCGCTCATTTGTCTTATCTTATTAATTGGAATCAGTCGTATTTATTTGGGAGTACATTATCCATCTGATGTTTTCGCAGGTTTTCTTGCAGGGTTTGTTTGGCTTGGTGGGTGGGTCATAGCCCTAGAACTAGCATATATATGGAATAACAAGAAACGTATAGAATACTAAAGTACTCAAGAAAAAGGGTGAAGCTATGGAAAAGGAATGGTTAGTTGTTGATAAGCTGTTGTCTAAAATTAAAATCACATCAAATCCAAATAATAAGCCTGTAACAATTCACGGCAGCTTGGATGATTTAAGATGCATTGGTGTTGGGACGGATGCTGCTGTGTTTCAATATGCACATAAACCACAATACGCCTTTAAGCTTTATGCAGAGGATAAAAAGGAAAAAATTCAAACAGAAGCAGAGGTATATCAAAGGTTAAAGAATTCACCATTTTTCGCTACTTGTTATGCTGTTCATGAACGTTACTTAGTTTTAAGCTTTGAAGAGGGTATTACTTTATACGACTGCATTTTGCAAGGAATTCATATTCCACATCAAGTTATTTTGGACGTTGAAGATGCTAGGGATTTTGCAAAAGAACAGGGACTGAACCCACGAGATATTCATTTGAAAAATATCTTGCTTCAACAAGGGAAAGCGAAGGTTATTGACGTATCTGAATATAGTAAGGATGGAAACGATCTTCGGTGGGAGCACCTGAAAAACGCATATTATCAGTATTACGATCTAATTGACGGTAAAGCCATTCCATTTTGGTTAATGCAGACTGTTCAAAAGTGGTATAATCAGAAGAATTTCGGGACGTTTGATGAGTTTATGAAGGATGTTTTGAGGTTAACGTTTTTTAGGAAGTGATACTCGTTGGATAATTACTATTATTAAATCTCCATTCATAGAGTTATTCTCTATCTATAAGCTAGCTACTATTCTTGTTGTCAAAGGAGCATAATAAAGCAATTTTTTAATAAGTGTATAGTTATTTGAGTAGAAAAGATATGAAAGAGTTTTAAATAAAATACTTTATAACATAGCTTCAGTCCAAATGGGATTGAAGTTTTTTTATTCAACTCTTTCCACAAATTTAACGAAACAAATTTCCTTTTTTCCTACATAAAGTAGCTAACTATTCTTTTCTTATTCTATTACAATATGGATAAGAAAACTGAATATTTGAAAAGGGAGGTAAAATTGAAAGCGTTTACTAAAATATCTAATAGGGGGCTAACAAAATGAAAGTGATTAACCCGATGAATGTTATTGATAATAGTAAAATTTCTTCGTTTCATGTATGGCTGATAACTTGGTTGTTTTTGGTTATTGCTTTTGATGGTTATGATGTTGTCGTTTATGGTGCGTCTGTTCCATCATTAATTCAGGAGTGGGGAATTTCAGACGTAACGGCTGGTGCAATAGGCAGTTACACTGTTATCGGAACCGCTTTGGGGGCAGTTATTTTTGGGATGCTGTCTGATAAAATAGGTCGTAAAAAAATTATTTTGCTAACAACGTTCTTATTTAGTTTCTTTACCATGATATCAGGTTTTGCAACAGGTCCAATTTTATTTGCTATATTTAGAATCATTGCCGGAATTGGTTTGGGTGGGGTAATGCCGAATGTTATTGCTCTTGCTACTGAGTTTTCTCCAAAACGAGTTCGATCTGCTATTATTTCTTTCATTTTCTGTGGATATTCTATTGGAGCACTTACAGCAGCACTTACTAGCCGTTCTCTATTACCAACAGTTGGATGGGAGCCTGTTTATTGGTTAGCGGGTATTCCACTTTTGTTTATTCCATTTTTAAAGTATCCCTGAGTCGGTAGGGTTTCTTATTGAAAAAGGCAATGAAGAGGAAGCTAGAAAAACATTAATGAAAATTGATCCAAGCTTAAGAACTGGTGGGGAGTTTGAATTTGTAAAGCCACCGGCAAAAGAACCAGGTTCACCAGTTGTGAAGCTATTTGAAGATAAACGTGCGTTAAGTACCATTATGTTCTGGATATCTTGCTTTAGTGCATTTGTTTTAATTTATTCTATGAACACATGGTTACCTCGACTTATGATGCAATCAGGTTATGACCTTAGCTCAAGTCTAGCATTTACGGCTGTCATGCAAATTGGGGCAATTGCAGGTACGATTATTTTTGGTCGTTTGGTTGATAAAATTGGATTTAAAAAGGTTCTTGTTCCTTTATTCTTCTGCGGTGCTATAGCGCTATCCTTTATCGGATTAACAAATAGTATGGCAATTGCTTTCGTATTAATTGCGATCATTGGTGCAGCTTCAGTTGGATTACAGAACATCTCCAATGCATTTGTTTCTCAATACTATCCTTCTAGCATGCGTTCCACTGCACTTGGAAGCACAATGGCATTTGGTCGTATTGGAGGAATTGTTGCACCAACCTTTGTTGGGTTCCTATTAGCAATGAATCTATTACCGCAGTTTAATTTTGTTGCAATCGGAGGAGCTGCATTACTCGGAGGAATCGCGATGCTGTTTGTCCAAGAAAAACATGGAGATTATTACGAAGCAAAAGAAGAGATTAAACCAGCAAATCGCCCAGTGAATGTAGCAAAATAAATTTGTCAGGTTTTAGCTTCAAATGGGTTAACTTCGCTACTATTCTTTAAGAAATTTAAGAATGGTAGAAGGTTGCCCATTTTCTATTTTTGTTTAAGTGTCTAAAAATTTTCAGCAAAGAAAGGGATTTTATAGATGGAAACGACATTTGTTTTTAAGGCAAATATTCAGGTAGCTAACCCAATTGAAGTTGGGGATGTTGGAACAGGCATAAGGAGAGTTATTCCGATTATTGGCGGTACTTTTGAAGGTAATGGTATAAAAGGCAAAGTCCTTTCAGGAGGCGCAGATTACCAGATGATAAGATATGATGGTGTAACAGAAGCTCTTGCTCACTATGTAATTGAAACGGACGATGGTGTACCCATTTATGTGATTAATAAAGGATACAGACATGGTCCTAAAGAAATCATAGATAAAATTATTCGTGGTGAGCAGGTTCCTGATGGTTCTTATTATTTCAAAACTACTCCGTCTTTTGAAACGAGCAGTGAAAAATACTCTTATTTGAACCGAATGATTTTCATTGGTGAAGGAATTAGAAGACCAAATGATGTTCAAATTTCATTTTATCAAGTTGATTAATCGTTTAAACGATCACGATTACCTTTTCAATTAAGTTTTTCTTCTTTTATACTATTAGTATCAAGAAAAACGGAAATAGGGGGTTATTGTGTGTCAAACAGTAAGAGAGAAATACTAATGAAAAAAGTAGAGCATCATCTACGAACCACATCCCGGCAGCTAATTAAAATTAATACAGAAGATGAAGTGCTTCAATATTTAGCTGATTCGTTCCGTTCTGAATTATATTGTGATTTTGTTGGAGTCGTTTTGAGTGAGGGAGATTCTTTTATTCCTAAGGCATGGAGTGGAAATATTCCTTCAGTCCTTAAGCATTTCCCTCTTTTAGCGGCAAGCTGTTCCTCCAAACTTCTTCGTCAAAGCTTAACATATAAAGCTTCTGCAACAAATGATTCTTGCAGGTTAACAGAGATACTTAAGGAAGAAAATGTGAAAACATGGTTTACTGTTCCGTTAAATGATGACATTCAACACTTTGGTTTTTGTATCGTAGGCTTTTTAAGTTATGTTCCACTTCTAGAGTTGGAAAGTCATTTTGAGGAATTTGGAAAAGATATGGCCGTCGCTCTATCTGTGGCTAGACAAAAGGAAAATCAGTTGAAAAAGCTAGAGGGAATTGAATGGATTAGCAAAAATCAGTCTCTTGATTCTTCTCTAGACCAGCATTTTTTAGAAGTAACACACAGAGCTGGGAATTCAACAAATGCTGATTTTGCTTGTATGTATTTATATAATGAGAAAGAGAATTGCTTTGACTTACAAAAGCCTGTTTATGGTGAAATGGAATATCCCGATATAATGATGATTGAGGATAACTATGCACTTAAGGAATACTTTCCATTTCTTGAGGAAATTGGATGCGCCCAAATGACAGTACCACTTTTAATTGATCTTAAGCCAATTGGTGTGCTTCATGTTCAGAATAAATACGAAAGACCTTTTTCTGAAGAAGACTTAAAAATATTAGAAATGCTATCAACACATGTTGCGACTCTCTTAGAGAATGCACGATTATATAAAAGTGAAAAAGATAATAAAAACCGTCTTCACTTTTTACTAGATTTTCAACAATCACTGGTGAAAAAAACAGTTGAAGATGATGATTTTGAAGGAATTACATTAAAGCTCTCAGATCTATTTCAAGAAACAGTTATTTTATATGATCGATTTATGAGGCCGATTGCTTTTAATTTCCGAAATTGTGATAACGATTACAATTTACCTGATAACCTTGCACTACAAGCGAAAAGGTTAAGGCAAAATCTGAAAAAACAAGAGAAGTTTACTGTCGTACACCCTGAAAGAGACGACTGTGTGTTTTCTTTTTGGGTGATAAACGGCGGAGGCAATTTATTAGGATATCTTGCTGTTTGCAATACAGCAAGCGAGATGAATGAATTTGACCAGCTAACGGTTGAGATGGCACGAAATATATGCTCGATTCAGTTTATTAAGCAAAAGCTTGTTCTCGATACAAAAGAGCAGGTTAAGGATAGCTTTATTAGTAAATTGTTGGTGGGAAAAATCGAAGATCAAGAGAGCATCATTCAATATGCTAACCTGTTTCAATGGGATATTTTTAAATGTCATCGTGTCGCGGTATTGACGATTTCATTAAATGAAGATGATCTTTTAGAACAGCAAGCAAAAAAAGTCCTCGTATGGGATGCAATTAAGTCACATCTTGCAAAGTTTGATTCTCGGATATTAACTGTTTCACATGATGAAAACTATATCCTGCTAATTCCAGTGGATGATGATGTTCAAAGTAAAAAGTATTGGAAAAACCTTTATGACAATATTGATAAATGGTCACTAGAAGTGTTTTCTGGTTGTAAGATTTTATTGGGGATTGGTACATCAACAAGCAATATGAAAGATTATTATGTAAGTTACCAACAGGCACTTTTAGCATTAAATGTTATGAATATTAGGATGAAGCATATCTCTTTTTCACTATATGAAGATCTTGGAGCTTATACAATTCTCCACCATCTCGATCAATCTAATGCGGTTAACTTGTTTATAAAAAGTCAGCTGGATCCTTTATTAACTTATACAGAAAATAAAAACATAGATTTATATCATACTTTATACGTTTTTCTACAAAATAACGGAAATATTAAAAGTACTTCAGATGAGCTTTTCATCCACCGGAGTTCCCTGTTATACAGACTTGAAAAAATTGAATCACTACTAAATGTTGATTTGAATGATGCTGAAATCAGGTTTAATTTAATGATGGCTTTCAAGCTGCATGATATGCATGGGGAGCGATTGAAGAAGAGCTAGATTAGTAGTAGAAGCAGTCCAACTTGTGTAAGTTGGGCTGTTTTTTCGACAAATTCCGGGAAGTGACAGCGTACTATGTCAATAAGAATTTTAAAGTTTTTGAACAACTTAAATACACTAAACGTATTTCTGTAAAAAAAATACAGTAAACAACCGACAGAAAACACTATATTGGAATCTCACTCTTCTAAGATCTGAATAATAGCCTTACTTCGCTTCAATTCTGTAGGGATGCAACCTGGTTAGTACAAGTCATAGTTAACGTACAATTCGCATTTACAGGACGAAGTAAATCATGCTGTCACTCGAGGTCATATTTGCCTCCGGCACTTAAGTCGATTTTCCTTCGATCCTAGAAGAGGAGACTCCATTTTTTACGATTTAAGCTGCTAATACTATTTTTAAAAACTCTTCTGTTTTTGTGTAGTTGAGTTTCTTTTTAATTTCTGATAAATAACTGTATTGTGGCTGTTTAGACTGATAAGGCTTCTTGTGTTGTAACATTGAAAAGGCTATTTTGATAAATTTATTCCCTAAAGCTATATAGGCTTTTCTTGCATGTTTTCCTCTTTCCCTCAGTCTATCAAAGAAAGGTCGTAAGTCTTTATTGTGTTGTGCCAACGATTTACCTACGGTATAAACGATGAATCGTAAGTGCTTGTTTCCCTGCTTAGAGATCTTACCGTAGAATCCTTGTGTTCCACCAGACTGAATAATAATTGGATTTGTACCAGCTTTTTTTATAAGTTGGCCGGCATTCTCGTAATGAGAAACTTCACCTAATTCGCTAAAGAACTCTGCCGCGGTAATTACCCCTATTCCTGGGACTGTTAATAGAAGTCTACCTTCTGTTTGGAGTAATACCCGTTCTATTTCTTTTTCGAGAATGATGATTGTTTCGTTTAATTGCCTTAAATCCCTAAGTGCTAGTTGAAGTAAAAGTAATTCTGCAGACAGATCTTCCTTTGGTTTAACAATAGAATTCTCGGCTACGGAGAGTAGGGTATTCATGGTATCTTCTCTCATTCTTAATTTTTGTAATCGCGAGATTTCCCTAATACCATTAAGTCCAAGAGATAAAACATCTGAAGGATGGGGGTAATGTTCCATGAAAATCAACGAGGACTTTCCCCAGAAATCACTAAAAATCAATTTTTTCCTTGGCACATTACCTTTCACTTCAATATATCCTTGAAACTCTCTCCAGATATGATCCATCAAAGTCCGTATTTTCACACGAGTTTTTGAGCGCTTTTGAACCTCAGTTCTTCTTGCACGAGTAAGTGTCATTAATTTACGAAAATTACCTTCTGGTAATTTGTTTTCCATACCTTTATTTTGCATTAAGGCATGAGCGATAGCGTAAAGATCGAGGTCATCTGTTTTACTCCAATTTAGAGCGCTAGCTCTTTCCTCATGAGTTGTCGCTGCATTTATTAAAGTCACATGATATCCAAACTTACTTAATTCTTTTACAATGTCCTCGTAATAATGACCAGTAACTTCCACTCCAATCAACAGTTTTTCTGCCTGGAGTTCTTTTTCCGCCCTTTTAATCCTCGAGCATATATCCTTTATTCCTACCTCGTTTATCCCAAAGAAAAATGGTTTTTCTATAACATCACCGAAGTAATTACAGATAAGGGCCTTTTGAAAATACTTTGCCGCATCAATCGCTACAATTAAAACTTTTTCTAAATTTAGTCCTCTAAGTTGTGAACTGAATTGACTACCTTTTCTTCCTTGTATATTATTAATATAGTTTTTGTTTTTTAACCCCATGTGTTTCTCCTCCGTGTTGGTTGATAGAATGAGGTTCCCTGTCAGGTACTTTAATCTTACAACATGGAGAACACTGGGGTCTTTTTTTATTTAAAGACTATTCGACATTATTATCTAATACACCAGTGCACTGCCCTTCCTACAAAACATAGGAAGTTATATATTTTTTTTCCTACATTGTGTAGGTACAATCCCCTTCGAGTGACGGCTATAATGAACGTATAGAAGTTGATAAAGAGATTGGGGATGAGATGAGATGGCGATTTCAACAATTGGTGTGGTTGGTGCTGGATCGATGGGAGCAGGTATTGCGAATCTAGCAGCTATGAATAAGTTTAACGTTATTTTAAATGATATTGAGGAGCGTTTTTTAGATGGTGCTCTTAAACGTATTGATAAGTTTATGAGCAAAAGTGTGGAAAGAGGAAAAATGACTGAAGAGCAAAAGCAAGAAGCATTTGCCCGAATTCAAACAACTACTAGCTTAGAAGAAATGAGTGGAGCAGATGTTGTGATTGAGGCAGTTTTAGAGGATCTCTCATTAAAGAAAGAAGTATTTTCAAAGCTTGATAGCATTGTGAACGAAAATTGTATTTTAGCTACAAATACTTCGTCCATGTCTATTACAGAAATTGCTTCTGCAACGAAACGTCCAGAACGTGTGGCAGGGATGCATTTCTTTAATCCAGCACAACTCATGAAGCTTGTTGAAGTAGTTCGTGGCTATAAAACAAGTGATGAAACCATCGAAGAATTGAAAGCGTTATCTAAACAGCTTTCGAAAGAGCCAGTAGAAGTAAAGAAAGATTCTCCTGGATTTATCGTAAATAGAATTATGATTCCACAATTTATTGAAGCGATTAAGCTATTAGAGGAAGGCGTTGCTTCAGCTGAAGATATCGATAAGGCTGTAACGCTTGGATTGAACTATCCAATGGGACCTTTCACTCTTCAAGATTATGCAGGAGTTGAGATTGGTTACCATGTGATGGAGTATTTTAAAGAAGAATTTAATGATAACCATTTTGCACCACCACAATTATTAAAGCAGCTAGTGAGAGCAGGACGTCACGGTAAGAAAACAGGTGCAGGATTTTACGATTACGAATAATGAAGGGGGACTTAATAATGACTTATGAATTTTTATTATGTGAAATTGAAGAAAATGTAGCGGTGGTAACGATTAATAGACCACCGGTTAACCCGTTGAACACCGTTGTTTTTCAAGAACTTTCAACCTTATTTGATGTATTAGATGCAGACGATGAAGTCCGTGCCATCATTCTTACTGGTAGCGGTGAGAAAGCATTCGTGGCAGGAGCTGACATCAATGAAATGGCCAGTCTTGATCTTGTTGGTGTTAATAAGATGAACAAAGTATCTAGAACCGTCTTTTCTAAAATTGAACAAACGACAAAGCCTGTTATTGCGGCACTTAATGGTTTAGCACTTGGTGGAGGCTTAGAGCTTGCTCTAGCATGTGATCTGCGAATTAGCTCAGATCGAGCAAAATTTGCTTTTCCAGAGGTAGGTTTAGGAATCATCCCTGGTGGTGGGGGAACACAGCGATTACAAAAAATTGTTGGTCAAGGAATAGCTAAGGAACTTCTTTACTTCGGTGATATGTTTGATGCGAATAGAGCACTAGAATTAAGGATTGTTAACAAAGTAGTTCCTGCTGAAGAGGTTCTTGGTGCAGCAAAGGAATGGGCAAAGAAATTGGCTCAAAAACCACCAGTTGCACTTCAAATGGTAAAAACAGCAGTAAACGTTGGTGGAAATACGGACTTAGAATCAGGACTTATCATTGAAAGTACTTGCTTTGGGAATGCTTTTTCAACTCAAGACAGAGTCGAGGGACTTCAAGCTTTTGTGGAGAAAAGAAAACCTGTTTATACAGGGAGATAAGAAGCACCATCACTAAAAAATGAGGTGAAATACCATGAAAGATATTGTGATTTTAGAAGGAGCAAGAACACCATTTGCCGAGATTTCCGGATCATTTCGTGAGATTACCGCAACTGACTTAGGCGCAATTGCAGCGAAAGAAGCCCTGCATAGAGCGAAAATTACTGGTGAGGATGTTGATCAGGTTGTATTTGGAAATGTTCAGCAATCAAGTAAAGACGCTCATCTTCTAGCAAGACATGTTGGGTTAAAGGCAGGGACACCGATTGATGTTCCTGCTCTAACCATTAATCGCTTATGTGGCACTGGTCTGGAATCAGTTTTAACGGCAGCACGCTATATTTTAACAAATGAAGCAAATGTAGTATTAGCTGGTGGAACAGAAAGCATGAGTCAGGTGCCTCACGTTATTCGTGGAATGAGATGGGGTAGTCAGCTTGGTGCACCAGTTGTTGAGGATTGGGTATGGGATGGTCTTTATGATACTTATGGAGATTGCACAATGGGAGAAACAGCCGAAAATCTTGCGGCAAAATACAATGTAACAAGAGAAGAAGTAGATCAACATGCACTCTCAAGTCATGAACGTGCATTGGCAGCAAGAGAAAAGGGCTATTTACAGGAAGAAATTGTTCCGGTGACAGTCAAGGGACGAAAAGGCGATAAAGTGATTTCAGAGGATGAACATGTTCGACACACAAGTTTGGAACAGCTTGCTAAATTAAAGGCACGATTTGTTGAAAATGGTGTGGTTACACCTGGGAATGCAAGTGGAATGGTGGATGGAGCTGCTGCAATAGTTGTTGCATCGGGTGACTATGCGGCTGAGCGTGGCTTAAAACCAATTGCACGTTTAGTATCTTGGGAAGTAGTCGGTGTTGAGCCTAAGTATATGGGAATTGGACCGGTTCCAGCTATTCAAGGTGCATTGAAAAAAGCAAATATGACAATAGAAGATCTAGATTTAATTGAAATTAACGAGGCCTTTTCGGCACAATATCTTGCTTGCCAAAAGGTGTTAGGATTTGACTTAGAAATCGGCAATGTAAATGGTGGAGCTGTTGCAATTGGACACCCATTAGCTGCAAGTGGAACAAGAATTTCAACGTCCCTTATTTATGAATTAAGAAGAAGAAACAAAAAATACGGGGCTTCCGCAGTATGTATCGGAGGCGGTCAAGGAATTGCAGCTGTTTGGGAAGCATTATAATTGTTTTCCGGAATAAATATTTAGAATTTTCAAGGAAATGAAAGCGTTGTATCGAATGTTATTAATATGAAATCAGATCGATTTTAGGAAATATACCCTTATAAATATACTAATTTCAATATCTATCACTTGTTAAGAATAGAAACAAGGGAGAGGGATGCTAGGTATGAATCATAAAGAAGATCAAATGACCTTGTATGGTTTACTGAAAAGGACAGCTACCAAGTATGGAGAAAAAGAAGCCATATACGACTTATCGAAACGTGTTTCATACTCTGAGTTTTTTAAAGATGTGAATCGTATTGCAGCAGGGTTAAGGGCTAAGGGGATAAAGAAAGGTGATCGAATTGCTGTAGCATTACCTAATTTTTATGAAACGGCTATTATCTTCTTTGCTGTCGCTAAACTTGGGGGTGTTCTTGTTCCTTTTAACCCAAAGTATAAAAAACATGAAGTGAATTTTATTCTAAATAACTCTGAACCTAAAATTCTTTTCGCTACGAAAGAATTTGAAGAAAACATTGGATTCAAAGAAGTTCTTTATGTTGTACCTGAAGTGATCACGGTCAAATGCAAGCTGGATGGTCTTCCATCGTATGATGAATTACTTGTAAATCATGAAAATGAAGTAGAAGAAGCAGAAATTGATACAACTAACGATATTAATTGTATTCTATATACCTCTGGAACGACAGGAATACCAAAAGGAGTCATGATCACACATCGAAGTGTTGTGCAATCAGCAAACACAATTAAAAGACAACTATATTGTACAGATCAAGATGTATTTGTGATTGCTGCTCCGTTTTTTCATATTTTTGGTATGGCGATTAATCTCTATTGTGCAATATCCTCAGGAGCGCGGATGGTGCTGCAAGAAAAATTCCATCCACAGCAAATGTTAGAGTTGATACAACAAGAAAAGGTGACGATCAAACAAGGTGTTCCAACGATGTTTATTAAAGTGTTGGAAACGGAAAATTTTGATCAGTATGATCTGTCTTCCTTAAGAGCAGGAATCGTAGGAGCATCTGCAATTTCACCAGCAAAAATGAAGGAAATTAGAGAGCGAATGGGAATTAACCTTTGCCAGTCCTACGGAATTACAGAAACAGTATCAGTGACAATGACGCCATACGATGATGATGAAAAAAATATTTGTGAAACAGTCGGCAAGCCAATTCCTGGTGTGCAATTAAAAATTGTAGATGATCAAAGAGAAGAAGTCCCACCTGGTGATATTGGTGAGATTTCTATTAAAAGTTTTGGGATGATGAAGGGCTATTACAAGCTGCCTGAGCAAACGGCTCATGTATTGGATGATGAAGGATGGTTTTATACAGGTGATTTAGGAAAATTAAATGAACAAGGTTACTTAACGTTTGTTGGTAGAAAAAAAGAAATGATTATTCGAGGAGGCTTTAATATTTACCCTCAAGAAATTGAAGGTGTTTTAATGAAGCATCCGAAAATTGCTGAAGCAGCTGTAGTTGGACTTCCAGACGAAACACTAGGTGAAATTGTTTGTGCTGTCATTCGGTTAAAAGATGGAAGAACAAGCACGGAAGAGGAACTGAAAGACTATCTAAAGGAACAGCTTGCTATCTATAAATTGCCTGGGAAAGTAATTTTCACAAAGAACTTTCCAGTAACAGCTAGTGGGAAAATTCAAAAGCTAAAGCTGCGAGATCAATTGGCAGGGGAAATAAGTCGCCCTGTCTAAAGTGAAAGAGGGGCCTTTATATGAAAAACAACTATGATTTTAAGGTGAGATGGGGAGATACAGATGCTGCAGGTATCGTATTTTATCCCAATTTTTATAAATGGATGGATGAAGCAACACATGAATATTTATCAGCTATTGGCTATCCATCTTCCAAGTTATTTCAAGAACAGCAAATAGGCTGTCCGATACTTGAGGCAAATTGTCAATTCAAGCAACCACTTTTATTTGAAGATTCTGTTAGAGTTCAAAGCATAGTTCAGGAAATTCAAAATAAAGTGTTTAAAATTAGTCATGTGTTTTTAAGAGGAGAAAAAGAAATAGCAAAAGGATATGAAGTTCGTGCTTGGACTTCTTTTAAAGAAGAGCCAAAAGCACAGCCAATTCCCGAAGAAGTTCGAGCAAAAATGTTACAGCCTAATCAGCATGTGGAGGTTTAAAACATGCTCAGGGAAAAAAAGAAACAGCATTATCTAACGAATGATGTTGAACTTGATGAAGTATTTATCCCGGAGGATTTTAATCAGGAACATGAAATGATTAAAAACTTAGTTGAGAAGTTTGTTGTGAAAGATGTAAGAC
Organism: Metabacillus sp. B2-18; assembly: GCF_021117275.1. Taxonomy (NCBI): domain Bacteria; kingdom Bacillati; phylum Bacillota; class Bacilli; order Caryophanales; family Bacillaceae; genus Metabacillus; species Metabacillus sp. B2-18. The sequence goes on from NZ_CP088245.1 coordinate 1,114,918, forward strand.
CATCACTAGATAAAATAGAAAATCAGCAATTTGATGAAACGGTACGACTGATGAAAGAGGCTGGTGAGCTCGGATTAATCAGTGCAGATATCCCAGAGGCTGTTGGAGGTCTAGGTCTTGGTAAAGTCTCCGCAACGATACTTTCAGAAAAGATGGCACTTGCTCGTTCTTTTGCGATAACATTTGGCGGGCAAACTGGGATTGGTGCTCTTCCGATTGCCTATTTTGGAACAGAGAAGCAAAAAGAAAAGTACTTACCAGAAATTTTAACGGGTGATCTTATTACAGCTTATGCATTAACAGAGCCTGGAGCTGGAACAGATGCTATGAATATAAAAACAACAGCAGTTCCTTCCGAATGTAGTCGTTTTTATATTTTGAATGGTGAAAAGCAGTGGATTTCAAACGCTGGTTTTGCTGGTCTTTTTATCGTGTTTGCAAAAGTGGAGGGAGATAGGTTTACTGCCTTTATTATAGAAAAAAACTTCGATGGAGTATCGATTGGTCCAGAGGAAAAGAAGATGGGGCTAAAGGGATCTTCTACTTGTTCGATACTTTTAGACAATGTGAAGGTTCCTAAGGAAAATATCATTGGTGAAATTGGAAGAGGACATATCATCGCACTTAATGTCTTAAATCTAGGACGACATAAAATAGCTGCCACATCACTTGGAACAGCCAAGCATGCGATTGAGCTAGCGGTCGGTTATGCCAATCAGCGAAAACAATTTGGCCAGCCACTCTCTAGCTTTCATTTAATTAAAGATAAAATTGCCGATATGGCGATCAAAACATATGTAAATGAAAGTTCTATTTATCGAACAGCAGGATTGTTAGAAAAGTCATTTAACCAAATAGCCGATCAAGACGATGTTGCATCAGCAATCAGCAATTTGGCAGTTGAATGCTCTATCAATAAGGTGATGTCTACAGAAACACTAGATTTTGTTGTAGATGAAGCCCTTCAAATGCATGGAGGCTACGGATACATGGCCGAATACGAAATTGAAACATTATATCGTGATTCCAGAATCACTCGTATTTTTGAAGGGACAAACGAAATTAATCGATTAAATATAGCCTTAACATTACTAAAAACGTATGAAAAACCATTTGAGAAAACAAGAGCACAAGATGGAATTCTTATAGAAGAAAGGCAAACTCTTCATCTATTAAAAAATTTGTATCATGCTATGATTTTTTCCATACAAAAATATGATTTGGTTAAGTTAAACGAAGAACAAGAAGTTGCAGCATTCCTTGCTGACCTTGTTTCAAGTATCTATGCAATTGAGAGTGCGATATTAAGAACAGAAAAGGTGATTAAATTATCTGGCTTCGATAGAAACCAACAAAAGCTCGATTACACGATATTGTACACACATGAACAATCACAGCAAGTAGCGATAAGAGCATTAAACCTTCTGCCGCATTTAGGTGATGAAGAATCGTTATCCCAACTTGCATGCCGACTCGTGAGGAGTAGTCAGAAGGACTTTGTAAAGATAAAACGCAGGATTGCTGACATCATTATAAAAGAAGAAAAATATAGATCGTGATCCTAAATAGGGAGAGTGAGTGAAGATGGCAAAAAACGATGTGTTTGTTAAAGAAGAAATGGATCAGTATTACGATGGCATGAAGAAGCAACATTTAGGACCACTTTGGTATGACCTTGGACATATGGTTACAAAGGAGCCCGTTCATGATGTTGAACCATATTTGTGGAAATGGAAAACAATCCGAGAATATGTGTTAAAAGCCGGCGAATTACTTGAACCAGGTAAAGATGCTGAGCGACGCGTTGTTTATTTACAAAATCCAAGTTTATTAAAACGAGGTCTTGTGGGTTACGGTACTCATACTCTTTACGCTGGTATTCAATTGCTTTTACCAGGTGAAAGTGCACCATCACACCACCATTCACAGTCAGCAATTCGCTTTGTTATTGAAGGAGACGGAGCATATACAGCCGTTAATGGTGAGAAAACATATATGGAGCGCGGAGATATGATTTTAACTCCAGCATGGACGTGGCATGAACATAAACACGAAGGAACGGAGCCGATGTTTTGGCTTGATGGACTAGATGTTGGACTAGTGAAAACAATGGCTGCCTCGTTTTTTGAACCATATGAAGAAGAAACCTATCCGATGGAAGCGCCTGAAAATTATTCAACAAAGCAATTTTCAATGGGAGCTTTTAAGAAGCTTAATGAATCAAAGGAGCCTGGTTATCCTTCACCAATCTTTGGATATAAGTTTGATCGAGTGAAGTATTTATTAGATGAAATGACAGAAGCAGATAACGATCCTTATGATGGCTATGCGATTGAGTATATTAACCCAACAACAGGAGGCTCTGCAGATTCGCGAATTGGAACGATGATGCAAAAGCTAAAATCTGGTCAACAAACAAAAGCACATCGACATGTGCATAGTGCCATCTTCCACGTTCTTGAGGGCTCAGGATATACGGTCATTAATGGGGAGAAGTTTGAGTGGGAAAAAGGTGACTTTTTTATCTTACCGCCTTGGAGTTTGCATGAACATGTGAACACTGGAGAGAGTGATGTGTTTCTGTTTTCGTTTAATGATAAACCTGTTATGGAAAAATTAGATCTTGAGTACAGTGAAGTATACGAAGATAACGCTGGTCATCAAATTGTAGAAAAAGTGTTTGTACCGGAAAACTAGCGTTAAGATAAGGAGGTAGCCTTGGATGAAAATCGCAATTTTTAATGAGAATTTACTTGGAATTGTTCAAGGAAATCAAATCATTGACGTATCAAATGCAGTGGAATGGAAGCCGTCTAATCCAGGTGAATCTTTTCAACATCTTATTGAAAACTTTGATGTGTTGAAAGGAAGAATAGAAGATGCTTTAGCAACGAGTACATCATATCCTTTATCTAGTGTAAAACTTCAATCACCTGTACCTTCTACAAAGAAAATTTGGGCTGCACCAGTTAACTATAAAAACCATCAAATTGAAATGAATAAAATGTTTAATAATGCCCCGAGAACAATTGAAGATTTGGCATTATTTCTAAAATCTCCTGAATCACTATCAGGACCGACCGACCCGATTATTCTTCCTTTTAAAGACCGTCGAACAGATCATGAAGCAGAGCTTGGCTATATTGTTGGTAAAAGAGCGAAAAATGTAAAAGCAGAAGATGCGAAAAACTATATTTTTGGTTATTTTGCTCTGCTAGATATATCAATTAGAGGAAATGAAGAGAGAACATGGAGAAAGTCGTTTGATACGTTTACACCAATTGGTCCGTGGATTGTCACTGCTGATGAAATTGAAGATCCTAATGATTTAAACATGACTTTGTGGGTAAATGATGAAATACGTCAGGATGGCAGTACAAAGCATTTAATTTATGATTGCTATAAGTGCTTTGAGGTGGCTTGTAACAATATGACACTAAATGCTGGAGATATTATCGCAACAGGTACTCCAGAAGGCGTTGGTCCAATTGAGCATGGAGATAAGGTAAAGATCGAAATAGAACAAATTGGTGGATTTGAAGTAAATGTTTGTCACGCAGTTGAAAAAATAGAATGCTAGTTTTGAGGACTCATTGTAGAAAGATTTTCTGCCATGAGTCTTTTTGTATGGATGTTAGTAGAGTAACTTTGTTTAGTAAAATTTTAATAGAGTTTTAGAAAAAAACTATTTTTTTGTTCCGTATAGAAGAACAACAGGATAAGAATATCCACTTTAATTTCTTATAATCAAGACAAGAAGAAACATTTTAATTAAAGGGGAGAAGAATATGTCAAATAGAAAGAAATGTGATGTAATCGTTGTCGGTGCTGGTCCGGTTGGACTTGTAGCAGGTCTTGCTTTGCAAAAAAAGGGAATTTCATCTGTTGTGATCGAAGCTGAACCATTTGGACGTGCCCGCCCAGGGAGTCGTGCTATTTATCTGCATAGTGCCACGTTAAAGCTCTTAGAAGAAACATCAAAAGGACTGGGTTTTACTCTAGCAAGAAACGGAATTATATGGCCAGTAAAAAGAACTTTGTACAAAGGTAAAGAAGTGTATGTACGTAATTATGGAATAACTAATAACAAGGATCCTCATAAACTACCGCATTTTACAGCACTTCATCAAGATGAAATTGAGAAACATATTTATGAAGAATGCTTGGAAGCTGGTGTGGAGTTTTCCTGGAATTCAGCTGTAGACAAATTAGTTATTGAAAAAGATCATGTTATTTTAACGACGAAATCTGGTGAAGAATGGGAAGCTAAATACATTATTGGTAGTGATGGAGCTCGTTCTGTAGTGCGGGAACAAGCTGGCTTAAAATTTGAGGGTCCGAGAACAAATGATACTTTTCTTGTCGTCGATGTGAAAGAAGACGCGGAAAACCCTCTACCTCTTGAGAGAACATTCCATTATCAGCACCCTGCAATGGGAGGACGAAATGTGATGTTTGTTCCTTTTAAAGGCGGATGGCGTGTGGACCTTCAACTGTTAGAAAACGATAATCCAGAAGAGTTTTCTGATCTTGAAGGAGTGAAAAAATGGCTACCGAAAGTAATGGATTCAAAATACGCGGAAAGGATTACATGGGTATCAACATATCGTTTTCATCAGGTTGTTGCTAACTCGTTTACAGATGAAAAACACAGAGTTCTTCTTGCGGGGGAAGCAGCTCATTTATTCGCTCCATTTGGTGCTCGCGGTCTAAACTCTGGAGTTCCTGATGCACTGTTAGCTGTTCGTGGAATCGAAAAAGCCCTAAAAGCTAATTCAGAAGAAGAGCGAACAGAAGCCATTGAAGCGGTGGCAAATGAACGAAGAATTGCAGCGCTGTGGAACCGTGACGGCTCTAGCACAGCCCTACATCATTTACAAGGAAATGCTCCTGATATGAATATGAAGCGTGAACTAGCTGCATCACTTGTATCTATTGTTCCTAGATTAGGACGTTGGTTAGATGAAGGTCCTTATGGTCCTAAATTTGGACCACCTGAATTAACAACAAAATATTAACATAAAACCAATCGAAGGGAGCGGAAGATACATGTCTGAGAATATTAATGTTGCAGAAGTTGATTGGCAGACAAAATCTATTGACGCAATGGTGAATAGAATACAAGCTATTCATTGGGGGAAGAAGGCTGGACAGCAAAACCTAGAGGCAGAGGAAAAAGTCATTGAATTTATGGATAATCTTAATGTGAATTCATATGAAATAAAGTGGTTATCAAAAGAAGAAGTACCTGAAACGATTAGCCGTCTTACTTTTGAGGGAAGTGAAATGTGGGAATCTTTAAAAGAAATTCCAGAAGAGTTAAGCCGCAAAATCAAGGAGGCTGGTCATGAAAAGTACCTTTTGGATTTAGGTGATCGCGTGCCGGAACGCATCTTTCATGGTGCTTACTCGCATCTGTTTCAGCAATTTGAAGAAAAGAAAACCGTAGAATATCTAGTTGGTTTAGCCATGTACGTGAGTGTGATGTCATGCACAGCGGAGCTAGCCGAGGGGAAAAATATTTTTATATCAATAGTTGATTTAATTGAGGCTGGTCACTTACCGATAGGACCTGAGGGAAATACGTTTTATCTAATATAGTATTGAAAAACCATCCAGTGTTCTGTTGCTGGATGGTTTATTTAAAGTATCCCAACATTTCAGAAATCTGACTGCCTGCTGCTTTTATTTTATCAATGAAAAGTGGGTACCTATCCTCTGTTATTCGTGATGTTGAACTAATAATTGATACAGAAGCAACTACGTTTTCTGTATAATCATAGATAGGGGCAGCGATCCCGACAAAGCCTTTGTAAAAATGGTCGGGTGTAATGGCATAGCCTTTTTTTCGAATTGTACTCATTTCATCTCTTAATTCTTTTGGATCTGTTAGTGTGAACTCAGTGTAAGAGTAAAAAGTATTCTTTAAAAAGCTGTTGATCCTCTTTTGTTTTTGAAACGCCATAATAGCTAACCCTTCACTTGTACAATGGATAGGATTTTTCCTGCCCATATAGGTTAGGAGTCTTTCAGGCTGATCACATTCTTTTCGAAACAAATAAACAACTTCATGATCCTCGAGAAGGCATATATGAGCGGTTTCTCCTAACTCATCTACAAGGTTGTCTACAATAGGTTGTGCTTCGAGAAAGAGATCTCTATGACTAAACACAACACCACCTAATGTTAGAAGAGATAGTCCTAAGCGATAGTGATTTGTTTTCGGATTTTTAGATAAAAACCCTTCATCAACTAGCCCCGAAATTAATCGATGTGTGGTGCTTTTAGGCAAATCAATGAGTCTGGTAATCTCTGTGACACTTAATTCTTCCTGTCCCATTTTGAACAAACGTAATATTCTCATAGCATTCTTAACAGAAGATAAGATCGCTTTTGCAGGGGGATCATTATTCATTGAGCTTCATTTCACCTCTTTTTAAGAAATTCTTCTTCTATTATACTAAAAGAAGTGTGTTTCCTCTATTTAACAAAGGAGATGTTATGCCTTTAGTGAATTGTTTGATAAGAGTAAAAATGTAAGAGTCTAAAAGAGTGGAGTGAGTGTATTGAAGGAGAAAAGAGACTCATCTCTAGCAAATGCTTTGAGTATTTTGAAAGGCTTTACAATGGATCATCCTGAACAAGGTGTAACAGATGTTGCGAAACATTTAGGGTTAAGCAAGAGCACCGTTCACAGGCTGCTTGCATCTATGGCAAGTGAAGGCTTTGTTTATAAAAATCCCCGTACAAATCGTTACAGCTTAGGAACCTCTGTTTTAACATTAACGAATCTTGTGAGTTCACAGCTACCAATTTTAAATGAATCAGTTCCTGTTTTAAATATGTTAACAGAAAGAACAGGTGAAACCTCACATCTTGGAATTCTTGAGGATCAACATATGATTTATCTTCAAAAGGTTGAGTGTGATAACCCAACTTCACTGTTTACACATATTGGAAAAAGACATCCTATCCATGCAACAAGTATTGGTCAAGCTATTCTAGCCTTTCAGGAGCAGGATGAAAGACACCAACTTTTACCGGAAACGTTGGAATCCTATGCAAACCACACAATAACCTCCCATAAGAGATTATCTGAAAAGATGGATCTAATTAAAGCAGAAAAATATGTTATATGTGACCGAGAACTACAGGAAGACGTGATGGCGATTGCAGCACCAATCTATAATGAGAAGGGCAAAGTGCTGGCAGCCATTAATATTGTCGGACCAGCAAATCGGATAAAAAGTAAGCTGAAAAGTCATCGATTAGTTGAAGAGGTCGTTCGTTCAGGAGAGAAAATAACGGAATTAGTAAGGATGCGAAAATTAAAAAATCGTTACAAAAGCTGAGTATGACATGCTCAGCTTTATTTTTATGATTTTTTCTTATTTGTTCCATATAGAAGAACGATAGAATGTAAGCTCACTATTCATCTCGATATAATATTTAGCAAGAGTAAAACAATTTTACGATTTGGAGGGAATGAGATTGAAACTAGTGATGTTTACGAAAGATGGGATAACACGTTTAGGAGCAATAGAGAATGAAAATGTAATTGATTTAAACGCTGCCTATTGTTCGTTACTTGAGTCAGAAGGGAAGATACGTGCTGAAAAAATTGCTGATGCATTTGTTCCAGGAGAAATGACGGAATTTCTACAAGGTGGATCAGAAAGCATTGAGGAGGCAAAAAAGGCAGTTGCTTATGCGATCAATCATGCTGAAGTAAAGGGACGTAGACTTGTATTTTCCGTTTCTGATGTGAAAATAGAGGCACCTGTTCCTGCTCCTGGCAAAATGATTTGCGTTGGCCATAATTATCGTGAGCATATTTTAGAAATGAAACGTGAACTGCCTCCACATCCGGTTGTCTTTGCGAAATTTGCCAATACAGTTGTTGGACCGCAGGATGATATTCCGTTTCATCCGATTTCAGAGCAGTTAGATTATGAAGCAGAATTTGCCTTTGTTATTGGACAACGTGCACGCAATGTTTCACAAGATGAGGCCCTTAAATATGTAGCAGGATATACGATTGTGAACGATGTTACGTATCGTGATTTACAACGTCGAACATTACAGTGGCTCCAAGGCAAGGCAGTAGATGGAAGCGCTCCAATGGGGCCTTGGTTAGTAACAGCAGATGAATTAGCAGATCCATCTGGCTTAGATATTGTTTTAACGGTGAATGGCGAAGAGCGTCAACGTTCTAATACTGCGAATCTAGTTTTCTCAGTGCCATATCTTGTTGAATTTTTATCGAATATTATGACGCTTGAGCCAGGCGATATTATTCTTACTGGTACACCTGGAGGAGTAGGTGTTGCTCGAGATCCACAGGTGTTTTTAAAAGATGGAGACGTGGTTCGTATTGAGGTTGATCAGGTTGGAGTTCTTGAAAATAAAGTGAAACAAACAGCGGAGGTGCCGGTATCATGACCAAAACATTACAAACGAGCGCCAGTGAATCTGTTCAACAATCTATTCAGAACATCATTCATGTAGTAAAGGGACTATCAGAGAAGGAAATTAGATGGAATCCATCTACGGAAGAATGGTCTATTATGCAAATTATTACTCATGTTGCCGAAGCTATTCCTTATTGGGTGAGGGAAATTCAACAGATAAAAGAACATCCTGATCAAACATGGGGTCGAGGCTTAACGGATGAAACAAGACTGAAAACGGTGTCGGAAGCAAATGTGAACAGTTTGCTGGTTGAAGATGTATTAGACCAACTTGCCTCAGTACCATCTTTTGTTAAAGAAACGCTTCAAGCTCTTTCAAGTGAAGATTTAGAAATAATTGCTCCAAGCCGTAACCCACGCTTTGATGGGAAACCAGTTGAGTTTATCGTAAACCATTTGATCGTGGAGCATGTTGAAAAGCACTATCATCAAATTCAACGTAATTTATCAAAGTATAATCAAGAATAGGGGGAGAAGACATGGCTGAAAAAAATGAATTTTTTAACAGTACGATTGTTCAGGATTTTAATCGAGACATAGAGCAATACCATCTTGGTCCTTTATGGAATGCGATTCCGGATTTAATGAAGCATACACCTGAACCACATGCACAGGCATACTTATGGAAAAGTGAATTGTTAATGAAAAAGCTACAGGAAGCTACACAAATTTTCACTCCAGATCGTGGGGGAGAAAGAAGAGCGATTTACTTACAAAATCCAGGTCTAAATTATAGAAAGCCTTGGGGCTGGGCATCAACGACTCAAACATTATACGCAGCTGTTCAATTAATACAGCCTGGTGAAACAGCACCATCTCATCGACATGTGCAAAACGCACTTCGTTTTGTCATGGAAGGAGAAGGGGCATACTCCATTGTTCAAGGTGAAAGAATCTTTATGGAAAGAGGAGACTTCTTAACAACACCAAACGGCCTTTGGCACGGTCACGGACATGAAGGTGATAAACCGATGATCTGGATGGACTGTCTTGATATTCCAACAATTTATTATCTTGGTGGAACATTCTTTGAACCATATCCAGATCGTATCGAGCAGCCTAGTCTTCCAGATAACTATAGTTCACAACGCTACCAAGGTGGAATGGTTCGTCCGATTTCGGACCGCTATTCAAAAAAAGCTCCTCTTGGGTCTTATAAATGGCAAGGAACAGAGGCAGCAATCAACGGCTTAAGCCGATTTGAGCCAGATCCGTATGATGGCTATGCAGTTGAATACATTAATCCTTCAAATGGAGACACAGCTTGTCCTACCATTGCAGCCTGGATGCAAAAGCTCCCTGCTGGATTTAGAGGGAAAGCACATCGTCATACTCATGCATCCATCTATCATGTACATGAAGGGGAAGGGTATACTATTATCAACGGCGTTCGATTTGATTGGTCAAAAGGAGATTTCTTTGTTGTACCAAACTGGGCGTTACACGAGCACGTTGCTTCAAGTGATAGTTATTTATTTTCAACAAACGATTTACCAATCTTAGAGAAATTCGGGTTGGAGCGTAAACAAGAGTATGATAAAAATAATGGATATCAGACGATAACTGGTGAGTTTACTCCGGTTTTAGGGTAGGTTTATATTGTTGGAATATAGAAGAGAATTGAGGCTTACATTAAAAATGTAAGCCTTTTATTATAGCCTGCTTGAAAAGGAAAAGTATTTACTACTTCATTATATTGGAAGTCCGAAGACAAAGGTATACATCTTTATTGAAAGTGTTTTTTATACACATAAAAATTACAATGGCATATTTTCTTCCAACTTCATTGAAATATTTATCATATTTTCCAATACTAGCATTATGCTAGGAAAATATAGTATGATAATAAATAAAATTCAGATAATTGGTGAAAGTGATGATTACTTATGAAAGTTTCTTTCTTATTATTCTCTTTAGTATAATTGGCCCTGTTTTTGGGTTTCTTGCATTGATTTTTTATAATTTATATGAAAAACAAGTTAGTCTCCTACAGGTTGAGAACAGGCAGATTACCTTGGAAAAAGAGTTAGAAACTAGTCGCTATATGCAATTAAATCAACAAATTCAACCTCATTTTTTATTCAATTCATTAAATTCCCTCTACAGTTTACTTCGATTACAAAAGTATGACAAACTTTCAAAGTCATTTGAGCATATGGTCCTGTTTCTACGTTCAAAATATCAGGAAAAAGATTCTTTGTATCCTTTGCAGGAAGAGATTTCTTACACAGAACATTATCTAGAAATTCAAAAAATCCGATTCGGAGATAGACTTTCTATAAATTGGGAAATAGATTCTGCAAGTGAAAGGGCTTTAATTATTCCTTACCTCCTGCAAACATTAGTAGAAAACGCATTTAAGCATGGACTTGAAGTGATAGAAGGTGAATTGGTGTTAACCATTTTAATTGAGAAAACAAATGCTCAATCAATTTTACTTCATGTAAAAGATAATGGACCAGGTTTCAGAAAGGAATCAGCACCTGTTTCAGGAATTGGGTTAAGCAACATAGAGAAACGACTGAGCCTACTTTTTGGAAATGAGGGACAAATACATATAACTTATGAAAATTATGGACATATTTCCGTAGAATGGCCATACATAGAGAAAACAGAAGAAGGGGTTGGTTAGGGTGAGATGTTTATTACTGGATGATGAGCCTTTAGAAATAGAACAATTAGAATTACTAATTCAGCGTCATTTTCCAAACTGGCAAATAGAAAAAGCTTATAATGGCACACAAGCCATGAAAATTATTGAAAAGCTTGAAAAACATGGGGCAACCCTAGAATTGGCTTTAGTAGATATTAAAATATCAGGGAAAAATGGTCTAGATATTGCTGAGAGTATAAAGGAGAGAATGCCTGACCTAAATGTTGTAGTTATCTCAGCTTTTCAAGAATTCGAGTATGCAAGAAAATCACTTTCCTTAAAAGCAATTGATTATTTAGTAAAACCAGTCATAGAAAGTGAATTTGTTAAAATCCTTACCAGCCTTGTCGAGGAAAATCCCGAGTATGGAATTTCTTCAGAAATTGTGCAAAAAGTTATGACGATTGTAAAAGAACAATACCATCAGCCTTTAAAGCTTGCAGAGCTGTCAAAGGGGCTGCATATTAATGCAAATTATTTAAGTCGTATTTTTAACGAAGAGGTTGGCATGGCATTTTCTGATTATTTACTTCATTTTAGAATCGAACAGGCAAAAATTTACTAAGGAAGCAACGTCATTGGAGTATTCAACGTGTTGCAGAGGAATGTGGATTTAATAGCCAGCATTATTTTAGTACTTCATTTAAAAAAATAATGAGTACAACACCTTTAAAATTCCGAAATTCAGCTGGATAATAGGAGAAACTTTATGGAACATCATAAACCAAAAAGCATTACGTTTTTAATTGGTGGTGGGGCCTCGGTTAGTCTTATTTTTCTAACAGGAGAAATGGTAATAAGCTATGGAGCTTTAGTCGGTTTAAGTTTAGTATCAGCATTTATTATTATTTGCACGTTATTTATTCCATTTTTAAAAAAGCAAGAAATAAGAGAGTCTTGGTTAAGAAGAGTTATTCACTCTTTCCATTTTATTGAAATTTTGTTATTGCATATTTTTATTGCTTCTACTATTCTAGTTTCTGTATTTCATTTTCATGTTCTTATAGCCATTATCACTAGTCTTCTGTTAACTACATTGTTAGTCATTTTAACAAGGTATTCTTCGTACATGCCGTCTATTTTCATGATCATTAATTTAACTTTTTTATTCAGTTTAGCCATCTTCTTAACAAATTATATTTATCTACAAGAAGGTCTAGAGACGGTCTATCATAATTTACTTCATTATCATCCAGAGGTTTTACATATCTATTATGATAATCAAAGTCTTGTTTATTGGTTAACTTTACTTGTCATTTTTACGAAATTATATATTCAATTACCAACCTTTGAACAGTTTTCAAAGTCAATAGTTGGGAATGGGATAAGTCGTTTATTTGTTGGCGCAATTATTTATGTGACTCTTATTTTATCCTTTTCTACAATGACAATTGTCGCAATCACCCAAAATTTGCCCTCAGAGAATGTAAACGAGCTTCTTATCCTTTTAATTGAAGAAAAATCTGATTCATTTATTTTTCTAACTATTATGTTGACATTTTATATGCTTTCACTCATATCGAATGCAATAAAGTATAACGAGTATAAAGAAAAGTATGGAGAAGCTAAGAAATTAACTTTTATTATTTTGGGAGTTGCAACTATCTTAGTAGTCTATTTATTATTTCAGTACCAAATAAGTTTTCTATTGTTTTATGTCTACTCTTCATTGTTTATCTTTGTTCTTATCCTGTTAAAAGGTTGTACTTCAATTATTTTTAAAATAAGTAACAATATTTAAAAAAGTCAGAAAAATATTGAAAAAATATTTTTCTGACTTTTTTTATAATGAAATTGTACCAATATTAAAGGGGGTTAAAATATTGATAAACAAAAGAAATAGTATTCTCGCTTTGTTGTTAGTATGTGTGCTTATGATTAGTGCATGTTCTTCACAAACAACAAACGAGGAAGGCGAAGCAACAAATGAGGGTGGAAGTAAGTCGATTGTTGTTGGATTAGAGGCAGAGCCAACAACACTGGATGCCCATCAAATGTCAGACTATAACTCTAGTAGAACTGCGATGGAAATTTATGACCAACTTGTTCAATTTAAAGATGAAAGCACTGAGCTTGAACCAGATCTAGCTGAGAAATGGGATGTGTCAGATGATGGATTGGAATATACGTTTTACCTAAAACAAGACGTAAAATTCCATGATGGCACACCATTTAATGCTGAAGCTGTTAAGTTCAGTTTTGAAAGACAAATTGATCCAAACCATCCGTTCCATAATACAGGGCAATATGCGTATGCAGAATTTACGTTTGGAACAGTTGATAAAATTGAAGTGGTAGATGAATTTACAGTAAAACTTACATTAAAAGAACCATTTGCTCCATTTTTAAGCAACTTAGCTATGCATGCAGCTAGTATTGTAAGTCCAACAGCTGTTGAGAAATATGGTGCTGATTTCACAAAAAATCCGGTTGGTACAGGTCCATTTAAATTTGTAAGCTGGGATCCAGGTATTGAAGTAGTTTTAGAGAAAAATACGGATTATTTTAAAGGTGAACCAAATGTAGATCAGTTAATTTTTAAACCGATAACTGAAGCACAAACTCGTTTGGCAGAGCTTGAAGCAGGAAACATTGATATGATTGTGAACGTTCCGCCGGATGATTTAGAGCGTCTTAAGAGTGATGAAAACTTACAAGTTATCGAGCAAGCAGGCATGCATACTTGGTGGACAGCGTTTAATACACAAAAAGAACCATTTAATAATGTGAAAGTTCGTCAAGCTGTTAACTATGCAATTAACAAAGAAGCGATTGTGGATGGAATTCTTCAAGGAACAGGTGAATTAGCTAATACACCGTTACCACCGACAATCTGGGGTCATAATCCGAATGTAGAAAATTATGAATACGATCCTGAGAAAGCAAAAGAACTATTAGCTGAAGCTGGCTATGCAGATGGATTTGACGTAACATACTGGGTTCCTGAATCTGGTTCTGGTATGCAACAACCTCAAGCGATGGCAGCTGCTATCCAAGCGGACCTTAAAGAAGTAGGCATTAATGTTGAAATTCAAACATTAGAGTGGGGAGCTTATTTAGATAAGGTTTTCCTTCCACCTGATCAAAATGATATGGATATGCATCAAATGTCATGGGTTGGAGATAATGGAGATCCTGATAACTTCTTATACATTCTTTTAAGTAGTGAACAATGGCCAACAGCCGGCTTTAACGATTCCTACTACAAAAATGATAAAGTAGATGAATTGTTGGCAAAAGCACGTGTAACGAAGGATAAAGGTGAACGTACAACAATGTATGAAGAAGCACAAAAACTGATTATGGAAGATGCTCCATTAGTTGTGTTAGATCATGAAAAACAAATCATTGTTGCGAACAACAGAGTAAAAGACTTTGCTCTTCACCCAACAGGTGTGTTCCGCTTTTCAGGAGTAAAGGTGGAGTAGATAGTACGTCTAAAGGGGAGCTTGTCTCCTCTTTGGTTTTTGAATGGATGAATAAAGAAGTGTTTTGAAAGAGGTGGTTAACATGGCTTCATATATCATTAAAAGGTTGGTTAGTTTAGTGCCGGTTCTGATTGGTGTGACGATTTTAGTATTTTCGATCATGCATCTATCACCAGGGGATCCAGCGAAAATCATGTTAGGTCCAAAAGCAACGGAGGAATCAATTAAAGCACTAAATGCTCAATTAGGTCTCGATCAGCCTTTATATGTTCAATACTTTTCTTGGATCGGAAATGTGTTAACTGGTGATTGGGGAAGATCATTGCAAATGAAGATGGAAGTACTACCACTTGTCATGGATCGCTTCAATGCTACGTTGATTCTCACATTTTTTAGTGCCATTTTAGCAGCTGTCATTGGAATTGGTGTAGGTATTGTATCTGCTTACAGAAAATATTCGTGGATTGACAGAGGTCTTATGTTGTTTGTTTTATTCGGGTTCTGTTTACCTGTGTTTTGGCTTGGACTTATCTTACAAATTATCTTTGGCCTCAAATTAAATATCCTTCCAATGTCCGGCATGTACTCTCCGGGTACAACAGGATTTGCTGATCTTTTCATGCATATTATCCTACCATCTTTAGCGTTATCAGCGGGGGCAGGTGCAGTCATAGCTAGGATGACTCGTTCAAGCATGTTAGAGGTGTTTGAGCAGGACTATATCCGAACTGCCCGTTCAAAAGGAATTACAGAAAGAAAAGTCGTGTATGTTCATGCCTTGAAAAATGCTTTTATTCCAGTGTTAACAGTCTTAGGTATGCAAATCGGCTATTTATTAGCTGGAGCTGTATTGGTCGAGATGGTTTTCTCGTGGCCGGGAATAGGGACATTAATGATTAATGGAATTTTAGCACGAGACTTTCCTTTAGTTCAGGGGATTATCCTTTTTGTGGCATCAACTTATGTGTTAATTAACTTAATTGTCGATATTTTATATGCATTATTAGACCCAAGGATTTCTTATCGTTAGGTGGTGTGAAAGATGGAACCAGTAGTTAATCACGAACAACTTCCTCCTTATCAAAAGATAGAAGAGGAAAAGTCAAAAAAGGCTAAGGGGCCTTGGCAGATTGCAATCAAAAAACTATCAAGAGATAAGGCTGCGGTAACAGGGTTAATAATATTAGCTGTTATTGCAATACTTCTACTTGCAGCCCCGATTCTTCCTATTCAAGATCCTGATGAGGTGAACTTAGGTAATCGTCTCCAGCCGATAGGGACGGCAGGAAATATTTTAGGAACAGATGATTTAGGAAGGGACTTGTTAAGCCGATTAATTTGGGGAGGAAGAGTATCGGTCGCAATTGGATTTATTGCTGTTGCGATTGCTTTGTTCTTTGGAACAATTCTAGGCTTAATTGCAGGATATTTTCAACGTTTTTTTGATGGGGTCATTATGAGGTTTATGGATATCTTAATGGCATTTCCTTATGTTTTATTGGCTATTGCAATTATTGCAGCTTTAGGACCTGGTTTATTAAATACGATGATTGCCGTTAGTATCGTAGGTATTCCTTATTACGCGCGAATCGTTAGAGGGAGTGCCCTTATGTATCGAAATATGGAATTTGTGTTAGTAGAACGTGCGTTAGGAGCAGGGCATGGTCATATTATTTTTCATCATATCTTACCGAACTGTCTGCCACCATTAATTGTTGCAGCTAGCTTAGATATAGGATGGATGATTCTCGCTGCTTCAGGTATGAGCTTTTTAGGATTAGGTGCACAGCCGCCTATGTCTGAATGGGGAGTTATGCTAAGTGAGGGTCAAAAATTTATTCGTGTTGCCCCACATGTGAGCTTGCTACCGGGATTCGCGATATTTTTAGTTGTTCTTTCACTTAATTTAGTCGGAGATGGATTACGTGATGCACTTGATCCAAAATCAAAATAAGAAAAAAAGGATGATGATGACATGAAAAAGATGAATAAAATTCCACGTGATTTTGTAAATACATTTTCTATTGTAGGATATGATCCGGCTACAAAAGAACATGGCGTAGCCGTTGCTTCAAAGTTTCTTTCTGTTGGATCATTAGCTCCTTATGCCAAAGCTGGAGTTGGGGCAGTTGCCACTCAATCGTGGGTAAATGTGGATTATGGAATAAAAGGACTTCAGTTAATGGAAAGTGGATTAAGTGCAGAAGAAGCATTACATGTAGTAACAAAAGGTGATGAAAAGTTAAGCGTTAGACAGGTAGGGTTTGTTGATGCTAATGGGAAAAGTGCAACATTCACAGGTGAAGAATGCTTTAATTGGGCAGGCGGGATTGCTGGAGAGAACTTTGCATGTCAAGGAAACATATTAGTTGATGAGAATACAGTAAAGGCAATGAGTGAAACATTTCAGAAAACAGAAGGGACACTTGCAACTAGGCTAGTAAAAGCTTTGCTTGCTGGAGAAGAAGCAGGCGGTGACAGTCGTGGTAAACAATCAGCATCACTATTAGTTGTAAAAGAAAATGGCGGATATGGTGGTTATACTGATCGTTATATAGATTTACGTGTTGATGATCATCAGGAGCCTGTTGTAGAACTGCAAAGACAATTACAGTTACATCAATTATATTTTGAAAGAACGTTAGCTGAGGATGTTGTACCTGTAGAAGGTGAGCTTAAGAAACAACTTGCTGTAAAATTGTGTAAACTTGACTATTTAAAATCAGATGATGCTACCGAGGAGGAGCTATTTGAGGCCCTTTATTCCTTCCATCTTATTGAAAACTTTGATGAAAGAGTGCAGGAAAAAGGATTTGTCGATTTAAAAGTAGTTGAGTTTATTAATGAATTCGCGGAGCGAGAGGACTGATAGAAATGACAGCTCTCTTAGAGGTAAAAGATTTAGAAGTCCGTTTTAAAAAGGACCGCAAATATGTGTCAACGATTAATGGAGTCAGCTTCAATGTAATGCTGGGTGAAACTGTTGGGATTGTTGGAGAATCAGGATGCGGTAAAAGTGTTACTTCTCTTTCAGTGATGGGTTTATTACCAAAGGAATATAGTCAATTGGGTGAAAATAGCAGCATCGAATTTAATGGAAAAAGAATAAATGGGATTTCTGATTTAGACTATCAACGAATAAGAGGAAATGAAATCGCGATGATTTTTCAAGACCCAATGTCTTCTTTGAACCCGGTACTAACAATTGGCTATCAAATGGTCGAAATGATTCGCAACCATACAGATTTAAATAAGAAACAAGCAAAAGCTAGAGCGGCAGAAATGCTTGAAAAGGTTGGGATTCCAAGAGCAAATCAAATCTTAAATGAGTATCCGCATCAGCTTTCTGGTGGGATGAGACAGCGGGTTATGATTGCGATGGCTCTTTCTTGTAATCCAAAATTACTTATCGCAGATGAACCAACAACGGCCCTTGATGTAACTATACAGGCGCAAATTCTCGACTTAATGAAAACACTTCAAAAGGAATTTAGTACAGCAATCATGCTTATTACGCATGATTTAGGGGTTGTAGCAGAAGTGTGTGATAGAGTCATTGTTATGTATGCTGGTAGAGTTGTTGAGGAAGCAACAGTGGCTGAAATCTTTAATAACCCAAAGCATCCTTATACGAAAGGACTATTAGAGTCAATTCCTAGTTTATCGGATGAAAAAGACCGTTTACATGCAATTCCAGGTTCTGTCCCATTGCCTGAAGAAATGCCAGCAGGCTGTCGATTTGCGCCAAGATGTGTACATGCAACAGAGTCTTGTTATCAGTTGATTCCACCAAGACTAAAAATATCTGACAATCAATATACAAGTTGTTGGCTTTACAGTGAGGATGGTGGCGTAGGATAATGGAAGAGTTATTAACAGTAAAAAATCTAAAAAAATACTTTCCTATTAAAAAAGGAATTTTTAGTAGAGAAGCTGGCAGTGTAAAGGCTGTTGATGATGTAACCTTCTCATTATTTGAGGGTGAAACATTAGGTCTTGTAGGGGAAAGTGGGTGCGGCAAGTCTACATTAGGTAGAACTGTTCTTCAATTGTTTAAGCCTACCGAGGGAGAGGTTCTTTATAAAGGTAATAACATATCAAACATGTCTTTTAAAGAATTAAGACCATACAGAAAAGATATGCAAATGATCTTTCAAGATCCTTATTCTTCTTTAAATTCACGAAAAACAATCAAAAGTATTTTGATGGAACCATACCAAATCCATTCATTGTATACAAATAAAGATCGTGAAGAAAGGGCAGATGAAATGCTAGAGAAGGTTGGCTTAAATCGATTGTTTGCCAATCGATATCCACATGAATTTAGTGGTGGTCAGCGTCAGCGGATAGGGATTGCAAGAGCCTTAATGCTAGAGCCGGATCTAATTATTGCAGATGAACCTGTTTCAGCATTAGATGTTTCTGTTCAGGCACAGGTATTAAACTTAATGCGTGACCTTCAAGAGGAGTTTAAGTTGACCTATTTATTTATTGCTCATGATCTAAGTGTTGTAAAGCATTTTAGTACAAGAGTTGGGGTCATGTATCTTGGCAGAATGGTAGAGCTATCCGATAAAGAAAACTTATATAAAGAACCTCTGCATCCTTATACCCAGGCTTTGTTATCAGCAGTTCCTGTCCCTAAAGTAGGTGGAGCAAGAGAGAGAATTATTTTAAAGGGTGACGTTCCTAGTCCAGATAATCCGCCGAGTGGCTGTGCTTTTCATACAAGATGTGCACAGTGTATGCAAGTTTGTAAGGAAGAACGACCACTACTGAAGGAAGTGGCAAAGGGAAGGTATGTGGCTTGTCATCTTTATTAAATAAATTCTTCAAATATTAAGTAAAAAGGCTTCAATTCCAACTAGGGGTTGAAGCCTTTTTATTTCTTTTGTGCTCAAAATAAATTTTATTATTCACAAAATGTTCACTTACGAGGAAATTTTATAATCGATATACTTACAAAAGCACAAACAACAGGAAGGATGAGTAATTTGCCAACAACAAAAAAAGAAGGTATTTATTTTGGTTTGATGATGTGTACCGGTATGGTCATTGTGATGGGGTTTTATAATATGATTCTTACTGGAATGCTTGGAGAAATTACATTTATTGAAGGACTTGTTCAACTTTTAAGTGCATTTATTGTAGCATTATTGCTTGATTTATTTTTAGTTGGTCCTTATGCGAAAAAGATTGCCCTATCATTACCATTTGATAAGTCTAAGAAAGTTTATATGATCCTGTCTATTTCATTCTTTATGGTGCTAGGTATGGTCATTTTTATGTCACTTTATGGAGTCATTGCTGCTTACTTATCTAATGGGCTATCAACAGATTCTTTTTTACAAAGTTACCTGTCTACAGCAGCTAAAAACTTTGCTTTAGCATTTCCACTACAGCTTATTGTAATGGGGCCACTTGTTCGATTTTTGTTTATGAAGTTTGTTAAAGGTGAAACAAGAAACATAGTGGAGTCAGTGTAAATTAAATGGCTCATAAAACAGGTTGCGCATGAAAGAGCTCCTGTTTTTATGTTTAAGGTCAAATGATCTGATATGATTATTGTGATAAAATTAGTGTTTTTAGAGGTGTATCATATGAACCATGACCAGTTAGATCAATATCTTCGCAAGCTTGATGAGATTGAAAAAATTCAAATTCTAACGAATGAAAACATTAACGACTTTGATGGCAGGGAGGAGCTAGTGGTCAAAGATGGTCAATCGATTCCACGTTTGGATGAAAAGTATTTTTTTGATAAAGGTCCTATTTTAATAAGTAAACACCATCGATAAGCCGACCTGCCTTTACATATGCCACATTTATTGAAATGAATTATGTGTAATCTGGTGAGTGCCACAGGAAGAGGGAGATCCAAAATCCCAAAGGTACCCTTCTATGAATCAGCTAATAAATCTTCAGTGATAAACTCCAAAAGCGCCCTCACAGCATACGACTGATACCGATCTATTTTCGTAATAATCCCAAGCTCCCACATTGGTGGAGAGGCTAAGGGAATCATCTTAATAGCCTGCTGATCCATTTTTTCATAAATGGATTTTGGTAGAAGTGTAATACCTAATTCAGCTCCAACGAGTTCTGTGATTAAGTCCCATTGCGAGCTTTCATAAACGATATTTGGATGAAAGCCAGTTTCCTTGCAATGTTTAATAATGAGCTCATGTAATGCAAATTCTCTATTAAATAAAAGTCTCTTCACCATTTTCTGTGATAAACACCTATCCCAGAAATAAGTTAGCTTGATTGTGTCGCAATCAAACTATCTCCTTCTTCAGCTTGTAGACTACTTAGTTAGTAACTTGGATGCGGTCAAGTGCTTTCCTTGACGGCATCCAAGTTACTAACTACCATACTGATAGCTGAAGAATAAAAGAGAGTTATGCTACTTGTTTTTTATAAGTGTTTCCTGTACATTCCAGAAATACACGTAATCTAAACCGTTCTAAATTTCTATAACCATAGGCTCTTCTTTTAATGTTTTTAACCTTATGGTTAGTACCTTCGGTCCTTCCGTTTGTATATCTTGACAAGAAATATTGAAGAATTTCAGCTTTCCAATTTTCAAGGGTTTTAGCTACCTCATGAAAAGAAGGATATGGACTACTCCATGCAAGTTGAATCCATTCTTCAAACGATTCTTCTGCATCATTATAATTATCAAGTTTATACATTTCTCTGAAGGTTTCCTTAAGGTAATAAGCTGAAGCAAGTAAAGGATATTCTTCTAATAACTCATCTAATCGGACTTTTTGTTGTTCAGATAACTTTTCATACCCTTTTAACAATAGGAATCTGGCTTTCTTTAACTTAGGGTATTTCTTTCTGACTTTATCTAGAGCTTGTGTAACTTTTTGAACAACATGATACTTATCAATCACTATCGAAGCCAAAGGAAATAAAGATTTAATTGCTTTGTGAAACGGATCCCACATATCAACTACAACCGTTTTTACAGCTTGAGATGATGAAATGTAATTTGTTAACAACTGAGAGGTAGACTCATAACTACGTTGATGAATCATACCTAGAATGCATCCTAGCTTTGCATCAAGAAGTACCGTTTCATATCGATGACCCTTTCTAACGGCTACCTCATCTAGGCTTAAGACAAGGTCATCTTTGTCAGTAGCGTGTGTAATTGCCTCTTTGTGAATAAGTGCTTTTTCATGAGCCACTGAGTAATAGATCCTTTCTAAAGTGGTATATGGAATATGGTATTTCTCACTAACATGTTTAATGGTTGTATCTTGGCAAAGTTGATACAGGTGTTCACGGAGACGATTAGTTTGATGTTTACCAGGTTCTATTGAATCGTAACACTCTGAAAATACTTCAGAGCAATTTAAACATCTATACCGTTTTACCTTAATAAGCAGATATACTTGCTTATTTAATATATCAAGATCTCTTACTTTTCTTGTCCTTCTATCATGGACAAAAGAAGAAAGAAAACCACAAAAAGAACAACGTTCTTTTACTGAATTCTTTTGAACAACAACAACATAACTGGAAGTCAAATCTTCCTGTTTAACAACTTCAAATTCTGGCAAATCTAGTGATACGGAAAGCACTTTTGGATCCTCCTAATGTGTAGTTTGGTCGCTAACATTATTGCCAGGATTTCAAAAGTGTTTTCTTATTTTTTTCTTATCACAAAATTTGGTGATGAATCAAATAAAATAAAGTTTTCTTCGGCTAATTGGTGAAGTTTAACTTCATTTGAGTTTGCCAATGTGTGAGATTGGTTGGTATAGAGCATAAATTCTTCATTAATAAACGGTGTGATATTGAACTTACGATCTTCTGTTGGTAGGACGATCATTCCCACATCAACTTGTCCTTCATCGACTAAGTGTTCAATTCTTTTTGCGCCGAGTTCAATTAATTCTAAAGATACCTCAGGATAGAGCTCTCTGAATTTCTTTGCAATAGTAGGAAAGAAGAGAGTTCCGATTAATGGAGGAATTCCTATTTTTATTTGTCCAGTTGGCAGATTCATTAAATCATCTAATAATCTAGAAAGCTCGTCTGTGCTTCCTAAAATTTTAAGAGCTTGTTTATAAACAATTTCCCCAGCATCAGTTAGCATCAGCTTACGAGTTGACCGTTCAAATAATTCTACCTTTAGTTCTGATTCCAGTTTTTTGATAGATTTACTTAAGGTAGGTTGTGAAATATAGGTGTTTACCGCTGCTTTGGTAAAGCTTCCGTAGTTTGCGACTTCTGTAAAATAACGAAGATCTTTTAATTCCAAACGTATCACCTTTTTATTCTGATTTGTAATAAATTTTATAACTATTATTCATTTTACTCATAAGTGAGATTGCTGTAAATTAATAAGTAAATATAGAACAAAGCTTCAGAATAAACTCTTATTAAGGGAGGAACTTGAAGATGAGTCAAGATGAGGTTGTGATTGTAAGCGCTTTAAGAACGCCGATTGGGCAGTTTGGCGGTAGCTTAAAAAACATAAGTGCTGTTCAATTAGGTTCCATTGTTATTAAAGCGGTGATGGAAAGAGCAGGAATTAAAGGAGATATGTTAGATGAAGTGATCATGGGGAATGTGCTTCAAGCCGGACTTGGTCAAAATCCAGCTAGGCAAGCTGCGATAGGAGCAGGGTTGCCACAACATGTTTCCAGTTTCACGATTAATAAAGTGTGTGGCTCGGGATTAAAGGCCGTTCACTTGGCCTCACAGGCAATTTTGACAGGAGACGCCGAAATCGTCATTGCAGGTGGAATGGAAAATATGAGCCAAGCGCCTTACCTTACAATGGGAGCAAGAGAAGGATACAAAATGGGTGATCAAAAGCTGATCGATAGTATGATTCATGATGGATTATGGTGTGCATTTAACGACTATCATATGGGAATGACAGCAGAAAATATTTGTGATCAATACGAATTAACACGTCAGGAACAAGATGAATTTGCTGCATGGAGTCAGGAAAAAGCAGAAAAGGCTTTGAATGAAGGAAAATTTAAAGATGAAATCGTGCCGGTTACGATCCCGCAACGCAAAGGGGAACCCCTTCTATTTGATAAGGATGAATATGTTAAGCCTGGGACAACTGTTGAAAAGCTGGAGAAGTTAAGGCCTGCATTTAAAAAGGATGGCAGAGTAACAGCTGGTAATGCTTCAGGAATTAATGATGGTGCTGCTGCAGTTCTAATGATGAGTGCGCGCAAGGCTGAAGAGCTTGGTATAAAGCCTTTAGCAGCGATTAAAGCAAATGCGAGCGCTGCTGTTGATCCAAGTATTATGGGAATTGGTCCCGTTCCAGCAACAAAGAAAGCATTGGAGAAAGCTAGATTAAGTGTTGAAGATTTAGATCTTATTGAAGCAAATGAAGCCTTTGCAGCACAATCGTTAGCAGTAGGAAAAGATCTTCAATTTTCAAAAGATATATTAAATGTAAATGGAGGAGCCATTGCATTAGGGCATCCAATTGGAGCAAGTGGAACAAGAGTATTAACTACACTTATTCACGAATTGAAGCGTCGCAATGCTAGATATGGATTAGCAACATTATGTATTGGTGGCGGTCAAGGCGTTTCAACGATTATTGAAGCCTATTAAGAGAGAGGGGTATGGAAGATGAAGAAAATATTTACAAGCTTTGAAGAAGCTGTTGCAGAAATTAAGGATGGAATGACATTAATGGTCGGTGGTTTTGGATTAGTTGGAATTCCTGAAAATCTTATTAAAGCTCTTCGTGATAAAAATGTAAAAGATTTAACGGTCATTTCAAATAACTGTGGTGTAGATGATTGGGGACTAGGTTTACTACTAAATAATAAACAAATTAAAAAGATGGTATCTTCTTATGTTGGAGAAAATAAAGAGTTTGAAAGACAAGTATTAAGCGGAGAATTAGAAGTTCAACTTACCCCTCAAGGATCGTTAGCAGAGAAAATTCGTGCAGGTGGAGCAGGAATCCCAGCATTCTATACTCCAGCTGGTGTAGGAACACCGATTGCAGAAGGAAGAGAAACGAGAGAATTTAATGGGAAAGAATATTTATTAGAAGAGGCTCTTACTGCTGACTTTAGTTTAATAAAAGCTTGGAAAGCTGATAAATTAGGAAATGTTATTTACCGAAAAACGGCCCAAAACTTTAATCCAATTATGGCTGCTGCAGGAAAAGTAACCATTGTAGAGGTCGAAGAAATTGTTGAAGTAGGTGAGCTTGATCCAGATGCTATCCATACGCCAAGTATTTATGTTCAAGGACTTATTGTTGGAAAACATGAAAAACGAATTGAGCGTTTAACTGTTCGATCTTAATAGAATAATAGAGGAGGGGAATAGTATGACAAATGTACGTGTGAAAATTGCACAAAGAGCTGAAAAAGAAATTCAAGACGGTTTTTATGTGAATTTAGGAATAGGAATGCCAACAATGGTTGCGAACTATCTTTCTGAAAATAAAAATGTTGTCCTTCAATCTGAAAATGGATTATTAGGGATTGGACCATACCCAACTGAAGAAGAGGTAGATCCGGATTTAATCAATGCGGGAAAAGAAACTGTTACAGCCATTAAAGGGGCTAGCTTCTTCAGTAATGCAGAGTCATTCGCGATGATTCGTGGAGGCCATATTGATGTTGCTATTTTAGGTGGAATGGAAGTATCTGAAAATGGTGATCTAGCAAACTGGATGATTCCAGGCAAAATGATTAAAGGCATGGGCGGTGCAATGGATTTAGTTCATGGTGCTAAAAAGATTATCGTTATTATGGAGCATGTGAACAAAGCCGGCCAACCTAAAATTTTAAAAAAGTGTACTTTGCCGTTAACAGGGCAAGGTGTTGTTGATCGAATTATCACAGATCGGGCTGTTATTGATGTAAAAGAGGATGGCTTACATTTAATTGAAGTTGCAAAAGGATATAGTGTTCAAGACATAATTGATTCGACTGAAGCGGAGTTAAAGATTTCTGAGAATGTTTTGTGTGATGGTTTTTGATTAATAAAATTATATATGTCAATACCTCGAATAGAAGGTTACTATTCGGGGTATTTGCATCTAGAGGCTTTCATTTATTTAACACGGTACATACTAGTATCAGTGATACAAATATGTATCACGTCTAGTTAGGTCAGTAAAATAGCAATATATCTAAACAAGCTATGATTTTTTGATACATGATGGTATCGGTTAATCAAAAATTAAAATAAAAGAACTTGATATGTAGTAAGGTATTTATAAAAAACATGTTAGATGTTCTAACAATATCCCTGTTTTTTCCTGTAAGGATCGTTACAATGAACTCATCTTAAAGTAAAACAGGTGAGTATAATGCAAATGAGTACAGGACTATTTCAACAGCAAGTAACTAGCTTAACGATGACTCAAGGGCTGGCACAAGCAATTTCATTGCTGCAATTCTCGACAGCGGAGCTAACAGACTTTATTCAAGAAAAGTCATTGGAGAACCCCTTACTTGAAATGGAAGATCACTACTCGAAGGATATTTTTGTAGATCGAGATTTTAAAAGAAACACGACGATTCCATATGAGCAAGATAAACAAATATCTCCTCTGGATTTTCTGTCTGGGAAGGGAGAGAGCCTTCAGGAGCATCTCATTAGTCAAATAAGCCTTCTGAATCTAAGTGAGCATATGAAGAAGCAGATACAATATTTTATTTATCATGTAAATGAAAGTGGCTATTTGACAGAAGATGTGGAGGAGCTTTGTTTAGACTTAAAGATAACTTCAACAGAGGGGGGACAAATTTTATCTCTGCTTCATAGCTTAGAGCCTGCTGGTGTGGGAGCACGTAATCTTCAGGAATGTTTATTGTTGCAACTAAAAAGAAGTCCGGAAAAAAATGAACTTGCTGAAATGATTGTTGCCGAATACTTGGAGGCATTTGCTGATAAAAGATGGAAGATCATTTCGAACAAACTATCAATCTCTTTGGAAGAGATCCAAAAAGTTCATGATGTTATTCAACAATTACAGCCAAGACCAGGAAGTTCTTTTAGCCACGATATCCCAGAGTATATTGCTGCTGATGTTTCAGTGATTGAGGTGGGTTGCGAGTTAGTAGTTGCGGTAAATGATGAGCTGATTCCAAAGATACAATTTCAAGAACAATATAAACCTTTGTTAAAAGATAAAGAAATAAATTCATATATAAAAGAAAAATATCATGAGCTGCAATGGCTAATTAAAAGTGTTAATCACAGACAGTTAACACTGTACCGTGTTGCTAAAGCAATTGTTGAAAAACAAAGAGATTTCTTTTATAAAGGTTCAGAAGCCCTAAAGCCCCTAAGTTTAAAAGACATTGCTGAGGAATTGGAAGTTCATGAATCAACGGTAAGTCGAATTACATCCAATAAATATATGGAAACACCACAAGGAATTTTTGAATTAAAACATTTCTTCACACATTCACTTTATAATAGCTCGACTGCTGGTAGTACAACTGCTTCACATATTAAGAAGGTGATGAAGCAAGTGATTGATCAAGAAAATAAATTAAAGCCGTTATCAGATCAAAAGATTGTACACATTCTTGCAGATGAACATTCTATTGAGCTTTCGAGAAGAGTGATTGCTAAATATCGAGATGAACTAAATATTCCTTCCTCGTCTAAACGAAAGAGATTTGTTGAAGGAGTTGGATAATGAAGAAGAACGAAGGAATTATTTCTTTCGTTCGTCTTTCATATTTATAGAGTATTGTTTTAATTTCCGAACAATGGAAGGCTGACTGATGCCAAGATATTCGGCCATTTCATAGGTTGTTTTACAGCGTTCCATCGCCTTATATAGCAATCTTTTTTCAACTTGTTCCACAGCTTTTTTTAAGTTATGCTCTTCATCGATATGGTGATCAATAAATGGTAGTGCCACTGATTCGGATAGATGTTCTTTTTTTATATTAGCTGGTAAATGTTCCGGGTAAATGATTTCTTCATCAGTTGTAAGCATAACCCGTTCTAATATATTTTCCAACTCACGAACATTTCCCGGCCAATCATATTGGGTAAATAAGTCGTACGTTGTTGAATGTAGTTTCTTTGATAGTTGGTATTTTTCATTAATACTTTTAACATAATGTTGAAGTAAAATCGGTATATCTTCTTTTCTCTCACGTAAAGGAGGAATATGAAGCGGAATAATATTAACTCGATAAAATAAGTCTAAACGGAATTCTCCTTTTTCAACCATGGACTCAATGTCTTGGTTTGTCGCCGCAATTAAGCGGAAATTAATGTGTCTCTCCTCTTTTCCTCCAATTCTCATCACTTTTTTCTCTTGCAGAACACGTAGGAGCTTTGCTTGGACACTTAAAGGCAATTCTCCAATTTCGTCTAAGAAAAGTGTGCCATCCTTTGCTTGCTCGATCAGTCCTTGTTTTCCTTGTTTATTTGCACCTGTAAAAGAGCCGGACTCATAGCCGAACATTTCTGATTCGAACAATGTTTCGGGAATTGTGCTGCAGTTTACCTCAATAAATGGTTCATCTTTTCTAGCACTGTTTGCATGCAGCATCCTAGCAAACGTACTTTTTCCTACACCTGAAGGTCCTAAAAGAAGAACAGTTGCATCTGTTTTTGATACACGATAAATGGTTTTGACAATTTGCTCAATGGATTGACTGCGAAATAAAATTCCATATTGCTCAGCATCTTTTTCACGAAGCTCCTCGACTTCTGTTTTATAACTAACGAGCTTTCTTTGTAATCTCTCATATTCTTCCTGCAGATTCATTATTTCGGTTTGATCTTGGCTATAGCTAATCACGCAAATGATGTTACCTTGATCATTGAAAATAGGGAAGCCAGTAGCCATAACCACTTTGCCCGTTTTCGTATGTTGTAAAATTTGACAAGTTTTCTTGTTTTCTAAAACCATTGCATGAATAGAAGGAGATAAAATGCCTTCTTTTTGTAGCTGATAAACAGATTTTCCTAGGTATTGGTTAGCCTCAATTCCATAGATTGACCAATGATTTGGATTTGACCGTAGAATAACTCCTTGATGATCTGTAATCGTAATATTGTTGTTAGATGTTTCGATAATTTTATCTAACACCAAATTGAGTATGTGGTTTTCCATATATCCTCCCGGTAATCTGTGTAAGACATCGATTCATTTATGAATTAAAATGTTTAGTTGATTTAAATATAAATCAATTTTAGCATATTTGATTTGAAAATGAATCAAACCTATTGAACTAACCTTATGAATCAATGAAAAAAAGTTGGCATGAAACTTGCAATGTAGAAAGCAAATAATAGATTTTATTAGAGGAGTTGTTATTCGTGATTGATACTAACAAAATTGAAGAGTTAACAGAATTAGATAAGAAGCATTTTCTTCATCCAACCTCACCGATTGGACAGCAGCAAAAAGAAGGTCCATCGTTTATTTTTACAGAAGGTAACGGAGTTTTTTTAACAGATATGAAGGGAAACAAGTTAATAGATGGAATGTCTTCTTTATGGAATGTTAATATCGGTCACGGACGTGAGGAAATTAGTGATGTTGCGAAGGAGCAAATGAAAAAATTAGCTTTTAGCTCTTGTTTTGCAACATTCAGTAATGAGCCGGCAATTCGTCTAGCAGCAAAACTAGCTGAGATTGCACCAGGAGATTTATCAACAACATTTTTTACATCAGGTGGATCGGAATCAAATGATACGGCTTATAAGCTTGCTCGTCATTATTGGGTCTTAAAAGGAAAGCCGAATAAACAAAAAATTATTTCTAGAACAAAGTCATACCATGGAGTATCAATGGGAGCTACAAGTGCTACAGGTCTAAAACCGTTTCGTGATTTTACAACATCAATTGCTCCAGATTTTCATTATGCCGATCATTTTTCAACAGAATCATTGCGAAATGTCATTGAACAAGAAGGACCTGAAACAGTTGCAGCATTTATCGCTGAGCCTGTTCAGGGAGCTGGGGGAGTCCACATTGCTCCTGATGGATACTTCCAAGAGGTTCGTGAAATTTGCGATGAATACGACATTCTATTTATAACAGATGAAGTTATTACTGGATTTGGGCGAACAGGAACATATTTTGGAATCGATCATTATGGTGTATCGCCTGACATGATGTGTTTCGCAAAAGGGGTAACAAGCGGATATGCACAATTAGGTGGGGTGATGATCTCAGAGACGTTACACAAAGAATTTAAAGAACTATCTACTGGAACATTGCTTCATGGTTATACGTACAGCGGTCACGCAATGGCTTGTGCGGTCGCACTGAAAAATATAGAAATCATTGAGCGTGAGAATTTAATCGAAAATGCGGCACTTATGGGTCAAGAAATGCTTCAAGGCTTTCAATCATTACAGGAAAAACATAGCGTTATAGGTGAAGTTCGTGGGCTAGGCTTAATGGGGGCAATTGAAATTGTAAAAGATAAGCAAACAAACGAACATTTTGAGTCACCGTTAGCACCTCAACTTGTTAATGAAGCAGCGAAAAGAGGACTCATTCTTCGATCTGTTGTGTTTGATGGTCAAGATACACTTGTTTTTGCCCCACCGCTAATCATGACAAAAGCTGATATTGATTCATTAATTTCCATCCTTGATGACGCGCTTACTTCAGTTTCAAAGGATGCTGTAAAAGGATAAGGAGGATATAAATGAAAAAACAATTATTTATTAATGGAGAATGGGTTGGAACAGAGTCTTATAAAGATTTACTTTCACCTTACAGCAATGAAAAAATTGCAGAAATTGCTTCCGCAACAGAGGAAGATGTAGATAAAGCAATTGCTGCAGCTTATCAAACGAACGAAACCATGGCTGAAATGCCAGCACATCAGCGGGCTTCTATTTTAGAAAAGGTGGCAAATCTTATTGAAGCACGTGCAGAAGAAGCGGCTAAAATCATTTCTGCAGAAGCTGCCAAACCATATAAAACAGCTCTTGGTGAAGTGAGTCGTACGGTTGCAACCTATAAGTTTTCAGCAGAGGAAGCGAAACGTATTCATGGAGAAACGATACCACTTGATGCTGCTGTTGGTGGAGAAAACAGGATCGCTTATACAGTTCGTGAGCCGATCGGTGTGATTGGTGCGATTACACCATTTAATTTTCCAATGAATTTGGTTGCACATAAAGTCGGTCCAGCGATTGCATCAGGAAACACAGTGGTGTTAAAACCAGCTGAACAAACCCCGTTATCTTCCTTATTTTTAGCAGATATTTTTAAAGAAGCTGGATTACCTGATGGTGCTTTAAATATTGTCACTGGTAAGGGTTCTGTTGTTGGAGAAAAAATTGTCAAAGACGATCGGGTGAAAAAAATATCGTTCACTGGAAGTCCAGAGGTTGGAATTGGTATCCGTAATAAAGCAGGCTTAAAACGAGTGACATTGGAGCTTGGTTCAAATGCAGCTGTAATTATTGACCAAGGTGTTAATCTTGATAAAATCATTGATCGTTGTGTGATGGGAGCTTTTTCCTTCCAAGGTCAGATTTGTATTTCGTTGCAACGTGTTTATATTCATGAATCATTGTATGAGCAATTTGTATCGAAAATGGTGCAGGCAACGAAACAACTCAAATTAGGTGATCCGCTTGATCCCCAAATAGATGTCTCAGCATTAATAAGTCCTCGTGATGTTGATCGTGCTCTAGCTTGGATTGAAGAAGCGAAGCAAGGGGGAGCAAAGGTATTAACTGGCGGAGTTGCTGAAGGGAATGTATTGCAGCCAACGATTCTAACAGATGTTGATGCTAAGCTGAAAGTCTCGTGTCAAGAGGTGTTTGCTCCAATTGTCCTTATTAACAAGGTAAGCTCTGTTAAGGAGGCCATAAACTATGTGAACGATTCACGATACGGGTTACAGGCAGGAATATATACAGACAATATCCATACCGCTCTCATGGCAACGAAAAAATTACATGTTGGTGGAGTTATGGTCAATGATATCCCAACATTCCGTGTTGATCATATGCCATATGGTGGTGTAAAAGAAAGCGGAGTTGGGCGCGAAGGAGTAAAATATACGATCGAAGAAATGACTGAGCAGAAGTTAGTTGTGTTTAATCAAGCATAAAAGTTATGACAAAGCTTAATGCCCGTTGGAGTTCGGGCATTAAGCCATACATAAGAGAAGCTAGATTCTGAGATACTGCAAAATACCACTTTTATATGCAGCAAAGTACAAAGAACGAGAGGATGAAGGAGATGAAACAAGAAAAAGAGCTGAAAAAGGTCTTAACAAAGGCTGATGTGTTATTTTTAGCCATTGGTGCTATGCTCGGTTGGGGATGGGTTGTACTCTCAGGAAATTGGATTGTATCAGCAGGTTCCGTAGGAGCAATTATTGCCTTCGTTATAGGGGGATTACTCGTTACTTTTGTTGGTTTGACTTATGCTGAACTAGCATCTGCAATGCCTGCAGTAGGTGGAGAGCATCATTATGTTGAGCGGGCAATGGGAAGCAAAGCTGCGTTTATTGCGTCTTGGGCGATCACATTAGGATATGTATCAGTCGTAACGTTTGAAGCTGTTGCCCTTCCAACTGTTATAGATTATTTACTTCCTAACTATCAGGTTGGTTACTTATGGACAATAGGTGGATGGGATGTTTATCTTACATGGGTGTTAATTGGCTCTGTTGGGGCGATATTGCTTACGGCGCTTAATTATTTTGGATTAAAGCCAGCAGCGTTTATGCAGGTTGTTTTAACTGTTTTTATTGTTGGAATCGGGATATTGCTTATATTTGGAGCAGGGACAAATGGAGATCCACAAAATCTTCAGCCGCTTTTCACTGGTGGAGTTGGAGGGATCATGACTGTGCTCATCATGGTACCATTTCTTTTTGTTGGATTTGATGTTATTCCACAAGTTGCTGAAGAAGCGAATATTCCAGCAAAAGATATTGGGAAGATTCTTATTTTTTCAGTAGGGTGTGCGGTTGTTTTTTACTTGGCTATTGCTTTTGGCGTGTCTATGGCGCTTGATCAAGAGGCGTTAAGTATCACACAATTAGCGACTGCTGACGCAATGGCAGCTGTATTTGGGTCTAAAATATTCGCAAATATCTTAATATTCGGAGGAATATGCGGAATCGTTACCAGCTGGAATGCATTTATAATTGGAGGCAGCCGTATTATTTATGCCATGGCAAATTCGGGAATGCTGCCTAATTGGTTTGGATATTTGCATCCGAAATATAAAACACCTTCTAATGCAGTCATATTTCTGGGTGCTTTAGCAACATTAGCACCATTATTAGGAAGACCAGCACTCGTTTGGATTGTTGATGCTGGGGGACTTGGTATCGTTGTTGCCTACTTTTTAGTAGCTTTATCCTTTATTATTTTGCGTAAAAAAGAGCCGAACATGGACCGACCGTTTAAGGCTGGAAAGCAAAATGCTGTGGGTTGGATTGCTCTCATTTTAAGTTTAGGATTCATTTTGTTATACATGCCGGGAATGCCTGCTGCACTAGTTTGGCCATATGAATGGGTGATGGTAGCTGGTTGGATTTTAATAGGAGCGTATTTCTATTATCATATGAATAAGGGGAAATATGAGGTATCTATACCACATAATAAAGATAGTAAAGTACATAAAAATGAGCTATAAGGAGATACAATAATTTAATTAACTTTAACTTCTATTTAGAGTATAAAGTCTCTATGATTATATTTTCGGGAACAAGCATTACCTCAATCATAGAGAATTTATACTCTTTTTATTTAGAAGTAGGATTAACTGTAGTATAGGTCATGGAGCTTTTATATTAATATGAAAATCATTCTAAAGTCTTGTTCAATAAAATATTAAATAGAAATTACTATATTGACTTTCGTAAGGTTTAACTCTATATTGGTAGTAATTTCACTTAGCAAGCCATGTCTTATATTAAAGTCGAGAATCGGGACAAAAACTTTTGCTAATTTAATATAAAAAGTTATAAAAAACTTTATATTCTTTGGAAATAGGTGCTAGTAAAGTAGTAATTTTGCTTTATAAGCTTAAAAGGGAAGTCGGTTAGATGCCGACACGGACCCGCCACTGTATTGGGTTTCACACTAAATGTGAAATAACGTTCTACATAAACCACTGGGTGTTCACCTGGGAAGGTTTGATCGTTATGCCCTAAGTCAGGAGACCTGCCTATTTTTACATCGCCGATAGACCTACGGGAATTCTAGGGAGGTGGTTAGGGTGCTCATAGATTGATAACCTATTTTCATAAACATTTTGTTATGGAGATTTTTCTGTATTTTTCTGTGTTTAATAACAAGCATTTCTGACCGCTTAAGCTGGTTGGAGATGCTTTTTTTATTTATATATACAAAATGGAGGTTTTAAATTTATTATGGTAAAAAATATTCAACGAAAGCAGACTATCCTATTTTTGATCGTAATTGGTAGTTTACTACTTTTATTGTCAGGTTGTTCTGATGAGAAAAAGACAGCAACATCAAACTCGGATTTAGCTTCTGAAAAGCATGTAACTCTTGCTTTTCCATGGAGTCCTCAAAGTCTTGATCCACATGGTATTGATAGCTGGGAGGTAATGCGTTCAGGTACAGCAGAAACATTAGTTAAGTTAGATGAGGAACTACAAACTACACCTTGGCTTGCAAAAGAGTGGAAGCAAGAAAATGACACAACATGGGTATTTACGCTAGAAGAAAATGTAACCTTTCATAATGGCGAGAAAATGGATGCAGCGAGTGTAAAAGACTCTTTGCTTCGTTCGATCGAGAAGGATCAAAAGGTAAAAGATTTGCTTCAAGTTGAATCAATAGAGGTTGTTTCTGATCTAGAACTAAAGATTATAACAAAACAACCAAATGCTGCGTTGGTCTCTCATTTGGCAGATCCTTCAACGATTATTGTTGATGTGGCAACGCTTGATAAAGAGGATAGCTACCCTGCACTAACAGGAGCATTCTCAATTAAACAATTTAATAAAGATGAATCTCTTATTGTTGAGAAATATGAAGATTATTGGGGAGAGAAAGCGTTACTGTCTGAAGTAATCATTAGTTTTATTCCAGATGGAAATTCTCGATTAATGGCTCTTCAATCAGGAGATGTTGATGGTGCAACAGATATCCCTGTTGATAACATGAAAGTGTTGGATAAAGATAAGAGATTTGAGGTTTCCACTGCACCATCACTACGCACACACATGTTGATGTTTAATATGAATTCTCCAATGTTTCAGGATGTAACACTACGAAAAGTGGTTGATTTATCAATTCCACGTGAAGAAATTGTTCATTCCATTATGTTAGAGGCTGGAACTGAAGCGAAAAGTCCATTTCCAGAAGTATTATCATTTGGTCAAGTTGAGAAGCAAGCTTCATCAGAATCGATTGATCAATTATTAGAGCAAGATGGCTGGAAGAAAAATAGTGATGGTATGTGGGAAAAGCAAGGAAGTATTTTTGAAGTTACCATGTTAACCTTTCCACAACGACCGGAATTAACTGTTATGGCAGAAGCGATTCAAGCTGAATTACTAAACGAAGGGATAAAAGTGAATATTCGTCAAGTGGAGAATATTGATGAGGCTTTAGTGAATGAAGATTGGGATTTATCAATGTACAGTATGTTAACTGCTCATACTGGGGACCCACAATACTTTTTAAATATTTTCTATCAATCTGCTAGTGAGTCAAATGTGAGTCACTATGAATCATCTACAGTAGATCGTATGATTGATGAATTAAACCAAACGAGTGATACAACTAAGCGTAATGAACTGGCTATCGAAGTTCAGGAAGTAATTAATCAAGATCTTCCACAGTCATTTATTGTACATCCAAAAACAGTATTTAGTACTAGAAATGGAGTAGTAGGATTTACACCTCATCCGATTGAATATTATTATATTCATCCAGAGCTTGATGTGAGCGAGTGAGGAAGACGATGATACGTTTTGGCATAGAGCGAATCGTTCAACTGTTTCTTGTCATCTTTTTTGTTTCGACTCTTACTTTTTTTCTACTAAGATTTGCTCCGGGAGATCCTGCTTATATTTTGCTAACTAAACATAATGTACCGGCTTCTGAAGAAGCGCTAAATCGTTTAAGAGAAGAGCTCGGATTAACAGATACTTTTTGGAGTCAATATATTCAATGGATTAAGGACGCTTTTACATGGCAGTGGGGAACATCTTTTGTCTCCAAAGAGCCTGTTGTTGAAGAATTATTAAATAGATTACCTGCAACACTTGAGCTTGCAGCAGCAGGAATAATTGTGATGATTTTCATCACAATTATTCTAGGGGTGTCTACGGCGATTTATTCAAATGGACTTTTAGATGGAATTGGAAGAATGTTAGCCATTATTGGTTCTTCCATCCCAGCCTTTTGGCTGGGATTTCTATTTATCTATTTTTTTTCGGTTCAGTATGGATGGCTTCCTTCAATAGGGAGGGGAACATTTGTGCATCTGATTTTACCAGGCCTAACTCTCGGCTTAGGTGTTGGAACTGTTTATGCGCGTATTCTTCGAACGAATATGCTTGAGCTGACACATCAACCGTTTGTAAAAGCAGCAAGAGTAAGAGGTCTTTCAAACACATATATTTTCATTTTTCATCTTTTTAAACATGCATTTTTGCCGATTGTCACAATGCTAGGTACTAGTTTTGCTTATATGTTAGGTGGGAGTGTGATAGTTGAATCGATTTATTCCTGGCCAGGTTTAGGAAAATATATAGTTGAATCGATTAATATGCGTGATTATCCTGTTATCCAAGGTTATGTTGTGTTCACTTCATTCCTATTTGTATCTCTTCATATAGTAGTGGATCTTATTTACGCTGCACTTGATCCAAGGATAAAAATTCGCTAGGAGGCTTAAGGGATGAAAAAAATGGATCTTTCATTAGACAAGAGCATTGTTGTGGGGAGCAGCCTATTACTTTTCATTATTATTCTTGGCTTCTTAGCACCATTGCTCGCTCCTCATGATCCATTAGAAGTGAATCTCTCGAAAAGATTAGTATCACCTAACGAGATATATCCGTTTGGAACTGATCATCTAGGACGCTGTATTTTATCTCGAATTATTTATGGTATAAGAGTTAGTGTTGCATTTGCATTTATTATTATGGTTTGTACATTACTTATTAGTTTGCCGATTGGTTTTTTTACAGGCTATTTACGAGGAAGAATAGACCAGATTTTTATGAGATTCATTGATGGAATACTTGCAATTCCCGATATTGTTCTAACTATTACGGTTTTAGGAGTCTTAGGAACTGGTCTTGTTAATATGATCATTGCCATTTTAATCATTCGTTGGACAAATTATGTTCGCTTTGTTCGAAGTCTTGTTATAAAAGCTAGTGAGGAGGACTATATTTTGTCTGCAAAGATGAGTGGAAATTCGCATTTTCGAATAATGAGACGTTATATATTTCCTGACATTTTTCCAAGTCTTGTTGTTTTTGGAGCATTAGATATGGGGAAAATTGTTCTTTTAATTGCAGGTCTTTCTTTTCTCGGATTAGGTACTCAGCCTCCAACACCTGAGTGGGGCAGTATGCTTCATGATGCAGCAGCTTATTTCCAAGTTGCTCCTCATGTCATGATTTTTCCTGGTTTAGCTATCTTTCTATTTGTTTTTGCCTGTCAATTAATTAGTGATCGTTTTAAAAAATATCGTAATCCTTTAAATGAGGTGTAATATGTCAGCTCATGTAAAGCCACTTTTATGTGTAGAGCAGCTTGAAATATCTTATTTTGATAAAAAGCTGATAAACCCAATCATTCGTAATGTGAATTTTCAATTATATCCAGGTGAAATGGTTGCATTGAAGGGACCAAGTGGATGTGGAAAAAGTGTCACAGCACATGCACTTGTTGGTATGCTTGATGCAAAATGGGTGATAACGAATGGACATATTTACTATCAAGATCAGCCTATTGAAAAATTAAATGAAAAGAAATGGCAGCAGTTAAGACGTCATGAAATATCGTTGCTTATTCAACATTCATTAAATGGTTTGAATCCAATTCGTACGGTGAGAAAACAAATGGTAGAAACATTACAAGAAAAGAAGCAGTGGAGTAAGAAGGATGTCGAGCAATATCTTCATTCACTATTGGAAACGGTTGGTTTTTTAGAACCAGACCATATTTTAACTTCCTATCCATTTGAATTAAGTGGAGGTATGCGTCAACGAATTCTACTGGCTATGATGGTGAGTTTAAGGCCGAAGATATTAATCGCAGATGAACCAACAACGGCTCTTGATGTGATAAATAGGGAAAAGGTGCTGTCATTATTAAAGAAATTGCAAAAACAATACAATCTAGCAATTTTACTAATTTCTCATGATGAACAAAGTATTACCAAATATGCTGATCGAGTTATTCAAATGCATCCCGGAGGAGTTACTGCTCAATGATAGTAGAATTACGGCAAGTTACTAAAGAGTATCCAAAAAGAAATAAATCACTTTTCCGTACAAAAGAATACATGAAAGCTGTTAACAATGTAAACTTGCAAATAGGAAAAGGGGACAGTATTGGTTTGGTTGGTGAAAGCGGATGTGGGAAAAGTACAATAGCTAAATTAATAACAAGATTAGAAACAGTAACTTCGGGACAAATTCTTTTAAAAGGCAAGCCTATCCACGGTAAGAAGATATCAAATAGAGAGCTATACAAACAGATACAATTAGTTTTACAAGACTCATCTTCATCCTTACATCCTAAAATGCAAATAAAAGATATCTTGCTAGAGCCTTTACAACATTATTTCCCATCTGAAAAATCTACTTGGGAGGAGAGTTGTAAGACTCTTTTAAAATTAGTAGATCTAGACGAAGCTTTCTTATTAAGATATCCTTATCAATTAAGTGGTGGACAAAAACAACGAGTTTGTATCGCAAAGTCCTTGGCGGCTCAGCCTGATATTATTATATTTGATGAATCGATCGCAAGCTTGGATGAGGAATCACAACAGTCTATGATCCGTACGTTAAAAAAAATAAAAAAGCAGTATGAATTAACTTATTTATTTATTACACATGATTTAAGATCAACTAGAGAACTATGTGATCGCATCGTTGTTATGTATCAAGGAGAATTTGTGGAAACTTTTCGTCATCATGATTATGAAAAGTTAAAACATCCTTATTCACGAATATTGTTTCAAACACTTAATAACGAGTAACAAGGAGCTACCATAAATGCATAATCATTTTCCTTACACTATTCATAGGCTACAACAAGGTGAATACTCTCATATCATTGAGTTTGTCATGAAAATGCGTCAAGAACTGTTTCCGA
Organism: Metabacillus sp. B2-18; assembly: GCF_021117275.1. Lineage (NCBI taxonomy): Bacteria > Bacillati > Bacillota > Bacilli > Caryophanales > Bacillaceae > Metabacillus > Metabacillus sp. B2-18. Next base: position 1,153,770 of record NZ_CP088245.1, read on the forward strand.
TGTTAAAAGGTGAAGAACTTCCTCAAGATTTACTCAATTTTGAGAAAAGCTATATTCAGACAAAGAATGCTGCATTTTTTTATGTTGTTTCAGAGGATGGAGAAATAATCGGTTCGGTCGGTGTAACACCATATGATGGTCGCTTTCAGCAGTTAAAAGATGTCTATCACCTTTCGAATTCAGCCGAAATTGTCAAATGCTATATTGATTCTAATTATCGAAGATTAGGAATTGGAACAGCTTTATCGAAAATGGCGACTAGTTATAGTAAGAAAAGTGGATACCGTTCTCTATACCTACATACTCACCCGTTTCTACCCGGTGCGATTCCTTTTTGGAAATCTCAAGGTTACAAAGAGATATTAGCTGAAGATGATCCTGTATGGCAGACACTTCATATGGTAAAAACAGTTTAAGTTTTTGAGAAAAGCTTTTCTAATACTATCACCCAATGAAAAAGGAGTTGTTGTAGCAACTCCTTTTTCTTTGGAGAAAAATAGATGCAAAAAAATATAAAAACTTCATTCTTTCCACACAATTTGCCGTTATTCTTCTTTCTATAGACTAAAGAATAATCAAAAATAAGAAGGAGATCATTTGTATGGAAACAGTCCCAATTAAAACAAAGAAGCAAAAGATAAAGAAAACTAATCCATCCCTATATAAAACTGTTTGGCGTTGGCATTTTTATGCGGGGATTATTTTTGCCCCTTTTCTAATGATTCTTGCGGTTACAGGTGCAGTTTATTTATTTAAACCTCAAATTGAACAGATGCTTTATCAGGAATATTACGAGGTAAATCCACAAGGCGAGAAAATATCAGCAACACAGCAAATTGAGACAGTGAAAAATGAGTATCCTGATGCTGTTGTGAGTAAATATCGTCCAGGTGAAAGTGATTTAAGATCAAGTGAAGTAACGATTTCATCTAATAATGAAACTTTGACAGTGTTTGTTAATCCGTACACTGCAGAGGTAATCGGAGAGTTAAATAGTGAAGACAGGATTATGAATAGAATTGAGGAAATTCATGGTGAGTTAATGGCTGGGACAGTAGGTGACCGAATAGTTGAGTTAGCTGCTTGCTGGGCAATTGTTCTTATTGTAACTGGACTTTATTTATGGTTTCCAAAAAAGAAACAAGATTTAGCTGGTGTATTGATACCTAGATTTAATAAGGGAAAAAAGATTTTCCGAAGAGATTTACATGCTGTTCCAGCTTTTTGGGTAACAGCAGGCATGTTATTTTTAATTTTAACAGGCTTACCTTGGTCAGGATTCTGGGGTACTAATTTCCAAACCATTGCAACAAATGCTGGGACGGGTTATCCACCTTCTGTTTGGGTAGGGAGTGCTCCAACATCAACCATCCAAACAAAGGATGTAGCAGATGTACCGTGGGCAGCTGAAACCATGGATGTACCAAAATCAGATCTGCAAGGCTTTATTCCACTTTCGATCGACGATGTTGTGGACATTGCAAGTCGAGAAGGAATGCATCCAACTTATACAATTAACATTCCAAGTGATAAAGAAGGGGTATATACGTTGTCGGCCTATCCTCCGAAAGCGCAGGATGAAGCTACGATTCATATTGATCAATACTCAGGAGCAGTTCTAGCAGATTATCGCTATGATCACTATGGTTTTGTCGGTAAGATGGTTGCACTGGGAATTACCTTGCATAAAGGGACTCAATTTGGGTTTCTTAACCAACTTTTAAGTCTTTTCATTTGTTTAGGCATTATCCTTGTTGTGGCTAGCGGGTTTTACTTATGGCTGAAGAGAAAGCCTAAAAAGGAAATGGGTGCACCAAAGTCACCAAGAATGTTCAAGATGGGACCATTTTTTGTGTTAATCATTGGATTAAGTATTTTGTTCCCACTTGTTGGTTTGTCCATAATCGCTGTATGGATCATTGACCTGCTTATCATTCAAAGAATACCTGTTGTGAAGAGGTTTTTAAATGCATAATTTGACAAGTAAGGGTGTTGTGACCGTGAAAAAATTTAAAGCTATCCTGTTGCTTCCTTTTATGATGTTAATACTCAGTGCATGTTCACTGGAGCTAAAACAAGATGTTGCGAAGCAGTATAAAGAAGAAGAGCCAATGGTAGCAGATATTATCATTCCAGATTCTCTTTCAACAAATAGTGATACAACATTTCAAGTTGTTCTTACTCAGGGTGAAGAAAAAGTAGTTTCAGCAGACTATGTTCACTTTGAAATATGGAAGCAAGATGGATCTGTTAAATTTGAAATGGAGCAAGCTGAAGAAGTAGGAAATGGAACTTATCAGTTAAGTAAAAAATTAGATAGTGAAGGGCTGTATTTTATTAAAGTTCATGCGAGTAGCAATGATTCAATCATTATGCCTCAAAAACAGTTTATTGTTGGGGAACTTTCGGAAAGTGAGCTAGAGTTTCTTCAGAAAGGTGCTGTAGTAGAGGATGGTGGTGGGGAGCATCATCATTAGGTAGTTATAAAAAAGCTTTAATTCCTGGGTAGGGAGTTGAAGCTTTTTTGTTTGTTTTTTTGAATGAAGACTATTAGGTGGTTGGTTTAGTGGTGAGATGGTTGTCATAGAGGGAATGAAGACCGTTATGTGGTTGAATTTGTAGAGAGATGGTCTTCATAGAGGGAATGAAGACGGTTATGTGGTTGAATTTGTATAGAGATGGTCTTCATAGAGGGAATGAAGACGGTTATGTGGTTGAATTCGTATAGAGATGGTCTTCATAAAGGGAATGAAGACCGTTATGTGTTTGAATTCGTAGAGAGATGGTCTTCATAGAGGGAATGAAGACCGTTGTGTGGTTGAATTTGTAGAGAGATGGTCTTCATAATCACTGACCTAGAGACAATCATCAAAGCAAGAAAGCTATCTATGGTGTTGCACTTATAAATAATGTAAAAATAACACTAAATCAAGTAAAGATAGTGTCATTAAAAACAATCAATTATGTGAAATAATGAAAACGCTAACATAATAAAACACTACTCCTAATCTGACTTTCTAAAACAGGTTAGAACTGATATTGGAAACCAAACCCCAATACAGCTAACATATCCATCTCACATAAAAGGAGGGATCAAAAAAGGTTTCATAATAGTTAGTCCATCATATCTCCCACTATTACCTCTACTAATCTCTACTAGTGAAGCCATACATAAACAGCTTCGATGGTCTATAAAAAATGAAACTATTTTTCTACTAAAGAAGGAGAGACTAAATTTATTACTCCCATTCATTTTCAGAAAGGAGTCATGCATTTTGAAGAGAAAAACATTTAAGAAACTTATTGGGATATCTTGTGTCGCCTCTATGCTTTTGGGTTCAGGTGTATTTATGAATACTAATGAAGCTAAAGCAGAAGTCATCACTAAAACAATTACAATCGATGGAACAAAGGTAGATGAACATAACCGATTCAAAGGATTTGGAGCAGTTACAGCAAATAATACATCTCGTTTAATGTTAGATTACAAGGAAGAACATCCTAAAGAATACTGGGAAATAATGAATAAACTTTTTAATAAAAACACAGGAGCTGGTTTAGCGCATGTGAAGGTAGAGTTAGGTGGAGATGTGAACTCTTCATCCGGAACTGAGCCTGCGACTATGAGATATGAGGATGAGCCTGCTAATGTACTGAGAGGGGCAGGATTTCAATTTGCTGCTGATGCAAAATCGATTAACGAAGATATTACAGTTGAAATTTTGCGTTGGGGGGAGCCACGATTTTCTTGGAACGGTGCTTCAGCAGGAAATTACGAGAATCGATATCAATGGTATAAACAAACGATTGATGCTGTGTATGAAGAGTATGGCTTCAAGCTGGATTATGTTGGTATCTCCCAAAATGAACGTGCACAAAATAACAATGGAAAAATTGAACTTGAGTGGCTTAAATACTTTACTTCAAAAATGAAAGAAGAGCCGAATTACGAAAGTGATTATAAACATATTAAACTAGTTGCTGCTGATGGTTATCGTGATACATCGACAATTAGTCGTACATTGCTTGAACATCCAGATTTGATTGATGAAATTGATGTGATTAGTTCTCATTATGGTTTAACAGGCTCAAATGAACTAACACAATTGCAAAATAAACTGATTAATGATGGAAAGAAACCTAAGGAAGTTTGGGTATCAGAGGGAATTGCCCCAATGATTAATGCCCGTTATCGTGAAAATATGGAGCCAAACTACAAAGGACTTGGAGGAAAGGCTGGAATCATTGATGTTACATCGCGAATTATTTCGGTCTATTCATGGACAGGAGCAACGAATAACCCACTAAACGCTGTTTCATTTGATTTTCAACCTTCTGTTGCAGCATTTTATGAAGGCTCTCAGTATAATCCAAAGCATCTTATTAGTGCATATGATCCGTGGTCAGGCTTCTATGAAATTGATGGAGGATTACAAGGAGTCCGTCATGTTATGAATTTTGTAGGTTATGATGACCATTCTACACCTGAAAACGAGCGGTGGATGTATGTGAAAGATGCGTCATTTAGTGACGGTAACTTTTTTGATGGTGGAGTAGACGTTGACACTAGTACTCATAACTATTTAACGTTAAAAGATCCAGAATCAGCTGATTATACAACAGTGTTTGCCAATAACACGAAAGAAACTCGCAAATATAAAATAAAAGCCCAAAACCTAAATGGAAAAGAAGATGCACCGATTTATGTTTGGGAAACACGAGGAGCAGACAATGGACAAAGTTATGATGCTAATTGGTTTAAGCATATCAATACTGTCACACCAAAGGACGGAGAATATGAAATTGAAGTGAAGCCTTATTCTATCGTAACGATTTCAACTTTAGATAGAGAATCTGAAGTAAAAGATTTTGAATATGAATCAGAGCCTGTTGATGTTTCAAAAGACACGATTTTACCTTTACCTTACAAGGATGATTTTGAATATAAAAACTATCCTGTTGATGAAAAAGGCAGAAATTATGTTGAGCGTCGTGGAGGAACACCAAGATATACAACAGATCAAATTGGAGCTTTTGAAGTTGTTCAGAATGCAACAAAACAGAAAACGAGTGGAAGTGCCGAACGTGTTGAATTGAATATTCCAGACAGCAAAAAACATGGTAATATGCTGCAACAGATGATGACACCTGATACCATCGGAGCAGATTGGGCCGTTTGGGGTGGTAGAGACGGTTCAGCATCAACTAGTAATCCTAATACGACGATAGGTGATCATCGTTGGGTTAACTATAAGGTTTCTTATGACTTTTTACTAGATACTCATACACCTGAAGTAGAAGGTAGAAGTAATTATGCGCTTATAGGTGTGCGTCAAGTAAAAGCTGGTGGAGCAGATTCACATGCCCCATACAATGCACGAGTATTTTCTGATGGTCGGTATGAAATCCTGAAGCTTGGTAAAGTTGAAAAAAGTGGAACAATTAAAGGTTTCAATAATAAAGAGTGGCATAACCTAGCGTTTGAAGCAAAAGAAAACGAGTTTACACTTTATTTAGATGGTGCTGATATTGACTCGTTTACGGATGAAGATTCAACTGTAATGGCTGGTAGAGTAGCATTAGGTTCTGGTTATTACGAAACTTTAATCGATAATTTACGTGTTGATCCAATAAAAGGTTATACGTATCAATCAGACAAATATGACAGTGCACAAGGTAAGAAATATGATACAGAGGAAGAAGCTTTTAAAAATTCTGATTCATTGAACCCGATTGGATATGTTGGTGACTGGAACTATACTCAAGCTGGTTACGCTCATTTTAACCGTACACAAATGACAGCGAGTACAGATATTCCGGTTTGGAATGGGGTAACAGTAGGTTTCAGAGATTCGACAAGTGTTCAAGGGACGTTAAACAAGGTGTTTTATTCAGGTAGCTGGTCATCAAACGGTTCTAACACTTGGGGATCAGAAGGTGATTCTTTTGAAATAGCATTTAAAGGGACTGAAATAAGGTTATTTGGTGAGACAAATCCATCAAATGGAACAGCAGATATTTACCTTGATGGAGAGCTAGTAGGAGAGGCAAATTACTTAAATAACAGTTCGATAACTCAAATGGTTTGGTCTGCAGAAAATCTTGAGGATAAAGAACACACACTTAAAGTCGTTTCTAAAGAAAAGTATACTAGCTTCACGAAAGCTGAAATTACAACAACTGATCCGGTATTAGCAGTTAAGAATATGGGACCAAGAGATATGGTTAAAATATCTGATGAAGCAGAAATAGGGAATAACGAAAACACTGTTTATGCATTTAGAAAAAACAATGCTTGGGGATCTAACAATACGAATGCATGGGCGAATTTCGATGATGATCCTTATATCTTAATCAATTTTACAGGATCAGGCATTGACTATCTTGCAGGAACTGGAGAGAAGTCACTTTATAATTTCGAGCTTGATGGAGTAGATGTAGGTGACTTTGCTGTCGATCCTAAAACAGGCGTAAGGTATTCTGTAAGAGGACTTGAAGAAAAACCACACACATTGAAAGTATCATTAAAAGATAATGAACGCAAAGAGACGTTTATGGATTACAGAGGAGTGAACATTTATAGTACTCCTGAAGCGAATAGCGCTAAGAGTAGCATGATCTTTCATTTTGAAGGGTCCGGCTTTAACTTATTTGGTGCTACTCCAGATGCTTTAATCGATGTTTATATTGATGATCTTCTGATTGAAGAAGATTTCAGAATTTATGCAAAGGGAGACAGACTAAACTCTTATCACATTAGAGGCCTTAAAGATACAAAGCATACAGCAAAAATTGTTGTTAAAGGCGGTACATTTACTTTAGATGGTATTGATGTTATTAAAGGTAAAAATAAAGTGGAAGTAAATAAGGAAGAATTGCAGAAACTGTATGATACACATAAAGATAAAAACCATAAAGATTACACAAACGAAAGCTGGAAAGTATTTCATAAGGCATTACAAACTGCCAAAGAAGCATTGAAAAACCCACAATCTACACTAGAAAAAGTAGTTGCAGCACAGCTTGGTCTAGAAGCGGCAGTAGAGGAATTAGTTGAACAATAAATAGTAGAATATAAAAAAGCCTGGAATAATGAGATATTTTCTCCAACTATTCCAGGCTTTTTCATGTCTATGCTAATTTGTTTTACAATAAACAGCGTCATTCATGTTTTTTGTGGGGCAAAATATTATAATAAAGGTATTGTACTTAAATTAAAAACAATTAGATGTATTTCACACCAAAGAGAGGAGTTAGGTTTTGGAGCATATAAATATAGAATATTTTATTTTTTTCACAGCGGTGCTATTAATTCTAGGAGTACTAACGACTAAATTTTCAACAAGATTGGGTGTTCCTGCTCTTGTTCTATTCTTAATGGTCGGAATGATTATGGGTAGTGATGGGTTAGGTCTAATTCATTTTGATAATCCTGAGCTAACACAATTAATCGGGATATTTGCTTTAGTTGTCATTCTGTTTGAAGGTGGATTACAAACAAAATGGTCATCAGTTAAAGCTGTGACAGTTCCCTCGTTATCTCTTGCAACAATTGGGGTTTTGCTTACGACAATTGTTGTTGCAATAGCGGCAAAACTAATCTTTGATGTAAGCTGGCTTGAAGGATTTTTATTTGGAGCAATTGTTGGTTCAACAGATGCTGCGGCGATATTTGCCGTATTAAAGGGACAAAATATACGTGATAGATTAAGTTCAACACTTGAAGCGGAATCTGGAACAAATGATCCAATGGCAATGTTTCTTACATTATCTATTATTGAGTTAATGACGGTGGATAATTCTTCATACTTGTTGTTAATAGGTTCATTTATTTGGCAAATGGGTGCTGGATTAGTGATGGGTCTTCTTTTTGGTAAGTTTGCAGGGTTTGCAATCAATAAAATCAATTTAGATTCAAGTGGTCTTTATCCGATCTTTGCCTTAGCCTTTTCACTATTAACATATAGCTTAACTGACATTATTGGTGCAAGTGGGCTGTTAGCTGTTTATATTGCAGCACTTGTGATAGGAAACGGAGATTTAACTTACCGTCACTCAATCTTCAGGTTTAACGAAGGCTTTGCGTGGATGATGCAAATTTTAATGTTTATCATTTTAGGATTGTTAGTGTTTCCATCACAGTTTTTAAATACTTATATTATTTTTAAAGGTCTTTTATTGGCAATTATTTTAATTTTTATTGCTCGACCAGTAGCAGTTTTTCTCTCGACAATAAAATTAGGATTTACGAATAAGGAGAAAGTATTTCTGTCTTGGGCAGGCTTAAAAGGTGCAGTTCCAATTGTGCTTGCAACGTTTCCGATGACGATGGGTCTGGAAAACAGTCAGCTAATTTTTAATGTTGTCTTCTTTGTTGTGTTAACATCTGCCTTAATACAAGGCTCTACGATTTCGTTGATAGCAAATAAGTTAGGGCTGAATGGTCCTAAAAAAGTAGAGGCACCACATTCATTGGAACTTGTTTCAATTGGTAAAGCTAATGCAGAAATTGTTGAATTTGAAGTAAGTGAAACGTCTATTATTACAAATAAGCTGTTAAAGGATATAAAGTTTCCTAAAGAGGTACTTATCAATGCCATCATCAGGAATGGAGACTTGGTAACACCTCATGGGGAGACAAAAATTCAGTCAGGTGACTTTCTTTATATTCTGGTTTCAAAGAGAAGGGAAAAAGAATTAACAAGTTTCTTAAATAGTAGTGTGGTAAATGATTAGGTATGAAAAGGTGTAGGCTATAAAAGCTACACCTTTTTTGAACAAAACAATAAAAATCAATTCTTGATGGTTACATATAAATGTCGTATAATTCAAAGTAGTTAAAAACTAAACCGGTTTAGTAAATCGGTTTATAATTAGGTAATTCGATTTTGTATTGGAGAGAAAAATGAAAGCGATCACGATTTCTGATGTTGCCAAACAAGCAAATGTATCAAAAAGTACCGTCTCACAATATTTAAACAAACGCTATGATTATATGAGCGAAAAAACGAAAGGGCGAATAAGTCAAGCAATTGAAGAATTAGGCTATCAGCCGAACATTGTTGCTAGAAGCTTAAAGCAAAAGTCCACCTCAACAATAGGGGTGATCGTGGCAAATATTTTGCATGCGTTTTCAACTCAAGTTATACGGGCAATTGAAGATATATGTAATGAACAGGGATTTCATATCATTGTTTGCAATGCCGATGATGAACCAGAAAAGGAAAAAAACTACATTGAAATGCTAATTGCAAAGCAGGTGGATGGTCTAATCATTTTCCCAACTGGCGGAAATATTGATCTTTATAAAAGTTTGATGAAAAGAAAGTACCCACTTGTGTTTTTTGATCGAGTTGTAGAAGAAATTTCAGCATCCACAATTATGCTAAATAATGAAAAGGCTATCAAAATGGCTGTTGATCATTTAGTCGACAAAGGTTATGAACAAATAGGGATCATGACAACATCTATCTCAAGGCATGTTACACCACGTATTGAGCGAATCAATGGATACAAAAAAGCATTACAAGAAAACAATTTAGATTTTAATGAAGAATATATTAGTACTCTTGATCTTCATCAAATTCAACAAGGCTTAAAGGAAATGCTTTCTCTGGATTGTCCTCCACAAGCAATTATTGCCGGGAATGACCTAACTCTCATGGAGATCTTAAAGTTTACAAAAGCAAATAATGTATCTATTCCAGAAGATTTAGCCATTATCGGAATTGATGATGTTTCATTTGCTAGTTTTTTCACCCCCCAATTAACAACAATTGCCCAACCAACCTTTGACATGGGGAAAAGAGCTGCAGAGTTACTATTAAATAAAATTAAGGATCCTGAATATCAAGAGAAAACAACAGTATATCGTTTTGAACCTGAACTTGTGATTAGAAATTCTTGTTAATCAAAATCAAAGGAGTGAATAGTGTAATGAAAGATATCATTACAATCGGTGATGCGATGATTACGATGAATCCAAGTGCAAAGGGGCCAATGCGTTTTGTTCATACATTTGAACGAAATGTTGGAGGAGCCGAACTAAACTTCGCAATTGGTTGTGCAAGACTTGGCTTACAGGCAGGATGGATCAGTCGATTAGGTAATGACGAGTTTGGTCGCTATATTCAACACTTTGTTCGTGGAGAAGGAATTGATACTTCACAAGTAAAACTAGTTGATGGTTATCCAACATCCGTTAATTTTAAAGAGGTGCTGGAGGATGGAACAGGGAGAACGTTTTATTACCGTATGAAGTCTCCAACTTTAACGTTAACACCTGAAAGTTTAACAGATTCATATTTTGAGAATACAAAGGTTCTTCATATCACTGGAGTATTTCCGGCAATTGATGAGAAAAACGTGGAAATTATAAAACGTTCGATTACTTTAGCTAAACAACATAATTTACTTATATCATTTGATCCAAATATTCGCTTAAAGCTTTGGAGTAAAGAAAGAGCAAAAGAGGTTTTAACAGAGATTCTTCCATTTGTTGATATTTTCTTAACAGGTGTTGAAGAAGCTGACCTATTGTTAGGAACTACAGATGAAAATGAAATTATTGAAAAAGCAATAAATATGGGTATTTCATATGTTGCGATTAAAAAAGGTGATCAAGGTTCAATTGGCTATCATAATGGAAAAACAGTAGAATCTCCTCCTGTTCCACCAAAAAAGGTTGTTGATACAGTAGGTGCTGGTGATGGTTTTGATGCAGGCTTTGTTTATGGTGTTCTGCAAAATTGGTCATTAGAAAAAATTCTTCACTTTGCAAATACAATTGGATCAATGGTTGTTGGTGTTTCAGGAGATAATGAAGGGCTTCCTTATTTGGAAGATATTCAAATTAGATTAGGTGAAAGGGATTTTATTGAGAGGTAACTATGCAAGAATAAAATATAAATAAGTTAGGAGGAAGTTACGATACACTCGTAACAAAAACATATGATAAAAAAACTTGATATTTTAAATAGAATTGTAGAATCGGGCGTTGTTGCTGTTGTTCGTGCAGAAGATGAAACAGAAGCAGTAAGCATTTCAAATGCATGTATTGAAGGTGGCATTAAAGCAATTGAAGTAACATTAACTGTGCCAGGTGCAACTGAAGTAATTCAATCGTTAAAAGAAAAATTTCATTCAGATGAATTAATTCTTGGTGCAGGAAGTGTGCTTGATAGTGAGACTGCTCGAATTGCTATTTTGGCGGGTGCTGAGTATATTGTCAGTCCATGTTTTGATAAAGATACAGCCATGCTTTGTAATAGATATCAAATTCCATACATGCCTGGTTGTATGACAATTACTGAAATAAAAACAGCTATGGAATATGGAGCAGATGTTGTGAAGCTATTCCCAGGAAATACATTTGATCCTTCAATTATTAAATCAATTAAGGGACCTATTCCCCAAGCCTCTGTTATGCCAACTGGTGGGGTAAACCTTCAAAATGCAGATCAATGGATTAAAAATGGGGCGGTTGCGATTGGTATCGGTAGTGATTTATCAAAGCCTGCTAAAACAGGAAACTTTGATGAAGTAACAAAACTAGCAAAGCAATATTGTGAGATTGTAAAAGAAGCTAGAAATAGTATCTAACTAGAGTTTACCGTTTGAAGAAATAAATGAAACAGCTCATGGAACACAAACATTTTCCTTGCTTGAAATCTCTCAGGCAATCTAGGAGGTTAGTTAATGTGAGAATGACATTTAGGTGGTATGGTGAGGGAAATGACAGCATTACCCTTAAGCAGATCAAGCAAATTCCTGGGGTGGAAGGAATTGTGTGGGCACTTCATGATGTTCCGGCTGGTGAAGAATGGCCGATGGACAAAATCAACGAAGTGAAAAAACAAGCAGATGAATATGGATTGAATATAGATGTTGTTGAAAGTGTTAATGTTCATGAAGATATTAAACTAGGATTTCCTACGAGAGATAAATATATTGAAAGCTATAAAAGAACAATAGAGAAGTTAGCATCAGTTGGTGTAAAAGTGATATGCTACAACTTCATGCCTGTTTTTGATTGGACGAGAACAGAATTATTTAAGGAAATGGAAGATGGTTCAACAGCTCTTTTCTATGAAAAAGCAAAAGTTGTTGATATGGATCCAAATGAATTAGTCGAAGATATTTCTAAAAACTCAACATTTACATTGCCAGGCTGGGAGCCAGAAAGATTATCACGATTAAAGGACCTTTTTGAAGCTTACAAGGGCGTTACACAAGAAGATTTATTTCAAAATCTAGCATATTTTCTAAAAGAAGTAATTCCTTGTGCAGAGAAAAACGGAATAAGAATGGGGATACATCCAGATGATCCGCCATGGCCTATTTTCGGATTACCAAGAATTGTGTGTAATAAAGAAAATATTAGAAGGATTTTAGACGTTGTAGATAGTAAATCGAACGGTGTAACACTTTGTAGTGGATCACTTGGAGCAAATCCTTCTAATAATATTGCGGAGATGGTACGCGAATTTGCAGAGCGCATTCCGTTTGCACATATTCGAAATGTAAAAGTCTATGAAAATGGTGACTTTATTGAAACATCTCATCGAACATCTGATGGTTCTGTAGATATTTATGAAATTATTAAAACATACCACGAAATAGGCTTTAATGGTTATGCTAGACCAGATCATGGTAGACATATTTGGGATGAAAAATGTAGACCAGGCTATGGCTTGTATGACAGGTCATTAGGTATCATGTACCTTTGGGGAATTTGGGATTCATTAGAAAGAGCACACGGGAGGAACTAATGATGCTACCGATACATGATCAATTAAAAGGCCGAGTAGCTGTTGTCACAGGCGGAAATGGTGTTTTATGTCGCTCAATGGCAAAAGAACTTGCGAGGCAAGGAGTTAAAGTGGCCATTCTTAACAGAACTGCTGAAAAAGGTGAAAGAGTAGCTCACGAAATTAGAGAACTCGGTGGAGAAGCGATTTCTATTTCATGTAATGTACTTGATGTTGAGAGCGTGAAACAAGCGGAAGAAATCGTATCAAAAGAACTTGGTATTTGTGACATCCTAATAAATGGAGCAGGGGGAAACCATCCAAGCGGCACGACCACAAACGAAACATTAAACCCTGATGACATTAATAAGGAAGGTCTGCAAACTTTCTTTGATTTAACAAAAGAGGGCTTTGGCTTTGTTTTTGATTTAAACATGGTTGGAACATTACTTCCGACACAAATTTTTGCAAAGAAGATGGTGAATCGTAAAGGTGCAATTATCATCAATATGTCATCAATGAGCGCTCCATCACCGATGACTAAAGTTCCAGCATACAGCGCTGCAAAAGCAGCAATTGACAATTTTACCCAATGGCTTGCAGTACATATGGCTGATGCTGGTATTCGTGTGAATGCAATAGCACCCGGATTTTTCCTTACTGAACAAAATAAAAATCTACTGAAAAATGAAGATGGCAGCTTAACAGATCGTTCTGAGAAAATTATTGCACATACCCCAATGCGAAGATTTGGTAAACCAGAAGACTTACTAGGAACACTGCTTTGGTTAGTAGATGAAACCACTGCAGGCTTTGTAACAGGTATTACAGTTCCTGTTGATGGTGGATTTATGTCATATTCGGGTGTTTAGATGTAATTGTTAAAAGCTTCTATTATTAAAATAACTAATATGAAAGCGCTTTCCTATAATCGTAAGTAGTTCGGTTTTCGAGTACAAAAACTTATTCATCAGACAAAAAAGATGCAGCCAAATTCGCAACTGAATTGGGCTGTATCTTTTTTGTTGCTTATCAAGGCTTTTCATAAATGACGCTAATTGGCATTGCTTACAACAGGTCACAAAGATAGTGGAAGTGACGAGTTTGTTTTGCTAAATTAATTGGGGTGAAAGTGGTGGGTTTTTGGATATTCAAGTTAGATAAAACTTTTTCGTGGAGGTATAGGAATTGATAGGCGGAGAAGTTCCGGTTAAGTTATATACTAGATGCTTAAGAAGCCGATATAAGCGGATATATTCCGGTTAATTTCTCTATATATAACTAAATTTAAAGATTATGTTCAAATAAGCGGAAAAACTCACCTTATTTTGCGGATAATATTGATATTTCACGATTTAAACGGAATTTTTCCGTTTATTTTTTTTTCTAATTTAATGAAAACACAACTATAGAGTGCAAAATACTGTAATAATACATGGAGACAATCTTCCAAGCATTTTTGCTAATCAAATTATTGGTTAATATAAGTGCGATTACCGTTCGATTAGTACGGTTATTTCTAATTATGTACTTCAAAACTGAACTCGTTAGTTTAAGAAAACGTCATTTATTATAGTTGTTTTTTAAGGTTGTTATTTTGTAACTTTTTTCAAAACGATAGTGTAATGGAGCGGAAGACACTCGACTCCTGCGGGAGGTAGAGGAAAGGCTGAGACCCCGCAGGCGAAGGCGAGGAGGCTCAGCTTCCTCCCCGCGGAAAGCGAGTGTCTGTAGCGCAATGGAACGAACATGTTCTGATCTGTATCAATAAAGTATGCTAAGACACCACTAATATATTTAAAATTACAAAAAAGTCTAGAGAAATAACCAATGAAATAATATACGATATTTACGAAATGAAACATTAAAGATAAAATTAATACAATAACGAACAACAGGAGAGTTTCTAAATAAAGAAAACTACACCTTTTATACTAGGTTTGTTTTTGTTCAATCCTGTCCTATAATAGTAAAATAAAGAAAATAACGGGGGACATATATAATGCTTGCAGTGGAACGGCATGAACGTATTTTAGATCAACTAGATAAAAATAAGATTGTAAAAGTATCTGAGCTTAGTAAGCTGTTAGATGTAACAGAGAAGACGATTCGCGGTGATTTGGAATTGTTAGAAAAAAGAGGTCTTCTAAATCGAATTCACGGTGGGGCGGTATTGGCAGAGGATGAAGGAAGAATGCTACCTATTGCTGAACGACAATCGGGTTATAGTGATGTAAAATCTGCGATTGCAAAAGAGGCCGTCAAACTCATTGAACCGAATGAAACGATCTTAATGGACGGAGGCAGTACGACGATTGCTATTGCAGAGTTACTTGGGGAATTTCCTATCACCGTCATTACAAATGATTTAAAAATAGCCAATGTTTTACTTACAAAAAGCAATGTTCAATTAATGGTTTTAGGTGGAACAAGAATTGATAAATCTTCTTCTTTAATGGGGGCCCAAGCAACCGAGATGCTAAAACGAATGAGAGTGAATCGTTTATTTTTCGGTACAACAGGAATCTCAATCGAACATGGATTAACAGTTTTTAATAGCATACATGCTGATTGGAAAAAGCAAATCATATCATGTGCTGATCATATTACATTGTTAGCTGATTCATCAAAATTTGAGAAGGTTGCTCTAATACAATTTGCAAAATTTGATGAAGTAAATGAAATTGTAACAGATACAAATCTCGACCCACAGATAAAAGAAACATTAGAACATAGTCATGTGCGATTACATCTTGTGAATGTATAAAGATTAGAAGAAAAGATGGCAAAACGAACAATTAATCGTTGTCATCTTTTTTATTTATGTTATAATCAAACTATAATGAACTTAAACAAACAATAAAGAACATATTGGTACAAGAGGAGGTTCGAAAATGGGTTCACTTTTTTCGCTAGAAGGAAAAGTTGCTCTATTAACAGGAGCAAGTCGAGGACTAGGACAGGGAATGGCTGTTGGTCTAGCAGAAGCAGGAGCAACTGTTATTGGAGCCGGTATGAGTGATATGTCTGAAACAAAAGAAAAAATTGAAGCGGTTGGTGGCGTATTTCATGGTCTGAACATTGATTTATCAGTAGATCACGCTGCTGGACAATTAGTGTCAGAGGCTCTCAAACTAACAAAGAAGATTGATATTTTAGTTAATAACGCAGGAATTATTAGAAGATCTGATGCAGAAAATTTTTCCGATGATGATTGGTTTGAAGTAATTAAAGTCAATCAACACTCTGTTTTTCAATTATGCAGAGAAGTTGGTAAACATATGCTTGAAAATGGCTCAGGTAAAATTGTGAATGTTGCCTCCATGCTTTCATTTCAAGGGGGATTAAGAGTACCAGCATATACAGCGAGTAAACATGCTGTTGCTGGATTAACAAAATCTCTTGCGAATGAATGGTCAAGTAGAGGTGTGAATGTAAACGCTATCGCACCAGGATATATGGAAACAGATAACACAGCACAGCTTCGTGCAAACAAAGATCGAAATGAGTATATTACTTCTAGAATTCCACAAGGTCGCTGGGGTACACCTGAAGACCTAAAGGGTGCTGTTGTCTTTTTAGCATCAGATGCTTCAAGTTATGTGAACGGTCATATTTTATGTGTTGATGGTGGATGGATGAGTTCATAAACACTTTAGTGTTCTTATATTAGGAAGTAAAAAGCAAATTCGAAAGGGGAATTTATAATGGAAATCAGACACGCTACAAATCCAACAGACTTTAAATCATATACAACGGAAAGATTAAGAAATGATTTTTTAATTGATTCACTTTTTGTTCAAGGTGAAATTAACATGACATACTCTCACTATGATCGTGTTGTAACTGGTGGGGCAATTCCAACTAGCCAATCTCTTAAGTTAGAGGATCAAGAAACATTAAAAACAGACTATTTCTTAGAAAGACGCGAAGTTGGAATTATTAACATTGGCGCTGAAGGTACAGTTTTAGTTGATGGGCAAGCTTATACTTTAAATAAAAGAGACTGCTTATATGTTGGTATGGGGAACAAGGAAGTGCTATTTGAAAGCAGCAATGCTTCTGATCCTGCAAAGTTTTACATTGTTTCTACTACAGCACATAAGCAATATCCTACAAAAAAGGCACCAATCGAAGATGCAGAACCAACTCATTTAGGTTCTGATAGTGAATCAAATAAGCGTACAATCTATAAATATATTCATGCAGACGGTATTCAAAGCTGTCAACTAATGATGGGAATGACGTTATTAGAGCCAAACAACATGTGGAATACAATGCCTGCTCATTTACATGACCGTCGTATGGAAGTTTACCTCTACTTTGATATGGATGAAAATTCAAGGGTTTTCCACTTCATGGGTGAGCCTAAAGAAACTCGTCATCTTCTTGTGAAAAATGAACAAGCGGTCCTTTCACCACCATGGTCTATTCATTCAGGTGTTGGAACAAGTAATTACACATTCATTTGGGCAATGGCGGGAGAAAATTATACGTTCACAGATATGGATGCTGTGAAGATGGAAGATTTAAAGTAAATAAACAATTTAGATAAAAGTAACGAAAACTAACAAGAAAAATAGTGCATGACTCTTTTTAAAGAGGTGCACTATTTTTTATTGTTAGGAAAAGTTGTCACTGCATTAATTGGGGACAATGCTTTGACATTCAGCTCCAGCAGTCTGACTTTTGGTCAAAAAAGTCAGATGCCTAGCACCTCGAGGTCATAAGCCAATTTAGAATATAGGGCAAAGAATGCCTTCTATTCTAAATCGTCTTATGCTTGTCGGTGCTGAACGAGGCGCTTGCGCTTTTGTCATGAAAAAGTAAAAAATTTATAAAAAGTAGTAAAAAATATGCTACATCACTTAAAATCATTCACTCTATTATTAAACGTAATACTTCAACATGAAATGGAGGAGACGTTGTGGAATCGTCTAGCTGGATGGGAGGCTTGTTACGAGCTTGTGATTGGATTAGTAAGTTAGCGTATCTTAATTTACTTTGGTTGGGCTTTACAGTAGTTGGATTTGGTGTTTTTGGTTTTGCACCTGCGACCGTGGCTATGTTCACAATTTTACGTAAGTGGATAATGGGGGAAAGTAGTCACGCAATCTTTCCTTTATTTTTGTCAGTTTACAAAAGTGAATTTAAGAAGGCGAATATATTATGGAGTTGCCTTTTAGTTTCAGCCTTATTTATGTATGTTGATTTGGTGTTAATTAACTCAATGCAGGGAATTTTACATTATATGTTTTTGACTTTCTTTGTTATAGCTTTCATTACAATGCTAATGATCACAATGTATATATTTCCAGTTTATGTTCATTTCAAAGGTTCGGTCCTTCACTACTTTAAATCTGCTATCCTACTAGGTGCTTCGTTTCCAGGTCGAACTATTTTAATGATGCTATCAGTAGGAACTGGGGGTTTCGTTAGTATACTTTTTCCTGGTGTTGGTATTTTGTTTTTTGGAAGTGGAATTAGCTTTGCATTAATGTACTTCTCTTTTTCAATTTTTAAGACGAAGCTAGAAAATACAAAATAGTTTAAGTTAGAAAGTAAAAATTATTATAACTTTCATCAAAATACTGTTAAGTAATTGAAATTTTTCTTCCTTATAATAAATGTATATTACAAAGAGAGGTGATACCCGATGAGTACAAAAACAGAAGTATCAACATCCTCAGATGTTTCGCTAAGTAAGAAAAGAGGATCAGTTAAAAGAACGGAAAGTTTAGCAGGGTTTTTATTTGTATCACCAATGCTAATCGGTGTTTCGATTTTAGTGTTACTGCCAATTTTTGCGACTTTTATTCTTAGTTTTGCAGATTGGAAGTTTATTCAAAGTATTGATCAGTTAAAGTGGGTAGGCTTTAATAACTTTATAGATTTGATGGACGATAAGGTTTTTTTAAAGTCTCTATTAAATAATGCACTCTTCATCTTTACTGTCCCTATTTGTATGGCATTTTCATTATTATTAGCTGTGGTTATTGATAAAAGCGTTTACATGAAGAGTTATTTTAAAGTCGCATTTTTCATGCCATATATTTCAAGTGTTGTAGCTATTGCGGTTGTCTGGCAGGTGTTATTCCATCCTTCTGCAGGACCGATTAACCAAACATTGATGGCAATAGGAATTACCGATCCACCAAAGTGGATTGCCGATCCAAATTTTGCATTAATTTCGGTTATGTTAATTCAGATTTGGATATCAATTGGCTTTAACTTGATTATCTATATTGCAGGCTTACAATCGATTCCACAAGAACTATACGAAGCAGCTGATATGGATGGAGCAAATTCTTGGGTGAAATTCCGTCATATCACGTTTCCGATGGTATCACCAACATCCTTTTTCTTATTAATTACAGGTATTATTTCGACGTTTAAAGTATTTGACCTGATCGCTGTATTAACAAAAGGTGGTCCTCTACATTCAACAAGTATGCTTGTATGGCACTTATATGATACAGCTTTTGTTAATCTAGATATAGGTTATTCCTCAGCAATTGCTGTGATATTATTTTTGATTGTTTTCTTAATTACAATCTTTCAATGGATTGGTCAGAAAAAATGGGTTAATTACTAAAGGGGGGATAATATGAAAAGCCGTTTAAATGTTCAAAAAGTAATCATCACCATCATCATATTCATCGTTAGTATCATGTTTTTACTGCCGTTTGTTTGGATGCTTTCAACCTCGTTTAAGATAGAAGCAGATGTATTTAAGTTTCCGATTCAATGGATACCAGAAAGATGGAATGGCTTTAATAACTACGAACAAGTATGGTTTGGTGAATTTCCGTTTTATCTTTATTATTGGAACTCTATTAAAGTAGCTGTTCTCACAACACTTGTATCATGTACGGTTTCAGCTTTAGCAGCTTATGGATTTTCTAAAGTTGATTTTCCTGCTGGGAAATGGTTATTTCTTATTGTATTAGCGACTTACATGGTTCCACCTCAAGCAAGCTTGGTGCCACAATTTATTTTATATCGAAATATAGGGTTGTTTGATAGCCATTTAGGGCTTATATTGTTAGGAAGCTTTAGTGTTCTAGGAACGTTTATGTTACGTCAATTTTTTATGGGAATTCATAATGAATATATAGATGCAGCGAAAATAGATGGCGCAGGTCATTGGCGAATTTTCTGGTCTATTGCTTTACCAATTGTCCGTCCCGCAGTTGCTACTTATGCGATCTTAAGATTCATATGGACCTGGAATGATTACCAAAATCCATTAATTTTTCTACGTACAGATGCCTTATACACGATTCAATTGGCAATGCAAAAGTTTACGACAATTAATGGAGAATTTTATTCTCTTATCATGGCTGCAGCTGTATCGGCAATTCTACCATTATTAATCGTATTTATTATTGGTCAAAAGCAAGTTATTGAAGGTATTGCACTTGGTGGGGTAAAAGGATAATCAACATAAAAGTCAAATTATTCTTAATAGTAGTAAAATTATTTACATTTGATGATGAGTACCCTTTGCTATAATTCGTGTTGTAAGGGCTTTTCAATAAAATGAAAGCGATTAATAAATGAATAAGGGGGATGTAAGATGAAGAAAAAGTTTTGGTCAACAGTGTTTGCATCTACAATGCTTGTTGGTGCCTTAGCAGGCTGTTCTGGTGGTGGGGGAGAAAGTGCTTCTGGATCGGAAGAAGAAAAAGATACAAATACATCCGAAGAAGCAGTTACAATCAAATTTCATACTCACGGTAATGAAACTAGCTACAATTGGGAGAAAACAATTTCTGCTTTTGAAGAGGAGTATCCTAATATTGACGTTGATTTAGTTATTCTTAGTGAAAAAGGTGACACTCAAGAAGCAACGCAAAAGCTTGATTTAGCTGCTGCATCTGGTGAACAGCTGGATGTTCTTATGTTTAGTGATCCAGCAAGCTATGCCCAGCGTGTTGCTTTAGGGATGGTAGCACCGATAGATGAGTTTATTGAAGAAGAAGGATATACATTAAGTGAAGATTATAAAGTTGACACCAAAATTGACGATAGCTACTATGCTTTACCAGGTAAATTTAATCCATGGTATGTTCTAATGAATAAAAATCATTTAGATGAAGCAGGTTTAGAAGTACCAACGGATTGGACTTGGGATGAGTATATGGAATATGCGAAAAAGCTAACAACTGATGATCATTATGGAACATATTTCCATGGTCCACAGGGTGGTGGCTGGATGGAATTTATGAAATTAGCTCTTGCTAGTGAAGAAGATAATACAGAGTTCGTTAAAGCTGACGGAACATCAAACTTTGATAGTCCTTTATTCAAGAAAACGTTAGAAATGCGTGCTCAAATGGAATTAGAAGATAAGTCATCAGTTCCTTATACAGATATTATCTCTCAAAAGCTTCATTATCGTAATCAATTCTTTGGTCAAGATGCAAGCACGATTTTAATTGGAAGCTGGATGAATACAGAGCTTGGTGGAACAGATCAATTCCCACTTGATTTTAATGTAGCTGTAGCACCTTATCCGAAAAATGAATCAGGAGATGAAGGCGGCTATACACCTGTTACAACTGACTTTATGTCTGTTGCTGCAAATTCAGAGCTCAAAAAAGAAGCATATACATTTATTCGCTGGTATACAACTGAAGGACAACTTGTACAAGGAAAAAATGTTCCTTCATGGAACGGTGTAAGTGATGATGAGCTAGGCTCTATAATCGATGGAATTTTAGCTGGTACAGCAACACCGGATAAGGTAGATCGTGATTCACTTGTTAGCGTTCTGAAAAATGCTAAATCATCTAAAATCATTCCGCCTGTAGCTTATCAAGCAGAGCTATATAAGGTGGTTAATGAAGAATATGAAAAACTAATTCTAGGTGAACAAGATATTGATGCAACATTAAAAGCAACGCAAGAACGTGCACAAGAAATAATCGACAATAATCAATAGTCGTTTGATAAAATAATATTTAGGGGCGTAAAAGCCGTTTCCGCCCTCAAACTTTTTCTTAATGAGGAGGATTGGTTATGTGGAATCGGATACAGCAAAAGCTGACGCCCCATTCTTTTCGTTATAAAGTCATTTTAACTTCCATTATTTGCATCGTGATTCCTGCTATTATAACGTTGTTTATCTACAGTTATTTAACAAAAGATGCCATGAAGGAGCAAGCATTATCAAATGCAAATAGAGAACTTATCTTAGCCAGTGAATATGTAACAAAATTACTTGATGATATGCTGTATGTTGCTAATTTTGTTCAAATAGATTCAGAGATTAACAGCATATTAAAAAAACATGCTAAAGAAGATAAAAACCAAGTTGTACAACAAAATGAATACTACGAAAATTATATGGAATACAGCAAAGTGGCAAAAACAATTGAAAACATTACATTGCTTGGTGAGAAGTCATATGTAACCATTCTCCTGAAAAACGGAAAACATTACACCAATTACTCTTTGAGTGAATATAATCCTGAACAGCTCTTCCAAGAACCATGGTTCAAAGAACTAGATGGAGTTTTTGGGTATGAAGCTGTGTGGATCGGTAGTCAGCCAACAGTATTTCAATCTGAACAAAAATCGAACCCCTATCAAATATCTGTCGCAAGAACGCTAAGAGATTCAAATCTAAAAATTTACGGATATGTAGTCGTGACAATCATGGAAAACAAAGTAAAACAAGCATTTGAGAGCATGCCTGGTAAAGAAGAAATGATGTTAGTTGATTCTTCTAATAAGATATTATCACATGCTGATAATGGAAAAATTGGAACATCATTTCCTTATCTAGAGCAAGTGAAAAAGAAAGACTTCTCAAATATAATAACGTTTTCAAATCAAGATTACCTCTACGCAGACCACAAGATTTCTTATACAGGATGGAAATTAGTATCAATAAATCCATATAAACAAGCAACCTTTAAAATTAACTCGATTTTTAATAAAGTTTTTTTGGCTCAATTGATCTCATTTATTATCTTTTTTCTTCTATTAACTTATGTTATTCAAACCATTACAAAACCACTTGTTCACTTAGGCGATGTCGCATCATCTGTACAAAGTGGAAATTTAAATGTTCGTTCACATATTCACAGCAAAGACGAAATAGGAAGACTTTCAACTTCGTTTGATTCAATGCTTGATCGAATTAATGAAATGATTCGAGAAATCACTGAAACTCAAGTAAGAAAACGAAGAGCAGAATTTGCTATGTTACAGGCTCAAATTAATCCACATTTTCTATTTAATGTCTTAAATTCTATTCGGATGAAAGTCATGAAAAAAGGTGATTATGAAAGTGCTGAAATGATTAGCTCTTTATCTAAGCTATTGCGAATGACTATTGATAAAGATAAGGGAATGATATCGTTTAAAGAAGAGGTAGACATTGTTAAAGATTATGTCACTTTAATGAATATGCGCCAAAAAGAAGCGGTGAAATTTGAAATTAGTGTTTCAGCAGCTGCTTATTTGGAAGCGATACCAAGATTCATTCTACAACCTATTATTGAAAATTCCATTATACATGGACTAAACCAAAGTGCCGGGGAAATTTTGTTACATGCTTATGTTAAAGGAAATGATTTTTTAATTACGATTGAGGACAATGGTGAAGGTATGGATGAAGAGTCATTAAAAAACCTTCGAAATAAGCTTCGTCTAAATTCGGATTCAATAACTGTGCAAAACAAGAGTGGTTTCTCAAGTCTTGGAATCTCAAATGTATATGAACGGATGAGAATGACATTCGGTGATACTTTTCATATGGAAATTGATAGCGAAAAAGGAAAGGGAACAAAGGTAGTGATGTCTGTTTCTAGAGGGGGGAGAAGATAGTGTATAAAGTAATGCTAGTAGATGACGACTATCCTGTTTTGGAGCTATTATCTGAAATAATCGATTGGGAACAGTTAGGGTTAACACTTCAAAGTACTCATGAAAATGGAGCGAATGCACTCCAGCATGCCTTAAATGAAATGCCGGATATCCTAATTACCGATATTGGGATGCCAAAAATGAATGGAATAGAGTTAACACAAAAATTAAAGGAATTAAACCCTAATATAAAAGTGTGTATGTTAACTTGCCACAACGAGTTTGAATATGCACATAAAGCATTAAAACTAAATGTTCAGGATTATCTTCTAAAAGATACACTTAACCCAAAAGATTTAGATGTCTTATTAGACAAAATAAAAAAAAATCTTGATGAAGAAAACAGTAAAAAACGAAAAGAATCTCAATTAGAAAATATAGTAGAAAGAAATCGTGAGTCTATGAAACGTGATTTTCTGCGGAAATCAATCTATCAACAAATTTATAACCATAAAGATTGGTATGATGAAGCATATTCTCTTGGGTTAAATTTGAAAAGCTCTACTTACATTCCTGTACTATGTTTTGTTCAAGAATATCAAGCAGCTAAAGAGTCTTTTCAATCAGAAGACACATTAGTGTTTTCTATTCAAAATGTTATAGGTGAAGTACTTAATCATCATGATGATGGAGCGATTCACTTTACATTAGGAAGCAAAGAATCGTTCCTATTTTTCTCCTATCATTCAACCTTAAAAGCAGACAGTTATGGAAGAGCGTATGAATGCATAAGAAAGATTCAAAATCATGTTTCTAAAACATTAAATATTTCTCTTTCATTTTTAATTGGTGAATTAATAGATGATCAATCATCCTTTCAAATAAAGAGTAAAAGTTTACTAGAAAGTACACAGCAACGTTTTTATATGGAGAAAGCTACAGTCGAAAAAAAGCGTCATGAAGAAAGCTCAAGAGAAAGTTTATTTGAATGGTATGATGAAGCATCCTTTGAAATAAGGCAGCTAATTATTGCTAAAGATGTTTCAAAAGTAAAGCCGGTAGTCACAAAATGGATAGATGTATTCCGAGAAAAACAATATTCCGCAGAAATTGTGAAGGATTGGGTATTGAAGCTTTTACTAGATCTTAAAGTGAAATTGAAGGCTCTTCAGTTTTTTGGAACGAAATCCTCAGATGAAGTGCTACATGAAGAAATTCTAAGTATTGATTCATTATCTGATTTAAGAATTTGGCTTATCAAGTATTTTGAAATGCTTCTTTTGGCGGTTAATGATGTTAGTACCCAATCACGACGTAAGGAAGTAATTGAGGCATGTAAATATGTAGAAGTTCATTTAGAGAAGAAGATAACACTTGATGAAGTTGCGAATGTTTTGTATTTAAATCCGAGTTATTTTAGTAGACTTTTCAAAAAAGAAGTTGGAGAGACATTTGTAGAGTATGTAACGAAGGCAAAGATGACGAGGGCAAAGGAATTACTCGAGCAAACTACTGATTCAGTCGGCAAAATTTGTGAAAGACTTGGGTATGATAACCAAAGTTACTTTATTAAGGTATTCAAAAACTATGTAGGAACTACGCCTATAGAGTTTAGAGGAGAAAAAAAACAGGCGAACTAAAATGAGAAAGGGAGATTTGATGGTTAGTAATCAAACATGGGTAAACGAAGCATGGGAAAAGACTACTATAAAAGTTAAGAGAACAAGTGAGAAAATTGGAGCAAATTTTCCACATGCAAGTGTAGATGGTTCTTATCAATTAGAAGCACCTTCTTGGTGGACAGCGGGATTTTGGCCTGGACTTCTATGGCTAATGTATCGTGAAACGAAGGAGAACTCTTTTAAGGAAATAGCTGAACAATGCGAAGAGAAACTGGATAGTGTTATCACAGACTATTATAAGCTTGATCATGATATGGGATTTATGTGGACGTTAACAAGTGTGGCAAGATATAAGCTTTTAGGTGAAGAAGACTCTAAAAGACGTGCTCTTTTGGTGGCGAACTTATTAATGGGAAGGTTTAACTCTGAAGGTAATTATATTCGTGCCTGGAATCCGTGGCATGAAGGTGAAGACAATTCGGGGTGGGCGATTATCGATTGTTTAATGAATCTTTCTCTATTATTTTGGGCCTCAGAGGTAACGGGAGATCCACGTTATCAGCATGTTGCTAAAAAGCATGGCGAAACAGTTTTGGAAAACTTTATTCGAAAAGATGGTTCCGTTCACCATATCATTCGGTTTGATCCGGAAACTGGTGAACGAGTTGAAGCAATTGGAGGCCAAGGTTTTTCTAAAGATTCTGCGTGGTCCAGAGGAACTTCGTGGGCTGTATATGGGTTAACGTTACTTTATAAACACACACAAGAAGAGAAATATCTTCAAGCTGCTAAAAATGTATCACACTTTTTTATTGCCAATCTACCAGATGATTACGTGCCATATTGGGATTTTAGATTACCAGACAACATAACAAAGCACCGTGATTCATCTGCAGGAGCAATTGCTGCTTGTGGATTACTTCTTTTAAGCAGTTTAGTAGACCCTACTGAGCAAAGAATATATAAAGAAGCAGGCACTAACATTTTAAAATCTCTTTTTGAAAATTACGGAGCTTGGGAAGACGTTAATGAAGACGGGCTAATCCTTGAAGGAACAAGTCATTATCCTGAAGGAAAAAATATAGATGTTCCACTTATTTATGGCGATTACTACTTTGTTGAAGGGCTTGCAATGTTAAGGGGACATAAACAGTTATTTTGGTCTGTTGATAAATAACTTCGAGAGGAAATGAGGGATAATATGCTTACCAAAAAAAGGTCATTAATAGGCAATCCTCTTAAAACTAAGCAAGATGTTGCGGATGCATTCAAAGAATTGTGTGATCCATTAAAACAATATTACAGTAAAGGGTTTGCTAGATTAACACTTGGTAACACGAGTGCAGCTTATGCTGATTCCACTGCAGGCCTAGAAGGATTCTCACGGGTATTATGGGGATTAGCTCCCTTGCTTGCGGGAGAAGAAATGGAAGATGAGTTATGGGAGATGCATCTGCAAGGCATAAAAAATGGAACAAACCCTCGTCATGAGGAATATTGGGGCGAAATATCAGACTATGATCAAAGAATAGTAGAGATGGCTGCTTTTGGTCTTGCTTTGATTCTGATTCCGAATAAAATATGGAACCCTCTTAGTGAGGAAGAAAAGAGAAATTTTAGCAGTTGGTTAAGTCAAGTTAATCAATTTCAAGCTCATGATTGCAATTGGCTCTTCTTTTCTGTTCTTGTTAATTTAGGCTTTCAGAGTGTTGGTCTGCCGTATGAGTCAAAAAAGGTAGAGGAAAATTTAGATAGAATTGATACATTTTACTTATCAAATGGCTGGTACTCAGATGGTACCGACGGTCATGTTGATTATTATGTTCCTTTTGCTATTCATTTTTATAGTCTGATTTACGCGAAGGTTATGGAAGATAAAGATCCGATTCGTTCGCAGAAATATAAGGAACGAGCAGAAGTATTTGCAAAAGAGTTTATCACTTGGTTTTCTGCAGATGGTTCGTCTCTTCCTTATGGTAGAAGCTTAACATACAGATTTGCTCAATCATCGTTTTGGAGTGCTGCTGTTTATGCAGGGATAGAGCCTTTTTCATTAGGTGTTATGAAAGGGATTCTTCTGAGAAATCTAAGATGGTGGTTTCAGCAACCTATCTTCAATGATGCGGGTGTGTTAACTATTGGTTATTCGTATTCTAATCTAGTAATGGGTGAAAATTATAATTCACCAGGCTCTCCATATTGGGCGTTAAAATCATTCTTGCCTTTAGCACTACACAAGGAACATCCTTTTTGGAAAGTAGAAGAAGAACCACTACCTGAGATCGATAAGAAGGTTGTTCAAAAAGAACCACATATGATTATTTGTAGAAATGAAAAGAGTGATCATGTTTTAGCTTTTAATTCGGGTCATCTTTCAACAAATGAACATACACATACTTCAGCAAAATATGAAAAATTTGTTTATTCAACTTCATTTGGCTTTAGTGTACCACGTGCAGAATGGGGGCTTTCCCAGGGGGCTTTTGATTCTATGCTAGCCTTAAGTGAAGGAGATAATCTTTACCGAGTAAAAAGACATTGTGAAACCTATAAAGTGGATGATGACTATATTTATAGTAAGTGGAAGCCTTGGCATGATGTAGAGGTGGAGACGTGGCTTGTCCCAGGTACTCCTTGGCATATTCGTGTTCATCGAATTAATACTAATAGATTACTAGATACCGCAGATGGTGGCTTTGCTTTAGGAATTGAGGATCAAAAAGTAAATTCAGATTTAGTCACAAACCAAGCTGATAAAGCTTGTATTGCTTCAATGTCTTGGGGAGCTAGCGGAATTCTGACACTCATTGGAGGAGGAGATGCAGAATTAATTTATCCTAACTCCAACACGAATATTCTTCATTCACGTACGGTTATTCCGACCATTAAAACGAGAATAAACCCAGGTACTAGCATTTTAGTTAGTGCGGTTTTTGGTGAAACAGAAGAGAGCTATTACAAAACGTGGGAAGAGGCGCCTGTTGTAGAGGTGGATGCCAACCGAATATCAATAAAAGCTTTGAACGAAAAAGCTATTGAGATCCATATTTAGTGAGGTGGCTTATAATTTGACAGTATCAGCTGAGCAACTAAGTAGTTTTATAGATACTAATAAACCATTGCTACTGTTTTCATCAAAAGAGGAGCAGTATCAATGGTTTAAATCTATAAAAAGCAAACAGTCATTTCAGTCATTGCTTGATGAGATAAAAGTTGAAGCTGAAATGTTAGGGAAAGAGCCACTTAGGGAATTGTCGTTTTTTGACTTTACTCGTTTCAGAGATACAGGTTCAAGACTAGAGTACGAAAAACACTACTTCAACAAAAGAAAAAGATTAAATACGTTTGCTATTATGTGCCTTCTTGAACCTGACAAATCAGAATATTTAAAAGAGCTTCATGAAGTGATTTGGAGTATTTGTAATGAATATAGTTGGTGTTTACCTGCCCATTTAAAAGATCGTCCGGAGATGTTAGAGGAAATTGATTTCTTAAAATTAACTGAACAGCAAGGCTATACGATTGATTTGTTTTCTGCTGAAACAGCTTTTGCTCTTAGTGAAATTTATCGGCTAACAGAAGATGTGCTTGATCCACTAATCAAAAAAAGAATTCTACAGGAAGTACACAACAGAATCTTTACACCTTTTCAACTTCAGGCTTATTTCTGGGAAACATCTACACATAACTGGGCTGCAGTTTGTGCTGGTTCAATTGGCGCAGCTGCTTTACATCTGTTAAATGATCAGCAGCTATTAGCAGATATTTTAGAGCGTGTCATGAATAGCCTTCAATATTATTTAAAAGGATTTAATGATGATGGTGGATGTTTAGAAGGGTACGGATATTGGCAATACGGGTTTGGTTTTTATGTTTATTTTGCAGATTTACTAAAGGTAAAAACAGCAGGTAACGTAGATTTATTTAATAATGAAAAAGTCCATCGAATTGCCCTCTTTCAACAAAAATGTTTTATAAATAAAAAGAAAGTAGTGAACTTTTCTGATTCAACCGAAGAAGCGACGGTTTTTCTTGGACTTAGTCATTATTTAAATAACCTATATCCAGATATAGAATTGCCTAAATCTGAACTTCGAGCTTCATATGTTGAAGACCATTGCAGCAGATGGGCGCCAGCTATTCGCAATTTGCTTTGGTTTGATGAAAGTAAGAGAGGGCAGGAATGGAAGGATGCAACCTATTATTTAAACGATTCTCATTGGCTTATTTCGAGGGATAAGGGCTTTGTTTTTGCCTGTAAAGGTGGTCACAATGACGAACCTCATAATCATAATGATATCGGTCACTTTATACTACAAGCTAAAGGAGAAACCTTCCTGAAAGATTTAGGAAGTGGCATGTATTGTGAAGCCTATTTTAGCGAAAAGAGATATGAGTTTTTATGTAACGGTTCGCAAGGACATTCGGTACCAATTATTAATAATCAATTGCAAAAAGACGGACCTAAATATTGTGCGAGAATACTAGATCAGCTTCAGCAGGATGAAGAAGATATGTTAGAAATGGACTTGGCAAAGGCATATGAAGTTCCGGAGTTAAATAGCTTGGTAAGGAGGTTTGTTTGGAAGAAAGTGAATAAACCTGAGTTAGTGTTAACAGACACATATACTTTTTCTTCAACACCAGATTCAGTTGTAGAACGATTCATCACTCCTGTTTTATCCTTATCTTATGAATCTGATGGAATTGTATTATCTGGTGACCAAAGATTGAAAATATCATATGACTCTAGCCAACTTGACTTAACAGTGCACGAAAAAGATTTTCTTAATCATTTTGGTGAAAAGGAAGCGTTTTATCAGCTGGATTTTTCTGTGAAGAGTCTGAGTCAATTGTGTCGGGTGGAGTTTGAATTCTTCTTTTTATAATTGAAAAACAGCATTAGGAACCAGCCATAAAAGGTTGGTTCCTATCTTCTTACAAAACAACACTTTCTAATATATGATTATTCAGTTCTTTCTCTCGATCGTTTTTTAAATCAAATCCCTGTTTTTTCACTGATTGTAAAAATGCCGTAACAACCTCCGGATCAAATTGAGTTCCTTTGTTTTTGCGAATTTCCTCTACAGCATCTTCTAACTTAACTATGTGTTTTCTATATACACGTCTGGATGTCATTGCGTCGAATGAATCTGCAACAGCCATGATTCTTGCTTCTAATGGTATTTCCATTCCTTTTAAGCCGTGCGGATACCCTTTTCCATCATATCGTTCATGGTGGTATAGTATCATATGTAAAATCCCGCTTTGTTCAAAGCGTTTTATATGTTTAACAAGCTGAAAACCAGCTTCTGGATGCGCCTTTATATGTTTAAATTCTCCGTCAGTTAATCTTGAAGGCTTATTTAAAATGGACTCCGGTACACCTATTTTACCGATATCATGGAGGAGGCCACCATAGTAAATATTTTCACAAACACTTTTAGGTAGCTTCATTTCCTCAGCAATTTTCTTGGAATAATAAGCAACATTTTGAGAATGAAAAGCGGTGTAATGATCTCTTGAATCTAAAAATTTTGCTAGAGTTGTTATAAGATCAATATTATTTCTTTTCTCATTAAAGTATTTTTCGATGACTAAAACCAAGACTGTACAAATAATAAAAGCAGTAAACCAATGAAAAAGAAACATATGGAGATTAAACTTTTCGTGATTCACCTCTCCATATCCAGAAAGTAAGCCGCTGTATAAAAGATGAATGACCATTTTTCTAAATGCTAACGCACCAATCGCAATTGTAAGCAGATAGCATAGAAAAGTTATCTCACTTTGAGGTAAATAGTGTTCACAATAAAGGTAAGAGGAAATCATGATAAGAAGTAGCCATCGAAAGAACAACGTTTTTTCTAATAAACTTGACCAGATAGATTTCAAAGAAAACACACCTTTCTTACTCTTTAAAAAAGAATTGCCATCATAACTTAGCATGACTGCTGATTTAACAGATTCCATCTCAGAAATATTATTAATAAATCCTAAATCAGAATCTTTCACACGAATTTCGTACGTAATTTCAAAGTCATCACCAGGCATAACAGATTTAGACTTAACTGTATGCTTTTGTGAGCTTTCTGCCACAACATGTTCAATTGAATTTTCAATCGAAATATCATTATATTTCACGATTAAAAGATAAGGATTTTCAATTTTGATTTTATTAACAAAGATAAGTAATACAGCTCCAATTAAGATCGAACCAATAATAACTAATGGAATAAAGCCTGCTCCACATAAGATACCAGAAACAATTGCCCAGAAAATATACACAATATCCATAGGATCTTTAATAGGTGTTCTAAAACGTACAATCGATAACGCACCAACCATACCAAGAGATAACAGAACGTTAGATGAAATACCCATGATAATTAAAGCTGTTGCCATTGACATAACAATTAACGAAATATTAAATGTGTGTGAGTAAATAACACCTGAGAATGTTTTTTTATACACCCAATAAATAAAGAGTCCTACAGCAAATGCAACAAGTAACCCAATTAGTGAATCTACTACTGAGAAACTACTCGTTTTTTCTAAAATGCTAGATTTAAAAATATCATTAAAATTTAAGTTTTCCATTTTATATTTCCTCCAAGGTCCAATTCTTTTTAATTTGTTTGTTAGTGTCTAGCTTCGGGCGCCCTAAGCTTTTCTATATTAGCCGTACATTCTACTAATTTGATATTTCGAGTAAGCACCGGCTCTTAAGTTGCTTACTTGAAGCAAATGTTTAATCATGCTTGGCAAATATTCATCAAATTTGACTTCGAGAACGACAATATCAGGATTTGTATCGATCATCGCCAAATCTGGGTTAAGAACATCATTATTTCGAAAGCTCGTTCGAATAGAGCTATCAAAGGTAATGCGAACATTTCCGTATTTATAAATGAACACCTCCCTTTCATAATCAACAACGGTTACTGGTTTTAACTGAAACAAATTCATTTGATGAAATAATTCTTGTATAAGTGTTCTTGAATCATGTTCCATCCAACTAATGTTTCCAAACCGTATTTGTTCATATTCCTCAGCCGTTATTCGGCATTTTTGTTTGAAAGTGAGGTTGTTTCGTTTGCTCTTTTTTTCTAAATTCAAATAGCTTGTATTAAAGTCATATAATCTAACGCGAAATTTATCACGTTCGTAGTAACCTTCTTTTTTCTGATTTAATACTTTATTTTCGAAGTTATCGAAATAAACACTTCGTATTAAATATTTACCATCACGATTAGCGTGAGGATCTACTTCCATATAATGTTTTAGTTTATTCCGAAGCAGGTAGCATTCCATTTGGGTCATTTCATGCTTTAATTCTCTTCGGCCTTGAAACCCATTATTAAGGACGAACCTTAAACCAACCTTAAAAGTTTTAAGTTTTAGGAAAAATTGTTTTTAAATATAGGAATTTTGAAATTCAAAATGGGGATAGAAAGGTGATAGAGCGATTCTAAAAGCTATCTACTAGATTTTAGAAAAATAAAAAAGCTATCAAAAAAATGATAGCCTGTAAAAATTCTATTTATTTTTTAGGTAATTTCACGGTAAAAGTTGTTCCTTTATGTTGATTTTCACTAACACTAATTGAGCCGTTATGCTGTGTGACAATCCATTGAGCAATGGAAAGACCAAGTCCGGAGCCGCCAGTTTCCCTCGAGCGTGCTCTTCTTCACGATAAAAGCGATCAAAGATATATTTCATGTTGTGTTTGTCAATTCCGATTCCTGTGTCAGTAACCTCAATTACTACTTTGTAATCTTCGTTATAGGTTTTTACTCCAATGCTATCCCGCTCAACTGTGTATTTTAATGCATTATCAAGCAAGATGACTAATAGCTGATGAAGACGCTGCTCATCTGCTTCTATCTCAATTTTACTATTTAACTTTAACCAAACAAGTTTTTCTTGAGACTCGGCAATGTCTATATAAGGATTGCAGACCTTGTTAATAAAGTTGTCTATACTAACAGGTTGCTTATTTAGCTGTGATTCTGCTGAATCAGCTCTTGCTAATGTTAAAAGATCAGATGTTAGCTTCGATAATCTTCTAGTTTCAGATAGACTAAGGGCAATGTTTTCGAACTTATTCATAATTTTTTCTTGAGGTGCAGTAAGCAATAGCTCTAGTTTGTTTTGGATAATAGTAAGAGGTGTTCGTAATTCATGTGATGCATTCTCGACAAACTCTGTTTGCTTGTTCCAGGACTTTATTATGGGCTTCATCATTCTTTTTGAAAGAATATAGCTAGCTGAGATTGATAGAATGATGAAAATCGAAGAACAAATAATAATTAACTTCCCAAAGTTAGCTAGAATGGTTTGTTCAGGATCTGTATTAATTAAGAGCTGTACATATTCAACCTCGTCACCTTCAGTCTGATCTTCAAAAACAATGTAACGGAAGTTATAAAGGTCATTAATGGTCATATTTGTAATAACATTTACATTTTCTTTATCTAGCTCATAATTCTGAAAATAACTTTCATAAATGGTTGTTCCAATTTCATTTTGATTTACGATCTCACCTTCATTATTCCAATGTAGCATCATAATTCTTGGGTTTGGATTATTAGGGCCTTTTCTTTCATTAGGATTTTGCGGACATCATCATCGTCAAAGCGAGGGGGACGTGCTTCTTCATCTGGAATAACATCGCTCACTTTCTCTTTAAAGGAAAATAGTTCCTCGTCTGTTTGGGTAAAAAGAGTGCTCTTCACCTGACTAAAAATAATAACACCAAAAATAGTGAAAATTACCGTGAAAGAAATGAAGCTAAAGATCATGAACTTTAGCTGTTCTTTTCTAAAAACCTTTTGTTTAACCATGATCATTACCACTATCGGTTAGCATGTAGCCTAATCCGCGAAAAGTTTTAATATACGAATCATAGTTGAATTTCTTTAATGTTTTTCTTAAATTGCTTGCATACACCTCAACAACTGTAGTTGAAGTATCGGATTCAAAGCCCCAAATTCGGTCGAAAATTTGTTCTTTTGTTAAAATCGTGTTCTTATTATTAATGAAGTATTCAAGTAAATCAAACTGTTTGCCGTTTAATTTTACATGCTCTTCACGTATATAAGCTGTTTTATTTTTCAGGTTCATTTTTAATTCTTTGAAGGAAATGACATTCTCTTTTAAATCTGCGCCAGATCTTCTAACAATAGCTTCTAATCTTAAAAGCAGCTCTTCCCGATGAAATGGTTTTACAAGGTAATCATCTGCTCCAACCTTAAAGCCCTTAATTTTATCATCTATGCCATCTTTAGCTGTAAGCATAATAACAGGTGTGGTAATTTGCTTTTTCCTTAATTCTTGTAAAACTTCGTACCCGTTCATATTTGGCATCATAATATCTAAAATAATGCAGTCAAAAATGTTTTGCTCTGCGAGAAACAATCCTTCTTCACCATCAAAGGCTTGTTCTGTTTCAAACATTTCCTGTGTTGTTTCTTTTATTGTTTCAGATAAGAAACGATCGTCTTCTATAATTAGTAACTTCATTATTTGTGTTCACCTTCTTTGATTTTTCTTTAATGATATCTTTGAATAGATTTGATTATAGAGGTAATGAATGAAAATGCAAATTGTTTTTTATGCTCTCCTACATTTGGCAGGTGGATCTGCAGGGCAAAACTAAGTGGATCCATTTGATGAACGACAAACCAAGCAGGAAACAGAAGGGTAAATGTCGTTCATAGCGTTGATGAACGACAAACCAAGTAAGAAACAGAATGGAAATGTCGTTCATAGCGTTGATGAACGACAAACCAAGTAAGAAACAGAATGGAAATGTCGTTCATAGCGTTGATGAACGACAAACCAAGTAAGAAACAGAAGGTGAATGTCGTTCATAGCGTTGATGAACGACAAACCAAGCAGGAAACAGAATGGAAATGTCGTTCATACGTAAAAAATTCATACTCGAATGAGGTCAATTAACATTTTGACCATACCCAATCTATAATCAAAATTAATAAATTAGAAAATGTAAATATTATTAAGTTTTTTAAGGTTTTGTTAAGGTTCATGAAAGATAATGTAAATCACCGGGAAAACAGACCCTGTTTTAGCCCATTTGAAAATCTTAACAAAAGAAAAAGGAGATATAAATATGAAGCTTTTAAAAGTAGCCTCACTTCTAATGTCATCAACACTATTATTTGCATGTGCAAATAATTCAACAACAGGCACAACTAATAGCACAACAACAGAAACAGCAAGTTCAGACATAGGAGAACTTAACACTTTAATTAGTGAATCTGTTTCCTATAAAGACGATGACTACTATACGAACTATGAAGAAGAAAATCCAACATACATTGAATTAAAAGGCTCTGATGTAAGCTTTGATTCAAATGCATCGGTTCTCTATTCAGTTAATACCTTAACAATTAAAACAGGTGGTACTTATGTGTTAAGCGGAAATTTGGAAAACGGTCAAATCGTTGTAGATGCGGAAGATAAAAATACAGTAAGGCTTGTGTTAAACGGAGTTACGATCGGTTCCTCAACAAGCTCAGCCATATATGTTCTTAACGCTGAAAAAACAACCATTTCTCTAGTTGAAGGAACAGAAAATGTCATAAATGATGCATCTGAATATGTTTATGAAAATTCATCTGAAGACGAGCCTAACTCAGCCATTTATAGTAAAGACGATTTTACGATAAATGGAACAGGTAAACTTATCGTTCATGGAAATTATAATAATGGAATTTCTAGTAACGATAAACTAAAGATTACAGGTGGAGATATACAGATTGATGCTGTTGATGATGGCATAATTGGACGAGACCTTGTTGCAGTAAAAGAAGGAACAGTAACAATTGATGCAGGAGGAGATGGAATAAGGTCTACTAATGATGAAGATGAATCAAAAGGTTCTATTGTCATTGAAGGGGGCACTTACGATATTGCATCAGAAAATGATGGAGTACAATCTGTTGCTTCATTATTAATATCAGAAGGTACTTTTAACATTACGTCTGGTGGCGGAAGTCCTGAAACAATAACAGTTGCTAACGATATGATGGGTAAAATGCGTGGACAAGGTGAAGCGACAACAACTACAACAACTACAACAACTACTACCACTGAATCCGAAAGTTATAAGGGATTAAAAGCTGTTACAGATATAGTGGTTGGTGGAGGAACATTTACAATTGATTCAAAAGATGATGCTGTACACAGTAACAATACAATAACCCTAGCTGGCGGGGACTTAACGATAGCCTCTGGGGATGATGGAATTCATGCAGACACTTCGCTTGTCACATCAGGTGGAAATATTGAAGTTACGAAAAGTTATGAAGGCATGGAAAGTCAGCTAATCACAATCAATGGTGGAGACATAAACCTCACAACAAGTGATGACGGCATTAATGTCGGTGGAGGGAATGATGGTTCTGGTATGGATATACACTCAGCCTCTGAAAATAACCTGTTACAAATTAATGGTGGTCATATTGTTGTGAATGCTGAAGGTGATGGCCTCGATTCAAATGGATATATTGAAATGACAGATGGAACGGTTCTTGTAAATGGTCCTACAGGAAATGGGAATGGATCGCTTGATTATGGTGGAAGTTTTACGATGAGCGGTGGATTTTTAGTAGCAGCTGGAAGTTCTGGCATGCTGCAAGCTATTGCAGAAGATTCTACACAAAATGGAATTTTAATGACATATCCAGAAGCGCAAGTAGCTGGAACGATCATTCACCTGGAAGATAGTGAAGGGAACAATATCCTAAATTTTGCTCCGGCTAAAGACTATCAAGCAGTATTCATTAGTTCACCACAATTAACGAAGGAAAGCTCATATTCTCTTTATTCAGGAGGAACAGCTATTGGAGAAGAAGTAGATGGACTATACACAAATGGTGAATATGAAGCAGGAACCAAAATAGTTGATTTCACGATTGCTGATACTGTAACTTGGTTAAATGAATCGGGAGTGACAACTGCACAAAGCTCGGGAGGTCCAGGTGGCTTTGGTGGAGGTGCCGGTGGAACAGGAGAAAGACCGCAAATGGGTAGTCGAGGAGACATGTTTGCAGACATGGATGAAGAAACAAGAGAAGAAGTAGAAGCAATTATGGAACAACAAAGATCAGGTGAAATTACTCAAGAAGAAGCTCAAGCTCAGCTAGAAGAGCTAGGCGTGGAGATCCCAATGATGGGTGAGCGACCACAAATGAATGAAAACTAAATGATGAATTTTAAGAGTAGAGGTATGAGAATACTTCTACTTTTTTTATTTGTGATTTTTGATGCTAACCAAATAGTACTAAAAACAAAAAATGTCGATAACAAAATTAAATCAACATATAATCATTAAAATTCACACAAAACAAAAATAAACGGTATTAAAACAAAATAAAAAGTAGTATAATCTATATCAAAGGAATCAAAAGGATTGGTTAAATAAGAGTGGGGGTTATTTGAATGAAGGTCTCTCTTTTTATTACATGTCTTGCCGATGTGTTTTATTCCAATGTTGGTAAGCATACTGTAGAGCTTTTAGAAAAACTCGGTTGTGAAGTGGATTTTCCAGAGCAACAAACTTGCTGTGGACAGCCTGCCTATAATAGCGGATATCATAAGGAAACTAAAGAAGTGGCTAAGCATATGATTCGGACGTTTGAAAAATCAGATTATGTTGTAGGTCCTTCAGGGTCTTGTGTAGCGATGCTTCGTGAATATAGTCATTTGTTTAAAGATGAACCGGTTTGGATAGAAAAAGCAGAAAAATTAGCGGATAAATCTTACGAATTGACACAATTTATTGTTGATGTGTTAAAAGTAGAAAACGTGAATGCTAGTTTACCAGCTTGTGCAACTTATCATAAATCCTGCCATATGACACGCTTACTCGGAGTAAAAGATGCTCCAGGAAAGCTTTTAGAACAGGTAGAAGGTTTGGAAGTAAAACCTCTTCCTAATAGTCATGATTGCTGTGGATTTGGTGGGACATTCTCAGTGAAAATGGTCCCTATTTCAGAGCAAATGGTAGATGAAAAGGTTCGACATGTTGAAGAAACAGGTGCTGAAGTGCTCATTGGCGCTGATTGTGGCTGCTTAATGAATATCGGAGGAAGAATTAATCGTAAAGGTAAACCTATTAAGGTGATGCATATAGCAGAAGTATTGAATAGTGAGGTGAAGCAAGATGGCCATGAAAATAAGTGATGATAAGTTCTTTGATCGTGTTGATAAAGGTGTAAACAATACATTTATGCGAAGCGCTGTTGCATCCGCACAAGAAAGAATGCAAGGAAAACGACTAACTGCAACAGAAGAGCTTGGTAATTGGGAAGAATGGAGAAAGCTTGGGGAAGAAATAAGAACACATACACTAGAAAATCTGGATTACTATTTAGAACAACTTAGTGAAAATGTTGTGAAACGTGGAGGTCATGTGTTTTTTGCTTCAACAAAGGAAGAAGCAAATGAGTACATTACAAAGGTAGCAAAAGAAAAGCAAGCAAAAAAAGTGGTTAAGTCAAAGTCAATGGTAACAGAGGAAATTCATTTAAACAGCGCCTTAGAAAAAGCTGGCTGTGAAGTAATTGAAACGGATTTAGGAGAATACATTCTTCAGCTTGATGATCATGATCCACCATCACATATTGTTGTACCTGCTCTTCACAAAAACAAAGAACAAATTCGTGATACGTTTAAAGAAAAACGAGGCTATGATAAATCAGAAATTCCAGAAGAACTTGCTCTTTTTGCTAGAGAACAATTAAGACAAGAATTCTTAAGTGCAGATCTTGGTATTACAGGGTGTAACTTTGCTGTTGCGGATTCTGGCTCTATTAGTCTTGTAACGAATGAAGGAAATGCGGGTCTTGTAACCGCTTTACCAAAAACGCAAATTACAGTTATGGGAATGGAGCGAATCGTTCCATCTTGGGAAGAGCTAGATATCATGGTAAGTCTACTTTGCAGAAGCTCTGTTGGACAAAAATTAACTAGTTATATTACTGGGTTAACTGGACCAAAAGATGAAGGAGACGTTGATGGACCTGAAGAATTCCATCTCGTTATCGTGGATAACGGACGGTCAAATATTTTAGGAACTGAGTTCCAAAGTGCCTTACATTGTATTCGTTGTGCAGCTTGTGTGAATGTATGCCCTGTTTATCGACATGTTGGTGGACATTCGTATGGCTCAATTTATGCAGGACCGATTGGTGCGGTATTATCTCCATTGCTAGGCGGATATGAAGATTATAAGGAGCTACCTTATGCATCATCATTATGTGCAGCCTGTACAGATGCCTGCCCTGTAAAAATACCTCTTCATGAACTCTTAATTAAACATCGTAGAAAAATTGTTGAAGATGAAAAGAAATCACCATTTGGAGAAAAGCTAGCAATGAAAGGGTTCCAACTTGCAGCGAGCTCACCAAGTCTTTATAAAACAGGAACAAAATCTGCTTCTTCCGTTATGGCACCATTTACAAAGGAAAATAACATCCAAAAAGGACCTGGACCAATGAAGCCATGGACAGATGTGCGTGATTTTCCAGCTCCAAGTAAAGAAAGATTCCGGGACTGGTATAAAAAGAGAGAAAAAGGAGGGGAATAAGATGGCAGAAGGACAAATTCATCATCGAGATTTCTTTCTTAGTACGGTTGCTGAAAAACTAGGAAGAGAAAGAAGAAAAACAGTCACAAAACCACAATGGACAACAACCCCTCAGTTTGAAGTGTTAAAAGATGCATCACAGGATGAATTAGTGGAAGTACTTAAAAAGCATTGTGAAGTCATTCATACTCAGTTTATTGAAACGAGCTCGGACAAACTAACAGAGAAAATTCGTGGAGTTTTTGAACAGTACGAAGTAGCTAGTGTTGTTACATGGGAAGATGAACGTCATAAAGAGTTTGGGTTAGCAGAAAATCTATTAGACAAACTTCCCCAAGAAAATATTGATGTTCATATTTGGGATCCTGCTCTTAAAGAGAAAAATATTGAAGCAGCTGAAAAAGCAGATGTGGGCATCACTTTTAGTGACATCACGCTTGCAGAATCTGGGACAGTTGTGCTATTTAGCAGTGAAAACAAAGGAAGATCTGTTAGCTTATTACCGAAAACGTATATTGCCATTGTTCCAAAGAGCACATTAGTCCCTAGAATGACGCAAGCAACTGCGTATATTAACAAACAAGTTAAAGAAGGCAAAAACATTTCATCTTGTATTGATTTTATTACAGGTCCAAGTAATAGTGCCGACATTGAATTGAACCTGATTGTTGGGGTTCATGGACCGATTAAAGCAACGTATATTCTTGTTGATGAATAAATTCAAAAATAAACAAAAAACATATTCAAAAATAAACAAACATAGTATATAATAAAAAACAGATAAACAAACAAAAACAGATACGAAACAATAGAGGAGGAAATAAAGTGGTACAAAGTTTATGGAATAAAGAAAAAGCAGCTTCATTATCTCAAGGAGTAGAAGAGCTAGTATATCGCTCTAATTTAATTGGTTCAGATCGTGCTGTATGTAACTGGGGTGGCGGGAATACGTCAATGAAAACAATTGAAAAAGATTTCCGTGGCCGTGATGTAGAAGTGATGTACGTTAAAGGTAGTGGATCAGATTTAGCGACAATGAAAGCACACAACTTCACTGGTTTAAGAATGGAAGATATTCGTCCATTAATCGAACGTGACGAAATGTCAGATGAAGAAATGGTTGCTTATCTTGCACATTGCATGATCGACAGCAAGCATCCACGTGCATCAATTGAAACTCTATTACACGCATTCTTACCGTTCAAGCATGTTGACCACACACATCCAGACGCAATCATTGGTCTTTGCTGTGCAGACAATGGTCGTCAAATTGCTGAAGAAATTTACGGAGACCGTTTTGTTTGGGTACCATATGTACGCCCAGGATTCACACTTTCAAAAATGATCGCAGAAGGTGTTAAAAACAATCCAAACGCAGAATTAGTATTAATGGAAAAACACGGTCTTGTTGTTTGGGGAGAAACAGCTGAAGAAAGCTATGAAAAAACGATTTCTGTTATTAATGAAGCAGAACAATATATTCAAGCTAGATTAGTAGAAGAAAATGTATTTGGTGGACAAAAATTCGAAGCACTTTCTGAAGAAGATCGCAAAAACGTTTTAGCACAAGTTATGCCAGTTATCCGTGGTGCGGTTAGCGAAGAAAAGAAAATGCTATTAACTTATGATGATGCAGAAGATGTTCTACAATTTGTAAACAGCAATAATGCTAAAGAATTATCACAAGTTGGTGCAGCATGTCCAGATCACTTAGTTCATACAAAAATGACACCATTATTCATTGACTGGAATCCACAAACTGAAGATGTTGCTAGCTTAGTAGAAAAAGTAAAAGCTGGAATCGAAAGCTTTAAAGAAGAATACAAAACATACTTTGAGAGAAACAAAAACGAAGGTGACAAAATTTCTGAAACAGCTCCACGTGTTATTTTAATTCCTGGTATCGGAATGGTAAACACAGGTAAAAACATCCCAATGGCTAACGTAAGTGGTGCTTTATATCATCGTGCAATTGCAGTTATGAAACGTTCTACAACTCTAGGAAACTTTGTTTCTTTAAACGAAAACGAGTCATTCAATGTTGAATACTGGCCATTAGAGCTTTACAAATTATCTTTAGCTCCAGCAGAAGCTGAGTTCTCAAGACAAGTAGCATTTGTAACAGGTGGTGCTGGTGGTATCGGTAGTGAAACTTGCCGTCAATTTGTAGCAGAAGGTGCTCATGTTGTGATCGCAGACCTTAACCTTGAAGGTGCTCAAAAGGTAGCAGCAGAAATCAATGAGCAATACGGAGAAGGTCGCGCTTTAGCTGTAAAAATGGATGTTACGAGTGAAGAAGCGGTACAAGAAGCATTCAAGCAATCTGCTCTAACATACGGTGGTGTTGACATTATCGTAAACAATGCAGGTTTAGCAACTTCAAGCCCATTTGATGAAACAACATTAAAAGAGTGGAACTTAAACATGAACGTTCTAGGAACTGGTTATTTCTTAGTAGCTCGTGAGGCGTTCAAACAAATGAAATCACAAGGTACTGGTGGAAACATGGTCTTTATCGGTTCTAAAAACTCTGTATATGCAGGTAAAAATGCAGCAGCATACAGCTCTGTTAAAGCTATGGAAACTCATCTTGCAAGATGTATTGCAGCAGAAGGTGGAGAATTTGGAATCCGCGTAAACTCTGTTCTTCCTGATGCAGTACTTCAAGGATCTTCCATTTGGGGATCAAGCTGGAGAGAAGAACGTGCAGCAGCATACGGTATTCACCCGGATCAATTAGAAGAGCACTATCGTAAACGTACAACATTACTAGTGAACATTTATCCAAAAGATATTGCACAATCCATTCTATTCTTCGCTTCATCTAAATCAGACAGAACAACTGGATGTATGTTAACAGTTGATGGTGGAGTGCCAGCAGCATTTACTAGATAATAAGAAAACATACAAGGTGTAACAGAAGATCATTTCTATTACACCTTGTTTTATAGACAAAAATGTAAGCGCATAATCACTAAAACAAATGCGTTCTACCCTATTCTATGTCATAATAATATCTAGAGCCTACAAGCGTAAGATCTGACTCTTTAAGCAAGTAAGCTCATCCTCATCATTATTTTTTTCATTGAGAGTTTTTAGGAGGCAAACCGAGATGCTTGTAGCAGAAAGACACCGAAAAATCGTCGATGTTGTAAATGAGAAATTAAGTGTCCGAGTTACCGAATTAAGTAAAATTTTTAAGGTAACAGAGGAAACAATCAGACGCGATTTGGAGAAATTAGAAAAAGAAAATCAATTACGCCGAAGTCATGGCGGCGCAGTTAGTATACAAGATGAACAAACAGAAGTTTCTTATACAGAAAGAGAAATTACCAATGCTACCGAAAAAAGAGCAATTGCTTTAGAAGCGGTAAAACTCATTCATCCTGGTGATCAGATCGTACTAGATGCCAGCACAACAGCATGGTATATGGCAAAAGAAATGCCGGACGTCCCATTAACTGTGTTAACAAATTCTATAAAAGTAGCAGTAGAGCTTAGTAAAAAAGAACAAGTTCGTGTGATTTCCACCGGCGGAATGCTTCAGCCAAAGTCATTATCCTATGTTGGTCCATTAGCAGAAAGGTCACTTAATATGTATCACGTAAATAAAGCATTTATTTCGTGTAAAGGTGTTCATATTGAAGCAGGATTAAGTGATTCAAACGAATGGCAGGCTCTTTTAAAAAGACAGATGATGTCAATATCAGATCAAACGATATTAATGGCAGATTCTACGAAGTTTGGAGTACGAACGTTTGCGCACATTACAGATATTCAGAAAATCAGCTACGTAATCACTGACTCACTAATCGAAGAAAGCTATTGCAGTGGGCTAGAGGAAAAAGGTGTACAGTTTAATTCAGTGATGGTAAACGGATAACACATTTGTATGTTATCTAGGTTTCACTTTAAAATCACCTCTATTTTAAGCCAATTTATATAGAGGAATTTTGTCCTTCATTACTGATAGAGATGAAGGGCTTTTTACTCTCTTAATGAGTTTTTAAGATATTGAAGCTATGTTTGAGGCGAGTGCTGGTTGAGTTTTCTTTAGTGGAATGAATCGGAAAAAAAGTGAGGAGAAGAGAGAGCAGCCTTCTCGGTAGTGCCGGAATCGGGACAAGAAAAGAGCTAAAGATCGGGCATCTGTCCCGACAGTGCCGGAATCGAGACAAAAACAGTTTCGAAGAGTGGGAAACTGTCCCGATAGTGCGGAAATCGGGACAAAAACAGTTGCAAAGAGTGGGAAACTGTCCCGATAGTGCTAGAATCGGGACAAAAAGTGTACCGAAGAGCGAGCCTCTGTCCCGATAGTGCGGAAATCGGGACAATAACAGTTACAAAGAGTGGGAAACTGTCCCGATAGTGCTAGAATCGGGACAAAAAGAGTACCGAAGAGCGAGTATCTGTCCCGATAGTGCGGAAATCGGGACAAAAACAGTTGCAAAGAGTGGGAAACTGTCCCGATAGTGCTAGAATCGGGACAAAAAGAGTACCGAAGAGTGAGTATCTGTCCCGATAGTGCGAAAATCGGGACAAAAACAGTACCGAAGAGCGAT
This sequence comes from Metabacillus sp. B2-18, assembly GCF_021117275.1. Classification (NCBI taxonomy): domain Bacteria; kingdom Bacillati; phylum Bacillota; class Bacilli; order Caryophanales; family Bacillaceae; genus Metabacillus; species Metabacillus sp. B2-18. The sequence goes on from NZ_CP088245.1 coordinate 1,198,138, forward strand.
CCTCAGTCCCGATAGTGCCAGAATCGAGACAAAAACAGTACCAAAGAGCGAGCGTCTGTCCCGATAGTACCGAAATCGAGACAAAAAAGAACCAAATAGAAAGTGCCTGTCCTGATCCTAAGTAACTTATAGGACCTCACACTATAACATTATAAAATACTAGAATCACATATATCTCAAAAACGAGGGTTTAAGATGAAATCCAATCTTTTAGAAGAGCTCATGCAATTAAATGATGAAGAAAAATTGATTCTTCAGCAAAAACACGAGGTTCAAAAGGAGCTCTACACGAGCCAGGAAAGCTTCGTTGTTGAGGGTGAAAAATTTCTAAACAATAATACGATGATTATGGTAAGGAAGCATACGAGATTTGTACATTTTCCGAAGCATAAGCATAATTATATTGAAGTGAATTATGTGTTTAACGGCTCACTGAATCAAACGGTTGGGAACGAAAGGTTAGAGCTTATAAAAGGTGATATTCTATTTCTCAACCAGCATATTGAGCATGAACTCGATGCTTGTGAAGAAGAAGATATTATTATTAATTTTATTATAAAGCCTGAATTTTTCTCGTTTGTTTTTTCTTATTTAACGACTGAGAATTTAATAACGAATTTTTTAATTAATAGTTTATTCGATCACACACAAAACGGACAATATCTTTATTTCGCTGTATCGGAAATAGAGAGTATCCAAGAATTGATAGGAAAAATTATAGTTGAAATTATGAATCCTTCGATGATGTCAGAGTCAACGATAAAATTGTATATGGGTTTATTAATGGTTGAGCTTATTAAAAACTCTGATAAAGTTAAATATAAAGATGAGACTCACAGACATCACATTATTGTTGAGTCATTAAAATATATTGAAGAAAAATACCAAGATGCGTCTTTATATGAGTTATCAGAAAAACTTCAGCAGCCTCATTACACGTTAAGTAAAGAAATAAAAAAAGCTACTAGTTATACTTTTAAGGAGCTTGTACAAGAAAAAAGATTAAGCGTGGCAAAGGATTTATTGGAAAATACAACACTAGCAATTACCTCGATTATTGAAGAGGTTGGGTATGAAAATATTAGTTATTTTTATCGAGTATTCAAAAGCAAATACGGATATACACCAAAGAAGTTACGTGAACAACTAACAAAAGGCTAGCTATATCACTACTTGGAATTAGTAGGGGATATAGCTTTTTTATTTTTTATGAATTTGGCAAATAAGGACAATAAAATTGTTTAATCACGATATAGGAAACCATAATAAACTAGTTTATTATGTAATAAAGCAAGCGTTTTCAATGAAGAGGTGAAGAAAATGACAAAATATAGCTTAGCGGTAGATATTGGGGCTTCAAGCGGAAGATTAATTCTTGGCCATATTGAAGATGGCAAATTACAACTAAATGAAATACACCGTTTTGAAAACAATATCGTGAAAAAGAATGATCACTTTTGTTGGGATATTGAAACCTTATTTTCTGAAATCAAAACAGGAATTAAAAAGTGTCATGACCTTAATATAAAGCCAGATAGTATTGGCATTGATACATGGGCGGTTGACTTTGTTCTATTAGATGAACATGACAATTTATTAACAGATGCTGTAGCCTATCGTGATCCTCGTACAGATGGCATGATGGAGGAAGTATTTACTATCATTCCAAAAGAAAAACTATACTTTGAGACTGGTATTCAATTTCAAAAGTTTAATACAATTTATCAATTATATGCATTAAAACAAAAATCACCTGATGTGCTGAAAAAGGCAAAATCATTTTTAATGATCCCTGAGTATCTTAATTTTTTACTAACTGGTAAAAAGGCTAACGAATATACAAATGCTACTTCAACACAATTAGTAAATGCATTTACTAAGCAGTGGGATCATGAATTACTTGATAAATTAGGTATTAACAAAGAAATGTTTCATGAAATACTACCTCCTAAAAACGTTTTAGGAACATTGTCAGAAGAGCTAGTATCAGAATTTGGTTTTGATATGAACGTAGTTTTACCTGCAACACATGATACTGGTTCTGCTGTAATCTCAGTTCCTGAATTAGAGGATACGATTTATTTAAGCTCTGGAACATGGTCATTAATTGGAGTGGAAAATCGTTTTCCAATTTGTGTTCCAAAGGCACTTCAATATAATTTTACAAACGAAGGCGGCATAGACTATCGCTATCGTTTCTTGAAAAATATTATGGGACTTTGGATGATTCAAGAAGTAAAACGTAACTATCATGATGAAATTTCTTTTGCTGAATTTGTAGAGTTGGCTGAAAAAGAAGAGGATTTTCAATCTATCGTAAATGTGGATGATGATCGCTTCTTAAAGCCTGAAAATATGGTAAGTGAAATTCAAAAATATTGTAAAGAAACAAACCAACAAGTCCCTCAAACACCAGGACAGATTGCGAAATGTGTATATGATAGTTTAGCAGATAGCTATAAACGTGCGATCAGTGAAATAGAAGAAATATTTGAGAAAAGCTTTCCAAGAGTGAATGTAATTGGTGGCGGTTGTCAAAACGAAATGCTTAATCAATTACTTGCAAATGTAACAAATAAAGAAGTATGTGCAGGTCCTGTGGAAGCAACTGCCATTGGAAACATTGTGGCACAACTTATGGCATTAGAAGAAGTGGAACATATTCAACAAGCTAGAGCATTAATCAAAGGTTCATTCGAAGTAAAAACATATAAACAACAATACGTGAGAGGATGAGTATTATGTCAGTTAAAGAAAGCTATGAATTAGCAAAAAAGGAATATGAAAAATGGGGAATTAATGTTGATGAAGTGCTTCAACAACTACAACAAGTACCAATCTCAATTCATTGCTGGCAGGGCGATGATGTTGGTGGCTTTGAAGTAAACAAAGGGGAGTTATCTGGAGGAATTGACGTTACAGGAAATTACCCTGGCAAAGCTAGAACACCTGAAGAATTAAGAAGTGACTTAGAAAAGGCTTTATCATTAATTCCAGGAAAACACCGTGTAAATCTTCATGCTATTTATGCTGAAACAAATGGTGAAGCTGTAGAGCGTGACAGATTAGAGCCTAAACACTTTGAAAACTGGGTGAACTGGGCAAAAGAACACGGACTAGGACTTGATTTTAATCCAACATTATTTTCACATGAAAAATCTACTGATGGCCTAACACTATCACATCCAGACCCTGAAATCCGTGAATTTTGGATTAATCACTGCATTGCTAGCCGAAAAATTGCTGAATACTTTGGTAAAGAATTAGGAACACCAGCTTTGACGAATGTTTGGATTCCTGATGGTTATAAAGATGTACCAAGCGATCGTCTAACACCAAGAGTTCGATTAAAAGAGTCTCTAGATAAAATTTTTGAAGTTGAAATTGATGAGCAATACAATATCGATGCTGTAGAAAGTAAATTATTTGGCATTGGTTCAGAGGCATATGTTGTTGGATCTCACGAATTTTACATGGGTTACGCATTAAAAAATAACAAGCTATGCTTATTAGATACTGGACACTATCACCCAACTGAAATGGTATCTAACAAGATCTCTTCTATGCTTTTATACAGCGATAAACTAGCATTGCATGTTTCAAGACCAGTTCGTTGGGACAGTGACCATGTGGTTACACTTGATGACGAGCTAAAAGAAATCTCACTTGAAATCGTTCGTAATGATGCATTAGACAAAGTGATGATTGGTCTTGATTTCTTCGATGCAAGCATTAACCGTGTAGCAGCATGGACAATCGGAACTCGTAATATGATTAAATCTTTACTATACGCAATGCTTGTACCAAACAATCACTTAAAACAGCTTCAAGAAGAAGGAAACTTTACGGAAAGATTAGCTTTAATGGAAGAGTTTAAAACATATCCGTTTGGAGCAATTTGGGATTACTATTGTGAGCAAATGGGTGTTCCTGTGAAGGAAACTTGGTTGGAAGATGTTAAAAAGTATGAGAAGGAAGTTTTGTCGCAAAGATAATTAAATATGTCAAATTGAGAAAAGCACAACAAAAATGATATTGCGTTGTGCTTTTTTTGATTTTCACCATGGATGTATTTATGGTATCCAATTGATGAAGGAGAAGTAGTTGAAGATGGAGATCGAACGCAAATTATGCTTGGCGATCCATTAAATTTGATGCTGATAATATTGCAGAATGGAAAGACGTTTATTAAGAACTTTGTGTTTCAGTTGCTGCTAGCAAATGAGTGAAGATTTTGAAATAATGTAGGTAAGTTCTCAAAATTTCAGAGAACTTATTTTTTATTTCTTGTCATTATTTCCCGAAAAATAATCTTAGGTGATCACTAAAACAATTATCTTCCTTCTAAATGACAATATCTATGATTTTTTCGAGTGTTTTTACTTCATTTCTTTACATGAAAATGCAACAAATTGAAAATAAACCTATTGAATGATAGATCTAATCAAAAAATTTATAAAAATTGTAGTTAGTGTTTATATTTCGACAACGTTTTTATTTTTAACCCCTTATACTTATATCTACATCACATTTGTCTGTGAAAAATAGTAAAGAAATTATTTAGGTTAGTAGCGTGGTATTTAGTATAGATATATTTCTTTTTAAACTAGTAAACTAGTGAAAATTTAAAATAAGTATAAGCTCGAAATGGGCTTAATTTAAGAAGAGTATGGAGGGAAATCAAATCAATGAACACTGTATTAGAACCAATTGTCGATTATGCTGGATTAGAGGATAGAGTGTTGGTCGAGATGGCTCATAATGGTGACAGCGAGTCATTGTCCTTTTTAATTAATAAGTATCAGCATTTTGTGCGCTCGAAGGTTAGACCGTATTTCTTAATAGGAGCCGATAAAGAAGATCTTGTTCAAGAAGGAATGATCGGGTTATATAAGGCGATTCGTGATTATCGTGAAGACAAAATGGCTTCTTTTTATGCATTTGCAGAGCTTTGTATTTCTAGACAAATTATAACTGCAATTAAAACTGCTTCTCGCCAAAAACATGGTCCATTAAATTCATCTATTTCCTTGGACAAGCCTCTTACTAATGAAGATTCTAATTATACGTTGATGGATATGATTGCAGGGGAAAAAGTAACTAATCCTGAATCTTTGCTTATTAATAAGGAAAAAGTGAACGAAATAGAACGGAAGATTGATGAATTGCTGAGTGATTTGGAAAGAAGAGTATTAACTCTATATATGGACGGACAATCATATATGGAAATATCAGAAGAATTGAATACACATGTTAAATCAATTGACAATGCTCTTCAGCGTGTAAAACGAAAACTAGAACGTCATTTTGAGATTAGTAAGGTTGTATGAGTAAAGATAGCAGGAAGAAATAGTTGGTTTTAGTGTTCATTGTTGATTGATGCCCTGTTACATAAACTAAATAATAAAAAAACCTCAGATGAATTTTGGGTCATCTGAGGTTTTTTTATTGTTCAAAGAAAAAGTAACATAGCCCTAGCTGATCGTGTAATCCAAAATATTTACATTGACTCAACTACTATTTTTCTCTATAATATCAACTTATATTAATATAATATATCAACCTTGTATATGTTTAGGGATATGGCCTAAACGTTTCTACCAAGCTACCTTAAATAGCATGACTACAAGGATTACATATGTATTGTCGATATGTAATTCTTGTTATGTGTGCTTTAGGGTAATCCAACTCTAAAGCTTTTTTAGCATAATTCAGGAGGTCAACATGAAGCAATTCTTTCAGTTTTTAGATCGACAAACAACTTATCGACAAGAGTTTCTTGCTGGAATTACTACCTTTTTATCAATGGCTTATATATTAGTTGTTAACCCAATTGTACTATCAGAAGCAGGTATGGATAAAGGGGCTGTTTTTACAGCAACAGCTGTCTCAGCAATTATCGGTACGTTATTAATTGGGATTTTAGCTAACTACCCGATAGGGATAGCACCTAGTATGGGGCTTAATTCATTTTTTACCTATTCAGTTGTAATCGGAATGGGGATACCTTGGCAAACAGCATTAACAGGTGTATTTATATCAGGTGTTTTGTTTGTATTGCTAAGCATTTTTAAAATTCGCGAAAAAATCATCGAAGTAATTCCCCAGGATTTAAAATATGCAATCGGAAGTGGAATTGGCTTTTTTATTGCGTTTATTGGCTTGAAAAATTCAGGGATTGTAGTGGCAAATTCAGCAACATTTGTTTCGTTAGGAAATATTCAATCCGGTCCAACTTTATTAGCAGTTGTTGGTTTTATTATTACCGTTATTCTTATGGTGAAAAATGTTCGTGGGGCCATCTTTTATGGAATGGTGATAACATCGATTTTAGGAATGTTTTTCGGGATAATTGATAAGCCTAAAGCTATTATTGGTGGAATCCCTAGCTTGGAGCCAACATTCGGGGTTGTTTTTATGCAGCTAGGAGATATTTTTTCAATAGAATTAGTAGCTGTTGTGTTTACGTTTTTATTTGTGGCATTCTTTGATACAGCAGGAACATTGATTGCGATTGCTAACCAAGCAGGGTTAGTTAAGGATAATAAAATTCCGAACGCTGGACGAGCACTTTTAGCTGATGCCTCGGCATCAGTTGCAGGGTCAGTTCTAGGTACTTCAACAACAGCATCATTCATCGAATCATCTGCAGGGATAGCAGCAGGTGGAAGAACTGGTTTTACATCTGTTGTGATTTCTGGAATGTTTGCTATTGCACTATTTTTCTCGCCTCTCCTTTCTATTGTAACGTCAGAAGTAACAGCACCTGCTTTGATTATTGTTGGTACATTAATGGCAAGTGAAGTACGTCATATTAAATGGGAACGTTTCGAGATTGCAATTCCTGCTTTTGTCACGATCATCATGATGCCGCTAACCTATGGTGTAGCAACTGGTATTGGTCTTGGTTTTATTATGTACCCTATTACAATGATTGCTATGAAAAAGCAGAAGGAAATCAGTCCGATCGTCTATGTTTTAGCACTTATTTTTATTGCCTATTTTGCATTTGTTATATAAGATTGAAAGTATTCTCTTTTTAGAGGAGGCTTATTTATTTTGAAGCAGTATTAGAAGTAGAAACACTGTTTTCTAATCATAATCATCGGAAAATTAAATGTATTATTGCAAGTGCTTCCATTATAATGGAAGATAGCTAACTGCACTTTATGCAAATTCTTATTCTGTATCTGTTTAGTAATAAGAACCTACTCTTATTAACTACTAATCATGATATGATTAAACCATGGAGTATTTTGTACTTTCTTAACATTGGAGGTTATGTGAATGAATAATCAAAAAGGCGAGAAACATTGGATCATACCAGATGGATATATACCACCATTAAGCTCAGGGGAACTTCTTAGCCATGAATCTATTTGTATTTTAAACTGCAATGGTCAAGATGCAAAACTTGAAGTTACGATTTATTTTGAGGATCGAGATCCGATCGAGAAAATTCCTGTCATTGTGCAGGGCAAGAGAAGTAAACATTTACGTACAACAGCACTGGAGCTTAATGGAGAAACGATTCCAACAGGTGTTCCTTATTCAATTGAAGTGGAAAGTGATCTGCCAATCATTGTCCAATATAGTCGATTGGATTCAACTCAACCAGGCCTGGCACTAATGTCTACAATGGGATATCCTTTGAAATGAATTGAAAGCGGTTACTAGCAAATTATGATATTGGAGTTCTAATATATGAGGAACTTAAACCGAAGTATTTCAACCAGATATAAAAATTTAAGAATTAAGTATAAATTAATTGTCTTTATTTCTATTTTATTAATTGTTTGTTTAACGTTTATTATCATTGGATTTCAATATGCATTTAATAGCTATGATGAACAAATTTACCGTAAATCTTCACAAGTTTTAATTATGTCTTCTAATAGAATAGAAGATGAACTAAAGAATATTGAAGAAGTTACTTATAAAATTATGGGTGATGATGTTATTCAAAACGCATTGCTTCGTTCAAAGGACAATAGCTTAACAAAGTATGATCAATATCAAATAGAAAAAGAAATTTGGGAAACTCTTACTAGCTATATAGGTTCCGAGAAGTATATCCAATCCATCCATCTTTTTGACCGTTTTGGGAAGGAATATCGTGCTGGAGGAGTACCCTCCCGGAATTTATATGATCATAAAGATGAAATGATCATAAAGGCGGAAAAAGGAAATGGAAGTAATGTATGGATTTCACTAGAAGGCTCAAAAAATTCTATTTTTTCTACGAGACAGCTAAAATCCTATGAAAATCTAAGTCTTGAAAAGCTCGGAACATTAGTAATTGATGTTAAGTTACACGAGATTGTTAAAGAGCTGCCAAAAGAATGGGAAGATCAAGAGGGTTATATTGCGATCTCAGAAGGAGATGAAATTTTCTTTTCAGAAGGAAATTCTACTAATGTTGATAAGCTAGACTTTACAGCTAGTGATAAACAAGGATATCAAATTCAAAATGTATATGGAAGAAGCTTTTTTGTTACCTATTCAAAATCTCCATATGCAAATTGGACATATTGGAATGTCTTGCCCTTTGGAACCATGTTCGCAAAGGTTACGATGATTAAGTTTCTTGTTATTTTTTTATTCTTAGCGATTTCTATTTCTTCTATTTATTTAGTTATTAGATTTTCTAAACGAATTACGAATCCAATTGAAAACTTAGTTTCAGCGATGAAGTTCGTTCAAAAAGAAGATTTTAAACTAACAGAAAACTTTACACCCTCACAATATCAGGATGAGGTTGGAATGTTACACCGAAATTTCTTTGTAATGATTGAACGGATTAATCAGCTAATTAATGAAAATTATGAAAAACAATTATTAATAAAAGATACTGAATTTAAAGCATTGCAATCACAGATTAATCCTCATTTCTTGTATAACACACTAGAATCTATTAACTGGCTGGCAAAAGTAAATCAGCAGCATCAAATATCCAAAATGGTTGAATCTTTAGGATATTTATTAAGAAACGCCATTAGTTTAAAAGATGATGTAATAACAGTGGAGCAAGAAGTAGAGATGGTTGAACACTATGTGACTATTCAAAAGTTTCGTTTTGAAGAGCGATTGGAATTTTCATTAGTAATGGACGATAAAGTGAAAAATGCTAAGCTACCAAAGTTGATTTTGCAGCCACTTGTTGAAAATGCCATTCATTATGCGCTGGAAATGATGATAGAGCCATGTGAAATTTGTTTGTTAGCATTCAAAGAAGGAGATAAGCTCCGTCTGGTCGTTGAGGATAATGGACCTGGTATGGATGAGCAGCAACTCGAATTAGTTAAAAAAGGAGAAATAAAGACTAGAGGAAATGGAATCGGCTTACGTAATATAGACTCTAGAATTAAATTTGTTTTTGGCACTGAGTATGGTCTGCAAATTGATAGTGAGGTAAACAAAGGGACAAAGGTATGCATCGTTATTCCATATCAAACGAGGTGGGATTATGTATAGGGTGTTATTAGTTGATGATGAGAGAATTATTTTAGAGGGAATTTCAAGGATCATCAACTGGGGGGAATTGGGAACAAGTTTAATTGGTACAGCCAGAAATGGTTTGGAAGCCTATGACTTTATCATGAAAGAACAACCTGACATCGTGATATGTGATATTAAAATGCCAGGAATGAACGGACTTCAATTAGTAGAAAAAATGGCAGTAGAAAAACCTTCCATAAAGTTTATTATCTTATCAGGCTTTAATGAATTTAACTATGCCAAACAAGCAATGGAATATGGAGTCAAGCATTATTTATTAAAACCATGTAATGAAAATAGTATTATGGATGCTTTGAACAAAGTGATTGATGAACTGAAAAGAGATGCAAAGAGAGAGCAATTTCTATTAGAAACAAAAAGTCGTCTCGATCAAGTACAGCCCTATGTAAAAAAACAATTACTAAAAGAGTTTATCACTAGCAAGTTTGACAGCAATAGAGGAATACATTTTTATGAAAAACTATTAAGAGTGAATTTCGAAGAAGAGTTTATAAGGTTAATTATCTTTCGTATAGAGGGTGATTATCATTATGAGCATATGTTTGTCATTGAAAACCTGGGTGAAGATCTTTTTTCAGAATCAGTCTTATCAACGAGTATAGGGGAATATGTTCTTTTTCTTGTGAATGAGGAGGAGTTTAATAATCTTCAGGAGAAGATTGAGCAATTAAGAGAACATTTCTTTGATATTTATAAAATGGATATGACAGTGGCTATAAGTGAGGTTGATTGTATTACACAAGTAAGAAGACTTTACTTAGAAGCACTCGAATGCCTGGGACATAGATTTTATTTAGGTGAAGGAAGCATTATTACAAAAAATGATATTAAACATGAGAATATAATAAATGACTATGAATATGATGGTCAAAGTTTATGTTTGTTTATAAAATCAGGAAATTTAGAAAAAGTGGAAAGTGAAATTTCTCAATTTTTCGCTGAGTTAACAGAGAGTAGATTAACAATTAGTTTAGTGCGTTCTTATGTGATGCAGATTTTTTTAGTGATGATTCAGCAATCAGACTCAGTGAGCATGCAAAAATATATGGATAAAATGTCTGTATTAGTAGATATGGATACAATCCAGCAAATGAAACATTTCTTTCTTTCTACCGCAAAAGAAATTACACAAGGTTACTATGAAAGACATAAATCAAATCATTCGGCTGTTATTCATAGGATGATTGATCTTGTAGAAGAGAATATTGGAAATACAGAGATGTCCCTAAAGTGGGTGGCAAATAAGGTTTATATGAATGCAGACTATTTAGGTAAACTGTTTAAGCAGGAAACAGGGCAGAAGTTTTCAAGCTATGTTACACAAGAACGAATTAAGAAGGCAATCGAACAGATTCAATTGATGGACGATGTAAAGGTATTTGCAATTGCAGAGATGATCGGATTCGGTGATAATCCGCAATACTTTAGTCAGGTGTTTAAGAAGTTTACAGGATACTCTCCGTCTGAATATAAAAAAGTAAATTAATAGATTTGGGTAAAAGGGCTGTCTCTTTGAGTAGACAGTCCTTTTTGTACTATCAAAGTTTATGTTTTTATGGATGATAGTATAAGAAAAACTAAGGCTTTCGCCATTATGACTTGGCGATAAGCCAAGTTTTTCTAATTTGAAAAAGTAGTCAGAATTCACTGTTTTTTAAACACTCTTATCTGTTTTTTACATTTTAATAGTTTGATAAACCCTATAAAATAAAGGTTGTAAGCGTTAACAATGATTTTTAAAAACGAATACAAGGGGGATGTTAAATGAAGAAGTGGTTGGCAATTTTTATGTCGGTTTTTATGGTATTTTCATTAGCAGCTTGTAGTGGAAGTACTTCTGGTGAATCTTCTTCTGATTCAGGATCAGAGGGTGGTAAAGATGAAGAAGTAACACTTCGTATTGCATGGTGGGGTTCTGAACCTCGACATGATTACACACTAAAAGTAATCGAAATGTTCGAAAAAGAAAATCCGGGTATTAAAATTCAAGCAGAATATGCAAGCTGGGATGACTATTGGAAGAAGTTAGCACCTCAGGCCTCAGCTCAACAATTACCTGATATTATTCAAATGGATCTTTCTTACTTTTCACAGTACGCTGAAAATGGTCAGTTAGCTGATTTATCACCTTATGTTGGAAATCAAATTGATACAACGAATTTTACGGACAATTATATCAATGGTGGAAAACTTGATGACAAGTTATATGGCTTTAACTTAGGGGTTAACGTTGTTGGTTTCCATTATGATGAAGAATTATTAAAGAAAGCTGGAGTCGATTCTTTAGCTGAAGATTGGACTTGGGATGATTACAAAGAATTAGCAGCAAAAGCGAAAGATGCTGGAATATTTGTTGATACTACAATGAAATCGGACGTATTCTTTAACTACTATTTAAGAACTCAAGGGAAATCATTATTTGGTAAAGATGGTGCATCATTAGGATATGATGATGATCAAATGTTCATTGACTTCTTTACGATGGCTTCAGATACAGTGAAAGATGGTGCAGCACCTACTCCTGACTACTTAGCTCAGTTAAAAGGTCTTGAAGATGATCCAGTAGTAAAACAAGAAGCAATTGGTATTTGGCAATGGTCAAATCAATTCGTAGGATTACAGCAAGTTGCAAACAGACCACTAAAAATTCAAAACATGCCGGGGCCTAACACAAGTGATGGATTATATTTGAAACCAAGTATGTTTTGGTCTGTTGCTGAAAACTCCGAGCATAAAGAAGCAGCAGCTAAATTTATTGACTTCTTCGTAAACAATGAGGAAGCAAACAAATTAATCTTAGGTGACCGTGGTATCCCAGGTTCATCAGTGGTGAAAGAAGCTCTTAAACCAGTACTTTCTCCTGAACAAGTTCAAGTGTTTGATAGTGTTGAATGGGCTGAACAAAACAGCTCGGCATTTGATGGTCCAGATCCAGTTGGAGCAGGTGAAATCATTGAGATGCTCGACAGTTTATCTGAACAAATGAATTATGGTCAGTTAAAAGTAGAAGATGCAGCTAAACAATTTAGACAGCAAGCAGAAAGCATTTTAGCTCAAAATAAATAGTGCTTAATGACCTGATAGCTGATCAATTGTACGATCAGCTATCAGTCTTACTGCCAATTCAGTTCTGGAGAAAGGAAATGATTCTATGAGTGCACGCGCTATGAAGCAAAGTGTAAAAGGCTATTTATTTATCAGTCCCTTTATCATTGGGTTTTTAGCGTTTACGTTTATCCCAATCTTAACCTCATTATATTTTTCTTTTACAAAATATAATTTGTTTGCTCCACCAACGTGGATTGGGCTTGAAAACTATAAAAAAATGTTTACAGCCGATCCAAGATACTGGCAATCTCTTAAAGTGACTCTTATCTATGTATTTGCAGGTGTTCCGCTACGTTTAGGATTCGCTCTTTTAATTGCCATGATCTTAAATACAGCATCAAGAGCAGTTGGTTTATATCGTTCATTATTTTATTTACCCTCTTTAATAGGTGGTAGTGTAGCGGTAGCAATCATGTGGCGAAATATATTTGGTGATGAGGGAATTGTTAACTTACTTTTAGGCTTTTTAGGTATTCCCGATGTTCGTTGGTTTGGAGATCCTACAGCTGCACTGTGGATGTTAATTTTATTATCTGTATGGCAGTTTGGATCATCGATGTTAATTTTCTTAGCTGGATTAAAAAGCATTCCAGTAACATATTACGAGGCTGCAAGCGTAGATGGTGCAAGCCATTGGCAAAAGTTTACGAAAATCACTCTGCCTATGCTAAGTCCAGTTATACTGTTTAACACAATCATGCAAACAATTGCTGCATTTATGACATTTGTACCTGCCTTTATTATTTCAAAAGGTACTGGTGGTCCGTTAGATGGTACACTTCTTTACTCACTCTATCTTTTCATTCAAGGCTTCGAATTCTTTAATATGGGGTATGCATCTGCGATGGCCTGGGTGATGTTAATTATTGTTGGACTATTAACTGCACTCATATTTTTCTCATCGAAGTATTGGGTTCACTATGAATCTGAGGGAGGGAAATAATCTTTATGGAAACAAATACGAATGTAAAAACAGTCCCTCAAACAAAAGGGATTTCAGTTCCTAAGATGAAAAAACCAAAATGGTGGATTTATCATATCTTGGTTGGCGGATTTGCTTTGTTAATGCTTTATCCTGTTATTTGGCTGTTAATGAGCTCCTTTAAACCAAGTGAAACAATCTTTGTAACAGCAAAATCTTTAATTCCTGATCCTTGGATCTTAACAAATTTTAGTCAAGGCTGGGAAGGAATCGGTGGTAATTCGTTTGGCGTTTTTATTAAAAACACAGTAGTACTTGTTATTTTAACGATGATTGGTCAAGTCATATCATCTGCTTTTATCGCGTTTGGCTTCGCTAGACTGGAGTTTGTAGGGAAAAACTTTTGGTTTGCGATTATGATGGTCACATTAATGCTACCTTATGAGGTTGTTATGATTCCGCAATACATTATTTTTTCTAAATTAGGTTGGCTTGATTCGATTAAGCCGATTGCTGTACCAGCCTATTTCGGACATCCGTTTTTCATTTTTCTCTTAGTCCAATTTATCAGGACTATCCCAAGAGAGCTTGATGAAGCAGCTACAATTGATGGGTGTAGTACATTTAAAATTTTTTATAAGATTATCCTTCCGTTAATTAGACCAGCTTTGGCTACAGCAGCAATCTTCTCGTTTTATTGGACTTGGGATAATTTATTAGGACCGGTTTTATATTTAAATAGCCCTGATAAATATACAGTTTCTATGGCATTAAATATGTTTTTAAGTAATGAAACAGTTTCAAACTGGGGTGCCATGTTTGCAATGTCTATTGTCACATTAATACCGGTATTCGTTGTTTTTTTCTTATTCCAAAGACATGTTGTGGAAGGAATCAGTACAAGTGGATTAAAGGGTTAAGCTTAAGAGCTAACCCTCTAACACTCTTTGTGGAAAAATTAAAAAGGGAATGGAGCGGATTAGAATGGAGACTCATGGATTTTTAGGTGGTGTTCATAATGTGTTGGAATGGATTTCAAGATTGGCGCTATTAAATATTTTATGGATCTTCTTTTCTATCCTTGGATTAGGAATTTTTGGTTTTTTTCCTGCGACAGCTGCTATGTTTTCGGTTGTGAGAAGGTGGTCATTACGAGAAATGAACTTTTCTATCTCTTCAACATTTTGGAAGGCGTATAAAAAAGAGTTTATAAAAAGTAATATTCTTGGAATGATTCTTACATTGATAGGTATTGTGCTAATAATTGATGTGTATTATCTGAAACAGGCTTCTTCATTCATACAACAGCTATTATCCGTTCCTTTTTTAATTCTTTCTATTTTATTTGTATGCATGTTGCTATATGTTTTTCCAATGTATGTGCATTATGAAATGAAGGTCCTGCAGGTTCTAAAAAACTCGTTTTTTGTTATGATCATGAATCCATTATCAACTTTAATGATGCTAGTGTGTGGAGCAGGCTTGATGATCTTGCTTTCTTTTGCTCCACCATTACTTCTAATATGCAGTGGAAATTTAGTAGCTCTTCTAATAACAAGGCCTGCAATGAATGCTTTTCAGAAAATCAATGATAAGCAACAAGAGCGCATAGTACAAAATGGAAAGAGGCAGGAATTAATCAATCAGGAATAATTGGTTCTTTTTCAAGTAGACCTACTTAATGTAAATGCTTACAATTATAATAGGTTTTCTTCATATTACTCTGATTTTTAAACATTCTTCTCTAGAAATTACATTAAAAGTAGATAGAAAACCTATTAAACTATTTTGTGTAAACACTTACAAAAAAGGTGGTCTTTATGAAAAAGTATTTGTTTTTTACCCTGACCCTTATAGTGATGTTTACCCTCACTTCTTGCAACTCAGAGGAGCAATCGCAAAGAGATGTAATGGAGGAAGAGGATATTACGATTAAAGTAGCATGGTGGGGAGGTCAGCCAAGACATGAATATACAACTAAAATTATTGAAATGTTTGAAGCTGAACATCCAAACATTAATATTGAACCGGAGTTTGCAAACTGGGATGACTATTGGAATAATTTAGAGCCGATGGCCGCGGGGAATCAACTTCCAGATGTGCTTCAGATGGATATGGCTTTTTTGTCTCAATATGGTGAGAAAGGCTTACTAGAAGATTTATCTCCATATGTCGAAAAGGGGATCATTGACGTTTCTTCCATTGATAAAAGCATAGTAAACAGCGGTAAGATAGGTGACAAATTATTCGGATTTACAATAGGGATCAATGTTTTATCTGTTATTTCTAATGACATATTAATGAATATAGCAGGCGTCACGATTGATGAAGATAGTTGGACTTGGGATGATATGGAGCAGATTGCAGTGGATATAAAGAAAACAGCAGGAGTTTATGGATCTAATGGGATGCATCCACCAGATATTTTCTTTCCATATTATTTAAGAACAAAAGGAGAGCAATTCTATAATAATGAAGGAACAGCGCTTGCTTATTCTGATGATCAATTGTTTATTGATTATTTTTATAGACAACTAAGGTTAATTGATGAAGGTGCATTTCCTACCCCGGATGAGGTGGTCGCTGCGGGAAGAACGATGGAAACAGATTTTATCGTAACAGGAAGTACAGCAATCACCTGGAATTACTCCAATCAATATGCTAGCTTTGATCCGTTAACAAATGCACCGTTAACGCTTCACTTGCCACCTGAACATCTTGAAAATAAGGCATTATTCTTAAAACCAAGTATGCTATTTTCTGTTCCAAAAAGTTCAAAGCATAAAGAAGAAGCAGCAAAATTTATTCATTATTTCGTTTCTAATGTAGAAGCCAATAAGTTAATGAAGGGTGAACGAGGAGTGCCGGTTTCATCAAAAGTATCTGAAGCCATTAAACCAGTTCTTACTGAAGGGGAAATGAAGATTCTAAACTATGTAGAGAAAGCAAAATCAATGACAGATGAATTTTACCCACCAGATCCAGTAGGAAGCTCACAGGTAATGAAGGTGTTGAAAGATATTTCTGATGAGATTTTATTTAGGAAGATAACACCTGAAGAAGGAGCAAAGAAATTTAGAAAGCAAGCTAACGAAATTCTACAAAATAATCAATAGTCAACGGAGGGGTTTTACATGCCAAAACTACAATTTGAGGAAGCTGAAATAACTGAATTACTAGATAGAGTTGTCAAACGTACATTTGAAATGGATTTTAGCTGGGATTGGCCCGGAGGTGTTGCTTTTTATGGTGTAGCAGCAGCCTATGAAGCAACAGAAAAACAAGAATATATTGATCTATTAAAAAATTGGGTTGATGAATGGCTTGAAGATGGTTTGCCTAAACTTTCTATAAATGGAGTGTCGATCGGTCATTGTCTTATTACTTTGTACAATGTAACAGAAGATGAAAAATATTTAACTGTTATAAAAGAAATGGCAGAGTACCTTCAACATGATGCGCCACGTTTTGCTGATGGAATCTTTCAACATACAGTAAATTCAGTAAAGCATGTTTTTCCAGAACAGGCTTGGGTGGATACGATGATGATGGCAGGTTTATTTCTACTAAGAGTTGGTCGATTGCTAGACCGAGAAGATTACTTTAGAGATGGATTAAAACAATATCATGGTCATGAAGATTTTCTGCAAGATTCTCTTACAAATCTTTATTATCATGGCTGGGACAATATTGCAAAAAATCATATGTCATCAATCTATTGGGCTCGTGGTAATGGGTGGGCAGCTTTAACGATGGCGAAAGCATTAGAGTTAGTTGATGTTCAAGATCCTTCTTACATGATTATTGACTGCACGTTACGAGATCAATTAAGTGCGTTAGTGAGACTTCAAGCTGAAAACGGGTTATGGCGTACAATCGTTGATGATCCTTCGTCGTACTATGAAATTTCGGGTTCATCAGCCATTGCAGCGGCACTTCTTACTAGAGGAAGTCTTTATAATAAGTATATTCAAAAATCGATCGAGGGTATTGTCAACGAAATTGAAGAAGATGGAAAGGTCTCAAAGGTTTCAGCTGGAACAGCCGTTATGAATGATGCAGAAGGATATAAAAATGTACCATATAAGCGTATTCAAGGTTGGGGCCAAGGGTTAACACTCGTCTTTTTAGCAGAATTAGTAAAAAGTAATAAAAAGGTATATTGCTAATGAAATGAAATGTCAGGGAGGAGGGTTGAAAAAGTGACTGTTGATAAACAAACGATTTATATAGCAGGAGATTCCACTGCTGCTAATTGTCCTGAGGCAGAGGCACCAATGGCTGGCTGGGGACAATTATTTCATACCTTCTTTATAGACAATATTAGAATTCAAAACGAAGCAATGGGAGGAAGAAGCTCTAATAGTTTTATAGAAGAAGGTAGACTTCAAGCTATTTTGGAGCAAATGAAACCAAATGACTATTTATTTATTCAATTTGGTCATAACGATCAAAAGTCATATGGAACAGAACCATATACCTCTTATCAAGAGCATTTAGCTCAATATATTCTTGGGGCTCGGGAGAAGAAAGCGATTCCTATTTTACTAACTTCTGTCCAACGACGTACATTTACCGAAGACGGAAAAATTGAGAATACATTAGGAGAATATCCCGAGGCAATGAGGCAATTAGCAGCAAGGTTAGATGTACCTTTAATCGATATGTGGGCAAAAACAAAAGAATTATACGAACGTTTTGGGATAGAGGATTCTAAAAGATTATTCACTATTTTGCTACCAAATGTTCATCATAATTATCCAGATGGGATTGAAGATAACACCCATTTTAGTGAAGACGGAGCTTTAGAAATTGGGAAGTTGGTTATAGAGGGGATGAAGGAGCTTCAATTGCCTGTTGTTTCTCATTTAAAACAATAATTTTAAACCACGTTTTCGTGGTTTTTCCTTTTTAGAGATGATGAACTAAAGAGAGATAGAGCGCCAGTCTTAGTAAGAAAAAAATTTCTTATAGTAGGAGTTCGGTAGAATGAGAAAAAAATTATATCATGGTGCAGCATATTACCCTGAACTATGGAACGAAGAAACAATTGAAGAAGATTTAAAGCTGATGGTTGAAGCGGGAATTAATGTTGTTAGAATCGGTGAGTTTGCTTGGTCAACGATGGAAAAGGAAGAGGGAAAGATTGAGCTTGATTTTTTTGTGAAGATCATTGAGAAGTTTTATGAACATGGAATTGAGACTGTGATGTGTACCCCAACTCCGACACCACCTATCTGGTTAACTCACAATCACCCAGAGCGGATGTTTGTTGATGGAAATGGTCGAGTAATGGGACATGGATCACGTCAGCATGTCTGTACTAATAATGCTCACTTTCGTGAAAAAGCTGCAATTATTACTGAGGAAATTGCAAAGGCAGTTAGCCATCTTCCTGGGTTAATCTCATGGCAGCTTGATAATGAGTTTAAATGCCATGTTAGTGAGTGCATGTGTGAAACTTGCAGAGAATTATGGCATCAATGGTTGGAAGAACGGTATGGAACAATTGATAATCTGAATGATGCCTGGGGTACTCATATTTGGAGTCAATATTATCACCGATTTGATCAAGTTCCTCAACCTATTGCAACACCGTTTCTTCATAATTCATCTCTGAAAACGATGTATCAGCTATTTTCATATGAAAAAATAGCAGAATTTTCTGATGAACAAGCAGCCATTATCCGAAAATATTCACAAGCACCTATTACTCATAACAGTACGACATTTTTTCATGTTAATAATGAGAGATTATATGAAAACCTCGATTTTGCATCGTTTGATACGTATGCACAGAAGAAAAATTTCCCTTCATATTTATTTAATTGTGATTTATGGAGAAATTTTAAATCCGGTCGAGATTATTGGATTATGGAAACAAGTCCTTCACACAGTGCATCACTTGAGAGTCACGCAGCTCCACATCCAAATGGTTATTTAAAAGCTGAAGCAGTTGCAGCTTATGCGTTAGGAGGAGAGGCATTTTGTTATTGGCTTTGGAGACAACAGCGAACTGGCTGTGAACAACCACATGGATCGGTGATCAGTGCATGGGGGAAACCAACTGTTGGGTTTGAAAATGTTAAAGAGGTGGAAGCAGCTAGGAAGGAAATCGAATCTACTATTTTGGCTTCAACACCTTTACAAGCAGAAGTAGCTATAACTTATTCGGACGTAGCAAAAGCCTTCTTAAAAACAGAGCCACATGCCGGTTTAGATTATCGGTCACTTGTAATTGATTTTTACGAAAAAATACTGTCAGCAGGCTTTCATCGAGATCTTATACCTGAGAATGCTAGTTTGAGGGGTTATAAGTTATTATTCACCCCTTTCATCCATTACCTATCAGAAGACTATTTAAATAAAGCAACCACATTTGTTGAAAATGGAGGGATTTGGATTGTTGGTCCTCTTACAGGGGGAAGAACAGCTCACCACACAATTCATACTAATGCAGCATTAGGTCCATTAGAGGAGCAAGCAGGTGTTGAAACATTATATACGTATCCAATGGATGGGACAGAGTCTAAAGGAGATTTTATGGGATTGGTAGCTCCTTTAAGCATATGGAGCTCAGTTTTTGAACCGAAAAAAGCAGAAATAGTAGGTAGAATACAAGACGGAATCTCAGAAGGTCATGCTTTTATCACTGAACGCAAGCGTGGTAAAGGGAAAATAGTGATGCTTGGTTCATTACCAATTGGTGATGAAGGAGATATTTTACTGAAGAAATGTTTAACTCATTATGCGGAAGAAGCTAGTGTTTTAGTGAAAACAGATGTTTCAGAAGGAACAATTGTCGCACCAAGAGCGGGGAAAATGGATGAAGTCATTTGGGTAATTGTTAATATGGATGGCAAGGGAGGAGCTGTTACCCTTCCAACCGCTGGAAAAGATGCAATAACAGGAAGAATAGTTTCTAAGGGGAAATGCGTCATAGGTCCATATGAACACAAAGTGATTCAATTTTAACAACAAATATATGCAAAGGGGATAAGGGAAATATGACAAATCTACATTCACTTAAAATTGCTTATATCGGTGGAGGTTCAAAGAGCTGGGCACGAAGTTTGATGAATGATCTAGCATTAGAAAGTAGAATATCAGGCACTGTGAGTCTTTATGATCTAAATTATGATGCAGCTGTTCAAAACGCAAAAATAGGAAATCAAATTTCACAGCTTGAAGAAGCAAAGAGTAATTGGAAATATGAAGCTGTTTCGACCATGGAAGAAGCACTGTCTGAAAGTGATTTTGTTATTATATCAATTTTACCTGGTTCTTTTGAGGAGATGGCATCTGATGTTCATACCCCTGAAAAATATGGTGTTTATCAATCTGTTGGCGATACAGTCGGACCTGGTGGATTCGTCAGGGCACTTCGAACAATACCAATGTACGTTGAAATAGCAAATTCTATTAAGCAACATGCGAAAGATGCATGGGTAATTAATTATACGAACCCAATGTCACTTTGTACTCGTACACTTTACGAGGTGTTTCCTGAAATTAAAGCATTTGGTTGCTGTCATGAAGTATTTGAAACCCAAAATCTTTTAGCGGAGGTAGTAAAAGAATTTTTAAACGAAGAGGTAGCGCAGCGTTCAGACATTAAAGTAAATGTTCTTGGAATCAATCATTTTACATGGGTGAATCAAGCAAGCTATCAAAATATTGACTTAATACCATATTATCAGCAGTTTGCAGAAAAGTATGCTGAAACGGGCTTTGAAAAAGAAGAAGGAAGCTGGAAGAACAGTGTTTTTTCATCATGCCAGAGAGTGAAATTTGATTTGTTTAAAAAATATGGGGTTATAGCAGCTGCTGGTGATCGTCATTTAGCTGAATTTATGCCACCTATTTATTTAAAAGATCCAGAAACAGTTTCTTCCTGGAAGTTTCATCTAACATCCGTTGATTTTCGTAAGGAGAATTTAATAAAGAGAATCAGTGAGAATGAGGAGTTAGCTGAAGGGAATCAGAAGTTTGAGATATATTCTTCAGGAGAAGAAGGGGTTAAGATTATTTTAGCATTGTTAGGAGTAGAAGAAGTTGTCACGAACGTAAATTATCCTAATAAAGGCCAAATTGAAGGGTTACCTATAGGGGCGATTGTAGAAACAAATGCATTATTCCGCAATAACACAGTTCAACCTGTGTTTGCAGGGAAGCTTCCGCTAGATATTCACAATATGGTTCACCGTCATGTGTTAAATCAAGAGTCTACTTTGCAGGCTGCTTTGACAAAAGATAAACAGCTGGCATTGAATACATTTGTGAACGAGCCGTTGCTAACAGTTAGTCGCGAAGAAGCGGAGGAACTGTTTGATGAGATGCTAAAAAACACGAAGGATTATTTACCAGGGTGGGCTATTTAAAGTGGAACAGTCTATGATTGAAGGTACATCCTTTTTATTCAGTAAAGAAACTTGTTTTGAATATGATGGTCCAAAACTCGAAAGTATTGAGTGTTTTTTAAATGTGTTGACTCGAGATAAAAACAAAGTATTTCGAGCAGAAACTGGTGAGGAACAAACGACCATTTTATTCAAACTCAATGAAAAGAATCATGACAACCTAAACGAAGAGCAGTTCTCTATTCAGTTTTCTGATGACTTGACACAAATGAGCGTCATTTCTGCAGATGAATTAGGAATAATCTATGCTATCCTTCATATAAGTGAAGCATATCTTGGTGTTGATAAGTTTTGGTTTTGGAATGATTGTGAACCTTCACCAAAAGCAAACGTTAAGATAAGAGCTGTTCCGTATTTATCAGAAGTGGCAAAGGTTAGATTCAGGGGCTGGTTTATCAATGATGAAGTCCTTATTTCAACGTGGAAATATCAACAATCCAACACGTACGTATGGGAAATGGCTTTTGAGGCATTGATAAGATGCAAAGGAAATATGGTCATTCCCGGAACTGACATTCAAAATCCTCTCTATAAAGATATTGCCAGGAAGATGGGGCTTTGGATCACACATCACCATGCAGAGCCCCTAGGAGCTCATATGTTTTCTAGGGTATATCCTGATAAAAATCCTTCTTATAGTGAGAATGGTGATTTATTTAAGGAATTATGGAAGGATGCAATTATCCAGCAGCAAAATGATAAGGTCATCTGGAATATCGGCTTTAGAGGGCAGGGTGATCGTCCTTTCTGGGCTGATGATCCTACGTTTGATACAGACGAGAAGCGAGGAGCACTCATTTCTAAGATTATGAGCGATCAATACGAATTGATTGCTCAATATCAAAAGGATCCAATTTGCTGTGTGAATTTATACGGTGAGATAACAGAATTATACAAAAAAGGATTGCTAGAATTACCGCCGGGAGTGATAAAAATATGGGCTGACAGCGGATATGGGAAAATGGTGTCTAGAAGACAAGGAAATCATAATCCTAGAATCCCTTCTATTCCCGAACAGAATGATCTAGGTCCTCATGGCATTTACTATCATGTAACCTTTTATGATCTGCAAGCTTCAAACCATTTAACGATGCTACCTAACACTACAGCTTTTGTTAATAGTGAGTTAGGTGAGGTATTTGATTCTCAGATGTGTGAATTTTTAATTGTGAACTGTGGGAATATTAGACCTCATATCTATTTTCTCGATTTCGTTAGCCGCATGTGGAATAAAGGTAGAGTGGATAGTGGTGCATTTTTAGACGAATTTGCTACTAGATATTATCCTGCCTATAGTGATGAAATGAGTCGGAATATAAATGACTATTTCGATGCTATTATTCAGTACGGACTTGCTGATGATGAACGGGCTGGGGAGCAATTTTATCATTTTACAATTCGTAACCTTGCTCATCAATGGATTATTTCTCACGGAAAACAGAGTGGTAAAAATTTATGGTGGGCCACAGGAGAAATTGATATAAAAGAGCAATTTGAATGGTTTAAGCAAAAGGTAGAGTCAAAACTTTCTGAGTGGGACACGTTAACTAAAAATGTTAACCAACTAGTAAAAGAGGCAGATTGTATAGTACAAAAAAGAATCAATGATCAGTTCCTTATTCAAGTGCTTATTCATAAAAATGGCTGCTTTGCACTCTACTATTTTTCTAGAGCATTTGAAATGTTTCAAGAAAAAGAGTATCGAGAGGCTTATTTACTTCTTCATCAGGCGATAGAAGAAATAAAAGAAACAATGAACATCATGCAAGAGCCCATGAATGAGAAGTGGGTTGGATTTTACGATAATGATTGTTTAACAAATGTGATGTTAACTTTATATACGTTAGAAACAGTTCAAAGAAATATAAGGATGTATGGCGATGGACCATCATTTTACAACTGGGAAAAGGAATATCTAACAAATCCTGAGGAAAAAAAGGTTATGCTCCTAACGAATAAGACAAAGCAATTAATGGATGAAGTATTAGGTAGTAAGCTGTTAGAAAGATCATAATTGATCGAAATTAGGCGCTTCACCTCTTTTGAGAGTGAGCGTCTTTTTTGTTTTTGTAAGAGAACAAAATCTGACAAACTTCGGAAAGTGGCAGGCACCTAGTACATATTTACCTCTTATAAAAAATACTAGGTACATACGAATCACTTATAAAAAAATCATAGTTTTTTATCGTTATCATCACTGTTTTTTATACGTTTAACCCTGTTATTTACATGTTTTCTCTATAGTATTTGCATTACACTGTAAGAGATTTAACGATTAGTAAGTCCAATAATGTAAGGGGTTACATTATTGGACTCACTTCTAATGAGGAGGTGTGAAGGTAAGGTAGGTTTTGTCGAATTGGTTAGTTGATTTCGTGTAACAACTATCGTTAAAAATTGAGTGAGAGTTATTCGCAGAGCAAAAGTTTTGTTGTAATGATATCAAATAATAAACCTGATTAACATCCTATTATATTCATACTTAACTCATTCGTAATCATCTTGCCTCAATTACAACACACTTATTCTATTAATTATCGAAAGGTGATGGAAAAATGAGGAAACGTTCTATTACAAATAAACTATTAACGTTATCACTGGCAACACCCCTCCTTTTAACAGGATTACAAAGTGATGCCTCAGCTGCATCTTCACAGGCAAATAAACATGTTTCTCAAAGTAACGGGGTTCAACTAGAGTACCTTGATAGAGGACTGGTTGCCGCAAATACATCACAAGGAATCTTTTTAAGCTGGCGCCTTTTAGGAACTGAAGTTGACGGATACTCGGAGAACGGTTTAACTGGAGTCAACTTTAATGTTTACCGAGATGGGAAAAAAATAGCAACAGTAAAAGATAGTACGAATTTTGTAGACGAAGCCGGTTTATCATCTTCTAAATATTATGTAAAAGCTGTTCAGGATGGAAAGGAAATTGATCAAAGTGCAGAAGCAACACCTTGGAGCCAAGGCTATGTTGATTTAAAACTTCAAAAGCCAGCAGATGGAGTTACTCCTAGTGGAGAATCCTATTCTTATACGGCAAATGATATGAGTGTTGGTGATGTTGATGGTGACGGACAATACGAATTTTTTGTGAAATGGGATCCAACAAATTCAAAAGATGTTTCACAAAAGGGGTATACAGGTAATACCTATATAGATTGTTATACGATGGATGGGACTTTGCTATATCGTATCGATTTAGGTGTTAACATTCGTTCAGGAGCTCATTACACACAGTTTTTAGTTTACGATTTTGATGGAGACGGTAAGTCTGAATTAATGTTTAAAACAGCTCCAGGTACGAAAGTGATTAAGTATGATAAAAATGGAAAAGTAAAATCTGAGAAATTTATTACAATGTTAAAAGAAGATCAAAAAGCCGGTTATAGCAACTCAGATGATTACAGAATGAGTAGTGAAGACTATTATAATCACGTAGTAGAGATGTTTAAAAATTGGCATAACCATGAAGAAGTTGTAAATGGTAATTGGCCTATAACGTTGGAAGAATGCTTTGGAATTGAGAAGCAATATGATTATCCGCTTTCTACAGAGGATGCTCAAAGTTTAGCAGACTATTTTATTGATGAATACGCTCCTAGTAGGAGTTCTCGTAACGATTTAAGAGACTTTGAAGGTTTTATTGTAAAAGGTCCTGAATATTTAAGTGTTTTCAATGGTGAAACAGGAGATGAAATGGAAACCATTCGTTACAAATATGAACGCCATGATGATGGACTTATGTGGGGCGATTACGCAATGTCACGCATCGAGCCTGGAAATCGGGTTGATCGCTTTTTAGCGGGAGTTGCTTATTTGGATGGGAAAAATCCAGCAGCTATTTTCTCACGAGGTTATTATACAAGAGCAACAATGGTTTCATATACTTGGGATGGAAAGCACCTTAAAGAAGAATGGGATGTTGATAGTGGTTGGACACCAATGACAAATCCGTTTAATGATGGACCACATGGACGTCTAGGTACGAGTGAGGAGTATGGTACCTTAACAACACAAGGTGCACATTCTTTAAGTACAGCAGATGTAGATGGAGATGGCAAACAAGAAATTATCTATGGCTCATCTACAATCGATCATGATGGTTCACTATTATATAGCTCTAGTGATGTCATGCCAGAAGAAAGTGCAACTCCAGGAGTAACAGCAGGCCTAGGTCACGGTGATGCACTACATGTTGCAGATATTGATCCAAACCGAGATGGACTAGAGATCTTTATGGTTCATGAAGGTGGACGATATGCGCCGTATGGCTATGCGTTAAGAGATGCTAAAACTGGTGAAGTTATTTATGGCGGTTATACTGGTAAAGATACCGGCCGAGGGATGGTTGGAGATGTTAATCCAGAGCAACCAGGTTTGGAAACTTGGGCTGTTGGTCTATGGACCGCAGATGGAACAAAGATTAATGAAAAAGCCCCTGGAACAAATATGAATATCAAGTGGGCTGCTGATATGACAACTCAAATTATTAATGGAGCTATTGAAAATACACCAACGATAGGCGATTGGCAAAAGGGAACAGTGCTAACAGCTTCTGGAACAAGAACAAATAATTACACGAAAGGAAATCCATCTTTAGTTGCAGATATTTTCGGGGATTGGAGAGAAGAACTTCTTGTCCGAACAGAAGATAGCCAGTTAATTCGAATTTACTTAAGTACAGAGGTGACAGATCGCAAGCTTCACACGCTCATGCATGACCCACAATATCGGACTGGAATCGCGTGGCAAAATGTTGGTTATAATCAACCTTCTTATACAAGCTATTATTTCGCTTCGGATACAAACTGGGAAGATGTTTCTGTGCCAGAGATAAAGCTACCAGGTGAATTAAATGAGCTAAATCACACTCTGAATCTTTTTATTGAAAACGGAGAAGTAAATGGATCAGTTGAAGCACAATTAAAAAATTCGTTAAAACAAGCTCAACATCATGCAGAGAAAGGCTCTTACAAAAAAGGTATTCAGTTTATCGAAAAGTTTATTAAACAACTAGATCATAGAAAGAAGAAAGATCATATTACTGAAAATGCTAAATCAACTTTAAAAAATCAAGCAGAACTGATTATCGAGAATTGGCAGGAACTAAAATAAATAATTAAATAGACACTTCAGTTCTTCCGGCAGCAAGTATACTTAGTTAATGAGAAGAAGCTTCAATCTTTACATAAGGATTGAAGCTTCTTTATCGTTTATCTTGTACATACGAATTATCAAAATTGATTGACATGTACGTATATGTATAATATGATTAAAATGATATTGAGAAGCGCTTACATAAAAGGCTGTTAAGCTAATTTCTATCCTATAGTTAACCTGTTTCGAAAAGTGGAAAGATAAGCATGTTCATACAAGATGATGAAACTTCATTATAAGAGGAGAGGAGAAGGGGGAGAATGAAAAGGTCTGTTTATCAAAGATTTTTAGTGTTATTTTGTGCAGTTGGTTTTGTTATATCAGGAACTGCCATTACCTCAGATCATAAAGTTCAGGCAAACGAAATTCCTGTTTTTGAAGAAGTTTCTGTACATGATCCTTCTGTATTAAGGGTAGATGACACTTATTATATATTTGGATCTCATTTAGCTGCGGCAAAAACAAAAGACTTTATGAAATGGGAGCAAATCTCATCAGAAGTTAATCCTGCAAATCCTTTATTTGAAAACGTAGTGGAGGAATTGAAAGAAACGTTTGAATGGTCACAATCAGATACATTGTGGGCTGCGGATGTTATTCAGCTTGAGGATGGTAAGTTCTACATGTACTACAATGCGTGTAAAGGAGATTCTCCACGATCAGCACTTGGAGTGGCGGTTGCTGATTCAGTAGAAGGACCTTATAAAGATTTAGGAATTATTCTTAAATCAGGTATGTGGGACGAAGAAAGTGAAGATGGCACAATTTACGATGCAACAGTCCATCCAAATACAGTTGATCCTGATACATTTTTTGATAAGGATGGAAGGCTGTGGATGACATATGGCTCTTATTCAGGAGGAATTTTCATTCTAAAAATGGATCCAAAAACGGGTAAGCCTTTTCCAGATCAAGGTTATGGTAAGAAATTGCTTGGAGGAAATCACAGTAGAATAGAAGCTTCATATATTCAATACAGCAAAGAAACAGACTATTATTATATGTATTTATCATTTGGCGGCCTTGATGCAATTGGGGGCTATAACATGCGTGTTGTTAGGTCAGAAAACCCAGATGGACCATATGTGGATGCAGAAGGAAATGACATGATTCATGCCAAAGCGGATCCATCACTTCCATTATTTGATGATGCGTCAATTGAGCCTTATGGTGTGAAGTTAATGGGAAACTTTTTATTTGAAAGTAAAGAAGGTGAAATTGGAACTGGATATATTTCACCAGGCCATAATTCTGTTTATTATGATGAAAAAAAGGGGGAGCAATATCTAATTTTCCATACTCGTTTCCCAGAAAGAGGAGAACAACATGAGGTGCGCGTGCACAAAATGTATATGAATTCTCAAGGCTGGCCGGTTGTTTCCCCTTATCGCTATGCTGGGGAAGAGTTAGAAACAGTAAAAAAATCAGAGCTTAACGGTGATTATCATTTTATTAACCATGGTAAAGACATTAGTTCAGAAATGAAAGAATCAGTTTCTATTCGTCTAAATAAGGATGGCACGATTACTGGTGGAGTTGAAGGTACATGGAAATTAGATGGTGAGCATGAGGTGGCATTGCATCTTGATGGTAAAACGTATAACGGAGTATTTGTTCGTCAATGGGAGCAAGCATCAGAGAGTTATATAATGACTTTCACTGCACAATCATCTGAGGGGATTTCAATTTGGGGAAGCAAATTAGCCAATGAAAATTCACCAGTTTCTGCTATGAATTCTTTATATCTAGTATTGTTTGGTGGGTTAGTTTTAGGTTTGAGCATTGGCTTATTTATCTTTTGGAAAAGGAAAAAGAATATAACAAACTAATAGTCTGCTCCTTTTAGTTTTTACAATATTAAATATAAGTATAACTTCGGTATCAGGACTTTACAAAGAATAGCCAATTTAGAAAGGAAGGATGAAAATTGAAGCATCATCAATATGCTTTAACGCCACCAATGGGCTGGAATAGTTGGGATTGTTACGGTGCTACAGTAAGAGAAGATGAAGTGAAAGGAAACGCAGATTACATGGCAAAGCATCTGCTTCAGCATGGCTGGGAGTATGTTGTGGTGGACATTCAATGGTCAGAGCCTGGAGCTGTTTCTTCTGCTTATCGTCCGTTTGTTCCGTTAGAAATGGATGAATATTCAAGGTTAGTGCCGGCGGTTAATCGGTTTCCATCTGCTGAGAATGGGAACGGCTTTAAACCGTTAGCAGATTACATACACAATCTTGGTTTGAAATTTGGTATCCACATTATGAGAGGTATTCCTCGACAAGCTGTTCATCAAAATACAAAAATACT
This sequence comes from Metabacillus sp. B2-18, assembly GCF_021117275.1. Taxonomy (NCBI): domain Bacteria; kingdom Bacillati; phylum Bacillota; class Bacilli; order Caryophanales; family Bacillaceae; genus Metabacillus; species Metabacillus sp. B2-18. The sequence goes on from NZ_CP088245.1 coordinate 1,227,579, forward strand.
TGGTAGTAATAAAACAGCAAGGGAGATTGCAAGGCCTAACTCTATTTGTCCATGGAATACAGACATGTATGGTATAGACGAAACAAAAGAAGGTGCGCAAGAATACTATGATTCCCTGTTTAAGCTTTATGCTGAGTGGGAAGTGGATTTTGTTAAGGTAGATGATATTGCCGATTCGAAACTCTACGGAGCACATACTGAAGAGATAAAAATGATTAGAAAAGCGATCGATCGTTGCGGGCGACCAATGGTGTTAAGTTTATCACCTGGACCCGCTCCATTAGAGCATGCAAGCTTATTAGAAGAAAATGCAAATATGTGGAGAATGACAGATGATTTTTGGGACCTTTGGGAGCTTCTCTATAACATGTTTGATCGATGCTATAAATGGAGTAAAAATAGTGGTCCAGGATTTTGGCCAGACGCCGACATGTTGCCACTAGGACATATTGGTATTCGTTCTGTGGATGGTGGAGCAAGTGACCGATTTACAAGATTTACAAAAGACGAGCAAATCACGATGATGACGCTTTGGTCAATTTTTCGCTCTCCACTGATGTTTGGTGGAGAATTAAGAGATAACGATGAATGGACACTGTCTCTACTTACAAATGAAGAAGTACTGAAGATGCATAGAACAAGTCATAGTGCCCGACAGGTATATCGCAAACATGACAAAGTTGTATGGACTGCAGAAGGTAATAACGAAATCTATGTGGCACTCTTTAATATATCTGATAGAAAACAAACTGTTTCTGTATCACTTGGCGAACTACAAGTTTCCAAGGAGGAAGTTCAACCAAGAGATTTATGGAGTGAAAAGCAGTTAGCATCCGTTAACAGTGAGATTCGGTATGATTTATCGCCTCATGCATCAATACTTTTAAAAATAGACAAATAGAGTATTAGTCTCATTTAAGGTTATTGTTTTTTTATTTGTTACCAGAAAAGTTCTATTAAAAAACGTATAAAGAGGTGACGTTTAATGAGTAATGTTAGGCTTTTAGATGGTATTTTTAAAGATTCAGAAAGAATTGGAAAAGAGTTCCTCCTTTCTTTAGATGTAGATCGACTTGTTGCGTCTTGTTATGTTGCCGCTTCATTAACTCCCAAGAAACCTCGCTATGGTGGATGGGAAACAATGGGGATTAGCGGTCATTCGATTGGACATTGGCTATCAGCTGCTGCAACAATGTATTCGGTTACTAGAGATGAAAAATTAAAAGAAAAACTAGATTACGCTGTAGATGAACTTGCCTATGTTCAATCACAGGATCCCTATGGATATGTTAGTGGTTTCCCAAGAGATTGCTATGATCGAGTCTTTGCAGGCGGGGATTTTGAAGTATCGCATTTTAGCTTAGGGAATTCATGGGTGCCGTGGTACAGCATCCACAAAATATATGCAGGTCTTATCGATGCGTACAACATTTGTCAAAATCAGAAGGCACTAGAAGTTGTGCTAAAACTTGCAAATTGGGCCAAACAAGGAACAGATAACTTAACAGATGGAGAATTTCAAAGAATGTTAATTTGTGAGCATGGCGGAATGAATGAAGCAATGGCAGATCTTTATTTAATTACTAGTAACAAAGATTACCTTGATCTTGCCGTTAGATTCTGTCATAAAGCTATTCTAGATCCATTATCAAAAGGAATTGATGAACTAGAAGGAAAACACGCAAATACACAAATTCCAAAAGTAATTGGTGCTGCAAAACTATATGAAATCACAGGAGAAGCATATTATCGAGATGCTTCGTTATTCTTTTGGGAGCAAGTCACAGAAAACCGCTCATATGTAATAGGTGGGAATTCCAAAAATGAACATTTTGGTATTGAAAACTCTGAGGAGCTTGGTATAACAACAACCGAAACATGTAATACCTATAATATGATGAAGCTTACTGAGCATTTATATAAATGGACTCATCAATCAAAATATATGGATTATTATGAAAGAGCGTTATATAACCATATTCTAGCATCACAGGATCCAGAAACAGGAATGAAAACCTACTTTGTGTCAACTCAACCAGGTCATTTTAAAGTTTATTGTTCCCATGATGATTCTTTCTGGTGTTGTACTGGGACTGGAATGGAAAATCCTGCAAGATATACTAGAAGCATTTATCATCAGACTGAAAATCAATTGTTTGTAAACTTATTTATTGCCTCTGAAATACATCTAGTAGAAAAAAATATATCAATTAAACAAGAAACAACATTTCCTGAAGCCCCTATATCAAAGTTAACGATCGTAGAAGCAAAAGATGAGTTGTTGACGTTTCAAATTCGTGTACCATATTGGATATCTGGTGAGCTAACTGCGGCTATCAATAGTAAACAAACAATTGCTAGAGCGGATAAAGGATATCTTGAAGTAAGCGGCTGTTGGAATGATGGAGATGTAATTGAACTGTTTATTCCAATGAATTTGCATTCATACAAATCGAAAGATGAAGAAACAAAGGTAGCTTTTATGTACGGTCCTATCGTTCTTGCGGGAGCTCTAGGAACAGAAAGGTTCCCTATGAGTGATATTCTAGATGACCATTTAAAGCTTAATAATCACCCCTTGATCGATGTCCCAACTCTAGTAACGAGTGAAAAAGATTTAACAAAAGTGATCAAGCCACTCGAAGGCTCCTCATTATGTTTTGAAACAGAGGCTATCGGACAACCAGGGAATCTTAAGATGACACTTATCCCTTTTTATGCTCTTCATCATCAGAGGTATACGTTGTACTGGGATGTAATGGACAACGAAAAATATGTTGAGTTTTTAAACAAAGAACAAAGTGAAACAGAGAAACTAGAAAGTATCACAATAGATGCTGTCCAACCAAATGAACAACAGCCGGAAGTGGATCATGCTATCAAAACAGTAAACTCCCATTCAGGCTATTTAAACCTTGTTCATAGAGGCTTTCGAGATAGTCGTGATAATGGGTATTTTAGCTACGAATTAGCTGTTGATCCTGAAATTGAGATGTACTTGCATGTTACTTACTTTGGAGGAGATCGAGTTTTACATCTAGATGGTAAAGCTTATGAAAGGGATTTTCATATATTGATAGAGGGGGAAGAACTTGTACGACAAACACTTAAAGGTCAAAAGTCTGATAAACTTTTTGCTGTTGTATATCCTATCCCCTTTTCATTAACAGAAGGAAAAGAAAAGATTGAAGTGAGATTTGTTTCAACTGAAGGAAAAATAGCAGGTGGTATATATGGCGTAAGAATGATTAATAAACCATTATAATCTGATGGAAAAGGACTGGTTTTGGCTACAAATGTCAAAGATACCAGTCCTTTTTATAACTACCCATACAATTAACCATACAAAAGAAGAATAAATTATTGTTTCATTTCAAATTTGTACGTTTATGTTGTATAATAAAATTAGTTGTACGAATAACTTTAACTAGAGACATACAAGCTGAAAGTGGTGACATAATGGCACAGCAAACAAAGGTTAGCATGGTGAAAGAAAAAATTAAAGAATGGATTGTAAATGGTAAGGTTTTACCTGGAGAGAAAATTTATTCAGAAAACGAATTAGTAAAAATGTTTGAGGTTAGTAGGCATACGGTTCGACAGGCTGTTGGTGATCTTGTGCATGACGGCTGGTTGTATAGAGAACAAGGAGCAGGAACTTTTTGCTCGACCCAATTAATTCAGGGACAGCCACAATCGAAAAGCAATTCAGCTGGTAAAACAATTGGTGTAATCACCACGTATATTTCTGACTATATCTTCCCCTCTATTATCAAAGGAATTGAATCCTATTTAACAACACGCGGTTATTCGTTAACATTCGCTTGTACAGACAATGATCCTGAAAAGGAAAAGCAATGCATTGAAACAATGATTAATCATAATATAGATGGGTTAATTGTGGAACCTACAAGAAGCAGTAGCTACAATCCTAATCTACATTATTATTTGGAAATGGAACAAAAAAATATCCCATATCTTATGATTAACCAAATTTACCCACAGTTAAATCCTGCCAACATTATTTTAGATGATGAAAAGGGTGGTTATATTGCCACTGATCACTTAATTAAACAAGGACATAAGAAAATTATAGGCTTGTTTAAAAGTGATGATTTACAAGGGTTAAATCGTATGCAGGGATTTATTCGTGCATTTCGAGAAAACAACATACCATTTTTCCCGGATATGTTTGTAACATACACAACAGAGGAAAAGGGTTTTATTTTTAAAATGATGACTCTTTTGAAAGAGGCATCAACCCGACCGACTGCAATTGTCTGCTACAATGATGAAGTTGCTTTACAGGTATTGAACCTTTTAAGAGATCTTAAAATGAAAGTTCCTGAACATATGTCTATTGTAGGATATGATAATTCATACTTAGCAGAGGCTTCTGAGACAAAGTTAACATCTGTTACACATCCTAAGACAGATATGGGAATTGAGGCCGCGAAATGGATTGTTGATGCAGTAGAAAAACGGGAAAATGAGGCGTTCAAAAATAAACAAAAAGTTTATGATCCTAAGTTAGTCATACGGAATTCTACTTCTACAGTATCTAAACCAGCAGTTGAGAGAAAACAAATAATTATATAATTGAAAAGCGTGATTCCAAATTAAGATGTAATAAACTGTTAGGGGGAACAAAAGTGATTACGTTAAATGAACTGAAGAACCAATCAAAAGCATGTTCATGTGGAAATAACCATTATGATATTTTAATTGATGACATTGTTATTAGTGATCAAGCATTACAGGAAGTTGTTCCATATTTAGAAAGTAAAAAATTTAAAACGGTTGCGATTATTGCAGATGTATATACCGATGATGTGGCTGGAAAAACGATTTCAAATCTACTATGTGAAGCAAACATTGCTAACTCTAAATCGATTCTTCAGCCAAATGCTCAGGGAGATGTAGTTGCAGATGAAGTAGCATTAATTGAAGCCATGTTAGGTATACCTCAGGATGTTGATGTTGTAATCGCTGTTGGATCCGGCACAATTCATGATATTGTTAGATTCGCAAGCTTTAAAATGAGGAAACCTTTTATTTCTGTTCCAACAGCCCCCTCTGTTGATGGCTTTAACTCAATGGGAGCCCCTGTCATTATTAAGGGGGTAAAACTAACGTATCAAATGCAATCCCCTCTTGCTGTATTTGCTGATCTTTCCATTCTTAAAGGTGCACCGAAAGAAATGATTGCAGCAGGTTTTGCTGATATGATTGGAAAGTATACCTCGTTAGCTGATTGGAAGTTTTCACATCTTGTTGCAAATGAACCATACTGTCCCTTGTCTGCACGATTAACACAAGAAGCTCTGAATGGATGCGTGAATTCTATTGACCAAATTATACAAGCGGAAAAAGACGGTCTAAAAATTCTAATGGAATCGCTTATTCAATCGGGCTTAGCCATGCTTTTAGTTGGTCATTCATCACCTGCGTCAGGCGGTGAACATCATCTTTCGCATTTTTGGGAAATGAACTTTATTAAGAATTCTAAACCACAAGTTCTTCATGGAGCAAAAGTAGGGGTTTCTACCCAGTTAGTATTAGATTTATATAAGAATCAGATGTTGGAACTAATTTCTTCGAACGATAAACTTAAAGAACTATCGACAAATCAAGCAGGAGCAGTACTTGAACAGCAACATGAGCTAATTCAAGTAATAAAAGCGTTACCTAAATCTAGTGACATTGCTGGCATGATTAAGTCATTACAAGGGGCAGTTACTCCGTCGGATCTTGGTATACCATCAGAACTTGTTTCAGACAGTTTAAGGAAAGCACATAAATTAAGAGATCGTTACACGATGTTAAAGTTTTGGAATGAACATGTAGGCCTACATGAATATGTATAAAAGAACCTTAGATAGATATATTAATATGGAAAAGACCAAATTACTTAATTATTGGTCTTTTTTTTGTCGTGAAACAGCTTTCCGTACACACGTACGTACATATATTTTGTCGAAATAAGAAATGTACTAAATAAATATAAAAAAAGTTGTTGACATGTACGAACAGGTATAATAATATAAGATTAAAGAAGCGCTTACATAACAAATAGAAAAACTTACAAAAATAGATCGTACTCCATTGTTAAGTAAGTCTCCTTTTCTATCAAATAGCATCTGGGGGGAATATAAAGTGTTTAAGAAATCCAAAAAGAGATTAAGTAGATTCTTATTAGTCAGTATGTTAATTGTTGTTGTAGGAGGAGTCTTAGGAGCTTGTAGCAGCAGCTCAGGCGGAGAAGCAGAAGATGGGAAGAACTTAACATTTATGTTTAGTGGTCAACCACAAGAACAAACAGCCTATAAAGCAGTTGTAAAAAAATTCGAAGAAGCAAATCCTGGAGTAAAAGTTAAAGTTGTTGTAACAGCACCAGACCAATATGATACTAAATTACAAGCAGCAATTGCTGGTAACAGTCTTCCGGATGTTTTCTTCTATAATCCCGGTAACTTAAAGGCTTATGTAAACTCAGGTGTTTTAAAGGATATTACTGATTTAGTAGAAAATGCTGAAGGTGTTGATTTAACTAAAATATGGGAATCCGGTATAAGCAAATACCGTTATGATGGAGAAAATATGGGACAAGGTGCTCTATATGGGGTTCCAAAGGATTTAGGGCCATTCGCTTTCGGGTACAACAAAACAATGTTTGAAGAAGCAGGTATTCCACTTCCTGATCCAGACAAACCATACACTATGGAAGAATTTGTAGAAGTTACAAAGCAGTTAACAAAAGATACAGATGGTGATGGGAAACTTGATCAATGGGGAACTGGACTTAACGTAAACTGGTCATTACAACCATTTGTATGGAGTAATGGAGCAGATTGGTTAGATGAAACAAATACAAAGGTAACCGTTGATGATCCTAAATTTATTGAAGCATTACAATATTTTGCAGATTTGCAAAATGTTCATGGTGTAACACCATCTATTGCTGAAGCTCAAACACTTGATACGTACCAAAGATGGATGCAAGGACAAATCGGTTTCTTCCCAGTTGGTCCTTGGGATATGCCAGCTTACAATGATTTAAAATTCGAATATGATTTAGCGCCATGGCCGGTTGGTGGAACTGGTGAAACTAAAGCATGGATCGGTTCTTTAGGTATTGGTGTATCTGAAAAAACGAAGAATCCAGAGCTTGCTGCAGAGCTTGCACTTTATTTATCAGCTGATGAAGAAGGTCAACAAGCTCTAGTGGATCAACAAGTGCAATTACCTAACAATACTGATGTAGCTGAAGCATGGGCTGCTGATACATCAATTAAACCAGCTAACAAAGAGGAATTCTTACAGATTATAGGTGAGCATGGACGTGATCTTCCAACGAACTTCACTTACACAGGTGAATGGTATGATGAGTTCTTCAAAAATATCCAACCTGTAATTGATGGTGACAAAACAGCTGAAGAATACGTAAAAGAAGCACAACCTAAAATGCAAAAATTATTAGATAAAGCTATTGAGCAGGAAGAGCAATCTAAGAAAAAATAAAAATAAATAAGGTGCTAGATTTAACTAGCACCTTATTTTAAAGTATTAAGCTATTTATTCGTGTTAGTACCCTTTAAGAGAAATGGGGAGGAAAGATGAAAACTACGTCTAAGCTTTATCGGGAAGAGCGAAGAAATGCCTATCTATTTATTGCAGCACCAGTTATAGGGTTTTTAGTTTTTATTCTAGTACCTGCGTTATATTCCATTTATGGTTCATTCACAAACTGGAATGGATTAGGTCAAATGAATTTTATTGGACTTCAGAACTATATTGATTTAATTAGTGATGAATCCTTCCATAAATCGATGTTCAACACATTATTTCTAATGTTAGGTATTCCAATTGGTATCATTTTGGCATTATTACTAGCACTAGGATTAAATAGAGCAATATTTGGAACACAGTTTTTTAGAGTTGTCTATTATATTCCTGTAATCTCATCGATTGCGGCTGTTGCGATTTTATGGCAATGGGCTTATAACGGTGATTACGGATTAGTAAACCAATTTTTAGAAAAGTTAGGAATCGATGGTCCTAGCTGGTTAATGGATAAAGATACTGTTAAACCAGCCCTTATTATTATGACTATTTGGAAAGGCCTTGGTTATAGCATGTTATTATATCTTGCTGCTTTACAAAGTGTGCCAAAAACGTATTATGAAGCCGCTAAACTTGACGGAGCTAATGCATTTCAAGTGTTTAAAAATATAACACTTCCTATGGTGAAACCAGTTACGTTTTTTATCGTTGTAACAAACATTATTGCAGGGGCGCAAATTTTCGTTGAAGTCCAAGTTATGACACCTACTGGTGGACCAGAATTTTCTTCAGCAACGGTCGTATTTTATATTTGGCAAAAAGCATTTGGTAACTTTGAAATGGGATATGGATCGGCAATGGCAGTTGTACTTGGGTTGTTTATATTTATTGTTACTTTTATTCAATTTAAATTAAATGAGAGATCTTCATTTGAACTTGATTAATAAAAGGAAGAAGGGAGTGTAAAAGATGGAAGTTGGAGTAAATGCAAAAGTAGAAGCTAAAACGAAATTGAGATCAGTAAAATCAAGTACAAGGTTAACCAATATTATTATTTTCATTTTTCTATCAATAGGGGCTTTATTCATGGTAGCACCACTTATATGGATGCTATCAACATCTTTTAAAGATATTCAAGAAGTATACGCTTTACCACCAGTTTGGATTCCTGAAACTTTTGATCCGATAAAGTATATTGAAATTTGGCAAAAAGGCCCATTATTAAGTGGGATTATAAATAGCTTAACTGTAGCATTATCAGTCACAATAATTGGAACATTTACATCAAGCTTAGCAGCATTTGCATTTGGTAAGTTGAATTTTCCGTATAAAAACCAGATATTTTTATTACTATTAACTGCAATGATGATTCCTTATCCAGTTGTTATGATTCCGCAATTTATGTTCTTCTCTAATATTGGATGGGTTGATACATTGCTTCCGCTTATTGTTCCGGCAATATTCGGAAACATTATTATGATTTTCTTCTTAAGACAGTTTTTAACAAGCATTCCGAATTCTATCATTGAAGCAGCTAAGATAGACGGATGCTCTTATTTTAAAATTTTTTATAAGATCATTTTTCCGTTAATTAGGCCAGCAGTAGCAGCTCAGTTAATTCTATGGTTTATGACAATCTGGAATGATTATCTAGGTCCGATTCTTTACCTTAATTCACCAGAAAAACAAACTTTACAGCTTGTTATCGCAAACTTTAACTCAACTTTTGCCATCCAAAGTGATTACCCATTAATCATGGCAGCATCTGTTGTGTCACTTTTACCTATGCTAATCGTGTTTATTATCTTCCAGAAACAAATTATTGAGTCTGTTGCTATTTCAGGTGTAAAAGGATAAAAGATCATACAACATTAAAACATCATGTAAGGTGGCTCATACTATTAATTGTAGCCACTTTTCCTTTACTTAAAAAAAGGAGGAAAAAAGATGAAGCGTGTTAGTTATTTTGCAGATAAAAATTATAAAATCGGTGAAGTAGATCCTAAGTTATTCGGTTCATTCATTGAACATCTAGGTCGAGCAGTTTATACAGGTATCTATGAGCCAGAACATCCTCTTGCAGATGAAGATGGATTCAGAAAAGATGTGATGGATCTTGTAAAGGACCTTAATGTACCGATTGTCCGTTATCCAGGCGGAAACTTCTTATCAGGTTATGACTGGACAGATGGAATTGGTCCTAAAGAAAAAAGACCAACAAGGCTTGATCTTGCATGGAGAACAACAGAAACAAATGAAGTAGGAATCGATGAGTTTATGAAATGGGCGCACAAGTCCAATATTGAAGCAATGTTAGCGGTTAATTTGGGAACAGGTACACCAAAAGAAGCTGGTAACCTTGTTGAGTATACTAATCACCCAGGAAATACATATTGGAGTGATCTTCGTATTCAGAATGGTCAAAAAGATCCTTATAACGTAAAAGTCTGGTGTTTAGGAAATGAAATGGACGGACCTTGGCAAATTGGTCAATTAAATGCTGAAGACTATGGGAAAAAAGCAAGAGAAGCAGCGAAAATCATGAAATGGGTTGATCCAACAATAAAACTAGTTGCATGTGGTAGCTCGACTGCAGAAATGCCAACATTCCCTGAATGGGATCGTGTTGTTTTAGAGCATTTATACGAACATGTTGATTATATTTCTTGCCATCGTTATTACGAAAATCTTGGTAATATTAATGATTTCCTAGGTTCTTTTGCAGATATGGATCACTTTATTAAAACAATTGCTAGTACAGCAGACTACGTTCAAGCAAAAAATCGAAGTAAAAAGAAAATGTACATTTCATTTGATGAATGGAATGTATGGTATCAAAAAAAGGTTGAATTAAAAGATTGGGAGATAGCGCCTCCAATTTTAGAAGACAATTATTCATTGTTAGATTCACTAGTTTTTGGTGGACTATTATGTACCCTATTACAGCATGTTGACAGAGTCAAAATGGCGTCACTTGCTCAATTGGTGAATGTTATCGCACCAATTTTCACTCAAAAAGGTGGCCCTGCCATTAAGCAAGCAATCTTCTATCCTTTCTATCAAGTATCCAATTTCGGAAGAGGGGTAGTGTTGAATTCCCTGGTAGAATCACCAAAGATTGAAACGAATAAGCACGGTGAAATTCCGTTAGTGCAATCCTCAACAACTTATAATTCAGTTGACAATACGTTAAGTATCTTCGCGCTAAACTGCTCTGAGGATGATGACTTTGTCCTTGATGCACAATTCCGATCCTTTGGTCAGGTGAAAGTCATCGAACATTTGGTCATGGATGGAACGAATCTTGATGCGACAAATACTTTTGAAGCACCTGATAATGTAAAACCTAGTCAAATTGATTCAACTAGCAAAACAGGTGATCACTTAGAAATTAAGTTACCAAAAATGTCATGGAACATGATCAGATTACAATGTGAATCTTAAAATTTTACTAACTTTAAGGAGAGATTATACTATGTCAGAATTCACAATTAAAAATCCACTTATTGAGCAACGAGCGGATCCTTGGATATATAAACACACAGATGGTTACTATTACTTCACTGCATCCGTTCCTGAATATGACAGAATAGAACTACGTCGATCGAAAACCATTGAAGGATTAACAAATGCAGATGCAAAGGTTGTATGGGTAAAACATGAGAGCGGCTTAATGAGCGCAAATATATGGGCACCGGAAATTCACTATATCGATGGAAAGTGGTACATCTATTATGCGGCTGCGAGAACCTCTGAAACGAAGGACGGTTTATTTGACCACCGTATGTTTGTTCTTGAAAATTCATCAGCTAATCCATTAGAAGGTGAATTTATTGAAAAAGGTCAAATAAAAACGAAGTGGGAATCCTTTGCATTAGATGCAACTTCTTTTGAACATAAAGGTGTTAGATATTTAGTTTGGGCGCAAAAGGATCCGGAAATTTTCGGGAACTCAAACTTGTACATTTCTGAAATGGAAAATCCATGGACACTTAAAGGTGAACAAGTATGTATTACAACACCTGAATATGATTGGGAAAAAATCGGCTTCTTAGTAAATGAGGGAGCTGCAGTATTAAAGCGTAATGGCAGAATATTTATTACTTTCTCAGCAAGTGCAACAGATTTCAATTATTGTATGGGGATATTAACAGCAGATGAAAATAGTGATCTATTAGATCCTTCTTCTTGGCACAAAACGTCTGAGCCTGTTTTTGTTACATCAGAAGAAACAGGACAATATGGACCAGGGCATAATAGTTTTACAGTTTCTGAAGACGGATCACAGGATATTCTTGTTTATCACGCAAGAAACTATAAAGAAATTGAAGGTGACCCATTGTATGATCCAAACAGACATACACGAGTTCAGCCGATTTCTTGGAATGAAGACGGAACACCTCACTTCGGGGTACCAGTTCCAGACGCTAAAAAAGTGAATAATTAAGAAGTAGGAAAGGCTGAAGTGTATTCAGCCTTTCTGTATGTAGATGAAGAAGATAATAGGTTAAGTGATAGGGTTAAACACTTTATTTTAATGGTATCTTATCGACTCTATGAAAAGAAAAGTGAGGGATAAATATGATATTTCCACAAGAACCAGTGAAATATGACTTGTACGATCAATCAATTGCAGATCAAGAAGAATTATGGACGATCCATAATGTCCATGATCCTGCATTATATAAGGACGGAGATACTTATTATGTTTTTTCAACAGATGCAAAAGTAGGTGGTGTGCCTAAAGGAGGAATACAGGTTCGAAAATCTAAGGACCTAATCAACTGGGAATGGGTAGGTCATGCATTTGATACTATTCCAAAAGATGCTTACGAGTGGACAGGTGCAAAGGGATTATGGGCACCAGACGTGACAAAATATGGAGATACCTATTATTTGTATTATGCTGCTTCACAATTTGGAGAAAACCAATCATTTATAGGTGTTGCAACAAGTCAATCAATTGAAGGTCCATGGAAAGATCAAGGTGAGGTTATCAAAACAAAACAAGGTGAAAGTGATCCAAATGCGATTGATCCTAATATCACATTTGATGAAGAAGGAAATCCATGGATGGTCTACGGGTCTTTTTTTGGTGGGATTTTTGTTGCTCGTATAGATGAGAATACAGGAAAGTTAAAGGAGAAAGGCAACGGTACCTTAATTTCCAAGAGACATCTTTCAGTTGAGGGAGCTGTTGAAGGGCCTTATATTGTCTACCATCCTACTTATAAAAAATATTACTTATTTGTTTCATATGATTCGCTATTTAAAGATTACCATATACGTGTTGCAAGAGCAGACAAAATCGAAGGACCTTACATAGATTGTAATGGAAATGAAATGACCAATATTGATTTGCCTCCAAATGAAGTTGGGATGAAAGTGTTGGGAGGATATAAATTTGGTAAAGAAGAGGGGTGGATTGGGCCTGGACATAATTCGGTATTAAAAGATGGTGAAGACTATTATGTTTGTCACCATGCAAGAGGTGAGAAGACCAGAAAACATCACGCACTTCATATTAGAAGAATTCTCTGGACAGATGATGGATGGCCATTAATATCTCCAGAAAGATATGCGGGTGAAAAGGAGCAACCGATTAATTCAACGTTTATGGTTGGAAATTGGGAAATCCTTCATTTGGATAACAATTACCATGAGCAAATACAATCGGAATCACTTCATTTTTTATTTGACGGTAGGTTTGAGGGATCGAAGGATGGATATTGGTCACATAAAGGGGAAAACCATTTTGAGTTTTTCTTGAATTGTAACAATGGAACTTACCAAGTATTAGTACTGGCAGCTTGGGATTGGACCTTATGGAGACCAACTATGGTATTTGCAGGGAAAAATTCTAGTGGGGAAGTAATTGTAGGGAAAAAAGTAGAAAAACCACTAAACTTGTAAGGATGAATTTTTGCTGTTTTATACATTTTTAATGCAAAAATACAACTATTTCTTAGAAAATAATGAAATTTGTATTGAAAAATATCAAATAAGTGCTAAAATTTAATTAAGGTTATACGTATAAGTTATGATTTGTGAATTTTTCGTTTAAGTTGTATACGAAATCATAATAATTATCTAAAATTTGTACGTATGATAATAATGAAATATTGATAAATTGATAAATTGATAGTTAATTAAATAGTAACTGGAAGAATCGGGGGGATTTTAAATGACTAAATATTCAATTGGTGTTGATTACGGCACTCAATCTGGTAGAGCCGTTCTTGTGGAGATCGGAACAGGAAAAGAAATAGCAACCTCGGTAAAGCCTTATACTCATGGTGTAATGGATGAATACTTACCAGATGGAGTTACCAAATTAGAAAATGACTGGGCTTTGCAACATCCTACAGATTATATAGAAGTTTTGGAAACAACAGTTCCTGATGTCCTAAAACAAGCTAACGTTTTAGCTGACGATGTTATTGGTATTGGAATTGATTTTACAGCTTGTACGGTATTACCTATTAACACAAGCGGAACACCACTATGTTTAACAGAACAATACATGAACCATCCACATAGCTATGTTAAATTATGGAAACACCATGCGGCACAAGATGAAGCAAATTCTTTAAATGAAATTGCAGAAACAAGAGGAGAAGCATTTTTACAAAGATATGGAGGAAAAATTTCTTCAGAATGGCTTGTACCTAAATTATGGCAGATCCTTAATGAGGCACCAGAGATTTACGATGCTGCAGATCAATTTGTGGAAGCAACAGACTGGGTCACTTATCAGCTTACAGGTGACTTGAAAAGGAACAGTTGTACAGCTGGATATAAAGCGATATGGCATAAGCAAGAAGGATATCCATCAAAAGAATTTTTTAAAGCATTAGATCCTCGCTTGGAAAATGTTGTTGATGAAAAGTTATCTACTAATATTTATCCAATAGGCTCTAAAGCGGGAGAGTTAACAGAGAAAGCTGCTAAAATGATTGGATTGAATCCAGGAACCGCAGTTGCTATAGCAAATGTTGATGCACATGTTGCTGTACCTGCTGTTGGAATTACCGAGCCAGGCAAGCTTCTCATGATTATGGGAACATCTACTTGTCACATCTTACTAGGAGAAAAAGAAGAAGTAGTACCGGGTATGTGTGGTGTTGTAGAAGATGGAGTAATTCCAGGATTTATGGGATATGAAGCAGGTCAATCATGTGTAGGAGATCATTTTGAATGGTTCACAGAAAACTGTGTACCTGCTAGCTACTATGAAGAAGCACAACAAAAAGGAATGAACATCCACCAATTGTTAACAGAAAAAGCAGCTAAACTGGAGGTTGGTGAAAGCGGTTTAATTTCGCTTGACTGGTGGAATGGAAATCGATCTACACTTGTAGATGCTGATTTAACAGGGGTTTTATTAGGAGCTACATTACTAACGAAGCCTGAGGAAATTTATCGAGCTTTAATTGAAGCAACAGCATATGGAACACGAACAATTGTTGAGGCATTTAGAAATAGTGGAGTTCCGATTCATGAAGTATACGCATGTGGTGGAATTGCTGAGAAAAATGCATTAATGATGCAAATTTATTCAGATGTATTAAAAATGGATATCAAAATTTCTGCTTCATCTCAAACTCCAGCTCTTGGTTCTGCAATGTTTGGAGCAGTTGCAGCTGGTAAAGAACGTGGAGGATACGATGATATTAAAGATGCAGCAAAAGAAATGGCTAGATTAAAAGATTATGTTTATCAACCTAATCATGAGAATTCACAAGTTTACGACCAACTATTCTCTGAATATGCAAGATTATATGATTATTTCGGTCGTGGCGAAAATAACGTGATGAAAAACTTAAAGAAGATAAAACATGCTCAATCTAACAAAGCAAAAGAGAAAATTACACAATAAATCCAATATATCTATCACTCAATTTTCTGAAGCGGGGCATCCATCTTTAGACCCCACTTTTCAAAAGAAAGGGGAGACAACTGATGCTTGAACAGTTAAAAGAACAAGTTTTAAAGGCAAACCTGCAGTTACCAAAATATAAAATGGTTACTTTTACATGGGGAAACGTAAGTGGAATTGATCGTGAAAAAGGACTTGTAGTCATTAAACCTAGTGGAGTCCCTTATGAAAAGCTAAAGGCTGAAGATTTAGTTGTAGTCAATTTGAATGGTGAAGTAGTTGAAGGAGATATGCGCCCATCGTCTGATACAGCAACACATTTAGCACTTTATAAAGCATTTCCTTCGATTGGTGGAGTTGTACATACACATTCACCATGGGCAACTAGCTGGGCTCAAGCAAGTCGTCCAATTCCAGCATTAGGAACAACTCATGCTGATTATTATTATGGAGAAATTCCTTGTACAAGAGCTTTAACAGAAGATGAGATTACTAGAGGCTATGAACTAGAAACAGGAAATGTCATTATAGAAACATTTCAATCTAAAGATATAGACCCAATAGCGATGCCAGGTGTACTCGTTTCAGGTCATGCACCGTTCGTTTGGGGAAAGAATGCCAGTCAAGCAGTTCATAATGCAGTTGTTTTAGAAGAGGTAGCCAAGATGGCATTACACACGTATCAATTAAATCCAATTGCTGGTCCAATCGATCAATTCTTGCTAGATAAACATTATCTTCGTAAGCATGGAGCAAACGCTTATTATGGTCAGAAAAACAAAGAAGTGAAACAGTAACTATCGTTTAGGGGGAAACCATTATGCTAACAGTGAAACCATACGAATTTTGGTTTGTAACGGGTAGTCAAGATTTATACGGAGAAGAAACAGTAAGAGAAGTTGAGGCAAACTCAAAAGTAATTACAGAAGGTCTTGACCAAGATTCTACATTAACATATAAGCTAGTATTTAAATCAGTTTTAAAGGATGCAGATTCCATCCGTAAATTATGTTTAGAAGCAAATGCTGATGAAAACTGTGCAGGTATTATTACATGGATGCATACGTTCTCTCCAGCAAAAATGTGGATTGCCGGACTTTCAAGCTTACAAAAACCAATGCTTCATCTTCACACACAATTTAACCGTGATATTCCATGGGATAGCATTGATATGGATTTTATGAACACGAATCAATCTGCACATGGTGATCGTGAATTTGGATTTATGGCAACAAGACTAAATGTAAAAAGAAAAGTAGTTGTTGGTCATTGGCAAAATAATGAAGTTCGAAGCAAAATTGGTAGTTGGATGAACACGTCTGTTGCTTTTATGGAAGGTCAGCATTTGAAAATAGCGCGCTTTGGAGATAACATGCGCAGAGTTGCTGTAACTGAGGGAGACAAAGTAGAGGCACAAATTAAACTTGGCTGGACCATTAACGGTTACGGCGTTGGTGATTTAGTTCAGCGAATGAATGATATTTCTGAACTAGAAATTGATCAGCTAATGGAAGAGTATGAAAGAGAATACGATATTGTAGCTGAAGGCCAAGAAGCGGGTCCAGTACGAGAATCTATTCGCTATCAGGCAAGAATTGAACTAGGAATGAAAGCGTTCTTAGAAGAAGGTGGTTATACAGCGTTTACAACAACGTTTGAAGATCTCCATGGTATGAAGCAACTTCCTGGTCTAGCTGTACAACGATTAATGGCACAAGGATATGGCTTTGCTGGTGAAGGAGACTGGAAAACAGCTGGTTTACTCCGCATTTTAAAGATCATGGCAAATAACGAAGATACTTCATTTATGGAAGATTATACGTATCATTTCGAACCTGGAAATGAATTAGTGTTAGGTTCACACATGCTGGAGATTTGTCCAACTATTTCAGCAACTAAGCCAAAGATTGCTGTTTATCCTTTAGGAATTGGTGGAAAAGAAGATCCTGCGCGATTCATCTTTGATGGAAAGAGCGGTGCTGCTTTAAATGCATCAATTATTGATTTAGGACATCGCTTCCGTCTTGTTGTAAACGAAGTCGATGCTGTGCAACCAGAAAAAGATTTACCAAACCTTCCTGTTGCAAGAGTCCTTTGGACGCCTCAGCCTTCATTAAGCGAAGGAACAGAAAACTGGATCATTGCTGGTGGAGCACACCATACAGTCTTTTCTTATAAAGTAACACCAGACCAGCTTAGAGATTGGGCAGAGCTAGTAGGGGTTGAATGTGTTCTTATTAATAATGATACAAATAAGCATAGCTTTAAAAATGAGTTACGTTGGAACGACGTTGTATATAAGTAATAGGTATTGATTTATAGACGAGGAAAACAAAAATGAAATGTTATGTTTCTAGTTTCCTCGTCTTTCTACTATCACTAAAAAAGCATGGGAGGAATTGAGTATGAAAAATTCAATTGTTATTAATGCAGATGTTAGTAAAGGAAAAATTAACCGTAATATTTATGGACATTTTGCTGAACATTTAGGCCGTTGTATTTATGAAGGCATTTGGGTTGGGGAAGATTCACCAATTCCAAACACGAACGGAATTCGAAACGATGTGCTTGAAGCATTAAAACAAATTAACATTCCTGTGCTTCGTTGGCCAGGAGGCTGTTTTGCTGATGAATATCATTGGAAAGATGGAGTCGGACCAAGAAGTGAAAGAAAAAGAATGGTAAACACCCACTGGGGTGGTGTAGTTGAAAACAATCACTTTGGAACTCATGAATTCATGATGCTATGTGATTTATTAGGTTGTGAGCCTTATATTTGCGGAAACGTGGGCAGTGGTACTGTTCAAGAAATGTCTGAATGGGTTGAATATATGACATTTGACGGTGAGTCTCCAATGGCCAACTGGCGCCAAGAGAATGGTAGAGAAAAGCCTTGGGAACTTACATACTTTGGTGTAGGTAACGAAAACTGGGGCTGTGGCGGAAATATGCGTCCTGAATATTATGCAGATCTATACCGTCGTTACCAAACATATGTAAGAAATTATGGAAATAATAAAATCTATAAAATTGCCGGTGGAGCAAACGTAGATGACTATAATTGGACAGAAGTGTTAATGCGTGAAGCAGGGCGCTTAATGGATGGATTAAGTCTTCACTACTATACAATTCCTGGTGAATTCTGGACAGGAAAAGGATCTGCAACAGGCTTTCCTGAGGATGAGTGGTTCATCACGATGCAAAAAGCACTGCATATGGATGAATTAATTACAAAGCATAGCACGATCATGGATAAATATGACCCTGAAAAACGTGTTGGTATGAT
This sequence comes from Metabacillus sp. B2-18, assembly GCF_021117275.1. Lineage (NCBI taxonomy): Bacteria > Bacillati > Bacillota > Bacilli > Caryophanales > Bacillaceae > Metabacillus > Metabacillus sp. B2-18. Next base: position 1,246,307 of record NZ_CP088245.1, read on the forward strand.
TATAGATGAATGGGGTACATGGTTTGATGTTGAAGAAGGAACAAATCCAGGATTTCTTTATCAGCAAAACACGATTCGTGATGCATTAGTTGCTGCCGTCCACTTCCATATTTTCCATAAGCATAGTGATCGTGTTCAAATGACAAATATTGCCCAAACAGTAAATGTTCTTCAAGCAATGGTGTTAACAGAAGGAGAAAAAATGATTCTTACTCCTACTTACCATGTATTTGATATGTATAAAGTACACCAAGATGCAACAGTACTCTCAGTTGATGCTACTGTTGGAAAATACAAATACAATGGTCAAGAAGTGGATCAAGTATCTGTTTCAGCATCTCAAGATAAAAACGGCAAAGTTAACATCAGCTTATACAATATTGATCATAAAGAATCTGGAGCATTATCTCTTCAACTTCGTGGATTGAAAGAGGTTAGTAGTATTACTGGTACAATTTTAACTGCTGAAACGATTGATGCACACAATACGTTTGAGCAGCCAGAAGTAGTAGCTCCAGCTGAATTTACACAATTCACTGTAAGTAATGGTCAACTTGATGTAACATTACCACCGATGTCTGTTGTATTGTTAACGATTTAATATAGAAAGGAAGTAAATGATTATGACAACCAACGTATGTAAAGGTTGTTCTGGAAATGTCATTATCAAAAAAGAAGAAGTAGATAGAATCCTTTCTAAACACTTACCTGACAATTTAATTGTTTCTGATGAGATCTATAAAAAGCGTCTAGAAGCTTGTCAAGATTGCCCTTCGTTTGTTTACGGAACAACTTGTTCTTATAGTGGATGTCTTGTTGAATACCGTGCAAAATTTTTTGAAAAAAGATGCCCTAGTCCTACTGGAGCTAGGTGGTAAAAAAAACGGGTAGTGCCTGTCACTTCCCGGTTTTTGTCGTTTTTTCACTTTATATCTTCTAAGGTTCACAAAGTAAAATATACTTGATGAAGCACATTTTTAGTACGATTGACTATAATGAAAATGAGCATGTCATCAATATAGAGTGATATTAGAATTTAATATTTGCAATTATGAAAACCATATGATGTAATGAAGATGTTCACTTTTTATACTAAAACATATAAAAAGTTACGCGTTATTAATTTCACTTTGTATAGAAAAACATAATGTTGCTATAACAACTAAAATATTAAGTGCAAATTCTGATATTGCTGCATTGAAAAATATGATGAAAAGGTGAGCAACATGAGCAATTTAGTATACATGAAAAGCCTGTTAAAAGATGTGTTGGAAACAAAGAATATAAAATTTTATGAACCAATTAAGAAATATACGTTTACAAAACTTGGTGGAGAAGCGGATATATTGATCACACCATCAACACATGAACAAATCCAATTGATTTATAAGAAAGCTAAAGAAAACAAAGTCCCAATAACTATTATCGGAAATGGTACAAATTTAATTGTAAAGGATAGTGGAATTGAGGGATTGGTCATAAGCTTAAAAAAGCTAAATGAAGTAAAAGTAAAGGATCGAGTCATAACTGCACAAGCAGGTGCGAATATCATTGATGTGTCAAGAATGGCACTGAATGAAAAATTATCTGGTCTTGAGTTTGCCTGTGGAATTCCAGGGACAGTAGGTGGAGCACTCTGTATGAATGCTGGAGCATATGGTGGCCAGATCTCTGATGTTCTAAAGAAAGCTTTAGTTCTAACAGAATCGGGAGAACTTCTCGTTTTAGAAAAAGAAGCTCTTTTGTTAGGCTACAGAAAAAGCATTGTATCCCAAAATAACTATGTTGTGTTACAGGCAGAATTTGAACTTCAGTATGGTCAATATGATCAAATAAAAGGAAAGATGGATGAAAATACAAGACTAAGAGAGCAAAAGCAGCCACTTGAATATCCATCATGTGGGAGTGTCTTTAAACGACCACCAGGATACTATGCGGGAAAACTAATACAGGATTCTGGTCTTCAAGGATTGAGAATCGGAGGAGCAGAGGTATCAAGAAAGCATGCCGGATTTATTGTTAATGTGGATCATGCAACTGCAAAGGACTATGTAGAGTTAATTCAGGTGATTAAAAAAACAGTGAAAGAGAAATATGGTGTTGACCTGGAGACGGAAGTGATTGTTATTGGTAAGGAAGATGAAGAGTAAATCATTATTAGGGAGTGAGCATTTTGACTAAAGAAACTACACAAGCACTTCAGAGAAGTGTAAAAGATCATTGGTATGTTAAATATGAAGAAGTAGGCTTTCCATCTATTCAAAAGGGATGGGTACTGCCCGTGGATCGTTGGAAGGAGTTTGACCCATTTATTTTAATGGCTGAGGATTGGTTTAAGAGAGGAACATTTTCCGATCATCCTCATCGTGGTTTTCAGACAATCACCTATGTTGTAGATGGATGTTTGGAGCATATTGATAATGCTGGAGGAAGAGATATTTTAGAACCGGGAGATGTTCAATATATGAACGCCGGGTGGGCCGCAAGGCATGCTGAGGAAGGTGTAGAAGATGATATTGCTCATACATTACAGCTTTGGTTAAACCTGCCGAAACATTTAAAACAAACAGAGACTTCTTATCAAAATATTTATAGTGAGGATGCACCTGTTGTTTCTATTGA